>NZ_JBITEM010000011.1:83371-127416 GCF_044455225.1 Nocardia sp. NPDC051321 | reverse complement strand
TACCAGCACGACTGGATCAGCTCGCAGAACAAATGAGCTGTCTGACGCCGCGAGTAGACGAGATGGCGGAGCAAGTCAGCCAGCTGGCACCACTACCAGCACGAGTGGATGGGCTTGCGGGCCAGGTGAACTACCTGACCGAGCAAGTAGACCGTCTTGCACCGCTGCCTGAGCAAGTGGACGGGCTCGCGGGACGAGTTGACGGACTCACAGAACACGTAGACGGACTCACAGGACGCGTCGACGGACTCGCAGAACAGGTAGGCGGACTCACAGGACGCGTCGACGGACTCACACAACACGTAGACGGACTCGCCGAACGCGTCGACGGGCTGACCGGACGCGTAGACATCCTCACCGGGCACGTTAATGACCTGGCGGGACACCTGAACGATCTCAACGGACACGTGAATGACCTGACCGGACACTTGAACGACCTCACCGGGCACGTGGACAACCTGACCGGACACATGAATCACCTGACCGGACGAGTGGACCACCTGACGGGCCGGGTGGATTTCCTGACGGAACAGATGGATCAGCTTGTGGAATTGCCTGCTCGGGTGGCCAGGCTCGAAGGGCAGGTGGGCGAGTTGGCGGTGATGGTGCGGCAGAACTCGCAGACGTTGGATGTGGTGGTCGATCTGCTGAGGAAGCAGCAGCCCGCGTCGCTCGAGGGCCAGGGGTAGTCGGCGTTCGAAGCGCGGGACATTTCCTGGTCCCACTTCATTTTAGCCCGGGTGACACCCGCAATACATCGGTCTGCGGGGCGATGTATTGCGGAGCGTTGCGCTTCTACGCTGTTGACCGGTCTTGGTCCGGCACAGGGTGGAGGGTAAATGGACGATCTGCGAGGCAAAGTCGCTGTTGTTACCGGGGCGGCCAGCGGAATCGGCCGGGGTATGGCCGAAGCATTCGCCGATGCGGGGATGCGGGTGGTGCTGAGTGATGTAGAGGTCGCCGCGCTGCATTCGACCGCAGCCGAATTCCGCACTGCCGGAGCGGATGTGCATGCCGTAGTGGCGGATGTTTCGGCGCCGGAAGATGTTACGACGCTGGCCGAGGCGACGCTGGAAAAGTATGGGGCCGTCCATGTTCTATGCAATAACGCAGGGGTCTATGCGGGTAGCAGGCCCAGTTGGAACAGCACGCTGGATGATTGGCAGTGGATTCTCGGGGTCAACCTGATGGGTGTGGTGCACGGCCACAGCATCTTTCTGCCGATCATGATCGAGCAGGGTGAGGCGGCGCACATCGTCAATACCGCGTCACTTGCCGCGGTGGTCGGCGGATCGTCGCTGTACGGTGCGACGAAGTCGGCGGTGCTGGCGTTGTCGGAGACCGTCTATCTCGAGCTCATCGACGGCGGTTTCAAGCCGCGGATATCGGTGCTGCTTCCCGGGGTGGTCGACACAAACATCTTTGATTCCGAGCGTAATCGGCCGAATCGGTTTCCCGACGTCGGCCCGCGCCCCGACGGCTGGAATGCCGAAGCCGCCCGGAAAGCATTCGCGCTCGGTACAAGTCCGCGAGTTATCGGCGAGCACGTGGTACGGGCAATTCACGAACAACGCTTCTATGTACTGACACACCCGGAGTGGAAAGGACACGTAGCACACCGGATGAACCAGATCATCAACGGCGACAACCCCACTCGGTTACCACCGCCCGGACTGTAATCGCCACTCAGGAAGCGACGCCGGTCTGCTTGCTGCCGGATCGCGGAAAGCCCAGTAGCAGTCGGCAGACCTCGTCGGGGACGTCCAGTTGCGGGCAATGGCCGACGCCGGGAAGGGCGACGAACTCGCTGCCGGGCAGCATGGCGTGCAAGGCACGGGCGGCGGAGATCGGGATGATGCGGTCCTTGGTGCCGTGCACGACCAGAACCGGGCAGGTGATGACGAGATCGACGTGACCCAAGGGATGTTCGCGGGCGTAGCGGGTGGCGTCCAGGCCGCGCGCGGCGACGGCGGCCATATCGGGCACCGAACGCACGGCGGTGGTGAGGAATTCGGGGTCGGCGAGGACGCCGGGTCCGTAGACGAACAGCGCCACCGCACGCCGGACACCCCAGCGGACCAGCGCGGTCGGGATGGGCAGCAGGGCAACGAGGCGGCAGAACATCCGGTATTCACGTAACCGACCGACCCGGGCCAGCCAGTGCCGGGCCAGGAGTGGCTCGTCGAGGGCGACCACGGCGGTGACCTCATCCGGATGCCGGGCGGCGGCGTGCAAGGCGGTGGCGGCGCCGAGCGAATTGCCGACGAGGGCCAGCGGGCCGTGCTCGGCGATGATCGCGTCGACGAAGCTGTCGAACTGTGAAGTCAGCGGGCCTGGCTCGCGCGGATCCGCGAGGCCGAAGCCCGGGAGGTCGACGGCGAACGCCGCACGTCCCTCGGCCGCCAGCGCGGCGAGGACGCCGCGCCAGGTGTCCGCACTGTCGGCGTAACCGTGCAGCAGTAGCATCGGGGTGCCGGAGCCGGAAACGGACAGGACCCGGGTCGTGACGCCGTGGTAGCGCGCCGTGGTTTCGGTGATCATCGCCCGGTTGCCCCTTTGCGAGCTCGCACCAGCGCGGTGCGTAGGACCAGCGGCGTTTCGATGGCGGAACAGGGCATCCCGAGCACGCACGCCGTTGTAGCGCACCCGGGACCCCGCAAAACCGTTATGCCAGCAGACCCTTGGCGATGTGCGTCACCTGGATCTCGTTGCTGCCCGCGTAGATCATCAGCGACTTGGCGTCGCGCGCGAGTTGTTCCACGCGATACTCGGTCATGTACCCGTTGCCGCCGAACAGCTGCACTGCCTCCATGGCAACCTCGGTGGCCGCCTCGGATGCGTAGAGCTTCATCGCGGAGGCCTCGGCGAGCGTCGGCGGCTTGCCGGCGCGACCCCGCTCCAGCGTGTTGAACACCATGTTCTGCACGTTGATCCTGGCGATTTCCATCTTGGCCAGCTTGAGCTGGACGAGCTGGAAACGACCGATCTCCTGGCCCCAGAGCTTGCGATTCTTCGCGTAATCCAGGCAGAGCCGGTGACATTCGTTGATGATGCCGAGCGCCATGAAGCCGACACCGATGCGTTCCGCGGTGAAGCTGGACCTGGCGCTCTCCCTGCCGTCGCCGCCCTTGTGCTCCTCGGTTTCGCCGAGCAGACGGTCCTTGCCGAGGCGGACATTGTCGAAGAAGAGCTCGCCGGTTGGCGAGGCGTGCAGGCCCATCTTCTTGAACGGCTTGCCCTGGGTGAGTCCCTCCATGCCCTTGTCGAGGACGAAGGTGAGCACCTTGCGCTCGCGCTTGTCGCCGCCGTCGCCCTCGTCGAGCTTGGCGTAGACGATCATCACGTCGGCGAACGGGCCGTTGGTGATGAAGGTCTTCTGGCCGTTGAGCAGGTAGTCGTCACCGTCCCGTCGGACGTAGGTCTTCATGCCGCCGAACGCGTCGGATCCCGAATCCGGCTCCGTGATCGCCCATGCCGCAACCTTTTTCATGGTCACGATGTCGGCAAGCCAGCGTTCTTTTTGCGCCAGCGTGCCGCGCGACATGATGGTGGTCGCGCCGAGACCGATACTGACGCCCATCGCGGTGACCAAACCCATACAGACACCGGACAGTTCGCCGATCAGCACGGCCATCAGCGATTCCTGCCCGGCGAACGGGCTACCGCCGGAGGACTTTTCCTTCTTCTCCGGCAGTGGCTCGCCCGCGGCGATGGCGGCCTCTTTGGCGCGCTGTTTGCCGAGCAGCTTGTCCACCGCCTCGCCACCCATGGCGTCGATCCCGAACTCGCTGAACAGCTTCCGGATGATCGGGTACGGCGACAATTCGCCGCTGTCCAGCGCATCCAGATTGGGCCGGATCTCCTTGTCGATGAACGTCCGCACGGCATCGCGGATCATCACATCGGTCTCGGACCATTCGAACATCGTTGTTCTCCTTATCGTTCCGGCGAGCTCAGGGCAGCCGAGCGGAGATGTCGTCGATCAGCCACGGTCCCTCGGTCTCGATCGTCTTCACATCGTGCCAACCGGCCAGCTCGGAGATGGCACCGCCCTGCACCGCGAACACCTTGCCGGTGATCGGGCACTTGTCCGAGGCGAGGTAGGCGACCAGCGGCGAGATGTTGGCGGGGCTGAAGGCGTCGAACTCACCGTCTTCGACCTCGTCGGCCTCGGCCGCCATCATGGCGCCCATGCCGGGCGTGGCCAGGGTGAGCCTGGTGCGCGCGATCGGCGCGATGGCGTTGACGCGCACGCCGTAGCGGGCCAGTTCGTCGGCCGCGACCAGGGTCAGCGCGGCAATCCCCGCCTTGGCCGCGCCGTAATTGGCCTGGCCCGCGTTCGGCACGGTGGTGCCGGAGGCGGACGCGGTGTTGATCACCGCGGCGTTCGGTTGATTGCCCGCCTTGCTCTGGTCTTTCCAGAAGGCGGCGGCGTGGTGCAGCACAGCGGCGTGACCCTTGAGGTGCACGGCGATCACCGCGTCCCACTGCGCCTCGTCCAGGCCCGCGATGAACGCGTCGCGCAGGATGCCCGCGTTGTTCACCACGATATCGAGGCCACCGAGCTCGGAAATCGCCTGGTCGACCACGTTTTTCGCGCCGTCCCAGGTAGCGATGTTCGCGGTGTTGGCGACCGCGGTGCCACCGGCGGCGATGATCTCGTTCGCGACCTCTTGCGCGGGCGTGGTGTCGGTGCCCTCGCCCGCATTGCTACCACCGAGGTCGTTGACGACCACGGCCGCGCCCTCACGGGCGAACAGCAGCGCGTGCTCGCGACCGATGCCGCGACCGGCGCCGGTGATGATGGCTACTCGACCTTCGAGTGCACCCATCGATGTCTCCTCTTCGTGAAGTCTGTGCTGAAAGTTGCGACTGGACAACGACCTTCGCCGGGACGGCGGAACCGTCCCGGCGAACGGTCACTCCGCGATCTCGGCGAGTCCGTCGCTGAGGACGACATCTTCACCGCGCACGGTCTCGAAGGCGTAGGTGGTGATGCCGTCGGCGGAACCGACCTTCCAGATCCGGGTCTCCAGATCGTCACCGGGGAAGACCATCTTGGCGAAGCGCACCGCAAACCGCTTCAGCCGGTGGACATCCGACCCACCAACCTCGGTCAGCACCGCCCACGACGCGAACGCCATGGTGCACAGCCCGTGCGCGATGATGCCGGGCAGCCCGGCGTCCTTTGCCACTTGCTCGTCCAGGTGCAGCGGCACGGGGTCGCCGGAAGCCGGTGAGTATCGGAAGGTTTGGTCGTCGTCCACATGCTGCGGGACAACGGCCACCGGCGGCTGTGTCCGCAGGTTCTCGTCGAACTTGTGCGCGGGCGCCGCGGCACCGACCGTCTTGCCAGCGTCGATATTGCGGAAGAAGGCGGTCAGGTACTGCTCATTGACCAATTCCCATGCCTCGGTGCGGCATTCGACGAGGATGGTGATGGCCGTGCCGTTGGACCGGCTGGTGTAACCGGTCGCCTTGGCGCGCGAGACCAGCCGGTCGCCCGGCTGGATGGCGCGGTGGAAGTGGAAGTCCTGCTCGCCGTGCAGGACCCGGCCGAAGATGTCCATCGGCGCGACCTCGATCACCGGCATCATCATCGCCTCGAAGACGGGGACGATCGCGAAGACCGGCGAGGCGACCTTGCCCGCGAGATGCGCCTCGATCGGATCGTTGGTGGCTGCGGCGTATTCGCCGATGCGCTCGCCGGTCACCTCGAAACGCTCATCGTCACACCAGGTTTCGAGACCGCTGTCGTCGAATTCGACGAGGCGGGCCGTAGTGGTTTCCGAGGTCATGCGGTGTCCTCTCCGGCACGAGCACCTGGCCCGCCGCTCATGCCGATGCCAGGGCGTCGAGCTGCTCGAGAGACTTGTCCAGCTGCTTGAGGCCGTCTTTCTCGACCGCCTTGCCGAGCGCGCCCTTGATCAGCGCGCCCTCGAAGTCACCGGAGACCACGATGGTGCTGCCGCCGTCACCCTTGGGCTGGATGTCGAAGGTGAATTCGGTCTTCACGCCGGCCATTCCGGTGCCGCCGAGGGTGAGCTTGGTCGGCTGCTGGACCGAGACCACGGTCCACTCCAGCTTGTTCGCCATGCCGAGCATCACAATCTTGGCGACCAGCTTGGCGCCCTCGGTCAGCACGGCGGGCGGCTCCTCCATGAAGCGCTCGTGGATGGTGAACCACTTCTCCCAGGTGTTCGGGTCGGAGACGACCGTCCAGAGCGCCTCCGGGGTGGCGTTGACGTCCTTGGTTGCTTCGATGTGTCCCATTGAGCTAACTCCTCGTCGAATTTCGTTGTGCGAGTTCAGCGAATCAGCGGTCGGCGCGCTGGTAGGCGGTCACCACCGCGGCACCGCCGAGGCCGATGTTGTGCTGCAGGCAGGCGGTGACGTTGTCGACCTGACGCTTGTCGGCGGTGCCGCGCAGCTGCCAGGTGAGCTCGGAGCACTGCGCCAAACCCGTTGCGCCGAGCGGATGTCCCTTGGAGATCAGGCCGCCGGAGGGGTTCACCACCCACTTGCCGCCATAGGTGGTCTGGTTGTCGTCGATCAGCTTTCCGGCTTCGCCCTCGCCACACAGGCCGAGCGCCTCGTAGGTCAGCAGTTCGTTCGCCGAGAAGCAGTCGTGCAGCTCGATGGCCTGGAAGTCCGCCGGGCCGAGGCCGGACTGCCGGTACACCTGCCGCGCCGCTTGCACGGTCATGTCGTAGCCGACCAGGTTCTTGGCGGTCTCGTCGAAGGTCGAGGTGAAGTCGGTGGTCATCGCCTGGCCGACGATCTCCACCGCCTGCGCGGCCAGGTTGTGCTTGTCCACGAACGCCTCGCTGGCCAGGATCACCGCGCCGGAACCGTCGGAGGTCGGCGAGCACTGCAGCTTGGTGAGCGGGTCGTAGATCATCCGCGAGCCGAGGATGTCGTCCATCGAATACTCGTCCTGGAACTGCGAATACGGGTTGTTCACCGAGTGCTTGTGGTTCTTGTAACCGATCTTGGCGAAGTGTTCGGCGGTGGTGCCGTACTGCTTCATGTGCTCGCGGCCTGCGGCGCCGAACATCCACGGCGCCACCGGGAACAACACCTCGGAGATCTCGGCGAGCGCCATGATGTGCCTTGCCATCGGCTGCTCGCGGTCGTCCCAGGTGGAGCCGAGCGAGCCGGGCTGCATCTTCTCGAAGCCCAGCGCCAGCGCGCTGTCGGCAAGTCCGCCTCGAATCGACTGTGCCGCAAGGTAAAGCGCGGTCGAGCCGGTGGAACAGTTGTTGTTGACGTTGACCACCGGGATGCCGGTCATGCCGAGCTCGTAGACCGCGCGCTGGCCGGAGGTGGATTCGCCGTAGACATAACCGACGTAGGCCTGCTCGACCAGGTCGTAGGCGATGCCCGCGTCGGCGAGCGCCTTGGTTCCGGACTCGCGAGCCATATCGGGGTAGTCCCAATCGGTGCCGTCTTCGTTCTTGCGGCGGCCCGGCTTTTCGAACTTCGTCATGCCGACGCCGACGACGTAGACCTTGTTCGCCATCGAACTCCCTCAGGTTGTCTGCCCGGCGCGCTCTGCCGGGTGCTGCCCGCACGCGGCAGCGGTGGGCCGATCCGTCCGGATCCAGCTGAAAACAAACATACAGAGATGTATGTAAGTACGCAAGGTTGTTGCCGCTACCGCAGGTTGCGGGTATCGAATAGCCCGGTGGTAGCGCTGAATCGCCGACATACAGGTGGAGGTGTATGTGTTGCCGGTTTGTGCTGGTACCCAGTGAATTTCCGGCGCGAACACAGTGGACCCCGTTGCTGTGACGTAGCTCATTGCGCCTGATGACGTAACAGCCGCGTAATCGTTCGGAAATTCCCCGACCACAACCGTGTACGACCGTCGAATGGTTGCATTCAACAGTGTGGGCATGAGGAGTTAACGTGGTCGAGCTCGAGACCCGGTCGTCGAATTCTGACGGGATCGCCGCAGCGAAGGAAACACTCGAGGACTACACCCTCCGGTTCGCGCCACGGAGTTATCGAAAATGGAGCCCGGCCGTGGTCGGGATCTCTGCCCTCGGTGGCATCGCCTACCTGGCCGACTTCGCCATCGGCGCGAATATCGGCATCGCGCACGGCACCGGAAACGCGCTGCTCGGCATCGGCTTCTTCGCGATCGTCATCATGGTGACCGGGTTTCCGCTCGCCTATTACGCGGCACGCTACAACCTCGATCTCGACTTGATCACGCGCGGTAGCGGATTCGGCTATTACGGCTCGGTGCTTACCAATGTCGTGTTCGCCTCGTTCACCTTCATCTTTTTCGCGCTGGAGGGCTCGATCATGGCCCAGGGGCTGGAACTCGGCCTTGGCGTACCGCTGTGGCTCGGATACCTGGCCTCGACGCTACTGATCTTCCCGTTGGTCATCTACGGCATGAACACGCTGGCCAAACTGCAGGTCTGGACGACGCCGCTGTGGCTGTTGCTGATGGTGCTGCCGTTCGGGTTCCTGCTGGTGCGGCATCCGGATTCGGTGTCGTCGTTCTTCGCCTACGGCGGCGAGAACGGTTCCGGGGTAAGCGTTTCCGGCACGCTGCTGGCCGCGGGCGTGTGTCTTTCGCTGATCGCGCAGATCGCCGAGCAGATCGATTACCTGCGCTTCATGCCGCCGCGCACGCCGGAGAACGCGCGCAAGTGGTGGGGCTGGATGCTGCTTGCCGGACCGGGCTGGGTGGTCTTCGGTGCGCTCAAGCAGGTGGTCGGCCTGTTCCTCGCGGTGTATCTGATCGCGAATCTGCCTGCCGCGCAGGGCATCGCGAATCAGCCGGTGCACCAGTTCCTGGAGATCTACCGCGACATGGTGCCGGGCTGGCTGGCGATGACGCTGGCCGTGGTGCTCGTGGTGATCAGTCAGATCAAAATCAATGTCACGAACGCATACTCGGGGTCGCTGGCCTGGACCAACTCCTACACCCGGGTCACCAAGTCCTACCCGGGCCGGCTGATCTTCCTCGCCGTGAACCTGGTGATCGCGCTGATCCTGATGGAAGCCAACATGTTCGACTTCCTCAACAACATCCTCGGCTTCTACGCCAACTGCGGCATCGCCTGGATCGTCACCGTCGCAACGGATATCGCGGTCAACAAGTACCTGCTGAAGATCTCGCCGAAGCAGCCGGAGTTCCGCCGCGGCATGCTCTACGACTTCAATCCCGTCGGCTTGGTCGGGTTCGGTCTCGCCGCGGTGCTGTCGATCATGACGTTCTTCGGCGTCTTCGGTGAGCTACTGAAGCCGTACTCCCCCATCGTCGCGCTGGTGGTCGCCCTCGTCGCCACCCCGCTCACCGCGGTCGCCACCAAGGGCAAGTACTACCTGCGCCGCACCGACGACGGCATCGACCTGCCGATGTTCGATGAGCACGGCAACCCGTCCGGCGAAACCCTGACCTGCCACGTCACCGGCCTGGAATTCGAACGCCCCGACATGATCGCCTCGGCGATTCCCGGACCCGAAGGCGAGATCCAGTACATCAGCTCCCTCGCCCTCTCCACCGACAAGGCGGGCCAACACCTCCTCCCGCAACAGCGTTGAACCCGGTCACTCGGCCGCGCGTACGTCGGCGAGTGCGGCTTCGGCGATGTTGCGGAGGTGGGCGGTGGCGCGGCGCCAGCGGCGTTGGGCGCGTTCGTTGTCCGGGTCGACGAAGTTGGAGATGAGGATGCCGCGTAGCGCGTCCATGGCGGTGTAGATGAAGTCGCGGGCCTCTTTGCGGCGGATTTCGTCGGGGACGAAGCGGGCGACGGCCATCAGGACGGCGTTGTTGACGAACGGCTCGACTTTTTCCATCGCGGCGGCCAGCACCGGATCGGTGCGGCCGGCGACCCACAGTTCTACGGTCGCGATGAACAGCGGGCCCTGGTGCAGCTCCCACAGGAATTCGAGCGCGGCGGCGACGGGATCGTCGCCGCGCTCGACCTTGGCCATCTCCCGCATCGCGGTCTCGGCGCGCAGTTGCGCCAGGTGGCTGATGGCGGCGACTACCAGGTCGGTCTTCGAACCGAAGTGATGCACCTGGGCGCCACGGGTTACGCCCGCGCGCTCGGCGACCCGCGGCGTCGTGGTGCCCGCGTAGCCGTACTCGACCAGACAGTCGATGGTCGCGTCGAGCAGCCGGGTGCGCATCTCGGTGCTGCGTTGCTCCTGGGTGCGGCGCTGTGGTTTCGCGACTTCGATCCTGGCCATCCGGCGATTCTACACTTACATACAGCTCTGTATGTTCAGATGGAGCGTGCCGTCAGGCGACCAGCGCCGCGGCCGCGACCAGGCGAGCGTCGCGACGGGCGGCGAAGACGGTGATCGCGAACAGCGCCACGCCGACCACGGCGAGTCCGGCGCCGACCATGGCGGGCGCGGTGTAACCGAGCCCGGCCGCGATCACGGCACCGCCGAGCCACGCACCCGCGGCGTTGGCGATGTTCAGCGCGGCGTGGTTCAGCGCGGCGGCCAGGGTCTGCGCCTCGTGCGCCACGTCCATCAGCCGGGTCTGCAGTCCGGGCGCCAGCGACGCGCCGGTCGCGCCGACCAGGAACGCGCCGACCGCGGCGGTGTACGGATTGTGGGCCGCCGCAACGAATATCGCCAGGATAACGGCCATGCCGATCATCGAGGCGTAGATCGCCCGGTCGACGCCGCGGTCGGCAAGCACGCCGCCGACGATATTGCCGACCACCATGCCGACGCCGAACAGCATCAGCACGATCGGCACCAGCCCGGCCGACATGCCGGCGACGCTGGTGAGCGTGGTGGTGATGTAGGTGTAGACGGCGAACATGCCGCCGAAGCCGATCGCGCCGACCAGCAGGGTGAGCAACACCTGGGGGCGGCGCAGCGCGCCGAGTTCGGTCATCGGGTTGGTCATGGTGATGCCGGTGAGCTCCGGCACGAAGCGGATCAGTGCGGCTACCGTCGCCAGCCCGATCACCGCGACCACCACGTAGGCGTCGCGCCAGCCGAGATGCTGGCCGAGCCAGGTGGCTGCGGGAACGCCGACAACATTGGCGGCGCTCAACCCGAGCATAACCGCGGCAACCGCCTTCGCGCGCTGACCCACCGGGGCAAGCGTGGCGGCGGCCAGCGAGGCGACGCCGAAATACGCGCCGTGCGGCAGGCCGGAGACGAACCGGGCGAGCACCAGGGTCTGGAAGGTCGGCGCGAGTACGGTCGCCACGTTGCCCAGCGTGAACGCCGCCATCAACGCGATGAGCAGCTTCTTGCGGGAGACCCGCGCGCACAGGGCGGCGATCACCGGCGCGCCGATCACCACGCCGAGTGCGTACGCCGAGACCGCGTGCCCCGCGGTCGGCTCGGAAACATTCATGGCATGCGCGATATCCGGCAGCAAACCCATGGTGACGAATTCTGTTGTGCCGATACCGAATCCACCGAGCGCCAGCGCGAGCATGGCAGGCATATGCCAAGTCGTCCGCGCAGGCTCGGGGCGTGCGGGGGCCTGGGCGGCGAGTGGTGTGGTCACGTATCCATGAAACGCCCCAACAGGCGGTTTCGCTTCCCCAGTAAACGTGAGTTGAGACACGCTAACAATGACGAAAACGTGCAGGTCAGAATGTAAAAATGCGCAATAGGGACACGTCATGCCCCGCCACCTGGCAAATTCCATTCGGAAACAACCGCGTACCCCACCCGACCCGGACGACCGTACGACCGGATGTGGTCAGCGTCATCCCTGCCTCGGATTCGCTTCCGGCGTCGAGCTATTCGATTGCTCGACGGCGCCTGGCCGGTGCCCGGAAAACAGTCCGGGCACCCGTACCACCGTGTGGTGCGGGTGCCCGTAAGGTCATCCTCCCGGCGCCGGATTCGCTTCCAGCGCCGGGTTATTCCTGGACTAGCGCAGTGCGCGGGCCAGGTTCGCGTCGAGCGCGCCGAGGAATTCCTCGGTGCTCAGGTAACCCTGGTCGCCACCGACCAGCGACGCGAGGTCCTTGGTCATCTGACCGCCTTCGACGGTCTTGATGACGACGTCCTCGAGGGTCTGCGCGAAGCCGATCACCTCGGGGGTGTTGTCGAGCTTGCCGCGGTGCTCGAGCCCGCGCGTCCAGGCGAAGATCGACGCGATCGGGTTGGTCGAGGTCGGCTTGCCCTGCTGATGCTGGCGGTAGTGCCGGGTGACGGTGCCGTGCGCGGCCTCCGCCTCACAGGTCTTGCCGTCCGGGGTCAGCAGCACCGACGTCATCAGGCCGAGCGAACCGAAGCCCTGGGCCACGGTGTCGGACTGCACGTCACCGTCGTAGTTCTTACAGGCCCAGACGTAACCGCCCTCCCACTTCATGGAGGAGGCGACCATGTCGTCGATGAGGCGGTGCTCGTAGGTCAGGCCCGCCGCGTCGAACTGGGTCTTGAACTCGGCATCGAACACCTCCTGGAAGGTGTCCTTGAACATGCCGTCGTAAGCCTTGAGAATCGTGTTCTTCGTCGAGAGATACACCGGGTAGTTCTGCTGCAGGCCGTAGTTGAACGAGGCCCGCGCGAAATCGACGATCGAAGCCTTGAAGTTGTACATGCCCATGACGACGCCGCCGTCTTCCGGCATCTTCACGACCTCGTGCTGGATCGGCTCGCTGCCGTCCTCCGGCGTGAAGGTGATGGTGACCGAGCCGGCCTGATACACCTTGAAGTCGGTGGCGCGGTACTGGTCGCCGAAGGCGTGACGGCCGATGATGATCGGCTTGGTCCAGCCGGGCACCAGGCGTGGAACGTTGGAGATGATGATCGGCGCACGGAAAATGGTGCCACCGAGGATGTTGCGGATGGTGCCGTTGGGCGACCGCCACATCTTCTTCAGGCCGAATTCCTCGACGCGCGCCTCATCAGGAGTGATGGTGGCGCACTTGACGCCGACGCCGTGGCGCTTGATCGCCTCGGCCGCGTCGATGGTGACCTGGTCGTCCGTCTTGTCCCGGTATTCGATGCCCAGGTCGTAGTACTCGAGATTCACATCGAGATACGGGTGGATCAGCTTGTCCTTGATGAACTGCCAGATGATCCGGGTCATCTCGTCGCCGTCGAGTTCGACGACGGTACCTTCAACCTTGATTTTGGACATGGATCTTCGTGTCCTCCTAGGATGGTGCCCTCATTGCACGGCCAGGCGAACACGCTTGTGAGCGGACCCCAGCTGTTCCAACAGACAACGTATATGCCCCGCGTTGTCCGCGAGACGTGTGGTGCAAACAAGACAAGCGTACTGCTGCCGATGATCGTGGTGTGCGGGCAGCCCCCTGAGTGAGAAACCCCACGAACTTACTGGCTGGTAGGTCATTCTGCAATTCGCAGGTCACCCGGCCCAACGACCTCGGTCCGCGCATCGCCGAGCTGGCGATACGCGGACCGAGGGGGTATCGAGGAGATTCAGACGCCGACGTGGACCGGGCGCGCCCCGTCCTCGGCACCCTCGATCAGGTTCGCGGGCCGGTCCCTGATCATGAACGCGATCACCGGAACGGCGGCGAGGAAGAACCCGGCGCCGACGTAGAACGCCACGTCGTAACTGTGAATCGAGGCACGGGCGATCAGGTTGTCGATCGTGGCGTGACTCTCCGCGTAGGACTTGGCGGTCTGCACCGAGATAGTGGTCAGCAGCGCCGTGCCGACCGCCCCGCCGACCTGCTGCGCCGCGTTCAGCAGCGCACTGGCCACGCCGGAATCCGCCTCCTCGACCTGATGCAGCGCGACGGTCTGCATGCCGACGAACAGCGGACCCATGCCGAGCGCGATCAGCACCTGCGCGGGCAACACGCTGGACGCGTAGCTGTCACCGAAACCGAGCTGCGCCAGCCACAGCAGGCCGATCACCCCGAGCACCGCACCGGCCACCATCAGCGGACGCGGGCCGAGCTTCGGCAGCAGCGCACTGGTGACGCCCGCGGAGATCGCGATGCCGGCCGGGAAGGGCAGGAACGCGAAACCGGCCTTCAGCGACGAGTAGCCCAGGGTGATCTGGAAGTAGTAGCTGAGGAACAGGAACATCGCGAACATGGCGATCGGCACAAGCAGCGCAGCGAGGAACGCGCCGCCACGGTTGATCTCGCCCGGAATGTGCAGCGGCAGTAGCGGATTGGCCGAGCGCCGTTCGATGACGACGAACGCGATCAGCAGCGCGGCACCGGCGATGAGCAGGCCGAGGGTGCTGCCGGACAACCAGCCGTCCTCGGCGGCGCGACTGAAGCCGTAGACGATCGCGATCAGGCCGAGCGTCACGGTGACCGCGCCGGGCACGTCGTAGCCGCCGGTACGCGGCGCCGGCACGTCCTTGACCACCCACGCCAGCGCGCCGAGCAAGGCGAGCAACGCGATCGGGGTGTTCACCAGCAGGCACCAGCGCCACGAGGCGTACTCGGTGAGCGCGCCACCGGCGATCAGTCCGAGCGCGGCACCACCGGCCGAGATACCCGCGAACACGCCGAATGCGGTGGCCCGCTCGCGCGCCTCGGTGAAGGTCACCGACAACAGCGACAACGCCGCCGGTGCGAGCAACGCCGCGAACGCACCCTGCAGCGCGCGCCCAGCGAACATCTCCGCGCCGTTCTGCGCGAGACCGGCAAGTGCCGACGCGGCGGCGAAGCCGACCAGGCCGATGATGAACATCCGGCGTCGGCCCAGGTAGTCGGCCAGTCGACCGCCGAGCAGCAGCAGGCCGCCGAAGATCAGCGTGTAAGCGGTCAGCATCCACTGCTTGTTGCCGTCGCTGATGCCGAGATCAGCCTGCGCGAACGGCAGCGAGATGGTCACGATGGTGGCGTCCAGAACCACCATGAGCTGGGCTAATGCGATCACGCCGAGGGCGAACCAGCGGGCCGAACCGCCTCGTTTTTCAGATATCTCTACCGCTTGCGCAGTGTCGGTCACGGTCATCTCCTCATCACTTCGAACTCGGTGGCTATCCTGTCAGTAGGCGCCAATTGGCGTCAAGCGAAAAATGTCGTGATGCGACATTTGGCGGTTAATGACACGAAAACGCTGGGTTTCGATAAGGTGGGAGCATGCTCGAGTCACCGACGCCGACGGGCGCGAGTGCCGCAGCGCAGACCCCTGCGAGCGCCGCGCCGAACGCCAACCCCGGCCTGCGCGAACGCAAGAAGCAGCAGACCAGGTTGCGGATCATCGAGATCGGCCTGAACCTGTGCGAGGCACAGGGTTTCGACGCGACGACGGTCGAGCAAATCGCCAATGCGGCCGACGTGTCGCCGCGCACGATCAACCGGTACTTCGACAGCAAAGAGGACATCGTCCTCGGTCCGATTCAGGACTTCGGCCAGGCGGTGGCGGCGGCCCTGCGCCAGCTCCCGGTCACCGGCAACGAACTGGAATCGCTGCGCACGGCGTTCCTGCAGGTCGTCGACCGAGCCGTCAGCGAACCCGGCGGCGGCCCGGTCTCCTTCCGGCAATTCCAGCAGATGCAGCGCATCGTGCGCAGCAGTCCCTCGGTCAGCGCGCGCAGCATCGAGCACGCCGACAACAAGAACATCGCCATCGCTGAGGTGGTCGCCGAACGGCTCGGCAGCACACCCTGCGCACTGCCGGTGCGGCTGATCCTCGGCACCTGGCAGCTCATCGGTCACCTCGCCATGGAGTGCGGCGAGAGCATGTTCGACTACGACGATCTGCACGAGGCCGCCACGGCAGGCCGGAACTCCTTCACCGCCGCGTTCAAGGAGTTCTTCCGCGTCTGCGGCGGCGCGCGGACCAGCGCTTCCGGCTGAGTTCGAGGACAGAATTCGGCCGCCGCTCGACGGCCGGTTATGATGCCCTCAGGTCATGAGTGCCAGCGCGAAGCCCCGGCTTGCTGGACGGCAACCCTCCAGCAGCGGTGGGGTGCTCCGGGTGATGACCGGGCTCTCGAAGGTCGAGAGCAAGCGCGCTTTCAGGAGGTTCCCGAAATGTGTTGTTGTCCTTCGCCTAAATCCCGATAACCCCCTAGTTCTGGCGAACAACCTTTTCTTTGGAGCAAAGCTCATGAGTAATTCCACCCTGCCCGCGGCCGATATCGATCCCACCGCGCAGTGGTCCTTCGAGACCAAGCAGGTGCACGCGGGCCAGGCACCAGACGGCACCACCGGTGCCAGGGCCCTGCCCATCTATCAGACCACCTCGTACGCCTTCCGCGATACCGATCACGCCGCGGCGCTGTTCGGCCTCGCCGAGCCGGGCAACATCTACACCCGGATCATGAACCCCACCCAGGACGTGGTCGAACAGCGCGTCGCCGCGCTCGAAGGGGGTGTCGCCGCACTGCTGCTGGCCTCCGGACAAGCCGCGGAGACGTTCGCGATCCTGAACCTGGCGACCTCGGGCGATCACATCGTGTCGAGCCCGCACCTCTACGGCGGCACCTACAACCTCTTCCACTACTCGCTGCCCAAGCTCGGCATCGAGGTCTCCTTCGTCGACGACCCCGACGACCTGGACCAGTGGCGGGCCGCGATCCGGCCGAACACCAAGGCGTTCTACGGCGAGACCATCGCCAACCCGAGCAGCGCCATCTTCGACATCCCCGGTATCTCCGCCATCGCGCACGACGCCGGGCTGCCGCTGATCGTGGACAACACCGTCGCCACGCCGTACCTGATCCAGCCGCTGGCGCACGGTGCCGACATCGTCGTGCACTCGGCGACCAAGTACCTCGGCGGGCACGGTTCGGCGGTGGCGGGTGTGCTCGTCGACGGCGGCACTTTCGACTGGACGGTGACCGACGCGCAGGGACAGCCGCGCTTCCCCGGCTTCACCACCCCGGACCCGAGCTACCACGGTGCGGTGTTCGCCGACCTCGGTGCGCCCGCCTTCGCGCTCAAGGCGCGCGTGCAGTTGCTGCGGGATCTCGGCTCGGCGATCTCGCCGTTCAACGCGTTTCTGATCAGCCAGGGCATCGAGACGCTCAGCTTGCGGGTCGATCGGCATGTCGCCAACGCCAAGGCGGTGGCCGAATTCCTGACCACCCAGCCCGACGTCACGAAGGTGATCTACGCGGGTCTGCCGACTTCGCCCTGGTACGAGCGGGCCAAGCGGCTGGCACCGAAGGGGCCGGGCGCGATCGTCGCCTTCGAACTTCGCGGTGGTGTCGATGCGGGCAAGAAGTTCGTCGACGGATTAGCCCTGCACAGCCATGTGGCTAACATCGGAGATGTGCGCTCCCTCGTGATTCACCCCGCGTCGACCACACATTCGCAGCTGACGCCCGACGAGCAACTGCTCGCCGGTGTCACCCCGGGTCTGGTCCGTTTGGCGGTGGGCATCGAGGGAATCGAGGACATTCTGAGCGACCTGCGTGCCGGTTTCGCGGCGGCGGCGACGTGACGGTGAGTACCGAACCGAGTTTCGCCCGTTCGTCCGGGGTGGCCCTGCCACCCCCGGACGGGCGGCTCGGCATCATCGCCATCGGAGACGTGAAGCTGGAAAGCGGCACGGTCATCCCGCAGGTGCACCTCGCGGTGCAGCGGTGGGGCGAGCTCTCCCCCTCGCTGGACAACGTGGTGCTGGTCGAGCACGCGCTGACCGGCGACTCGCACGTGGTCGGCCACCCGGACGACATTCATCAGCTGCCCGGCTGGTGGGACGGTATGGTCGGGCCGGGCTGTCCGCTCGACACCGACGAGTGGTGTGTGATCGCGACGAACGTGCTCGGCGGCTGCCAGGGCAGCACCGGCCCTTCGACGCTGGCGCCCGACGGAAAGCCTTGGGGCGCAAGGTTTCCGGAGATATCCATCCGCGACCAGGTGTCCGCCGAGGCGGCGCTGATGGACCGGCTCGGCATCGAGCGGCTCGCCGCGGTGGTCGGCGGGTCGATGGGCGGCATGCGGGTGCTGGAGTGGATGGTCGGCGCGCCGGACCGGGTCGGCTCCGCGCTGGTGCTGGCCGTCGGCGCCCGCGCCACCGCCGACCAGATCGGCACGCAGACCACCCAGATCGCGGCCATCAAGGCCGATCCGGACTGGCAGGGCGGCGATTATCACGACACCGATCGCGCGCCGATGGCCGGCATGGGCATCGCCCGGCGGATCGCGCACCTGACCTATCGCACCGAGGACGAGCTGGACCACCGGTTCGAGAACAGCGCGCAGGGCGCCGAGGATCCGTGGCGCGGCGGCCGGTACGCGGTGCAGAGCTACCTCGACCACCAGGCCGACAAACTTTGCGGGCGTTTCGATCCCGGCACCTACGTGCTGCTGACCGAGGCGATGAACCGGCACGACGTCGGGCGCGGACGCGGCGGCGTACGAGCGGCGCTGGCCGCGACGCCGGTCCCGTGCGTGGTCGGCGGCGTCGACTCCGATCGGCTGTATCCGCTGCGCACGCAGCAGGAACTCGCCGAGGGATTGCCTGGCTGCGACGGACTGGAGGTCGTGCACTCGCGCGACGGACACGACGGCTTCCTCACCGAGGCCGCGGCGGTGTCCAAGCTGCTGACCGAGACGATGCGGCTGGCGCAGCAGAGCCGTCAGCCTGCTAACTGAATCCACCTCGTGCGCAGCGGTTTCGCCGCGCACGATCAGTCGTCGGCGGGGGCGCCGACCAGCAGGCCGACGATGGCGTGGACGAATCCCTGCAGGCGTTCGCGGGGGTATTCGTCGGGCTCGCTGACCGCCAGCCTGCCGAGCATCTCGGCGACCTGTAGCAGCGAGTTGGTGAGCAGAACGGAATCCACTCCGGCCCAACGGGGTTCGAGCGCGGTGCCGATCCGGACCAGCGCCTCGGCCTGGTCGAATATGCCCGCGCGGGACTTGCGCAATGCCTCCCGATATTCGTCGGGGGCATTGCCAGGTCCGGCGAGGATCAGCCGCCAGCGGGTCGGATTCTCCAGTGCCACACCGACGAACGCCTCAACGGTGGCCGAGGCGGCGACGACCGGGTCGGCGCCCATCAGATCGGTCGGCATGGTCTCGGCGACCTGCTCGAGGCCCCGTTCGCGCTCCCGTTCCAGCAGTGCCGCAACGAGTTCGGCGCGAGTCTTGAAGACGGTGTAGAGCACCGGCTTGCCGACGCCGGCCTCCTGGGCGACCGCCTCCATGCTCAGTTCGTGCAGTTCCGCCCGGCTCAGCACCGCGAAGGCGGCGTCGAGCAGTTGGGCTCGGCGCTGCTCCGGCGGCAGCCGTGGCGCGTAGCGCCTGCGCGGCTTGTCCGCCGCGGTACGCGATGTCGTCACTGCCGCTGCACCTCCATGCGGTCCATCCTGACAGCATTCCGATCTCGATCCCGCATCCCCTCCGACACAAATGCTACGCATCCGTTGTATTCATTGCCAGCAATTGCTACGGTTGCGTTGTATTCACCCCCGGTGCCGGGGCGATCACCGCAAAGGAGCATGTGATGCACTTCGATCCGACCACCCTGCGCCGGGACGACTACGGGTTCTTCGGCCCCGATTCGCCCAGCTGGAAGGTCTGGACCGCGCCGACCGCGGTCATCGGCTTCCAGCGGGCCGTCGTGCTCGAGCACTTCGATCCGTACCTCACCGCGGCCGTCGCCGACTCGCGCGGCATCTACAGCGACCCGCGCAAGCGCCTCGATCACACCTTCTCCTACTTCCTGATCGCCGCGATCGCCGACGGGCGCACCGCCATCCAGGCGGCCGAGCACCTGATGCAGATCCACGCGCCGATGACCGGCATCGAACCGATCAGCGGGAACCGCTACAGCGCGAACAGCCCGGACACCCAGCTGTGGATCCACATCACCGGCTGGCACTCGGTGCTCAAGGCCTACGAAATGTTCGGGCCCGGACTGACCAAGGAAGAGGAGACGCGCTTCTGGCAGGAATGCGCGATCGCGGCCGAGCTGCAGACCTGCAAGCCCGAGGATGTGCCGCGCTCGCGCGCCGAGGTGCGCGAGTACTACGAGCGGGTCCGGCCGCGGCTGTGCACCTCCGAGCGGGCCGAGGAAGGCATGCACCATCTGCTGTGGACCTCACCGCGCAATGGCGCGGGCATCTCGTATTTCCTTGGCAGCAGGCTGCTTTCGCTGGCGTCGGTGTCGACACTGCCGAAGTGGATGCGCAAGCTCGGGCGTTTCGATCGGTGGGGCATCGTCGATCTCGCGGTTCGACTGCCCGCCAAGGTGCTGGTTTGGGGATTCAGCCGGTTCAACTCGTTCGGGCTACTGGTCGCCGCGCCGTTCATCGCGCCGATGGCGGGACAGATCCTGAAAGAGCACATCAACGCGCAGCCGCCGACCCGGCCGGAGACGATCACCCCGACGGAAGCACGTGCGTTGTACGGCAGTCGATCCGGGCGCGCCGCGCTGGTCGCTGAGCCTGCCTGAGTTTCGGGATTCGCCCGCCGCATCGAGGGGTGCGGCGAGCGGTTCACCGAATTGGTTCTACCGCAGCGAAATCCGCCGTGGCGGGCTCACCCCGAGCGGCGCGCCTGCTCGATCAGGTTGATGTTGGATTCGATCCAATCACGCAGTGCCGCAATGGGTGTGCGCAGGCTGTGGCCGAGATCGGTGAGGGTGTACTCGACGCGTGGCGGAACGGTGGGATGCACGGTGCGTGTGAGGAATCCGTCGTTCTCCAGCTCGCGAAGGGTCTGCGTCAGCATCTTCTGCGAGATGCCCTCGATGCGCTTGTGCAGGTCGGTGTAGCGCATGGTGCCGTCGGCCAGGGCGTCGACGATCAGTACCGTCCACTTGCCCGCGATCCGGTCGAGCACCTGACGGGTGGGACATTTTGCCGAGTAGATGTCGGCGGGCAGGCCGGAACCCTCGATGAGCGTGCGCACCTTCGCGAGTGTAACGCACTTTTTAGTGCCCTCTTCCTATTAGAGCGCCACTCTCCGATAGTAAGAATTATGGAAATACAGACACTTTCGGTTCCCGCCGCGATCCGCGCCCGCCGCACCACCCGCCACTTCCGGCCCGATCCCCTAGCACCGGAGCTGATCGATGAGCTACTGGACCTGGCGGTGCAGGCGCCGAGCGCATGGAACATGCAGGATCGCTCGATCGTCGTGGTCACCAGTGAATCCGGGCGGCAGGCGCTGTCGAAGGCCGCGTTCGGCCAGCCGCAGCCGCTGGAGGCGCCGGTCGTTCTGGTCTTCGTCGCCGATCCGACGGCCTGGCAGGACAGCAATGCCGACATCGCCGAACTGGCCGGGCGCAACGGGGCGTGGAACGCGGAGTTCGAGGCGATGTTCCACTCGCGCAACGAGTTCCATTCGTTGCGGGAACGCGGGCTACTCCGGGAGAACGCAGTCAAGAACGCGATGATCGCGGCCACCTACGTCATGCTCGCCGCCACCAGCGTCGGCCTGTCCTCGGCTCCGATGAATGGCTGGGACCCCGACCTGATCAAGCAGGCCATCGGTATCGGCGATCGCGACGATCTGGCCATCGCGGTCCTGGTCGCCGTCGGTTACAGCGACGCCACCCCGCCGCACCCAGGTCGGCGCCCTCGCGAACGGGCGGTTTTCACCGAGCAGTACCCCGTATTCCCTTGCGCACCAACGCTGCCCGCGGCTGCCGGGAACTAGCCTACGCCGAGGGTGTTGATGGTGGCGGCGATGAAGACGATGGCGGACCCGAGCAGGGTCAGCGCGCCGACGTCGAAGGGCTTGCTGCGCACGGCGAGCAAGCCCACCCGCGCGGTCGGCAGGCACAGGCGGAACGCCGCGGCGAGCAGGGTCGCCCCGCCGAAGAACAGTGCGCCTCGGCGCCACCGGTCCTGGGCCACGAACACGATCGCCACCGCGATGACCAGCGTCACGACGACCATCGGCAGGTGGCTGCGCAGGAACTGGGAGCCCAGGTTGCTGCCTGCCCGCTGGTCCGCGGTGGACGTGTCGGCATCGGTCACCCCTCGATTCTTACAGACGCCCCACCCTGCGCGCGCCGTCGACGGGCTCAGTCGGCGGCCGCAACATCTACTACAGGACGTAGTTTGAATGTAGAGTCGAATCATCCGATTTAGGAGGGTGGGTTGATGAGGGCCTTGACACGGATCCGGCACTACCTGAAGGCAGTGCGGCAAGCGAAGCGAAACCGGTCCGATCTGACCGGCTGGCTGCTGCGACGACCACAACTCTTGTTCAGCACCATGGTGTTCGAGTCCGCGCTGCTGTTCGCCAACCGGCTGGACCCGAAGCTCAAAGAGCTGGCCGAGCTGAAAACCGCGGGGCTGGTGAACTGCGAATTCTGCCTGGACATCGGCTCCGCGCTGGCCCAGTCCGCAGGCCTCACCGAACAACAACTCGCCGACCTGCCGCGCTACCGAACCAGCGACGCCTACACCGATCTGGAAAAGCTCGTCATCGCCTTCGCCGAAGCCATGACCGCCACCCCCGCCGTCGACCTCGAAGACCTGCGCACCACCTTGCTGACACACCTGTCGAAATCCCAACTCGCCGAACTAGCCGCCACCATCGCCTGGGAAAACCAGCGCGCCCGCCTCAACCAGGGCCTCGGCGTACGCCCGACCGGCATGGCCGAGGGCGGCATGTGCGCACTGCCGGAGCGCCCAGCAAACTAGGTCGCCGCAGCGGCCGGTTCGGCACCTGATTGACTGTCTGCCGTGTTCCGACTGATGTTTCATGAGCCCGCGATCCCCGGGAATACCGGCAATGCGATTCGGCTGGTTGCGGGGACCGGGTGTGAGCTGCATTTGGTTGAGCCGTTGGGGTTCGATCTTTCGGAGGCGAAGTTGCGGCGGGCCGGGTTGGACTACCACGATCTGGCTTCGGTGACGGTGCACAAGGATCTGGCGGCGGCGTGGGCGGCGCTGCGGCCGGAGCGGGTTTTCGCGTTCACCACGCGGGCGACGACGCACTACACCGAGGCGGCGTATCGCGAAGGTGATGTGCTGCTGTTCGGCACCGAGCCGACGGGGCTGCCCGCGGCGGTCGTCGACGATCCACACATCACCGCCCAGTTGCGCATCCCTATGCTGCCTGGCCGCCGCTCCATGAACCTGTCCAACGCCGCCGCGGTCACGGTGTACGAAGCCTGGCGTCAGCTCGGTTTTCCCGGCGGAGTGTGACCGCCGCGCACGAATTCGCGGGCGGCGCACACCGCCGTAAGGTGTACGGCTGCAGCGCTGTTCATCGTACGCACGGTAGCTCGGCGTGCCCGCCCTCGATCGCCGGGCACGCCGAGTATCGGTTCTCAGGACTCCGATTCTGCCGAACTCGCTGAACCCGAGGAACTTCCGGTAGCAGCCGAGGTTCCGGTGTTCGCCGAACTCTCGGCGCCCGCCGCGGCCCCCGAGCCACTACCGGCCGCCACACTCGGCGCCGGTCCACTCTTCTTGCGCCGCAACACCGTCCGCACGACGCCCCAGATCACGGCGGCGAGCACCACCAGGAAACCGAGCCACGGCAGCGCCTTACCGGTGAACACGACCGCGTCCTTCAGCCAATCCACCAGCGAGTGCCAGCCCGCGACGATGCCCTCCCAGAAGTTGTCGGCGCGGTCCTGCTGGGCTTTGGTGGTCGCGGTGGTGAGGTCGATGGTGAGCGTGGACAGCGCGACCTCGTCGTCGAGGTGCCGCTTCTGCGCGGTCAGGCTGTCGAGTTCGCCCTGACGGCTGGACAGCGCCTGCTCGGCGTTGATCAGGTCGGCGGTGTTGGTGGCGCCCGCGATGAGCCCGCGCAGCCGGTCGACGGAGGCCTGCAATGCCTTGATCCTGGCGTCCAGGTCTTCCCACTGCATCGTCACGTCGTCGCGGTTGGTGTGTACCCGGGTGACCCGGCCGATGCCGCCGAGCCCGTCGATGAACGCGTCGGTCTTGTCCGCGGGTATCCGGACGGTGAGCGTGGCGCTGGGATCGGTGTCGTCGGTGCCGGGCTGTTCGGTCCTGCTGTCGATTCGGCCGCCGACCTCGCGCACCCGGTCGGCGATCGTGCTTGCCGCCTCGACCGGTTTGCCCGCGGTCATCTCGACGTTGCCGGTGACGACTTCCTTACGCGCCGTGACCGTTTCACCGCCTGCGTTGTTGTCTTTGCGCGCGGGTCCCTGGTCGCGCAGCGCCGGTGGGGCCGACGCGGGGGCGGGCTCCACAGTGGCGTAGGAGTCGGGTCTGCCCGGTGGCGGCGGGACCTTCTTCGCGTTGTTGTCAGCGCCGCAGCCGACGAGCAACGTCAGACCGAGCAGACCGATGCACAGCACAGCAAGCTTCCGCATAATTCGCACAGTAGCCGCTGTGATCGCGCGAATAGCCCGACATAACCGTTCTCTAGAGCCCTTCTAACACTTTCTTAAAAGTGCGCGCGGCCAGGTCATTCGCCGAGCTTGGCGGCGATCTTCCGATCCGTGCGGCCAGCGGCGGATGCGACCCGTTCAGCGGAAGTCGCGCGACTTCGAGTCGACGCGCAGGTCCATCCGCTGCAGGTGTTCGGCGACGACGCTGACCGCGCCCTCGGCGTTCTGCACACGGCCGCGGATGATCAAGGCGGGAGCGCTCTGCGCCAGGCGGCGGAAGCGGGCCCACAAGCCGACCGAGCAGACGACGTTCACCATGCCGGTCTCGTCTTCCAGATTGAGGAAGGTGACACCCGCGGCGGTGGCAGGGCGTTGCCGGTGCGTCACCGCGCCGCCCACCAGCACCCGCGACCCGTCGCGGACGGCGAGCAGGCCCGCGGCGGGAATCACGCCGAGGGCATCGAGCTGTTGGCGCAGGAATTCGGTGGGGTAGCTGCCCGGGGAGACGCCGGTGGCCCAGACGTCCGCGGCGGCCAGTTCCAGGTCGCTCATGCCGGGCAGCACGGGGGCGGTGGTGGCGGCGCCGGTGCCGGGCAAGCGATCCTGGCGTTCTCCGGCGGCGGCGCCCGCGGCCCACAGCGCGGCGCGGCGGGTGCCGCCGAGACCGCCGAGGGCACCCGCGGTAGCGAGCGATTCCGCTTGGACGACGGTGAGTTCCACCCGTCCGGTCAGGTCGAGGAAGGAGGTGTACGGCCCGTGTTCCCTTGCGGCGACGATCTTTTCGGCGAGATCGGGGCCGATGTGCCGGACCGAGGCCAGGCCGAGGCGAATCTGGGTGCCGTCGTGTTCGAGGGTGGGTTCGGCGCGGCTGGCGTTGATGTCGGGGCCGTGCACCAGCACCCCGTGTCTGCGCGCGTCGGCGACCAGGGATTGCGGGGAGTAGAAGCCCATCGGTTGCGCGCGCAGCAGGCCGGCGCAGAAGGCCGCGGGGTGGTGCAGTTTGAACCACGACGAATAGAACACGATCGAGGCGAAGCTCTGCGAATGGCTTTCCGGGAAACCGAAATTCGCGAAGGCGTAGAGCTTCTCGTAGATGCGGTCGGCGATCTCGCCGGTAATGCCGTGCAGGTCGCGCATGCCCTGGTAGAGGCGTTCTTTGAGCCCCTCCATGCGTTCCGGTGAGCGTTTGGAGCCCATCGCGCGGCGCAGCTGGTCGGCCTCGGCGGCGGTGAAGCCCGCGACGTCGACGGCCATCTGCATGAGCTGCTCCTGGAACAGCGGGACGCCGAGCGTGCGGGACAGCGAATTCTCCAGTGCCGGATGGTCGTAGGTCACCTCCTCGGTGCCGTTGCGCCGCCGGATGTAGGGGTGCACCGAGCCGCCCTGGATCGGGCCTGGCCGGATCAGCGCCACCTCCACCACCAGGTCGTAGAACTTTCGCGGCTTCAGCCGGGGCAGCGTTGCCATCTGGGCCCGCGACTCCACCTGGAAGACGCCCACCGAGTCGGCGCGCGAGAGCATCTCGTAGACGGCGGCTTCCCGCAGATCGAGCTTGTGCAGCTCGACGATCACGCCGGTGTGCTCGCGCACCAGGTCGATCATGTAGTGCAGCGCGGAGAGCATGCCGAGGCCGAGCAGGTCGAACTTCACCAAATCGATTGCGGCACAGTCGTCTTTGTCCCACTGCAGCACGCTGCGACCAGGCATCCGTGCCCATTCCACCGGACAGACGTCGGCGATGGGGCGGTCGCAGATCACCATGCCGCCGGAGTGAATGCCGAGATGCCTTGGCAGTCCTTCTATTTCGGATGCCAGCTGCAGCACCTCGGTTGGGATATCGGTGCCGGTCTCAGTGCCGACGCCGGTCCATCTACTCACCTGCTTACTCCACGCGTCCTGCTGTCCCGGCGAAAAGCCAAGTGCGCGTGCGGCATCGCGGACCGCGGACTTGCCTCGATAGGTGATCACGTTGGCCACCTGGGCGGCGTACGCGCGGCCGTACTTGGTGTAGACGTGCTGAATAGCCTCCTCGCGGCGGTCGGATTCGATGTCGACGTCGATATCGGGCGGCCCGTCGCGCTCCGGCGCGAGGAAGCGCTCGAACAGCAGGTTGTTGGTGACCGGGTCGACGTTGGTGATGCCGATCGCGTAGCAGACGGCCGAGTTGGCCGCCGAACCCCGGCCCTGACAGAGGATGTCGTTGTTCTTGCAGAAGGTGACGATGTCGTGCACCACCAGGAAGTAGCCGGGAAACTCCAGCTTGTCGATCACCGCGAGCTCGTGCTCGAGCTGCCGGTACGCCTGCGGGTTTCGCTCCGGCGGGCCGTAGCGGGCCGCGGCGCCGGCCAGGGTGAGCGCGCGCAGCCAGGACTTCTCGTCGTGTCCGGCGGGCACGTCGAACGGCGGCAGCTTCGGCGCGATCAGCTTCAGGTCGAAGGCGCATTCGCGGGCCAGCGTGACCGCGTTGCGCACCGCCTGCGGGCAGTCGGCGAACAGCCGTGCCATTTCCGCGCCGGAACGCAGGTGCGCGCCGCCCGCCGGAGCCAGCCAACCGGCGATCTCGTCCAGGCTCTGCCTGGCCCTGATCGCCGCGAGCGCCATGGCGCGGCGGCGCTGGCCCGGCGCGGCGAAATGCGCTCCGGTGGTGGCTAGTACGGGGAGGCCGAGGCGGTCGGCCAGGGCGATGAGGTGGGCGTTGCGCTCGTCGTCCTCCGGAATGCCGTGGTGGGTGAGTTCCACGCTCACCCGGTCGGTGCCGAACCGTTCCGTCAGGTCGCGCAGCGCGGCCTCGGAACGCACGAGACGTGTACTGCCCGACTGTAAATCGGCCGCGAGCGCTTGGCGCAGGTGCCCTTTCCGGCAGCCGGTGAGGATCTGCCATTGCCCCTCGGCGGCCGCGGTGAGCGCGTCGAGATCGTAGCGGAGGATGCCCTTCTCCCCCGCCGCCATGTGGGCGGCCGCGATCTCCCTGGATAGTCGGCGGTAGCCCTCTTGACCGCGGGCGAGTACCAGCAGGTGCGGTCCGGCGGGATCCGGTGATCCGGTGCGCGGGATGGAATCCGGCGCGTCGACGTGCCTGCGGCTTGCGGTCGAATTACCAAGCCGCTCAGCGGTTTTCGGAGTCTCACTAAGCCCTGTCAGCGCGAGCGGAGCCATCTCCGCGGAACCGTTCCGGCGTGCACGCCCTCTGGACCTGGCACCCGGAACACCCTCGGCGGGCTGGGTACCCAGCGACAGCTCGGCGCCGAAGACCGTCGGCATCCCCCATTCCCTGGCCGCCTCCGCGAAGCGCACGGTCCCGTAGAAGCCGTCGTGGTCGGTGAGTGCGATCGCCTCGAGGCCGAGTCGCACCGCCTCCTCCACCAGTTCCTCCGGCTGGCTCGCGCCGTCCAGGAAGCTGTAGGCCGAGTGCGTGTGCAACTCCGCGTACGGCACCGTCGGCCCGTCGGCGGGTCGCACCGGCTCGGCCAGGTACTCGCCGCGCTTGCGGGACCAGGCCGGGCTGTCGCCGCCGTCGCCGGGGTACATCGCGTCCGGGTTGGTCCGGCCGGGCCGTCCCGACAGCACCCGCTCCAGTTCCGCCCAGGTAGGCGGCCCGTTGCTCCAGCCCACCGCGATACCTCCTCGGACGGATCAGTTGGTCGGTAGCGGCGCCGTCGAGCCCTCGGCGAGCGCCGCGTCGACGTGGTCGAGGCCGGCCCGGATCAGGGCGCCGTAGGCGTCGTTGGCAAGGACGTCGAGGTGGCCGCGGGCGATGGCCAGCTGCATCCGGGCGGCTTCGAAGTCGCCGACGCGGCGGTGGCTGTCGGCCAGGTTGAGGTACAGCGAGGGGAGGAAGCTGCGGAGTCCTTCGTCCAGGGGGATGCCGGGGCCGAATACCGCGGCAAGCGCCCGCCGATCCCAGAGCAGCGCGTCGGCAGGCGTGTCCTGTAGATCGGCGAGGTGATGCGCGATCACGCAGCGGTGCAAGGGATCACCGCCCTCACCGATCTCGTCCCACAACTTTTCCAGCGCCTGTCGCGCCGCCGCTTGGTCCCCACCACCGAGCCGCACCGCGGCAAAGATTTCCGCCATCCGATCGTCCGCCATGCGGTGAGTATCGCACATATGTTCGATCGATTTCGAGAGGTTGTTCCGCCCGTGTTCACCACCTCGACCCCAGCCCCGAAAAGTGATGCGTTCCACTTGGCGAGTAAACTTACTTCGGAGTAAGTTCAGGTCACCCCACCTTGCAAAGGAGCAGCGATGAGTGACGCATCCGCTGATGCCAGCCCGCCCGAGACCCGGCGCGGCCGTCGCAACCGTGACATCTCCGGGCGGCATGTCCTGATCACCGGCGCTTCCTCCGGCATCGGCAAGGCGGCGGCGATCGCCGTTGCGGGCAAGGGCGCCACCGTGTTCCTGCTCGCGCGCCGCGCCGACGAGCTCGCGGCGGTGGTCGACGAGATCAGGGCCGAGGGCGGCAGCGCCTACGGATACCAGTGTGACGTCACCGATTCCGACTCGGTGGACCACGCCGTGAAGACCATTCTCGACGAGCACGGCCACGTCGACATGCTGGTGAACAACGCGGGCCGGTCCATCCGCCGCGCCATCCACCGCTCCACCGACCGGCTGCACGACTTCGAACGCACCATGGCGGTCAACTACTTCGGCGCGCTGCGCATGACGCTGGCCCTGCTGCCGCAGATGCGCGAGCGCAAGTTCGGCCACATCGTCAATATCAGCAGCGCGGGCGTGCAGGTGGCGACGCCACGCTTCGCCGCCTACCTGGCCAGCAAGGCGGCGCTGGACAAGTTCGCCGAGGTGGCCTCGGTGGAGACCATGGCCGACGGCGTCACCTTCACCACCATCCACATGCCGCTGGTGCGTACCCCGATGATCACCCCTAGCGGCGATCAGGGTCAGCCTGCCGAATCCCCCGAGTGGGCGGCCGCGACGATCGTGCGCGCGCTGACCGAACGCCCCAAGCGCATCGACGTGCCGATCGGCACCTTCGCCGAATACGGCGCCCTGCTCACCCCCAAGTTCCGCGACCGCATCCTGCATCGCTACTACCGCGCACTGCCGGACTCCCCCGCCGCCAAGGGCGAGCAGGTGGAGGAAACCGAAGACAACGCGGAACCCGTTGTGCCCGAGCGCGAACCGCGACCTCGCTCGGCGGCCCGTCGAGCCACCGGCACCGCCATCCGCCGCGCGGCGCGCTGGGTTCCCGGCACCCACTGGTAACGGTCAGTCGACGAGCTGCTGGACCGTGTCGACCGCCAGCCCGGTTACCGGTTTGGCAGCGGCATTGCAGCTGGCCTGCCGTGGCGGAAAAGCGATGGTGCGGGCGGTTACTCGCCAGCGGCGGCCGTCGCGGTGAGTGACGAGTGCGGCATCGGCCGAGGCATGGTCTGGCACGACCGTGAGGTCGTTGGTGGCGGCGCAAACCTGTTCGCGCACAGCGACTTCCGCGAGTTGCTCCAGCGGCGGATAGCAGCTGCGGCCGCGCAGGCCGGTCAGCGAGACCTGGCCGCGGCGGGCGGCCTCGACCATCTCCTCGGCCGTCGCGGCGTCGAGTCGGCCGTAGGTGAGTCCGGAGGGCAACAGCACCAAGGCGGGTGCGAAGCGGTGGCCGCCGGTGTGCGAGCACTCCCACACTTGCCCAGGGTATTTCGTGGCAAGCTCGGCGGCGATGGGGCGGCCGAGCAACGCGCAACACTGGTCACGCTTTCCGTGCGCGCACACCAGTACCAGCGGATCACGTACGGGCACACCGATTCCCGGCGCCTGACCGGTCAACAGATGTAGGTCGATATCGAGCAGTTGCTTCAGGTCGGTGATCTCGAAGCGCTCGCACCAGGAACCCTCCGGACGTGAGCTGGCCAGCAAAACCGTTCGGGTGCCGTTGAATTCGTTGCGGCCGGGACGACGGATCAGGGTCGGGCGCACGTGCGCGGCGGCGGTGCGGGCCGCAAGCTCGGGGGTGAGTTCCGGGCCGAGTACCTCGTCGCCGATCACATCGCGACCCCACGCGCCGGGGTGTTCGACACACAACCAGCCGGTCACCTGGGTAGCGGTCCCCGGCAGCGGCGTTTCCGTCGCGGCGGCCGAACAGAGCATCCCCTCGAAGCCGGTGTTGCTCACGTTGCGAGGAACGGATGCACGACGGCCGCGAACTCGCGGTAGTGGTCGCGGTGGATGCTGTGACCGGCGGAGAAGACGGTGACCGTGCAGTCGGCGATGGCGGCACGCACAAGCGCCAGCTTGACCGGGTCGACCATGCCGCCGGGGCCGCCGCGCAGCACCAGCGTCCGCGCGGTGATGTCGGGCAGCCGGTCCCACCATTCCGGGTTCGGCTTGCGGAACTGTTCCAGCGCGGTCCTGGTCATGGACCGGTCGAAGGCGAGCACCGCGCGCGGATGCCTGGCCAGGCTGCTCGTCGCGTGCCAGAGTTCCGGAACGCTCGGGAAGCGGCGGGTCAGCCGCAGTTCCTCGGCGCCGGACTGCAACGGCAGCGGGCACTCCTCGATGACGAGCCTGCGCACCAGCTCCGGCCGCTCCTGCGCGACGCGGGAGACCGCGTAGCCGCCCAGCGAATGGCCGACCATATCGACCGTGGACAGTTCCAGCCGGTCGCACAGTTTCCGCATGTCGGCGCCGAATTCGTCGAAGCGGTAGGAATCGGTGTGCGAGCTGCGGCCGTGGCCGCGCAGGTCGGGAATGATGACCCGGCGACCGGCCTGGATCAGTTCGCGGGCGAATCGGTCCCAGGTGTGTCCGTCTCCGCCCATGCCGTGCACCAGGACCACGGGCACGTCGGAACCCGCGGTCGCCGCCGAATCCCGGTAGGCGATCCGCACGTCACCGAAGTCGAGTCTGGTCACCGTGAGATCCACGATCTTCGATCGTACTGGGCTTGTCAGCTACCGGCCTGGGACCTGTCGCACGGATCACGTGAGCCGGGCGCCACATCGTAGGTCCGGACGGCGCTTCGCGAACTTCGCTGGTCGGCCGGTCTCGGCGCGGGTGCCCCGAAAGAAACAGCTGGCGAATCCCTTTGCGCCGCGAAATACTCCGCGCATGCCGTCATTCGCGGACTACGACCGCCGAAACTATCCCACCGTCGATGTCGCCACCGGATACGACGGGTGGGCGCCCACGTACGAGCAGACTGTTATGGACGAGATGGATCTCGTCCTGCTGGACCGGCTGCGACGACCGGAGTGGCCCCGGGTGCGCAAAGCCGCCGATCTGGGGTGCGGGACCGGGCGGACCGGGGCTTGGCTGCGTGCGCAGGGCATTTCCCATATCGACGGGGTCGATGTGAGTGCGGGGATGCTGGCGCGGGCGAAGGAGCGTGCGGCACACACCACGCTCACCCAGGCGGACGTGCGGGACACCGGACTGACGGGTGGCGCCTACGACCTGGTGATCGCGTCGTTGATCGACGAGCACCTGCCCGAGTTGGCACCGTTCTACGCCGAGGCGTGGCGGCTGGCCGCACCCGGCGCGCGGTGCGTCCTGGTCAGCTTCCACCCGCAGTTCATGATGACGACCGGGATGCCGACGCACTACACGCCCCAGGGCGGCGAGCCGGTGGCGATCAGCACCAACCTGCACCTGCTCAGCGAGCACGTGACGGCGGCGCTGGACGCGGGCTGGGTGCTCACCGAACTCACCGAGACGCTGATCGACGACACCTGGCTCACGGCCAAGCCGAAATGGAAAGAGCTGCGCGGACAACCGTTCACGATGGCGACGGTGTGGACCAGGCCTCAGTCGTAAAGTCCTTCCGCACGCCAGATCTCGTCGTGATAGACGAGCAGTAGCACCCGGACGTCGGCCGGTTCGCCGTCGAGTTGGACCTGCGCTCGGGCGGTGAAAGTGGTTGGGGTGTCGTCATTCTCGCCCGTTTCCGGCACCCACCAGCGTTCGTCGACCGGCCACGGGCCGGCCCAGCCGGTCAGCCGCCACTGCCTGCTGCCCCAGCTCAGGCGGGATGGGTCGGCGTTGAACATGGCGCGTTCGGTGACCTGGATCGGGGCGCCGTCCTCGGCTTCCAGGCGGACCAGCGGGAGGTTGAGCAGCAGCAGAGCGGGGGCGGGCTCGGGCAGCCTGCCCGGCCACGGTAAGGCCGGGTCGGCGGCGGGGACGGGTTCGTCGCCGAGCGCGACCAGGGTGATCCGCTCGGCGGGCCCGCGACCGCCGCTGAGCACCCCGACCCGCACCGCCTCGCCGCCGAGCAGACCCTGCACCCGGATCAGCGCGCGCCTGGCCCGTTCGTCCTGCTCGCCGACGCCGCCCCACAGCCCGAGTTGGAGCGCGCCCGCCGCCACCACCTCGACCGGTTCCAGGCGCAGCAGGGTGACCGGCGCGGTGGGCCGGTCGCGTCGGGTGAGCCAGCCGTCCAACTGCCAGCGCACCCGGTCGGCGGTGTCGTCCGGGGTCAGCGGTTCCGCGCACCGCCAGATGCGGGAAAGTTCCTCTCCCGCATCGGTTTCCGCGAAAATCGACAATCGGGTGCAGGCCAGCCCGGCGTTCGAGAGCTCGGCGTGCAGCTTGGTGGCGAGCAGGCGACCCACGAAGGCGGCGGCATCGACCCGCTCGATCGGCGGGTCGCAGCGGTACTGCACCGTCAGGTCTTTGGGTGGCGGCTGCGCGGAAGGCGGGCGCTCGGGTTGTGCCCGCGCACAGCGATGTGCGAGCACGGCGTCGGCGCCGAACCGCGAGGCGACCTCGCCGGGGGTCAGTGCGGCGAAATCGCCGATCCTGCGTAAACCCAAGCGGTGCAACAGATCCACCAGATCGCTGCGTTCCGGTGCGGCCAGGCTCGGCTCGACCGCGAGCTCGCGCACCGGCATCGGCGCGAGAAACTTCGCGCCGGCCCCGGCGGGCACGATCGCGCCGCGCCGGGCGGCGATCACCGCCGTGGACAGTTCGTCGGCGATGCCGATCTGCGCCTCCACCCCGGTGGCCGCCGCCGCGTCGACGAGCCGCTCGGCCGCCGCCTCCTCGGAACCGAAAAACCGTGCGGCGCCGCGTGCCCCGAGCACAAGCAGGCCCGGCCGCAGCACCTCGACCCCGGGCACCGTCGCGTCGACGGCCGCGACCACCGGTTCGAACAACCGCGCGTCCCGATCCGGATCCGCCTGTGCGAGAAACAGATCCGGGCACCGCGCCTGCGCCTCCCGCCGCTTGAACCCGCGCCGCACCCCGTCGGCCCGCGCGATCGCCGAACACGCGATCACCCGATTGGCGAAGAGCACCGCCACCGGCTGAGTCGCGGACAACCGCGCCACCGCGGCAGCGGCCACCGCGGGCCAATCCGGACACCACAGCGCCAATACCCGGGCCGCCGCCTTCTCTCGGCTGGGCGGAATCACGGTGCCGTACCGCTCATCTCGGCTCCGGCGCGAGCGCCAACAGCGAGGGCCGGCGGCGCGGACAGCGGCGAAGCTGAGCACATTCCGCCCAGCGCACGGGCGAGCGGCCATAGCTGCGCCGTCACGAGACCGCCTCATTGGCATCGACCGGTATCGCGATGCGCGTGGGTGTCTCGTGCAACGCCCATTCGACGCGGCCGGAGTTCGAGCGCAGGTCCAGACGGCCACGGCGGGGTGGGCCGGCCTTGCCCCGCACTTCGACCTCGAGGCCGAGGGAGCGCAGGCGGCCGCGGCCGTGACCGAGGCCCGCGTAACCGGCGATGCGGGCGTCGAGATGCAGGGCGGCGCCGGGCCAACGGCCGTCGGTGACCACGAGGGTGGTGCCCTTGTTGCGGGCGCGGGCGGCGATCACCCGGGTGCGGGCAGGGGCGACGGCACCGCCCCCGAGGCCGAGCACGACCAGGTCGAGGCCGTCGAGCAACACGGCGGCCACCTCCACCGGGTCCGGGCCCGGGTCGGGGATCACGGCCAGCCGTTCCAGCTGAGCGCCCATCTCCACCGCGGCGAGCAGGCCGAGCCGGGGCACCCCGACCACCGCGGCATGCCCGCCGTCCTCGGTCACCGCGGCGAGCAGCCCGGCGAGCAGCGAACGCGCACCCGTGTAGGACACGACGGAACCCTTGGCCAGGCCACCGCCGGGCAACAGCTCAGCGAGCGCGGGCGGCACCGCGAGCGACTCCCGGCGCAGCTCGGCGTCGAGCGGAATGCGCTCGGCCGCCGCCTCGCCGCGACCCGGTATCGCGGCCATTCTGCTGCGCAGTTCAGCCAGCGTCGGCGGGTTCTCCCGCCCGCCCCCGAGCGGCCGTGCCCCCTCCTGCGGTTTCGCATCCGAACCCATCCCTACCACCTACTTCCCACGATGGACCCAAGGCGACGCGTACGGAACGACCCCACGAACGAGGGATCAGCACCGATTCAGCTATCGATCCGTATCGAATATACGTTCGATACCTGCTCAGTAGAAACCGACCCCCGGGTTCCGTCAAGGCCGCACCCCCGGCACCGCGATTTCGCAACGATGCCGTTGTAACCGCTGGTCGGTCAGTTGCTCAGCTGTTATCCGCGGCGGCAAGCAGGACAACCCGTGTCACAGTGACGAACGCCGCCGACCTCCCCCACAGCTCGACTACCACGCCAGGCATAGAAACGGCGGCCGTTCGTGTCAGCAAACCCCGTAGCCCACCCTGTTTTCCGCTACCCTCGCACCGTGACCGAACGCGCTCGTCCCATTGTCGGCCCCGACTATCTCGTCGCAGGGCGCTACCGGCTGCAGTCGAAGCTGGGTGGCGGTGGCATGGGCGCGGTCTGGCTCGCGCACGACCGGCTGCTCGACCGGGACGTCGCCATCAAGCAGGTCATCTCGACGGCCGGGCTCGGCGAAGAAGAGGCCAACGAGATCCGCGCGCAGATCATGCACGAGGGCCGGGTCGCGGCCAAGCTCTCGCACGAGCACGCGATCGCCGTGTACGACGTGGTGCTCGAGGCCGGCGAGCCCTGGCTGGTGATGGAGCACTTACCCTCGCGCAGCGTGGCCAAGGCGCTCGCGCTGGTGGACACGCTGCCGCCGATCGAGGTGGCGCAGATCGGCGCGCAGGTCGCCGACGCGCTGGCCGCCGCGCACGCGGCGGGCATCACGCACCGCGACATCAAGCCCGGCAATATCCTTGTCGCCGACCGCGGTCCGATCGTCGGCATGGCCAAGCTCAGCGACTTCGGCATCTCGCGCGGCGCGGGCGAGCACTCCGACGAACCCGACGGCGTGATCACCGGCACCCCCGCCTACTTGCCGCCGGAGGTGGCGCGCGGCGCACAGCCGACCAAGGCCAGCGACGTATTCTCCCTCGGCGCAACGCTGTACACCGCGATCGAGGGGCAGCCGCCGTTCGGCCTCGACGAGGACAGCGATGTCCTGGTGCACCGCGCGGCCATGGCGCAGATCATTCCACCGACCCGCAGCGGGATGCTCACCGAGGCGCTGCTGCACATGTTGGAGCCCGCGCCGCAGCGACGGCCGACGATGGCCGAGGCCAGGGACGAAATCCTCACCGCCGCCTTCGGTCCCGGCACGGGGCCGTACATTCTCGGCGCGCCGGTGCGCACTGAGGACGGCACGATTCCGGCGTGGGCGGCGCGGAATTCGGCGTCCGGCCTGCGCAGTCCGCACTCGACCCCGCTGCCGCGGCCGCATCGCGCCCCGGTGGGCGCCTCGGCGGCCCCCGCGCCGCAGCGGACCAAGCCGCCGCAGGCGAGCAACGCGCCACTTGCGATCGCCGTCGGCCTGCTGATCGGCCTGGTCATCATCATCGCGATCATCATCGCGGTGATGTAAACCCCTGCCCGCCAACGCGGCTGACGGTTCAGTCGATGCGGCGGTGATGCGCCCAGCGGGTGAGCGCGTTGCGGTTGGACTGCTGGGTTTTGCGGAGCACGTTGGAGGCGTGGGTCTCCACGGTTTTCACCGAGATGAACAGGTTTTCGGCGATTTCGCGGTAGGTGTAGCCGCGGGCGAGCAGGCGCAACACCTCGAGTTCACGCGGGGTCAACGAATCCAGTTCCGGATCGAGCGGCGGCTCGGGCACCTGCGACTTCCCGGTGAACGAGTCGAGCACGAAACCGGCAAGCCGCGGGCTGAACACCGCGTCACCGCCGGACACCCGGCGGATACCGTCGGCCAGTTCGGCACCCGAAATCGTCTTGGTCACATAGCCTCTGGCGCCCGCCCGGATCACCGCGATGACGTCCTCGGCGGCATCGGACACACTGAGCGCCAGGCACACCGGGCCTTGCTCGATACCGGCGAGCACCGCGACGCCGCCACCATCGGGCATGTGCACATCGAGCAACACCACATCGGGATTCGTCGCCTTGATCCCCGCGATCGCCTCGGCCACACCACCGGCTTCGCCGACGACTTCCATGTCGGTTTCCCTGCTCAACTCCGCTCGCACACCCGACCGGAACACTGCGTGATCATCAACAAGAAAGACCCGCACAGCCACGCTCTCCGCCTCTCCGCGTAATAAGGCCAGACCTAGGTGCCGCGTTAGTAACGTTGGCGGCTGGCGGTTATGTAGTAGCCACGTTAGCCCGTACCCGACAAGTTACCCATGTCCGCGCGAAAGCTCCCCCGCCTCCCCGCGTATTCAGGCCAGACCTAGGTGCCACGATAGGGCCGTTGGCGACCGACGGTGATGTGGTGAGTGGGTCAGTCGGTACCCGGCGAGTTACCCATGTCCTTCGAAATCAGCTATCCGGAAGGCCCGGATGCCGTCCGGTCGCGGTGACGTACGGCAGCGTGGACGAATTCTCCGGCGCCGCAGCGGAGCTCGCTTCGTCTGCTGTTTCCTCACCGCCGGAATCCGTGCGCGGCATGGTGATTCGTACCTCGGTGCCGCGACCGGGGGTGGACAGGATCTCCACCTGGCCGCCGCGGCGTTCGATCCGGCCGCGGATGGACTTGGCCAGACCCTGCCGGTCCTGCGGTACCGCGGTGGTGTCGAAACCGGCGCCGCGGTCACGCACGAAGATGCTCACCTGATGCGGCTCGGTCTCGGCGAACAGGTCGATCTCCGGGACTCCCGCGTGCTTGGCCGCGTTGACCAGCGCCTCCCTGCTGGCGCCGAGCAGCGCGGTGAAGTGCTCCTTCGGCAGGCCGGCGCCGGTCTCGCCGATGTCCATCGACACATCGCCGACGGTCACCGGGGTCACCTGCACGCCGTGCTGGTCCTCCACCTCGCCCGCGATGGTGCGCAGCGCGGCGGCCAGGCTCGACTGCGCCGGACCGGAATCCTCGAACAACCACTTGCGCAGTTCCCGCTCCTGGCTGCGGGCCAGCCGCACCACCTCCTGCGGGTCCTCGGCCTGGCGCTGGATCAGGGCCAGCGTCTGCAGCACCGAATCGTGCAGGTGCGAGGCGATCTCCTCGCGTTCCTCATTGCGGATCCGGGCGGAACGTTCCGCGTTCAACGCCCGCATCATGCGCAACCACAGCGGCACCGTCAGCAGCCCGGCTCCGACCAGCGTGACCGCCACCGCGATCAACGCGGACCCGAGCGAGCTCAGATCGATCCTGGCCAGCACCACCACGCCGAGTCCGGCCACGATCAGCGTGCCGCCCGCGACGATGCGCGCCCAGGTCACCACCGAGGGCCGCGCGGGCAGGCCGAGCAGCGACCGGGGGCCGTCCGCGTCGTACTCCCGCCACACCAGCGCCGCGCCGATGGCGACGACGATGATGGGTGCGATCACACTCGCCGCGGTCCCGCTGAACAGCCACGACACCCCGATGGCAAGGCCGATGCCGAGCATCGCCAGCCCGATCGCCTGGCGCCGTTCGGAGCCGGACGCCTTCGCCACATCCGAGCCGCCCGGTGTGAAGATCCACAGCAACCCGTAGGAGACGATGCCCGCACCGAACGCGGACAGCAGCACGAAGGCCATCCGCACCTTGAATACGTCGATCCCGAGGTGGTCGGCGATACCGCCCGCCACGCCACCGACGATCCGCCCGCCCGAGCGCCGCACCATCCGGGGATGCGGCGGCCTGGCCGGGTCCAACACCGGCGCGGGCCCGAAACCGCGCCCGGCGTCGAACCCCCGCGCGGCATCGAACCCTCGGGTGTCGAACGAGGGCGCAGACGGGTACATGCTCTCGATAGTGGCACGACCCGGCGACAGCTAGCCATCAGGAATCTCCCTGATCTTCTGCCATTCAGCGGATGATTGCGTTGAGCGGGCAACTCCAAAAGGATCAGGAGAATCTTCAGGGTTCTCCCCGATGTGCGGATGTGCTGGTCAAGCACAGGATGGGAACCATGACGAAAACGAGCTTCGGGGATCAGCTCCAGCAGATCTGGCGGACACGGCCGGTGCGGTTGCCTCGGCAGGGGCCGATCGCTGGCGTGGCGGCCGGGTTCGCGCAGCGCTACAACGTCGATCCGGTGCTGGTGCGGGTGGCGTTCGTGGTGTCCGCGATATTCGGTGGATCCGGGGTCGTGCTCTATCTGCTGGCCTGGCTGCTGTTCAGCGCCGCCGGTGACGAGTCGTCGGCGGCGGAGTCGCTGGTCGGCAAGGGACAGAGCTCGCAGTCGCAGACCAAGACGATCGTGTTGATCGTCGCGCTCGCCATCGCGGTGAGCACGATGGGTCCGGTCGGCGTCGGCCTCGGCGGCTCCGGGCTGATCAGCATGGCCTTGATGCTGGCGGGCTGGTGGATGCTGCACCTGCGCAATCCAGAGCCGCCACCAGGCACCACCAGCGAGTTCAGCGGGCTCGTCGCGGACAGCGGAATCATGGCGACCGGCTACCCCGGCGCGGTCTTCCCGCAGGGCGCGCAGCGCACCGCAGGCGATATGTATATGCCGCCGACCAGCGTGTACACGCCGTACACGAAGCTGCCGGACGCCTACACACCGGAAGCGCCGAGCGACACCGAAACCGTGCTGCCACAGCGGGATTCCGCGCCGAGCGGCACCGACCAGGTGCGAAGTGCCGACACCGTCCTGCTGCCCGAGGGCGACCAGCGCGCCGATTCCGCGCCGCGACTCGAAAAGGGCGACGCGCCAGGCGAATCCACCGTTCTGCTCGACAAAGGCGACAACGCCACCGAGGCGCTCGACACCTCGGGCTCGACAACGGCAGACGGCCGCACCCCGTCACTCAGCAAAGACTCGGCACCGCGCGGCACCTCCGCGCTGAAGCCACCGACCCCGGCCACCATCGGCCGCACCACCCCGCCCTCCTGGGACCCGCTCGGCGTCGCGCCCCTCGCCTGGGACCTGCCCGAGCCGACCCCGGTCCGCACCGTCGTCGCGCCACCGCCGAAGCGCCCGCGCTCCCGGCTGACCCCGGTGGTCATCGGCCTCGCCATCCTCGCTGCCGCCGGTGCGGGCGCACTGACCGCCTCGGGTGTGCAGTGGATGACGCCGGGCCGGATCGCGGCGGTGGCGCTTGCGGTGATCGGCCTCGGCCTGGTGCTCGGCGCGTTCCTGCGGCGCGGTTACGGCCTGCTGGTGCTGACCGCTCCGCTGGCCGGGTTCGTCCTGCTCGCCTCGGCGATCGGCCCGATCGACTTCAACCGTGGTGCGATGGGCGAGCACAACTGGACACCGACCTCGGTCAGTGAGCTCCACTCGAACTACCGGGTGACGATGGGCTCCGGCGCGCTGGATCTGCGGCAGCTGAACCTGACTGAGAACCGCGCCATCGACGTCGACGTGCAGATGGGCGACTTCCAGATGTGGGTGCCCGCAGGCATGACAGTGCGCGCCAAGTGCACCGCGGCCATGGGTGATACCAAGTGCGACAACGGCATCACCGGACCGAACAAACCTGGCGACCCCGTGCTGGATCTGAATGTCAACGTCCGAGCCGGAAACGCGGAGGTACACCGTGGCTGACAAGTCCACCGAAACCGAGTCGCGCCGCGGCCCGTCCGCCTCGCTGCTCATCATCGGCCTGCTCGCGCTCGGCGTGAGCGCGTGGGCCTTCGTCGGCCCCGAGTCGTGGCCCGCCTCCAGCGCGGTCCCGGTCGGCTGGATCGTGGTGCTCGCCGCCATCATCATCGGCATCGTGCTGGTGGTCTCCCCGCGCAGACACCGCTGATCGACCGGACAAAAATGGCCCGTCCTGGAAAGGACGGGCCATTTCTGTTGCGCTAGTGGGGATTCACTCCCATTCGATGGTGCCCGGTGGCTTGCTGGTCACATCGAGGACGACCCGGTTGACCTCGGCCACCTCGTTGGTGATCCGGGTGGAGATCCGCTCCAGCACCTCGTAGGGCAGCCGGGTCCAGTCGGCGGTCATCGCGTCCTCGCTGGAGACCGGGCGCAGCACGATCGGGTGGCCGTAGGTGCGGCCGTCGCCCTGCACGCCGACGCTGCGCACGTCCGCGAGCAGCACCACGGGGCACTGCCAGATCTGCTTGTCCAGCCCGGCCGCGGTGAGCTCCTCGCGCGCGATGGCGTCGGCCTGCCGCAGCGTGACCAGTCGATCCTCGGTGACCTCGCCGACGATCCGGATGGCAAGTCCGGGGCCGGGGAACGGCTGGCGGCCGACGATCTCCTCGGGCAGGCCCAGCTCGCGGCCGACGGCACGCACCTCGTCCTTGAACAGCAGGCGCAGCGGCTCGACCAGGTCGAATTCCAGGTCGTCCGGCAGGCCGCCGACATTGTGGTGGCTCTTGATGTTCGCGGTGCCGCTGCCGCCGCCGGACTCGACGACGTCCGGGTACAGGGTGCCTTGCACCAGGAACTCGACCTTCGGCGTAGCGCCGCCGCTCTGCTCGATGACCACCTCGGAGACCGCGTCCTCGAAGGACCGGATGAACTCCCGCCCGATGATCTTGCGCTTCTCCTCCGGATCGGTGACGCCCTTCAGCTCACCGAGGAACTTGTCCACCGCGTCGACGGTCACCAGCTTGGCACCGGTCGCGGCGACGAAATCCTGCTGCACCTGCTCGCGCTCCCCGGCCCGCAACAGGCCGTGGTCGACGAACACACAGGTGAGCCGGTCACCGATGGCGCGCTGCACCAGCGCGGCGGCGACCGCGGAGTCGACACCGCCGGACAGCCCGCAGATCGCGTGCCCGGCACCGATCTGCTCGCGCACCGAGGTGATCAGCGACTCGGCGATATTGGCCGGGGTCCAGGTGGCGCGGATACCGGCGATCTCGTGCAGGAACCGGCTGAGCACCTGCTGGCCGTGCGGCGAATGCAGGACCTCCGGGTGATACTGCACGCCGGCCAGGCGCCGGGCCCGGTTCTCGAACGCGGCAACCGGTGCGCCCGCGGAGGTGCCGGTGACCTCGAAGCCGGCCGGTGCGTCGGTGACCGCGTCGCCGTGGCTCATCCAGACCGGCTGCATGGTGGGCAGGCCGCCGTGCAGCACGCCACCGTCGACGCTCAGCTCGGTGCGGCCGTATTCGCGGGTGCCGGTGTGCGAGACGGTGCCGCCGAGCGCCTGCGCCATCGCCTGGAAGCCATAGCAGATGCCGAAGACGGGGATGTCGAGATCGAACAGCCGCGCGTCCAATTGCGGTGCGCCCTCGGCATACACGCTGGACGGGCCGCCGGACAGGATCACAGCGAGCGGCTGCCGCTCGGCGATCTCCTCCACCGTGGTGGTGTGCGGAATAACCTCCGAGAACACACTCGACTCACGGACCCGCCTGGCGATCAACTGTGCGTATTGCGCGCCGAAGTCGACGACGAGGACCGGTCTCTGTGTATCTGCCACCAGCACAGTTTAGTGACGCGCCAACTCGGTCGAACCATCGCCCGCAGCAGCGTCGCCGAGCCCAGGTCCAGCAAGCAAAAAGCCGAGCCAGCAAATCGCACCACCCGCCCCGTGCCGCTGACTATCCTCGTGCTCGTGCCATTCGCCCGCGCGATCGACGCCGACATCCACTACGAGGACAGCGGCGGGAGCGGCCCGGTGGTGCTGCTAGCACATGAATTCTTCATGGACCGGACGATGTTCGCGGCTCAGATGGCCGCGCTGGCACCGGAATTCCGGATCGTCTCGTGGGACGCGCGCGGTCACGGCCGCACCAGGGACGAGGGTTTACCGTTCACCTATTGGACCGCGGCGCGCGACGCGCTGACCGTGCTCGACCACCTCGGCGCCGAACGCGCGGTGGTCGGTGGCACCGCGCAGGGCGGCTTCACCGCGCTGCGCACCGCGCTCATCGCGCCGGAACGAGTGTCGGCGCTGATCCTGATCAGCACCGAGGCCAACGGCCCGACCGCCGAGCAGTCCGACGCCACCCAGCAGTTCCTGGAGCAGTGGTACGACGACGGCTCGCGCGAGCAGGCGGTCAATCAGCTGGCCTCCTGGCTGATCGGCGACGACAACTGGTACCGCACGATCTGGACCACCCGCTGGTTGCTGCGCGAGTGCCGCGGCATCGAGGTCGCGGCGGGCTGCCTGCTCAGCCGGGACTCGGTGCTGGAACGGTTGTCCGAAATCACCTGTCCCGCCTTGGTAATTCACGCCACCGACAGCGGCATCCCGCCCGACCGGGCCAGACAGCTGACCCAGGGACTCGCCGCCGCCAGCTACGTGGAGATCCCGGGCGCCCGGCTCGCGGTCACCATGACCCACCCGGAACCGGTGAACATCGCCATGCGCCAGTTCCTGCGCGAACGGATCACCCCCTCGCACGCCCGGTAAGGCTCACCCACGAACGCTGAGCCCGACCTTCTGGAACTCCTTGAGGTCGGAGTAGCCGGCCTTGGCCATCGAACGACGGAGCCCGCCAACCAGATTCAGCGAGCCGAACGGGTCGTCGGAGGGGCCGTACAGCACCTGCTCGAGGCTGGGGCGCACGGCGTCGCCGGTGCCGTCGTCCAGCTCCCACTCGACACCGAGCAGCGAACCGCGCGGCACCGAGGGGTGCGCGGCGGCCGACGGCCAGTACCAGCCGCGACCAGGCGCCTCGGCGGCCACCGCGAGCGGCACCCCGAGCATCGCGGCATCCGCGCCGCAGGCGATCGTCTTGGCGAGCTGGCCGGAGGTCTCCACATCGCCGTCGGCGATGACGTGCACGTAGCGCCCGCCGGTCTCGTCGAGGTAGTCGCGGCGCGCGGCGGCGGCGTCGGCGATCGCGGTAGCCATCGGCACGCCGATGCCGAGCACCTCGCGGGTGGTGGTCGCGCCCTGGAACGAGCCATAGCCGACGATGACGCCCGCCGCGCCGGTGCGCATCAGATGCAGCGCGGTCCGGTGATCGCTGACGCCACCGGCCACCACGGGCACATCCAGCTCGGCGATGAAGGTCTTGAGGTTCAACGGCTCACCGTCACCGACGTGCTCGGCGGAGATGATGGTGCCGTGCACGACGAGCAGGTCGACACCGGCCTGCACCAGCGCGGGAGTCAGCGCGCGGGCGTTCTGCGGACTCACCCGCACCGCGACTGTCACGCCCGCCGCCTTGACCTGCGCCACCGCGGCAGCGAGCAGCTCAGGCTGCATCGGCGCGGCGTGCAGCTCCTGCAGCAGCGAGACAGCCCGCTCGTAGCCGCCCTTGCCGACGAGCTCGAGCAGCTGATCGATCTTCGCCGCGACATCCGCGTGCCTGGCCCACAAACCCTCGCCGTTGATGACGCCGAGGCCGCCGAGGCGCCCGAGCTCGATAGCGAACTCCGGCGACACCAGCGCGTCGGTCGGGTGCGCGAGGAACGGGATCTCGAAGCGGTAGGCGTCGAGCTGCCAAGACAGCGACACCTGCTTCGACGAGCGGGTCCGGCGCGAGGGAACGATGTCGATATCGTCCAGCTCATAGGTACGCCGGGCGGTCCGGCCCATACCGATCTCGACCATGTCGCGCACGTCTGTACTCCTATCTATTGGCCGCGCGGGCGCGGCGTGTTCGTGGCCCCCGGAGTCTCGCGTCCGAGCTGTCGAGACTCGCGCCTGCGGCGCATGCGCTTCGACAGCTCGGAC
>NZ_JBITEM010000011.1:0-83361 GCF_044455225.1 Nocardia sp. NPDC051321 | reverse complement strand
TGGGGGTCCCGGGGGTGGGATCGGGGCGCGGGGGGCCCTGGCGCTTCGACAGCTCGGACGCGAGACGGGCCACGAACGGCGCTCGTAAGACTCGCGCTGTGGTGGCCAGGCTTGTTACGGGAGGTCGCGGGCACAGGCTAGCCGCTAGTCACTCCGCAGTTCGTCCCGTGCGCGGTCGGCGCCGAGTTTCGGCGGGCGAGTCCGGATATGACCTATGACGTCGTGTGCCATCGGCCTGATCCCGAACTGGACGCAGCTTGCCTCGTCCTGCACGGACCCTACGGTTCGTGCAGGACCATCATGCAGGCTAGCCGCGACCAGTGTAGTTAGGGGCCTCGACGGTCATCGTGATGTCGTGCGGGTGACTCTCCTTGAGACCGGCCGCGGTGATCTGCACGAACTGCGCGTCCTGCAGGTGCGCGATGGACTGCGAGCCGGTGTAGCCCATGGCCGCGCGCAGGCCGCCGACGAGCTGGTGGATGACCTGATTGACCGGGCCGCGGAACGGCACCCGGCCCTCGATGCCCTCGGGGACCAGCTTGTCCTCGGCGAGCACGTCGTCCTGGAAGTAGCGGTCCTTGGAGAAGGACTTGGCCTGGCCTCGGCCCTGCATCGCGCCGAGCGAACCCATGCCGCGATAGCTCTTGAACTGCTTGCCGCCCACCAGGATCAACTCGCCCGGCGATTCGGCGGTGCCCGCCAGCAGCGAGCCGAGCATCACGGTGGACGCGCCTGCCGCGATCGCCTTGGCGATATCGCCGGAGAACTGGATGCCGCCGTCGGCGATCACCGGAACACCGTGCGGCTTGCAGGCGGCGACGGCCTCGAGGATCGCGGTGATCTGCGGCGCGCCGACACCGGCGACCACGCGGGTGGTGCAGATGGAGCCGGGACCGACGCCGACCTTCACCGCGTCGGCGCCCGCCTCGACGAGCGCGAGAGAGCCTGCCCTGGTCGCGACGTTGCCGCCGACGATCTGGATCCGGTCGCCGACCTCGGCCTTGATCTTGGTGACCATCTGCAGCACCTGGGCCTGGTGGCCGTGCGCGGTATCCACGATGAGCACGTCGACGCCGGCGTCGGACAGCGTCATAGCGCGCGACCAGGCGTCGTCGCCGACACCGACCGCGGCACCGACCAGCAGGCGGCCGTCGCGGTCCTTGGTGGCGTTCGGGTACTGATCGGTTTTGACGAAGTCCTTGACCGTGATGAGCCCGCGCAGCTTGCCGTTGCCGTCGACGATCGGCAGCTTCTCGATCTTGTGCCTGCGCAGCAGGCCGAGCGCGGCCTCGGCGGTGACGCCCTCCTGCGCGGTGATCAACGGCGCCTTGGTCATCACCTCTTCGACCCTGCGGTTCTGGTCGACCTCGAAACGCATGTCGCGGTTGGTGATGATGCCGACAAGGCTGCCGACCTCGTCCACCACGGGCAGGCCCGAGATGCGGAACCGGGCGCACATGGCGTCGACCTCGGCGAGGGTGTCGGACGGTCGGCAAGTGACCGGGTCGGTCACCATGCCCGCCTCGGACCGCTTCACGGTCTCCACCTGGGCGGCCTGATCGGCGCCGGACAGGTTGCGATGCAGCACACCCATGCCACCCGCCCTGGCCATCGAGATGGCCATCCTGGCCTCGGTCACCGTGTCCATCGCGGAACTGACCAGCGGGGTCCGCAGGCGGATATCCCTGGTCAGTTGGCTGGAGGTCTCCACAGAGCTGGGGATGAGATCCGAGGCGGCGGGCAGCAACAGCACATCGTCGAATGTGAGGCCGAGCATGGCGATCTTGTTCGGATCGTCACCACCCGTAGATGGGCGGACAGTATTCACCCACCCCGCCGGCTCCGCCGGCTGCCGTCCCCTAGCGGTGCGTTCGCCCGATACGGGATTACTCATTCGGATCGACTCCTCCTGGACGTCGACAGCGACCGGCGCCGGTGTCACCGGCGCCGCGCGCAGCTGATGGGATGGACTGGTAGCTCCGGGAATAGTGTCGGGTGCTCGCCGGGGCCTGACACCATGGTATCTGTCCCGCAAACTCGTCGGCGCAGTGAGCCCACCGGGGGATGGCAGGGAGGCGGAGCCGACCGGGGGCGGGTAAGCACCGGGGGATGGCAGGGAGGCGGAGCCGACCGGGGCGGGTAAGCACCGGGAGATGACGGGGAGACGAAGCCGACCCGGGGGTAAGGACCGGGCGATCGTGAAGGGGCGGAGCGTACCGGGGGCGGGTAAGTACGGGGGACGGCAGGGAGGCGGAGCCGACCGGGGACGGGCAAGCGCCGACGAAACTTGCGGCCGACATAGCTGGCGCAGACCACCCTGTTCTGCGTACCGTGGGGATGTGCGTGACCATCTACCACCTGGCTTGCCGCCGGATCCGTTCGCCGGAGACCCCTCCGACCCGTCCGCCGCGCTCGACGCCATCGAGCCCGGTGAGCCGCTGGATCCCCATGAGCGCCTTGCGGTCGAGGAAGATCTCGCCGATTTGGCCGTCTACGAGGCGCTACTAGCGCACCGCGGCATCCGCGGACTAGTGGTGAGCTGCGAAGACTGTCGGCAGGATCACTACCACGACTGGGACATGTTGCGCGCCAACCTACTTCAACTGTTGGTGGACGGCACCGTGCGCCCGCACGAGCCCGCCTACGATCCGACGCCGGAAGCCTACGTCACCTGGGATTACTGCCGGGGATACGCGGACGCCTCGATGAACGAGGCCTTCCACGGCGACGGATTCGACGGATTCGACAACTGAGGTTCGCAGTACCGGACCGATGACGCGTCCCCATGGGGAGCGCGCGTGCAGTGGCATTCAGCGCTGTGATCTTCGACGCACTCGCCGATGGATTTCAGATGCCTGGCCGCCGGAGCACAACACCTCCAACGACAGAAAACCGACCGCCGCTAGGCAATCGGTTCTTGTCTTGTTCGAGATTCTCTCGCGGGTTGCTAGCGCCGCTTGTTACGTCGGAGTCGCCGCGCCGCCGGCGCCGGGCGGTATGACGAACGTGGTGCCCGGATTGCCTTGCGTCGGTACCCGAGTCGGCGGCTGCTGGGTCTGGCCACCGCTGTCCCCGGTCGGCTCGACCACCGTCGGCTTGGACACGGTGGTCGGCGTCGCCTGCGGTGGTGTGGTGGTCGGCTCCACCGTCGGCGGCGGCGTGGTCACCGTCGGCGGAGTCGGCTTGTCCTCACTCGGGGGTGTGGTCGGTTCGGTGGGTTCGGTCGGCTTGTCGCTCGGCTGCGCCGGCTTCGTCTGCAGAATCGTCACCGAGGGATCGACCGGCGGGATCGGCTTCGTCGACGGGCCGGGGCTCGTCGACGGGTCGGTTGGCTTACCCGAGGTGCCCTGATCCAGCTGATCGGCCAAGTCGCCGTAGCCCGCGTCACGCAACTGGTTGACGAGGCGTTGCCACTCCGTCATCAGCTCGTCGTGCCTACCGGCGTTGTCGACCTTGTCGGCGTTCGCCTTCGCCTGCTCCAAGCGCTCCTTGGCCTGCACCGGGTTCTGGCTGATCAGCTTCCCCGCTTCAGTCAGATCGGTGCCTGCCCGTTGCGCCACGGTGCTCTGCGCCGCCTGATTGAAGACGACTTCCTTGAGATTCCACAGCGGATCGCCGGGCTCGGAGTTATACGAGAACGCCGTCATGCCGCCGAAAACCAGTGCCAGTGCCGCCGCGGCCCCGAGGAGCGGGCGAACAAGCCTTAGCCGGTTGCTGCCTTGTGCCCCGTTCCGGAACTGCCGGGCGCCGATCTCCTGGTTGACCGCGGCAACGATCGCATCCAGATCCGGCGCCGCGGTCATCGGCGGAGCGATGAGCTCCGCTCGCCAGTCCGCGAGTAACGTCGCGAGCTGATATTCCTCCGCGCTGTCGGTCCGTACCGGGCCATCGCTGCCGATGGCGTCGATCAACGCGTCGTCGCGGCGTACCGCGGCGATGTCGACCGGACCGGTGTCTCCGGACGCGTCGGCGTAGGGACCGCTGTTTCGCGATCCAAGCCGCGCTTTCCAGTCACCCCGACCGCGCTCGCCATCCCTAGCCATACATTTCACCTGCCCTCGCCACTTGAGACTTCAGTTTCGCGAGCGCCCTGTGCTGGGCCACTCGTATCGCCCCCGCCGTACTGCCCACGGCGACTGCGGTTTCTTCGGCTGACAAACCCATGACCAATCGCAGGATCAGGATCTCTCGATGTTTCTCGGGGAGTGTCGCGAGCAGACGGTTCATCTGCCTGCTCGTCTCCGATTCGAGAGCTCGTTGTTCCGGACCATGGTCGGTGGATATGACATCTGGTACTTCGGCCATTGCCTCCGCCTTGTTACGGGCGGCGTTGCGATGGGCGTCGGCGACCTTGTGCGAAGCGATTCCGTAAACGAAGGCCATGAAGGGCCTGCCCTGGTCTTGATACCTGGGCAAGGCGGTCATCACGGCCAAACAGACCTCCTGCGCAACGTCATCCGCGGAGAGCTGCCCACGCTCCGCGGCTCCGATCCGCGCGCGGCAATAACGCACCACGAGCGGGCGGATCATCTCCAGCACCTGAGCTAAAGCGGATCTGTCGCCCTGCGCAGCCGCAGTGACGGCGAGGTCCAACTCTTCGCCCATGTTCGTCATCGTCAGAGAGATTCCCGGCGTTACAAGTGGCACGGTCGGTGATGACCAGTGCTTCCGCCGAAGCGGCGGAACGGATCTAACAATAGCGATACAGCGCGCGGAACAAGGCAACACGGTCGCCCTTCTACGCACAGGCCCCGCGCAACCTGATGTAGTCCCACTTAAAAGCTTTGCGACGGCTAGGCGCTCGGTTGCACCGCGGTCGCCGGACGAAACCGACCGCCACGTCGGACGATGGTCGCGGCGCAGTCCTCGGCCTCGGCCCCGGCACCCGCGACGCCGAGCCCGTCCCGCAGCATCGCGCTCGCCCAGCGCAACGGCAGCAGGCCGTGTTCACGGCACTGCTCGGCCACCTGCTCGGCGAGCGCGCGCGACCGGTCGTGCTCCCCCGCCACCGCGACCGCCGCGGCGACCAGTAGCCGCGATTTGACCTGATGCCGCACCGACGGCGCACGCTCGGCGAGCTCGAGCGCCGCGGCCGCGTACGTCACGGCAGGCTCGACAGTGCCTGCGGCGAGCGAGGTTTCGGCACAGACCCACTGCCTGCGGATGGCGGGCCGCCAGCCGAGCCGGTCGTCCGGCACCACCTCGGCGGCGCGGCCGAGCAGCCGCCAGGCCAGCGCGACCCGGCCGATGCCGAGCGCGTCGGCCGCGAGACCGGTCAGCGCGTCACAGATCGCGTCGGCGCGGTCGAACGGAAAGCCGGGCCCGGAGTCCACCGTGCGGTCGCCCATCGATCGCACGGAGAGCAGTGCGGCGGCCTGTCCGTCGAAGACTGCGGCGCGGGCGTGCCAGCCGAGCTGGCGCAGCAGCGAACCCTCGGTGCTCGCGGCCAGCGAAAGCACCGTCGGATCGGTGCTGCGGGCGCGGGCAATTCGCAATTCGGCGCGGGCCGCGGCATATCGGCCCTGACCGCCGAGAATCACCGCTCGATACCAGGAACTCAGCGCGTCGGGCGCGGTCGGCAACTCGGCAGCGGCACGCCCGGGGTGCGCGCCGAAGGCGCTCTCGGCGAGTATCTCGAATGCGGTATCTCCGAGCGGAGCAGGTGCGAACACGGCCGAAACTGTATACCGGGCCGGTTCGAGATGGCCGGGAGAAAGACCGGGCCCGACCAACCGGCAACCACTCAGCATTTCTGATCACTATGCGATGTTTCCATCAGGTAAAACTCGTACCGGCAATCACCGAGCGCCCGCGTTCGGAATTCACACGCGTTTCGCGCAATTAACCCCAGCGCCCCGTTTCCGCCATCTCGGATCTGCTCGCCGTACCCGCCGCCGAGCGGGGCTGTGACCGCGCCCACCCGGCCCCCGCCGGGCTCTGATCGGCCCGCTGCCCCCAAAAATGGGATCTACCAGCGGAAATAGGTCTCGAATCGAAGCAGCGGCGAGCCACGTACCACTGGTCAACCGATCAGTATCGCCGGAACCAATGCAAAAAGTAAACAGCTCAAAGGTTAAATTTGGCAGCCTAAGATTTGGGAAACTGCTGCGCCGAACTATTGACGGAATTTCGCGGCTGGACCTAACGTAGCTCATCGCCACGGTCGGCGCCGCGCGAAATTGCAGCGACCGCAACGGGCGAGCACAGGGGCACCCGCCGACACAGCGCAGTGGCCTACCACACTTTTGCAGAACAACTGCTCGACAACGCTGACGAGCTCGCACCACGAGGAGTTCACACAATGCCCATGCCGACCCACCTCCCCGGGCCGAACGCCGATGTCTGGGATTGGCAGATGCGAGGGTCCTGCCGCGGGCAGGACTCCGCCGTGTTCTTCCATCCCGACGGCGAACGTGGCCGAGCCCGTACCGCGCGCGAGATGCGCGCCAAAGAGATCTGCCGGGCCTGCCCGGTACTGATGCAGTGCCGCAGCCACGCCCTCAAAGTCAGCGAGCCTTACGGCATCTGGGGCGGCATGTCCGAGACCGAACGCGAGATGCACGCCCGCCGTAATCGGCGGCGCATGGCGGTGTAGTTGAAATTGTTCCCATCCGCGGGGTGCAGCGCGCCGAATCCCTAGCAAACAACCGGCAGGCAATACGCGGTCACCACCGCTACGCCTGCGGCGGCTACGACCCGAAGCCGCACACCCTGTCGAGCCCTGCGTTTCGCGGTTAGCTTTCGGCGTGTCACGGCGTGTCTCTAGTTAGAGCCACCCGGCGTGTCGAAGTTTTCCGCAAAGTCGCTGGGCCACAGGTGGTTTGCCGACACCCCCAGCCGATGGGATGTCATAGCGACCCGCTACGGTGGTGACCGATGACACAGAATGGAGCGTTGTGACAACGCGGCAGCCGGCCGCAGAGGGCGACTCGTTCCGAAGAGATGCCTTCTTACCCGGTGTGGATTCTGCGGTTACGGCCCGCGCCGCCGAGAGCATCGAACTCGCCGACCTGCTACATCGTTGCGGCGAGTCCGACCAGGAAGCCTTTGCCGAGCTATACGACCGGACGTCCGCGCGCGTCTTCGGTCTGGTGCTGCGCGTCCTGCACGACCCCGGCTACGCCGAGGAGACGACGCAGGAGGTCTACCTGCAGATCTGGCGCACCGCAGCCAGTTTCGACGCCGACAAGGGGTCGGCCGTGACGTGGTTGATGACGCTTGCGCACCGGCGGGCCGTCGACCGGGTGCGCGCCGAGCAGGCACACACCCAACGCGAGGTCGCCTACGGAATCCGAGTCCTCGGTAACGAATTCGACGAAGTGACCGAAGAAGTAGAGCGAAGGCTCGAACAGCAGGCCGTCCTCGATGGACTCGCGACCTTGACCGAGACCCAGCGAGAGGCCATCTCGCTCGCCTACTACGGCGGGCGGACCTACGCGGAGGTCGCGCTGTACCTCGGAGTAGGGTTACCGACCGTTAAGTCCCGAATTCGGGACGGATTGACACGACTCAAAAAAAGTTTGGGGGTGACGTGAGATGAATGAACGCCAGGTCGATCTCGCGCACACCGTCGCGCTCGGATCGATCGACGACGTAGATCACCATGAGGTGCAGGAACTGCTCGACACCGAGGACCCCGCCCTACGCGCGGAGTTCATCACCGAGATCGGGCAGACGAGAGAAGCGCTCGCCATGCTGGCCAGCGCGACAGCGACACCACCGCCCGCCACGCTGCGCACCCGATTGCTCGCCGCCATAGCCGCGGAGCAACCCCCCGTAGCCTCTTGATTTCGTAAAAACGAAGGCCCCCGGACTCGATGTCCGAGGGCCTTCTCTGGTTTCAGCTCAGTGGCTGTGACCGTGGTGGCTGTGGTCGGCCGCCTCTTCGGCGGGCTTTTCCACGATCGCGCTCTCGGTGGTGAGGATCATCCGCGCCACCGACGCCGCGTTCACGACGGCCGAGCGGGTCACCTTCACCGGATCGACGACGCCGTCGGTCAGCAGGTCACCGTAGGTGAGGGTGGCGGCGTTGAAGCCCTCCTTGCCCTCGGCGACCTTGCTGACCACCACGGAGCCGTCGACGCCCGCGTTGGTGGCGATCCAGAACAGCGGCGCCGACAGTGCGGTCCGCACCACCTCGACGCCGGTGGCCTCGTCACCGGACAGCGAGTCGCGCAGCTCGATCAGCGTGGCGGCCGCCTGCACCAGCGCGGAGCCGCCACCGGGCACGATGCCCTCCTCGACGGCGGCCTTGGCCGCGCTCACCGCGTCCTCGACCCGGTACTTGCGCTCCTTGAGCGCGGTCTCGGTGGCCGCGCCCACCTTGATCACCGCGACGCCGCCGGACAGCTTCGCCAGCCGCTCCTCGAGCTTCTCGCGATCCCAGTCGGAGTCGGTGGCCTCGATCTCGCGGCGCAGCTGCGCGCCACGGGCCGCGATGTCTTCCTTGGTGCCGACGCCGTCGACGATGGTGGTGTCGTCCTTGGTGACGACGATGCGCCGCGCCTGGCCCAGTACGTCCAGGCCCGCCTCGCGCAGGTTGATGCCGAGGTCAGGGTTGATCACGGTGCCCGCGGTGACCACGGCCAGGTCGTCGAGGAACGCCTTGCGCCGGTCACCGAAGAACGGCGCCTTGACCGCGACGGCCTTGATCGTCTTGCGGATCGAGTTGACCACCAGAGTGGACAGCGCCTCGCCCTCGACGTCCTCGGCGATGATCAGCACCGGCTTGCCGGATTCGGCGATCTTCTCCAGCAGCGGCAGGAAGTCGGGCAGCGAGCTGATCTTCTCGCGGTGCAGCAGGATGAGCGCATCCTCGAGCACGGCCTGCTGGCTGTCGGTGTCGGTGACGAAGTAGGGCGAGAGGTAGCCCTTGTCGAACTGAACGCCTTCGGTGACAACGAGTTCGGTCTGCGTCGTCGAGGATTCCTCGACGGTGACCACGCCGTCCTTGCCGACGACGGTCAGCGCCTTGCCGACCATCTCGCCGATCTCCTCGTCGCGCGAGGACACGGTGGCGACCTGTGCGATCGCCTTCTCGCCGGACACCGGGGTGGCCGCGGCGAGCAGCGCGGCCGAGACCGCGTCGGCGGCCTTGGCGATGCCGTAGCCGAGCGAGATCGGATTCGCGCCTGCGGCAACGTTCTTCAGGCCGGCCCGCACCAGCGCCTGGGCCAGCACGGTCGCGGTGGTTGTGCCGTCGCCCGCAACATCGTTGGTCTTGGTGGCGACGCTCTTGACCAGCTGCGCGCCGAGGTTCTCGAACGGATCTTCCAGGTCGATCTCGCGCGCGATGGTGACACCGTCGTTGGTCACGGTCGGGCCGCCGAAGGCCTTCGCGAGCACCACGTGGCGACCGCGCGGGCCGAGGGTGACCTTGACGGCGTCGGCGAGCTTGTCGACTCCGCGTTCCAGAGCCCGGCGAGCCTTCTCGTCGAACTCGATCTGCTTTGCCATAAGTCCTATTCCTTGGATTCCAGGGCCGGCCTCGAGCATTCGCTCTCAGCTGAGATGAGACTGCCCCGGTCCCCGCTCAGGGGAACCGGGGCAGCATCATGACGACTCGATCCCGGCGGTCGGGTGAGCATGGAACGTCACCACTCGATCCCGGCTCTCGCCGGAACGACCGCGCGGGGCGCGGGTCACTTGGTGACGACGGCCAGCACGTCGCGCGCCGACAGGATGAGGTATTCCTCGCCCTGGTACTTGATCTCGGTGCCGCCGTACTTGCTGTAGATAACGGTGTCACCCTCCTTGACGTCGACCGGGATGCGGTCACCCTTGTCGGTGACGCGTCCTTCGCCGACGGCGATGACGGTGCCCTCCTGCGGCTTTTCCTTCGCCGTGTCGGGGATGACCAGGCCGGAGGCCGTCGTCGTCTCGGCCTCGTTGGCCTGGACGAGGATCTTGTCCTCGAGCGGCTTGATGTTCACGCTCGCCACGTTGAGCCCTCCACTTTCAGGGGATGTCGTCCGGAACTGTTGTTCCGGACCATCGGTATCAGGTTTTGGTGCTGACCCTGTCGCATAGCCCCGTCGTCGCGGGTGCCGGGACCCCTGCTCAGTAGTCAAAATGCCTGGCAACGCACCGTGCATCGGATGGACGGAAGTCCGGCCGCGCACATCAGCAGTGCCGACTAGCACTCTATACATGAGAGTGCCAGCGCTCAAGGCCGGGATGTGCCAATTTCAGATCGCCACGAACCTCAGTGTTCGCCGACACGCCCGACGCACGCCGGGAGGGGTTTTCAAGCGATCCAGAAAACTGTAACGTTCGGATAACGGATTGTGACACTATTGACGACGGTCGCTGTCCGACCGCTGTGTTCGTCACGAACCGGTGCCGTCGGAGACCAGGGGTTGTCACAGAACGTACGTCGCTACACCGCTCGGCGTCACCGAATACCTCAGCGTGAACCGAAGTTCCGGCGTCATCGAACACCAAGCGTCATAGAAGACACCAGCGCCATCAGAGCTGCACCAGAGAGCTAGCCACACGTGATCCATCGCCGGTCCCCACGACCCATCCGGATAACGGGACCGAACGGGTTTCGAGTCCTGATCGTCCGTCGGCACGCGGCGATCGGGCAGTCCAATCGAGATGGTCGGCGCCACAAGACCATCCGCTCGAAGGGAGGTGAATGAACATGCGAACATCCCTCGGTATCTCGGCCGGGTCCGAGGTCGTGTGCTCGGCGCTGGTCGCCACCGCGTCGAACGGCGCGCAGAGCTTCGACTACCGCGTCGTATCCGCCGACGCGGCCCACTCCGACCTCGGCGATCTCGTCGCGTCCTCGATCGAGCTGATGACCACCCAGCTACCCACGACGCAGCTCGCGCACGACACGGGCTATCCGGTCGGCGCGCGCTTCGCGGGCGCGCAGCCGCGCAATCTGGAATCGCCGACAAGTCGCCCGCCGACCAGCGTCGCCGTCGCCTACCGCAGCAAGGAGCAGGCGCAGGCGATCCGCTCGGCCACCGGCAAGCAGCGCGAACTACGTCTGGTCCCGGAGGGCTCCGCGGCACTCACCTTCCTGCGGCACACCGGCCTGCTCGACCGCTACGAGACCGTGGCCATCGTCGACCTCGGCGCCACCGGGCTCAGCGTCACCGTCGCCGACCAGGCCGACGGCACCGTGCTCCGGTCCGAGCGCACCATCGCGATCAGCGGCAACGCCATCGACGACCTCATCTACCACCACCTGGTCGACCTGCACTACGCCCGGCGCGGCACCCGCCCGAACCGCGGCATGCTGACCAACCGCGGCCGCGCCGCCAAGGAACACCTGTCCATCGCGCCCGCCGTCACCATCGACCACGTCGCGGGCAGGCCGCTCAAACTGAGCAGGGCCGATTTCGAGGAGCTGATCGCCGATTTGCTGCGCGAGACGGCGGTGTTCGCCGCCGCGGTGTTCGCGCGGGCGCCCAAGTTCCCGGAGGCGGTGACGGTGATCGGCGGCGGAGCCAACATCCCCGCCGTGGTCGACACGCTCGCCGGGCAGCTGGACATCCCGGTGTTCACCGTGGAGGATCCCGACGCGGTGATCGCCAAAGGCGCCGCGCTGGTTGCCGATTCGGTGCAGCCGTCGGTGTTCCCGGTGGCCGCGCTCGGCTCCGACGCGCCGGTCGGCACGTTCACCAAGGTGGTCGGCACGCTGGCCGGGGCGATCGTGGTGGTCGGGCTGATCATCGGCTACGGCGTGAAGACCTTCGCACCCACCTCGGACGACGAGATCTCCCCCGCGGGCACCACGAGCAGCGTGTCGCAGCTGCCGCCGTCGCCGGGCAGCATCGTGCCGCCGACCGGAGCGGGCACCGCGACCAGCGGACGGAACCAGGAAAGCACCAATCGTCCACCGGGCGGCAACATTCCGTCGATCACCCAGGACCGAGGCCAGCCGTCGAGCACGCAGACCTCGGCGCCCGTCATCCCGCCGACCCAGCCGACGCTGCGCCCCGACCCGAACCTCCCGGTGATCCCGTTCCCGGAACTGCTCGGCCCGCTGTTCGGCAACACCACCGGCCCGCAGCCGGGTTCGGGCAGCCCGGACAAAAACCGGCCCACCACGCCCACCCCGAAATCGGCACCCACCCAGGCCCCTGCGCAGACATACCTGCCGATGCCGCCCCGGCATAACTCAGACTCGGTCGCCCCCGGCGTCGGAAACCCGTGGCAGCCCGGCGAGACTGACTAACCCGCTCAGCAGCCGCAGCACGTACTTATCCGGCGAGTACGACGAAGGACGGCCCAAGGTAAGCAGCCCCGAAAGCTGAAGACTGTCCAGGTTTTTCCGTGAGTAGTGTGGTCGAGTCGTGTGCCGTACCCGGCTTTAGGTGCACGTCAGGTGCGAGATGTTGCGTTCCGGCGTGGTCCTCTGGCTGTGGTGGCGTTATAGAGATTTTCAAGATCAAGTGAGTCAAATGGTTGCTGCCAGAGATCATTTAGCGACCATTTGACTCACCTCGATGAGCGAGTACCACCTTTTGGCTCCCCTCGATGCACGCCACATGTACTGCACCGGGTTGTTGCCTCCGGGCGCGTGTGCGGTATCGGGTTTCGGCTGATTATCTTGCGGTGACGCCCTGCCAGGCGCTTTCAAACCGGTATCGCAACAAATCCGCACCCTCACTCGGGATCCACACTCGGAGTAGGGCCCTAAAGTCGGTGCGTATCCCGAGTAAGGGTGCGGATTGTGTTGCATGCGTGGGGGTTTGGGGGCCGCACACCGGTTGTGCGACCTGCACACCAGGTGTACTGGGGGTGCGGCTCACACAAAGGGTGAGCGGTTGAGCGTCGACGGTGTTGCGGGGTGGTTCAAGGTTGAGGGGAGTCAAATGGTTGCTGTTGGAGATCAAATGGCGACCATTTGACTCACCTCGAGGGGCTGGGGGCCACCGCCGGAGGTTCAGGTGACTCGGCTGACTGAGACCGGCAGGCCTGGGTCGGTTGCCACTGTGAGCGGGGATGGCTTGGCGCCGCCTGCGATCACGTGGGCGCCGAGTGCGGCGATCATTACTCCGTTGTCTGTGCACAGGCGGGGCTTGGGTACGCGTAACGTCAATCCGGCTGCGGCGCAACGCTCCTCGGCCATTGAGCGGATTCGGGAGTTGGCGGTTGCGCCGCCGCCGAGTACCAGTGTGTCCACGCCGACGTCCTGCGCCGCGCGCACTGCCTTCATGGTGAGCACGTCGGCGACCGCCTCTTGGAAGGAAGCGGCGATGTCGGGGATCGGCAGGTCCTCGGCGGTCAGTCCGCTGCGTTGCGCCGACTCGACGTAGCGGGCGACGGCCGTTTTCAGCCCGGAGAACGAGAAGTCGTAGCGGGCGTCTCGCGGGCCGGTCATGCCGCGTGGAAACGCGATCGCGCGCGAATCCCCACGCGTCGCAGCGGCATCGAGCGCGGGACCGCCGGGGAAGCCGAGACCGAGCAGCCGCGCCACCTTGTCGAACGCCTCGCCCGCCGCATCGTCGACGGTGCTACCCAGCTCGGTGATCGGCTCGGCCAGATCGGTGACCTTCAGTAGATGGGTGTGGCCGCCGGAGACGAGCAGCGCGACGCACGGCGGCATCGGGCCGTGCTCCAGGGTGTCCACCGCGACATGGCCGCCGAGATGGTTCAGCGCGTAGAACGGCACATCCCACGCCGCCGCATAGGCTTTCGCGGCCGCGACACCGACCAGCAGCGCACCGGCCAGGCCGGGGCCGATGGTCACGGCCAAGGCGTCCGGCTTGGCGATGCCCGCCGTGGCGAGCGCCCGGCGCATGGCGGGCACGATCGCCTCGAGATGGGCACGCGACGCGATCTCGGGCACCACGCCGCCGAACCGTGCGTGCTGGTCGACGCTGGAGGCGACCTCGTCGGCGAGCAGTTCACAACTGCCGTCGGCGTGCCTGCGCACGACGCCGACTCCGGTTTCGTCGCAGGAACTTTCGATGCCCATGATGATCACGAGAGGACCTCGTCCGGGAGGGGCAGCGCGCTCAACGCGGGCCTGCGCATGGTGTAGGCGTCGGCGCCACTGGGATGGTAGTAGTTCTTGCGCAACCCGATGATGTGGAAGCCGTGCTTGGCGTACAGCGCGATCGCGGGGGTGTTGTCGGTGCGTACCTCGAGGAACATCGGCCCGCCGCGCTTGGCCGCCTCGGCGAGCAGCGCCTCGAGCAGCAAGGTCCCGATGCCGGCTCGCAGGCAGGCGGGGTCGACGCCGATGGTGTGCACCTCGGCCTCGGGGTGTTCGTCATCACCGAGCAGCGCGACGCCGGCGTAGCCGACCATTCGCCCGTCGTCGTCGCGCGCGGTGATGTAGCGATTGTGCGGTGCGGCGAGCTCCGATTGGAACGCCACCGCGTGCCAGGGATCGTCCTCGGGAAACAGCAGCTGCTCGAGTTCGACGCAACGCTCGATGTCCGCGGTGACCATCGGCTCGATTCGGATAGCCACCGCGGTCACGCTCCCGTCCGGTCGAGGGCGCGGTAGCTCTTCTCGACGGCGTCGGGCCTGCGCAGGTACAGCGGCACCAGCGCGGCGGGCACCGCGCGCCCGAGCAGGTCCGCCGCCGCGGCCTGAACCAGCCCGGCGGGCGAGGGCGTCTCCACCGGAAGCACGGGTAGGTCGAAGAAGTCGACGTGCGAGGCGGATCCGGCGATCACCGTGGCCTGCGCCATATCCACCTCGCTCGGCTTGGCCACGTCCGGCCCCGCGACGCGCATGCCGTCGCGGTAGCGCGCCCAGTACACCTCCCTGCGGCGCGCGTCGGTCACCACGAGCAGTTCGCTGCCCGCTGTGAGGTCGGACACCGCGTCGGCGGCGATCCCGTCGAGGCTGCACACGCCGTACACCGGAATGCCCAGCGCGTCACCGAAGGCCGCGGCCGTCGCCATGCCGACGCGCAACCCGGTGAACGGGCCCGGCCCGATGCCGACCACGACCGCGTCGATGTCGGACCTGGAACGGCCTGCCTCGCTGAGACATTCGAGAATCTGCGGGGTGAGGACCTCGGCATGGGCGCGCGGATCGACGCGCACACGGGCGGCGAGGGTGCGGGTGTCATATCGAGCGACCGATAAGCGTTCGCCTGCGCTGCCCCGTGGCGCGACCGGCATCCGGTCGCCACCGACGGTGGCCGCGCCCGGTGCGGCCTGCTCCAGTTCCACCAATCCCGCTGTCACGGCGGGTGTCGCGGTGTCGACGCTTAATACCAGCATGATTGATCCAACGATACCGGTTGGTAGCTGCCGTCGGTGCGGAGCTACCGGGTAGTTAATCGACCCATTCCCATTCGGCGGTGCGCACGTCCGACTCCGGTTCGCGCGAAAGCAGCACCCGCAGGTGCCGATCGGTCAGATGTTCCACGACGCCACGGCCCCACTCCACCACGACCACCGCCTGATGCAGGTCGGTGTCGAGGTCGAGGGCGTCCAGCTCGTCCAGGTCGCCGCCGAGCCGATAGGCGTCCACGTGCACCAGCGGCACCGCGCCGTCGCGCTCGCCGGCCCGATGCTGGCGGGCGATGATGAAGGTCGGCGAGCTGACCCGGCCCTGCACGCCGAGACCCGCGGCGATGCCCCTGGTGAGCGCGGTCTTGCCCGCGCCGAGCGGGCCGTCGAGCACCACCAGGTCACCCGCGCCGAGGCCGGCCGCCAGCTCCCGGCCGAGCGCCTCGGTGTCGGCGACGGTGGGCAGGGTCCGCTGCTGCCGGTCAGCCACTGGTCGCCTCCGAGGCCTGGGTCGGTTCGCGCACGCCCGCGCGGACGAGCAATCGATCGAGTGCGTCGTTGACGATATCCGGGTACTGCAGGTGCGCCATGTGCGCGGCGCCGATGAGGCGGATCACTTCACTGCTCGGCAGCTCGTGCGACAGCGCAAGCGAGTTGCGGAACGGGATCACCAGGTCGTTGGTGCCGCCGAGGACAAGGACCGGCAGGTGCGCGAGGGTGGGCAGCGCGGCCGATTCGTCGTGCAACTCGATGGCTTTCAGGAATTTCACGATGGTCTCGACCGGCGTCCGATCGATCATCATGGTGGTGAATCGGGACAGGGTGGGACTCACCTCGCCGTGATACGAGCTGACGTGCAGGATCGGCGCGATCACATGTCGCGCCGTGGAACGGCCCGCCTGGACCAGCGCGGGCGCGGTGGTCACGGCCATCCGGAAGCCGTCGATCGCCGGGTTGCGCAGCAGCTGGGTGATGCCCGCCGCGGTGACCTCGGCGGCGGCCGTGGAGAGCAGCGCTACCCCGATCACCCTGGCCTCGAACAGCTCCGGGAATTGCGCGGCGGCGGCCAGCACTGCCATCCCGCCCATCGAATGGCCGACCAGCACCACCCGTCCGGTCGGCGCGCTCGCCGTGATCACCGCGGCGAGGTCGCGGCCGAGTTGGGCGACGGTGCAGCTCGCCGTCTCCGGCGTGCCGGAGCGCCCGTGCCCGCGCAGGTCGAACAGGACGAGGCGCGCGCTTGCGCCCCACCGCTTTTCGAGGTCGCGGCGCTGAAAGTGGAAGGACTCCATGGTGTTGCAGAAGCCGTGCACGAAAATGACCGTGACCGGCGCGTCCGCGGGACCGCATTCGCGGGTGGCCAGGCGAACGCCGTCGTCGGTGAGCACCGCGCCGGAGCGGTCCTCGTCGATGAGATCGAAGTTCTCGTCCCGGTATTCGTCGCGACGGGCAGGCCACAGCACCCTGGCACCAGCCCGGCGCAGCGCGTGTGCCCCGGCCAGCGCGCCGATCACTCCCGCGGTGGCCAAGCCGCCGCGAACCGGGGTGATCCGGGGGCGTCTCACCGGGCACCGCCCACGTAGCGGCGGACAGCTCTGCCGCGCGGGGCGCAGACCACCTCGTAGTTGAGGGTGTCGAGCTGGTTCGCCCAGTCCTCGGCCCGCGGTTGACCCTGACCGCCGCCGAACATGATCGCGACCTCACCCTCGCGGATGTTCGCGGCGTTGTCGCCGAGGTCGACGACGAACTGATCCATACAGACCCGACCGACGTTCGGGTACCGCGCGCCGCCGATCCAAACCTCGAAACGTCCACTCAGCGGCCGGAATACACCGTCGGCGTAGCCGGCGGGGATGAGTGCGACCGTGGTATCGTGCGGGGCGATCCAGGTGTGCCCATAGGAAACGCCCGCCCCGGCGGCGATCTGCTTCACCTGAACGACGCGCGCTTGGAAGGTCATCGCGGGACGCAATCCGAAATCGCCGAGGTCGGGGACCGGCGAGTGACCGTACATCGCGATGCCGGGGCGGACCAGGTCGAAGGCGAGGTCGGGGCGGGTCAGCGTGGCAGGTGTGTTGGCCAGGTGCACCAGTTCCGGTTCCAGGCCGTGTTCCTTGGCGACGGCGATGGCCTCCAGGAAGCGGTCACGCTGCAGGTCATTGGTCGGGTGCTCGGGTTCGTCGCCGCGGGCGAGGTGGGAGAAGATCGCCCGGAAGCGCACCGCCTGCTCGTCGACGAGGGTCCGCAGTTCCGCGAGGGCCTGCGGGTATTCGAACGTCGACAAGCCGTTGCGATTGAGTCCGGTATCCACCTTGAGGGTGACCGTCGGGGCGCGGCCCGTGCTCCTGGCCGCCGCTTCCACCGCACGCAGCTGGCTGAGCGAGGAGACGCCGATCTCGATGTCGGCGCCGATCGCGGCGGCATAGTCCGCGTCGGAGTCGTTGAGCCAGCTCAGGATCGGCGCCGTGATGCCGGCCTCGCGCAGCTGGACGGCCTCGTCGATCGTGGTGACACCCAGTTCGGCGGCACCCGCGGCCAACGCCGCCTTGCCGACCTCGACGGCACCGTGGTTGTATCCGTCGGCCTTGACCACGGCCATCACGGCGGCATCGCCCGCGAGTTCGCGCAGGACGCGCACGTTGTGTGCGATGGCATCCAGATCGACGACAGTCTCCACCTGCGCGTTCACGCTTGTCCGCCTCTCCGGGATTCAGGCCAGACGCGGCGGCCACGGCGGTGGCCTCGGCGGCTAGCGGTGACGCGGCGGGCTGTGGTCAGCCCGTACCCGACGAGTTACCCATGTGCTGTCGAAGTCAGTCGTCACGATTGTTCTTGCTGAAGTCTATTGGGGCGGGGATATCTGGTTGCGGCGAGTTGCCCCGGCCGTGTTCTGCGGCACAGTGGGGCGGACGGTCCTATCACTGAACTCCGCGGAGTAGCGGGCAAGCGGCGAACCTCGAGTCAGACGTCCGAACGGGCCAGGGCGCGAAGGGTGCGGATGGCCGGGCGGATGTGGTCCAGCAGCGGGGTTGCCGAGATGGGCGCGGCGTCGGGGTGGCCTTCGTGCGCGGCGAGGTTGGCGGCAAGAGAGTGCACCCGTGCTGCTGCCGCGGCGGCCCGGCTCGGGCGGTGACCCGCGGCGAGGAGCGCGCCGATGATGCCGGAAAGGACATCACCCGCGCCCGCGGTGGCAGCCCAGGACGCGCCTGCCTCGTTGACCAGAACCGGAGCGCCCGGGGTGGCGACAAGGGTGGCTCGCCCCTTCAGCAGCACGGTGAGCTGCCATTCTTCGGCGAGCGAGCGCACCGCGCTCACCCGATCGTCACCGACCTCCGCCCTGGTTAGTCGCGCGAATTCGCCTGCGTGCGGGGTCAATACGGTCGGGGCCGAGCGGCCGCGAACCAGGTCGGGTTCGGCGGCGAGCATGGTGAGGCCGTCGGCGTCCACCACCACCGGCAGGTCGGTAGCGAGGATCTCGACGAGCCGCTTGTGCGCGTCGGCGTCGGTGCTGGCACCGGGTCCGAACACCCAGGCCTGTACTCGGCCGACCTGCGAGACATGCTCGGTGGCAATGACTTCCGGGAAATGGGCGAGGATATCGGCGGCGCCGGTTCCGGCATAGCGGACCAGGCCGGAGGTCGCCGCGACGACGGCACCGGTGCACAACACCCCCGCACCCGGATACTCGGCACTGCCCGCGCAGACGCCGGTGACGCCCTGGGAGTACTTGTCGTCGGCCGCATCCGGTACCGGCCAGCCCGCGCCGATCGAAGCGGGTTCCAGCGCCGCCAGATTCGGCTCGGGTAAGCGTAACCCGATGGGCACCAGCTCGATTCGCCCGCAGTGCGGTGCAGCCAGCACATGCACCGGCTTGTACGCGCCGAACGCGACGGTGACATCGGCCCGGACGGCAGGGCCGGTGATCGCGCCGGTATCCGGATCCACGCCGCTCGGCAAATCCGCGGCAATGATCGGGACACGCAGCGCCGCAACGAGTTCCGCGGCATTCGGGCGCAGCGCGCCGTGGCCGGAGATGCCGACTATGCCGTCGATCACCAGATCCGGCTCGCCGATCTCGTCGCGTACCCGGCCGCCCGCCTTACGCAGCGCCGCAAGACCTTTCGCATGGGCACGGGCCGGATTCAACAGCACCGCGGTGACCGCGACACCGCGGCGGCGCAGCATCGACCCGGCCCACAGCGCGTCGCCGCCGTTGTCACCGGAACCGACGAGCAGGGTCACCGAGCGTCCGGCGACACCGCCGGTGCGTGCCCGCAACTCGCCTGCGACGACGGTGGCCAGGCCGTACGCCGCACGTTGCATCGGGACGCCGTCCGGAACTCTGGTGAACAGCTCGGCCTCGGCCTCGCGTACTTCGTCGGCGGTGTAATAACCCCGCTGCGTGGACATGGGCGATCCTCCACTTCAGTACCGTCTGTTACGCACCGCACGGCACCGAGAGCGCCGCACAAGCCCGCAACGACAGCAGACTACGCTTGGCGATCATGCCTATGGTCAAGCCCCGTGCAAGGTCTACACAGGTTGTTACCGGTTTCGTGCTGGCAGCGGCGTTGCTGGTCGCCGGGTGCGGCGGTAGCGACTCCGGCGCGGTCGCGACGACCACGAAGCGATCACATCCGACCACCACGACATCGCAGCCCTCGGGCGATACGAAGCCCGCGGCCAGCACGGTCGAGGTGAACGACATGAAGTTCGCCCCCGCCGAAGTCACCGTCAAGACCGGCGACACGGTCACCTGGCACTTCGCTGATAAGGCCCCGCACACCGTGCAGGGCATCGGCGACAAGGCGATGGGCCTCAACAGCCCCATCATCGACAAGGGCGACTGGAGCTACACCTTCACCGTGCCCGGCACCTACCGGTACCTCTGCTCGCTGCACCCGGAAATGCGCGGCACCGTCACCGTGCAGTAGCCGGCCTGCTAGACCGGCCGATAGTGGCGGGCGCGCGGGCCGCGCACGGAACTGGTGTTGAGTGCTTCGACGGCCGCAACCAAAGGTGCCAGCTCGGGGTCGGCAGCGGCTTGACCCAACGCGCTGGAGAGGGCGGCGTCGTGGGTGGGCCTGGCCTGTTCCAGGAGGGTCAGGCCAGGCGGGGTGACGTCTGTGTAGATGCCGCGACGGTCGTCGGGGCACAGATAGCGCTGGAGTAGGCCGCGATCCTCTAGGCGGGTCACCAGCCGCGTCGTTGCGCTCTGACTCAACACGACGGCCTCGGCGACCTGGTTCATCCGCAGGTGACCGCCCGTCCCATCGTGCTGGCGGCTGAGCACCACCAGCAGCGAGTACTCGCGAACGCTCAGGTCGTGGCCGCCCTGTAGGGCCCGTTCGATGTGCGCCTCGATCCGATCGTGCAGCAGCGACAGTGCGTACCAGCCATCGGCCAGGCCGGTCAGGGCGGCATCCGCGGTCATCGCGTTCCTTCCGCGTAGAGGTTGTCCCTCCAGGATAGATGAATACCGCAATAGCCCGCGCTTGCGATTATCACGCGTCTGCAATTATTGTTGACGCCTGTAAGAAACAGGCGCAACTATCGTGGAGGCTCCCGCTCATGCCGCTCGCACTCCTCGCCCTGACGCTCGGGGCCTTCGGAATCGGCACCACCGAATTCGTCGTCGTCGGGTTACTCCCCGACATCGCCGCCACCTACGCGGTATCCATCCCCACCGCAGGGCTACTGGTCACCGGGTACGCGCTCGGCGTCGTGGTCGGCGCGCCGCTGATGACCGGGCTCGGCACCCGGGTCTCGCGCAAGCGGATGCTGCTCGGCATGCTGCTGCTTCTGGTGGCCGGCAACGTATTGTCCGCTGTCGCACCCACGTTCGGCCTGATGCTGACCGGACGGATCGTGGCCGCACTGGCACACGGCGCGTTCTTCGGCATCGGCGCGGTCGTCGCCGGTGCCGTGGTTCGCCCGGACAAGCGCGCCGGGGCGATCGCGATCATGTTCACCGGACTGACCGTCGCCACCATGGTCGGCGTGCCGTTGGGCACCCTGCTCGGCCAGCAATTCGGCTGGCGGCTCACCTTCCTGATCGTCGCGCTGGTCGGCCTGATCGGCCTGGCCGGTATCGCCCTGCTGGTGCCGGAACAGCCCGCCCCGCAGGACGCGCGGCTGCGCACCGAACTCGCCGTCTTCCGCAACCCGCAGGTGCTGCTCGCGATGGCGATGACCGTGCTCGGCTTCGGCGGTGTCTTCGCCGCGATCACCTATCTCGCACCGATGATGACCGAGGTCACCGGTTTCGCGGAAAGCTCGGTCACCTGGCTGCTCGTGCTGTTCGGCTTCGGCTTCTTCCTCGGCAACCTGATCGGCGGCAAGTTCGCCGACCGCCACCTGATGCCGATGCTCTACCTGTCCCTCGGCGGGCTGGCCGTGGTGCTCGCCCTGTTCACCCTCACCGCACACAACAAGATCGCCGCCGCGATCACCGTCGTGCTGATCGGCGCCCTCGGCTTCGCCACCGTCCCGCCCCTGCAGAAGCGCGTGCTCGACCAGGCTTCCGGCGCACCGACTTTGGCGTCGGCCGTCAATATCGGCGCCTTCAACCTCGGCAACGCTATCTCCGCCTGGCTCGGCGGCCTGGTCATCGCCGCGGGTCTCGGCTACACCGCCCCCAATTGGGTCGGCGTCGTCCTGGTCGTCATCGCCCTGGCTCTGGCCGTGTGGTCCGGCGCCTTGGAACGCCGCCCGACCAGCCGAATCCACCCTGCCGCAACCGATTCCCTGGTCCTTGCCTCCCACCCGTGACTCACGCACGAGTGTTCCTGACCCTATGAACAAACGCACCCGAATCGCTGAGCGGTTCGGGGTGCGTCGGTTGAAACGGTTGGGACCGTGGGTTATTCGACGGTGACGGACTTGGCCAGGTTGCGCGGCTTGTCCACGTCGTAGCCGCGGGCCTGGGCTACTTCGGCGGCGAAGATCTGCAGCGGAACCGTCGACAGCAGCGGCTGGAACAGCGTGGGGGCCGTCGGGATCTCGATGAGGTCGTCGGCGAACGGGCGGACCGTGTCGTCGCCCTCCTCGGCGATCACGATGGTGCGCGCGCCGCGGGCCTGGATCTCGCGAATGTTGCTGAGCAGCTTGGAGTGCAGTACCGCGCGCCCCTTCGGAGACGGCATCACCACGATCACCGGCAGGCCCTCTTCGATCAGCGCGATCGGGCCGTGCTTGAGCTCGCCCGCCGCGAAACCCTCGGCGTGCATGTACGCCAACTCTTTGAGCTTGAGCGCACCCTCCAGCGCCACCGGGTACCCGACGTGGCGGCCGAGGAACAGCACCGTCGACACGTGTGCCAGCTCGCGCGCGATCGCCCGCACCTGCGGCGCCGTCTCCAACACCCGCTCCACCAGCTTCGGCATCGCCTCGAGTTCGGCGAACTCGCGGGCCACCTCGTCCGGGTACTTGGTGCCGCGCGCCTGCGCCAAGGCCAGCCCCACCAGGTAATTCGCGGTCACCTGAGCCAGGAACGCCTTGGTCGAGGCGACGCCGATCTCCGGTCCGGCCCTGGTGTAGAGCACCGCGTCGGACTCGCGCGGGATCTGCGCGCCATTGGTATTGCAGATCGCGAGCACGCGCGCCTTCTGCTCCTTGGCGTGGCGCACCGCCTCGAGCGTGTCGGCCGTCTCCCCTGACTGCGAGATCGCCACCACCAGCGTGGAACGATCCAGCACCGGGTCGCGGTAACGGAATTCGCTGGCCAGCTCCACCTCGACGGGCAGCCTGGTCCAGTGCTCGATCGCATACTTGGCCAGCAGCCCGGAGTGGTAGGCGCTACCGCAGGCGACCACGAAGACCTTGTCGAAGTCGCGCAGTTCCTGATCGGCGAGCCGCTGTTCGTCCAGCACGATCCGGCCCGCGCCGTCGGAGTCCACGCTGAAATGCCCGATCAGCGTGTCCGCGACGGCGGCGGGCTGCTCCTCGATCTCCTTGAGCATGAAATAGTCGTGGCCACCCTTCTCGGCGGCGGCCAGATCCCAGTCGATGGTGAACGGCCGAGTACGCGCGGCCGCGTCGTCGCCGGCGAAATCGGTGACCGTGTAGCCGTCGGCGGTGATCACCACGGCCTGGTCCTGACCGAGCTCGACCGCCTCGCGGGTGTGCTCGATGAACGCCGTGACGTCCGAGGCGATGAACATCTCGCCCTTGCCGACACCGACGACCAGCGGCGTCGAGCGCCGCGCCGCGAAGATCAGGTCCGGGTGGTCGGCATGGGTGAAGACCAGCGTGAACGCGCCCTCCAACCGGCGAACCACCGCGAGCGCGCTGGCCGCGAAGTCGCCCGCCGTCGGACCGTCGGCGTAGGCCCTGGCCACCAGGTGCACGGCGACCTCGGTGTCGGTGTCGCTGCGCAGCTCGACGCCCGCGTCCTCCAGTTCCCGGCGCAGCGGGGCGAAGTTTTCGATGATCCCGTTGTGCACGACGGCGACCTTGCCGCTGTCGTCCCGATGCGGGTGCGCGTTGCGGTCGGTCGGCGCGCCGTGCGTTGCCCAGCGCGTATGTCCCATTCCGGTGCTGCCCGCGAACCGCGCCACCCCGATTTCGGCGAGTTCGGCCTCGAGATTCGCCAGCTTGCCCGCCTTGCGTTCCACTGCCAACGCACCGGCACCGTCGACGATCGCCACACCCGCGGAGTCGTAGCCGCGATATTCCATGCGGCGCAACGCGTCAACGACAACGCCGAGCGCGTCCCGGTATCCGACGTACCCCACGATTCCGCACATGGCTCACCAGAGTACTTATCGGATAACGTTCTCGTCGTGTCGGCGTCTGTGAAATCACTCCTGAGCACCCTGACCAGCCGCGGCCCCCATCGGGTGCTGCGCGGCAATTTGGCCATCGCCGGGCAGCCGGGGGTGGTATTCACGCCCGAATCCGGGCTCAACCTGCCCGCCGTCGCGTTCGGGCACGGCTGGCTGACCGGCGCCGCCAACTACCGGCAGCTACTCGAGCACCTCGCGTCCTGGGGTTTCGTGGCCGCCGCCCCCGACACCGAGCGCGGGCCGATCCCGTCACATCTCGGCCTGGCCACCGACCTGCTCACCACCTTGGACATCTGCACCGGTGTGCGACTCGGCGACGGCACCATCAGCGTGCACCCCGACCGGCTCGCCCTGGTCGGCCACGGCATGGGCGCCGGCGCCGCCGTCATCGCCGCCGCCCAGCGCCAGGTAGCCGCGGTCGCCGCACTGTTCCCGGCCCCCACCGCACCGTCCGCGGAAACCCTCGCCCCCGACCTCGACACGCCCGCCCTGATCCTGGCCGGCGCCACCGACCTCGCCTCGGTCAGCTCCAACGCCATCCCCCTCGCCACCGCATGGGGCGGCCCCTCGGTCTTCCGCGCGATCGACGGCGCCTCCCACAACGGCATCATCGAGGGCCGCCGCATGCTAGCCGCCGTCGGCGCAGGCAAACACGAATCCAAAACCGCCCGCACCACCCGAGCCCTACTCACCGGCTACCTACTCGCCACCGTCGCCCGCGACAAGACCTACCACCCCTTCGCCGATCCCGAAGCAGACATCCCCCACACAGCCGTCGTCGACCCCGAAGCCAAAGAAGACAAGCCCGCCCCCAAACTCAAGATCACCCAACTCGCCGGCCTACTCCGCCGATAACACCCACTGCACACCGGTTGTGTGAGCCGCACCCCCAGTACACCTGGTGTGCAGGTCACACAACCGGTGTTCGGCACTCAACTGCCCACGCATGCACCAGAATCCGCACCCTCACTCGGATACGCACCGACTTCAGGGCCCTATTCCGAGTGCGGATCCCCAAGTGAGGGTGCGGATTTGTTGCGATCGGTTTGGGAGCGCCTGACAGGGCGTCGCAACCAGATGATCAGGGCGAAACACGACACCGCACTTCCGGCCCGAGGCAACTACCCGGTGCAGTACACGTGGCGTGCATCGAGGTGAGGCAAATGGTGGTACTCGCTCGTCGAGGTGAGTCAAATGGTCGCTAAATGATCTCTGGCAGCAACCATTTGACTCACTTGATCTTGAAAATCTCTATAACGTCACCACAGCCAGAGGACCACGCTGGAACGCAACATCTCGCACCTGACGTGCACCTAAAGCCGGGTACGGCACACGACCCGACCACACTACTCACGGGAAAACCTGGACAGGTCTTCAGCTTCAGGGCTGCTCACCTTGGGTCGTCCTTAGCCGTACCCATCCGGATAAGTACACCCATCGAGTCCTTCGGTGTGCTGCTCCGATAGGTGCACATATCCCAGGGAATGATCGAGCAATGCTGGGCACGTCGCCTGCCCTCCCCGGCTTTCTCTTCCGCAGCCAGTAATGGGCAACGCTCAAGTCCCAGCGTGAGAACTGGCTGTGGTCCCGTTGAGGGACCTTCCGCAATCGAGGTGAGCCAAATGGTCGTTCTCGCTCATCGAGGTGAGTCATATGGTCGCTTTACAAGATCTTTAAGCGACCATATGACTCACCTCGATGTTGGGTGGCTGTGCGGTGCTGAGCCCGGAGCCAGCAGCGGTCAGATCAGCCAGGTTTCACGCTGATAAAAGGCGGCTTCCTCATCCTCCTGGTCTACCGGGAGGACATCTCGGCTCGCTTTGCGCGCGGCAATCGAGCGGGCAATGGCTTCGCGTTGTTCGCGGGCCGCTGTCTCCAGTCGTTCCCGTTCTTCGACCTCGGCGCGGGCTTTGTCCAGTTCGTCCGAGTGTGCCGAACAGAACTCGCGCATTTCGGCGGCGGCGGCAGCGGTGAGTTCGCGGCTGGTGTCCGCGGTCTTGCGGTTGATCTGCTCGAGCTCGTCCAGCAGTAGGGCCGAGCGGCGACGGCATTCCTCGGCGACACGCTCGATCTCCTCGGCGTAACTCACGATGTCGATTCTCCCCGATCCGCAAGTGGACATCAGCGAGCGGCTCCGTGCCGCCGCTCGACTCCGCTCGGTGAGCGCGGCGCGCACTCCCGCCGCATCCGCACCTAGGCTACCGGCTCACCAACGCACTGCGCCGGGCTCACAACGGACCCGCTTCGGCCAGATCTCCCATCGGGCCCGCCTCCGCCAATTCCGCGCCGCTGTCGAACGGTGCGTCCGGATTCTGTTCGCCCGGCATGCGTTTGGGCTTGTGTTCGCCGTCTTCGCCGCGCCGCATAGGTGGCGGAGTGCCGACCCGGGCGTTCGGTTGGTCGGAGTTCTCCGCAGGGGCATGCGACGGCTTGTCCGGTGCAGGCGCGGTCGGGGTCGAGTCCGTCGGCGCCGACTTTTCTCCTGGCGACGCCGGCGCCGGGCTTTCACCGGGTGACGGCTTTTCCCCAGGCGACCCAGGCGACGGCTGCTGCTCCGCCGGCGCGGACGGCTGCTTTTCCCCGGGCCCCGCCTCATCCTTCGGCTCGTGCACCTCGATGACCGGCATCCCGTGTTCGTCGAGCCGGACGCTGAACTCCTGCGCCTTGCCGTCGGCTTCGGACATCATCAGTTTCAGCTGACCGTCCGGACTCATCTCGAACTTGAGATGCTTACCGGCAACGTCGAATTCGGCCGCGGGCTTGCCGTCCGGCTTTCCGTCGCCGTCCTTGTCGACCTGCGTCGGATCGATAATGCCCTCGACCATCTTCACCGCGTTGTCGACGCCGTCGCTGACCATCCCGGACAGCGAGCTGATCCCAGATTCGACCAGGTGACCGATGCCAGATGTCAACGGTGACAACTGACTCGCCACCTGACTGAGCGCCGGTAGCCCCTCCAACGACGACGTATTGGGAACCGTCGGCGCAGTAGGTGTCGCGGGCGTGCTCGGCGCCGAAGGTATCCCCGTGCTCGCCGGAACTGTGGGCGACGCCGGTGTAGACGGCGACGCAGGTGTAGACGGCGACGCAGGTGTAGATGGCACGCTAGGCGTCGACGGCGAAGGCGCCGTACTCGCGGGAACGACTGGCGCAGCGGGATTTCCGGGCTGAGCGGTCGGCGCGTCATCATCCTTCGGCTGCTGTGGCACCGCCGCCGCCGGACGCGGATAAGCCGTATCGGGAACCTCATTCAGCGCACCGATGAGCGGCTCATAGACGTTCTTCACCGCTTGGTCGGTCAGGTCGCAGGCTGTGCTGAACTTCTGCACCTTGGCCGTGTAGTCGGGTTGAAAAACCTTGTCGAGCCAGTCGCGACACCGCTGCTTGATCCGGTCCTGGTACCCGGTGCCGGGAACCAGCAACACGAGATCGCCCGAGGGCCCGTCCTCGTCGAGTTCCGGGAAGAGGCGGCGCAGCTTGCTGAGCAGGCTGTTCTCGGTGATGTTGCTCCAGGCGATCGACGTGCCCGAGATGATGTCGTCGACATCCTCCGGCGTCTTCCCGTCGATCTTCACCCCTTCGCCGTTTTCCAGAATGTGCAGCACGACATCGGCTTTGATCTTCACGGCGGTCCGCAACGCGGCGATCGAACCGGCCAGTGCTTCCCATGCCGTTTCGGCCGTCTTCCAGTCCGCATCGGCCTGCCCGACCTGCTGATTCAGCATGCGGATCGCGGCGTCGGCGGCCTGTCCCTGCCACAGCGAAGGCAGCGCCTGTGCGGCGACGCGATGGTTGTCCACGTGCGTTCCGGCGTTGTGCAGCACCTCCTGCAGCCGGACCGAGGCGTTATACAGCTTGTCCTCGTTCAGCCCGTTCTGTTCGTAGAAGCGCTTGTGCAACTGCTCGTAACTGGCCAAGGCGGCGGAAGGCGCAGGAAAGGCGCGGTGAAAGCGCGGCTCGAAATACTCGAAGTACAAAAGACTTCGAGACCCGATGTCGAGGTACTCCTTGATCCGCGCGTGTGCGGGAACGGTGAAAACCACGGCTAACCCCTTGCCGTCGACATGCGGGCGTCCGGAAGCTCAGCTCTGGATCTCACGGCCGACCTTCGCGATGTCTCCGGCGGTCTCCTTGACGGTGTCCGAATACCGCACCACCGACGCACCGAGCGCGTCCGCCGTGGTGATCGTCGCCTCGGCCCAGTTCTCCATCCAGTGGGTGATCCGCTCGAAGCCCTGCTGGATCCGCTTGCCGTGCTCGGCGTAGTGCTCGCCTGCATCGGCGGGACCGAACTCGTTCTCGGTCACTTCCCGCGAGAGCTTGGCCACCGCCTGCCCGGATATCCGGAGATCGTTGGCTAGCCGACCCAACTCCCCCGTCTGGACGCCGACCATGCTGTTCGGATCGCCGGTCATCTACGCCCCTCCGTGTTCGCCGAGTGCCGCCATACTTCCTTCGACGCGCCTCGCCGACGTTCGGTTCCATCGAATCCGCGGCGGTCGTGCCGACCCACCGCGGCGACGGACCTACGAGCCGATCTTCCCGTGGTCGGTGCGTACCCACTCCGAGGACCCGTCGGGATGCCGGTGGAATTCCCACGCCGCGTAGTCGCCGTCGTTTTCCACGACCGTGACGTGGTCCGCCAGTCCGTCGTGGTCGTAATCGGTCCAGACCTGCATCGCGTCGCCACCGTTGGTGGTGATGGTGTCGAGCGTGCCGTCACCGTCGATGTCCTGGGTGGGGTGGTGCAATTCGACCGCACCCAGGCCGTCCAGTGACGAGGACGCGTCGATGCCGGGTAGTTCCAAACCCGGCAATTCACCCGAGGTGATCATTACTCCTCCTCAGCGGGACTCGTGGTGCTGTCATCCAATGACCCGACAACAACGCTATCGCTCCATCCTGACATCCACAGGAGCCCGACGCAGCCCCCTGGCCTCACTTCTTCGGCATAAGCAGCCACAGCACCAGGTAGATGATGAACTGCGGGCCGGGCAGCAGGCAGGAAAGCACGAACAGCAGGCGCACGACATTGGCATTCCAGCCGAGGTATTCGGCGATGCCGCCACAGACTCCGGCGATCCACTTGTCGTGGGTGGAGCGGGTGAAACGGCGGGCAGGTGCGGTCATGGTCTTCCCTCTCTGATGATGATCTCTTCGAACTCCACTCTGCCGAGCCGGACGCCGTGCCACATCGGTCCATGGAGCTATGCCGACCCTGATTTCCTACCACCCTGGTTCAGGGTGTTACCCCGAGTAGCCGACCGGTGCGGGATGGGTCGCGCGAACACGGCAGACTTAGGACAGTGAGGAAGCGTCAGCGAGTGAACCAGAGACACAGCGTGCCTGTGCGCACGACGGAGCCGAGCGCCGGCGAGGCGCGGTCGTGAGTACCACTCTGCACGCGCGCGGGCTGTCCGCGGGACACGGCGAACGCACCCTGTTCGACGACCTCGATCTCACCCTGGCACCGGGTGACGTGATCGGCTTGGTCGGCGCGAACGGCGCGGGCAAGTCGACGCTGCTGCGCATGCTCGCGGACCGGCGCACCCCGACCGGCAGCATCACGCTGAGCCCACCCGATGCCACCGTCGGCTATCTCGCGCAGGAGCCCGAGCGGGTGCCCGGCGAGTCGGTGCTCGAATTCCTCGGTCGCCGAACCGGTGTCGCCGAGGCACAGCGGACAATGGACGCCGCCGCGGCGAATATCGCCGACAGCGGCGAAGACGAGTATTCGCCCGCACTGGAGCGCTGGCTCGCACTGGGCGGCGCGGATCTGGACCAGCGCGCTGCCGAGGTAGCCGCCGATCTCGGCCTGATCGCCAGCCTGCCCAACGGCCTCGACACCCCGATGACGGTCCTGTCCGGCGGCCAGGCCGCGCGCGCGGGTCTGGCCTCGGTGTTGTTGTCCCGCTTCGACATTCTGCTGCTCGACGAGCCGACCAACGACCTCGACCTGGACGGCCTCGCCCGCTTGGAGCAGTTCGTCACCGGCGTCCGGGTGCCGCTGGTAGTCATCAGCCACGACCGAGAGTTCTTGGCGCGGACCGTCAATCGGATCGTCGAACTCGATCTGGCACAGCAGCAGGTCGGCAGCTACGACGGCGGCTACGAGGCGTATCTGATGGAACGCGAGATCGCCCGCCAGCACGCGCGTGAGGCCTACGAGGAGTTCGCCGACACCAAGGCGGGCCTGGAGGCGCGGGCGCAGATGCAGCGCAACTGGCTCGAACACGGCGTGCGCAACGCCCGCCGCAAGGCGCGCGACCCGAAGAAGGTCGACTCGGACAAGGCCGGCCGCAAGATGCGTGCCGAGTCCACCGAGAAACAGGCGGCCAAGGCCCGCCAGACGCAACGCCGCATCGAACGCCTCGACGTGGTCGAGGAGCCGCGCAAGGAGTGGGAGCTGCGGATGACCATCGGTGCCGCGCCGCGCAGCGGATCGGTGGTGGCCACGCTGTCCGACGCGACGGTCACCCAGGGCGATTTCACCCTCGGCCCGATCACCACCCAGGTCGACTGGGCCGACCGGATCGTGCTCACCGGCGCGAACGGCTCCGGCAAATCCACCCTGCTGGCGCTGCTGCTCGGAAAGATCAAGCCGCACAGCGGATCCGCCACGCTCGGCGCAGGCGTAGAGATCGGCGAGGTCGATCAGGCGCGCGGCCTGTTCCGCGGGACGCCTTCGCTGGCCGACACTTTCGGCGCGCAGCTGCCGGACTGGCCGGACGCCGAAGTCCGCACCCTGCTCGCCAAGTTCGGCCTGCGCGGCTCAGTCGCGTTGCGCGCCTGCGAAACCCTGTCCCCCGGCGAACGCACCCGCGCCGCCCTCGCGCTGTTGCAGGCCCGCGGCGTGAACCTGCTCGTCCTCGACGAACCGACCAACCATCTGGACCTGCCCGCCATCGAACAACTAGAGCAGGCCGTCGAATCCTTCACCGGCACACTGCTGCTGGTCACCCACGACCGCCGGATGCTGGACACCATCCAGGCCACCCGCCGCTGGCAGATGGACTTCGGCAAACTCACCGAAACCACCTGACGGGCAGGGTCCTTCGGATCAGACCGACGCGACGCGCTTGGCGAGGTCGTCGGCCAGCTGCCTGGCCTGCGCGGGATCGGTGGCTTCCACCATGACGCGCACCAGTTGCTCGGTGCCGCTGGGGCGCAGCAGGACTCGGCCGGTGTCGCCGAGGATGCGTTCGGCTTCCAGCACCGCGTCCCGCACCTCAGGCGCCGCCGCGACCAGCGATTTGTCGCTGACCGGCACGTTCACCAATACCTGTGGCACCGTGTGCAATACGGCCGACAGATCGGCGAGGCTACGCCGGGTTCGCGCCATCCTGGCCATGAGTTTCAGGCCGGTGAGCACACCGTCGCCGGTGGTGCCGAACTGGGGGAAGATGACGTGCCCGGACTGTTCACCGCCCAGCGTGTAACCGCCGCGGCGAAGTTCCTCCAGCACATAGCGGTCACCAACGGCGGTGGTGAGCAAGGTGATTCCGGCTTCGCGCATCGCGATGTGCAGGCCTAGATTGGCCATCACGGTACCGACCAGGGTCTGCTTCGCCAGCTCGCCGGCCTCGTGCATGTCGAGGGCGAGAATCGCCAGAATCGCGTCGCCGTCGACGACTTTGCCGTCGGCATCGGCCGCGAGGCACCGGTCTGCGTCACCGTCGAGCGCCAGCCCCAGATCGGCGCCATGCTCGCGCACCGCCCGCTGCACCGTTTCCAAATGCGTTGAGCCGCAACCATCGTTGATATTGAGGCCGTCCGGCTCGGCATTGATCGCGATCACCGTCGCACCCGCCTCGCGGAAGGCGGCGGGCCCCACTTCGGATGCCGCGCCGTGCGCGCAATCGACCACCACGGTCAGTCCGGACAGGTCCTGTCCGGTCGCCTCGACCAGATGCTCGACATACCGCTCATGGGTGCCCGCGACGCTGTACTGGTCCGGCACGACCTGTCCGTGGTCGCGCGCGCCGGACGCGTTGACCACCCGCCCGATGCCGCGTCCGGTCGGCCGCAGCGCGTTGTCCTCGGCGAGCAGCGCCTCGATGCGATCCTCGATGGCGTCGTCGAGCTTGTGCCCGCCGGCCGCGAAGATCTTGATGCCGTTGTCCGGCATGGGATTGTGCGAGGCCGAGATCATCACGCCGAAGCACGCGTCATAGAGCCCGGTGAGATAGGCGACGGCGGGTGTCGGCAGCACGCCGACCTGCAGCACGTTCACCCCGGCGGCGGTGAGCCCCGCGGTGACCGCGGCCTCCAGCATCTCACCACTTGCCCTCGGGTCGCGGCCGACGACCGCGAGGGGACGCTTCTTGCCACTGCTCAAAATCTGGGCGGCCGCACCCGAAACGCGCAGCGCCAGTTCCGGACTCAACGACTCGTTGGCCAGCCCACGGATTCCGTCGGTGCCGAACAAACGTCCCATACCTCAGCCCCTCATCGGTGGATCCGCAGCGCGCCCGAAGAGGACAGCCCGAGCCACGAAGGGCCTCGAAACGCCGCGGCTTGATCTGCGGCGTACGCGTCAGGCCCGGAGAAGGCAGCCTGGGTAACCGCGCAGGGCTCGCGAACGTCGCCAATTCTATACAGCACGAGAGCAGGCGACCAGCCGTTGCTGGAAGCCTGCTCTCGTACAGGTTGCCCGCCGACCGTACCGCCCCCCGCACCTCCAGGGTGCCGGATGACGGTGGTCGGCGAGGCCAAAATCAGCGCTTCGAGTACTGCGGCGCCTTACGGGCCTTCTTCAGACCGTACTTCTTACGCTCCACGGCACGCGGGTCACGCGTCAGGAAGCCGGCCCGCTTCAGGGCGGGACGGTCGTCCGGGGTGACCTCGATCAGCGCGCGGGCAATGGCCAGACGCAGGGCGCCCGCCTGTCCCGACGGGCCGCCGCCGTGCAGCAGGGCGATGATGTCGAAGCTCTCGGCCCGCTCGACGGTGACCAGCGGCGACTTGACCAGCTGCTGGTGCACCTTGTTCGGGAAGTAGTCCTCGATGGTGCGGCCGTTGAGCACGAAGTTGCCGGAGCCCGGCACCATGCGCACGCGAACGACGGCTTCCTTACGACGGCCGACGGTCTGCACCGGGCGGTCGATCACGATCGGGGCGAAGGTCTCGACTGCGACCTCGGCCTCTTCGTAGCCTTCGCCGTCCTCGACAACCTCGGCGGCGTCGAATTCCTCGACGACGGCTTCTTCGTTGAATTCCTCAGGAGCGGTCACTGGGCCACCTGCTTGATCTCGAACGGAATGGGCTGCTGAGCGGCGTGCGGGTGGTTCGGGCCTGCGTAGACCTTCAGCTTGCCCGCGATCGCGTTGCCGAGCTTGTTCTTCGGGATCATGCCCTTGACGGCCTTCTCCACGAGCCGGTCCGGACGGCTCTCCAACACCTGACCGACAGTGCGCGACTTGAGGCCGCCCGGGTGCCCGCTGTGGTGGTGGATCAGCTTGTCCGCCTTCTTGTTGCCGCTGATGGCAACCTTCTCGGCGTTGATGATGATGACGAAATCGCCACCGTCGAAGTTCGGTGCGTAGGTCGGCTTCGTCTTGCCACGCAGCAGGTTCGCTGCTTGGACGGCGAGACGGCCGAGAACTACGTCAGTGGCGTCGATGACGTACCACTGACGGGTGACGTCACCAGCCTTGGGGCTGTACGTAGGCACAGTGCTTCCCTGTCTGTAGTCGGTGTTGCCGGCCAGGCATGTGGTCGAAGCTCCCGGCGGCCGGTGGAGACCCGGGGTTCGATTGCACGACCGGTTGCCCGGCCGTCCATACGCCAACGAGCCACAATACCAGCCAGGATCCGGCGATCGAAATCGCGTCAGATCTCGATCGGCGGCCCTGGATCGATGGCCCGGCGCGGGCCGGGCAGCAGGAAGCGCAGGGTGTCCACGCCCGGCTGCTTGCAGTCCTGATCCGCGGTCTCCCGGCCGTCGCGCAGACCGCCCGAGTGGCCGCGCGTGGCCGAGATGCCTGGACTGACCTCGTTGGTCACATACGGGGCCAGCGGGCACACGATCGGATCGGCGGCGGCAGGCGCCGGTGCCGCGGTCAAGGTCATCGTCGCCGAGGTCAGCTCGATGCGATCACCGCCGGACGGCAGCGCGACCACCGCGAGCGCGAGCGCGCCGACTACCGTGTGCGCGCCGAACAGGTTGTCCCTCATCTTGTTCCACAGCTTCGGCTTGCGGGGCCGGTCCTCGTCGTCGTCCTCGGACTCCGGCTCCCGCCATTGTCCGTGCCGCCCCTGCTCGGCAGCATCGGACTGCGGCGCCTGATACGACCGCGCACCGGATGTCTGGCCGGGCGGCGGCCCACCCTGCGGCGGACGTCCCTGCTGCTCCTCGGGGTACTGCCCCGGCGGGCGGGTGAAACGACTGCCGAGCTCGGCGAGATTCGGTGGCAGCCGGGGCACCTCGTCGCGGGTGATCCTGGTCGTCGGTTCCTCGCCCTGCGTCGGATAGCCGGGCCCGTACTGCACGGGTGGCACCGTTCGCGGCGGAGACGGATCCATGTGGGGTTGTGGCACGTCCGTTCGGCGCTGTGACGACTCCGCTTGGCGCTGCGCCGACTCGGCCTGCCGATGTGCGGCACCGGCTTGACGCTGCCCGGGGGCGGCCTGCTGCGGTGCGGATTCCGCCCGGTAGTGCCCGGCCGGATCGCGGTACTGCGGTCCCGGATCCTGGAACTGAGTGGGGTCGACCGGTGGCGGTGCGGGTTCGGCATGCCGGCCCGACGGTTCCGGCTCGTCCGCTTCGGTATCGGTCACCAGCAGGTGCGCCGCACCGAGCACGAGCGCGTGCATCGGATGATCGGCGACCTGCAATCGGTGGCCGAGATGGTTCTGGAAGGCCAGCCGCAGCGCGTCGTTGAAGCAGACATTGCCGGACAGCAACACCGTCGAGGTGTCCGCGCCGATCGAACGGGCCGCGGCCATCACCTCGATCACCACGTTGTCCGCGGACCTGGCATCGCGCATCGACTCCATGGTCACCGGCACATCGACCGATTCGGTCGGCTGTTCGTCGTCGCCGTGCACCGCGACGACCAGCACGGTCCGGCCGTCGGAGTACACACCGGTCGCGCCGATGCCGTGCGGCCTGGCCTGGTCCGGCGGATGCACCAGCCCGAGCGCGCGCACATAACCGGACAACGCGACGCTTTCCGGCAGCGGCTCAACGGTCACGTCGAGCTGTTCCACCAGCCCGGCGTACACCTCGACCTTCTCGTCCGGCCAGCTGTCCGGGAACGGCAGCGCCACCAGGTCCGGCTTGCCGCGCAGATGTTTACCGATCGCGGCCAGCGGGTTGTACATCCTGGCCCGGAACACCAGCTCCGCTGGCCAGGTCGCCCCGGCCACCACGATCTGCGGATGCCCGAGGATGTCACGCACGTCGGCGATCGCCATGCCGAGGTCCGGCCGCTGCCGGTCCACGCCGGCGGTGTGCAACCGACCCGACGAATCAGCCAGCAGATACGCCGGCGGTGTCCACATACCTTCCACCTGGACCGGGCGGATCGGTGTGCCACCGCCACCCGCGGCCACGGACACCACATCCCAGCCGAGATGTACCGCCCCTACTCGCACCGTCACAGGCATAAGTGTGCCTGGTGTGCGGCCGAGATGCTTGCCGTTGTCCGGAGCCCCCGGTAGTGGCCGGAAAATCGCTCGCCCGTCACGCCGCCGACGCCTTCAGTCGCAGCCGCCGCCAGGTGAGGACGGCGAGCGCCAGGGTGATCAGCAGCAGCACGCCGACGTCCAAGGCCCAGATGCCCGGCGTGTGCTGCCACAACGTGTCCGGTTGCGCGCTGAGGAACACCTCACGAATGTTCACTGTCGAGGCACCGGCCGCATACCCCCAGCGCGCCGGGAACAACCAGGACACCTGCTCGAGCACCACCCGGCCGGTGACCGGGATCAGTCCGCCCGCCATCACCAGCTGCACCATGATCGCCACCACCAGCAGCGGCATCACCTGCTCGTTCGACTTGGCCAGCGACGAAAGCAGCAGGCCGACAACGACACAGCACACCGCGGTCAACGCGATATCGATATACAGCTCCCCGCTGCCGGAGGACAGCACCGCTCCTTCGCCCGGCCGTTTCTTGCCCGCGAGCACGATGCCGACCAGCACGGCCGACTGCAGCAGCGCGGTGAAACTGAACACCGCGATCTTCGCCGACAGATACGCCGACGGCAGCAATCCGACCGCGCGTTCGCGCTGGAAGATGGTGCGCTCGCCGACCAGGTCACGCACGGTGAGCGTGGATCCCATGAAGCAGGCGCCGAGGATCAGCACGACGAGCAACTGCTGGGTCTCGCCGCCGCCGGTGGGCACAAAGGTGCCGTCCGGCAACGCCTTCAGCGCGCCGCGCTGGAAACCGTCCTTGCCGGGCACCACCAGCGACAGCGCGCCGAGGATGAACGGCAGGATCACCAGGAACGATAGATAGCCGCGGTCGGCCAGGATCAGCCGGATCTGTCTGCGCGACAGCGTCGAGAACTGTTTGCCGCCACTGGATTGCGGTGGTGAGCCCGCAGACCCGTATTGCTGGGGTGGCGGCGGTGGCGGCGGCGCGAACGCCTGCCTGGATCGATAAGCGGCGAACGCCTGATCCGGATTCGCGGCCACATTGGCGAAGATCTCCGCCCAGTCCGTGGTGCCGAGCGCGGCGCCGACACCGGCCGGGTTGCCGCAGTAGGCGGTCTTGCCGCCGGGCGCCAGCAGCAGCACCTGATCGCACATGTCCAGGTGGGCGATGGAGTGGGTGACCACGATCACCACGCGGCCCGCGTCGGCCAGCTCGCGCAGCATCACCATCACCTGCCGGTCCAGCGCCGGGTCGAGGCCCGAGGTCGGCTCGTCCAGGATCAGCAGCGAGGGACCGGTGAGCAGTTCCAGCGCGACCGACGCGCGCTTGCGCTGACCACCGGAAAGCCGGTCCACCCTGGTGTCGGCGTGCTCGGTCAGCGAAAGCTCTTTCAGCACACCATCGATCACCTGTTGCCGGTCGGCCCTGCTGTTATCCGGCGGCAGCCGCAGCTCGGCCGCGTAGCCGAGCGCCTGGCGCACGGTGAGCTGCCGGTGCAGCACGTCGTCCTGCGGCACCATGCCGATCCGGGAGCGCAGCGCCTCGTACTCCGCGTGCAGATTGCGGCCCTCGAAGGTGACCACGCCGCCGGACGGCCGGGTGGTGCCCGCGATCAACCTGGACAGCGTCGACTTGCCCGCGCCGGACGGACCGATGAGCGCGGTCAGCGTGCCCCGGCTGGCCTGCATATTCACATCGACCAGCAGCTGCTTGTTGCCCTCGACGGTGAACGCGACCCCGTGCACCGCGAGCCCCTGCTCGGCCACCGGCTTCTGCCGTAGCACCAAAGTGCCCTGCTGGACAACGAAGTCGATGTTGCCGATGGTGATGATGTCGCGCTCGCGCAGCACCGCCTGCTGCTGGCGGTGGCCGTTGACGAAGGTGCCGTTCGCCGAGCCGAGGTCCTCGATGGTCAGCCCGTCGGAGGCGGCCAGCAGGCGCGCGTGCTTGCGCGAGGCCAGCGGATCGTTGACGACGATCTGGTTGTCGGTGGTGCGCCCGATCGTCAGGCCACCCGCGGGCAGGCGGTCGGCCCTGGCGATCGCCGCGGTCGAGGCCCTTGCCCGCACCGGCGGCATGTTCGAGGTGTCGGCGCGGGTGGTCAGATTGACGTTCACCTGCGGCTGCGCGTCCTGCGGCGGCTGATAGGCCGGGCGCTGGAACTGCTGGGCGGGCCGCTGACCCGACTGCGGCTGGCCCGGCATCGGCTGCTGACCCGACTGCGGCGGCCGCACCGAAGGGCGCTGCGGGGGTAGTGGATTGGCGGGCAATAGATGGAGTAGCGGGCCACTGATCGCATCACCGAGCCGCACCTGCGTCGGCCGATCGATCGACACCGGTTGCGCGAGTCTGCGGGCATCGACGAACACGCCATTGGTGCTTCCGTTATCGGACAGCACCCAGGCGCTACCCTGCCAAGTGAGCGTCGCGTGTACCCGCGAAACCAGCGGGCTGTCGACGAAAAGCGTCACCTCCGGCGCACGGCCCATGGTGACCTGCTGGTTCGAATCGAAGACTCGTTCGTTTCCATCATGGCGCACGGTGATGGTCTGCGCCCCCGGTGAAGACATGCAGCGGATACTATTCCATCACCCGGACATCGGCGGTGCCCCCGACGCGCCTTTTGCCCCGATCCGGCGACCGATGAGAACGTGATACCGGCCGATTTAGGGGGAGCTTTGCCGAAAGTCCGTGCGACGGCGATCATTACCGCCGCGCTGATCGTTGTGGTGCTGGTCGCGGGCTGCACCCGGCTGGTGGACGGCCGTGCCGTCTCCATTTACGACGACCCGTTCAAGGTGGCAGGACTGCCGACCACCAGCGGTCCGAGCGGCCCGCGAGAAGGTGTGCCGGACAGCTCGCTCAAGGCCACCAATGGCGACGGCAGCCCCGAAGACACTCTCGCCCTCAACGCGGTCGACGACATCCAGAGCTACTGGCACGCCGAATTCGGCAAGGAATTCCAGAGCGGCGATTTCAAGCCGGTCGACACGCTGCTGTCCTGGAGCGCGAAGTCGCCGCGCGGCGATGCCCGCGAATTCTGCAAGGAGACCACCTTTCACCTGGTGAACGCCGCGTACTGCCGGTTGGACAACTCCATCGGCTGGGACCGCTCCGTGCTGCTGCCCGCGATGATCGACACCTTCGGCAAGATGGCGGTGGTCATGGTGCTCGCGCACGAATACGGGCACGCGGTGCAGACCATGGCCAGGCTCGTCGGCGCCAAAGATCCGGTGATCGTGAAGGAACAGCAGGCCGACTGCTTCGCGGGGGCGTTCATGCGCTCGGTCGCCGAGGGCAAGTCCAAGCACTTCACCATCAACACCTCCGACGGCCTCAACTCCGTTCTCGCCGCCACCGTGGCCATCCGCGACTCCGACCCGAGCGACCCGGAGAGCGTGCACGGCTCGGCCTTCGAACGCGTCACCGCCGTGCAGATCGGATTCACCGACGGGGCGAAGGGCTGCAAGCGCATCGACATGGACGAGATCAACCAGCGGCGCGGCAACCTGCCGAAGGACTTCGGCAACGACACCGGTCGCGGCGAATATGCCATCGAAAAGAAAAACCTCGTCGAGCTCACCAAAGCTCTCGGCGCCGTCCTCCCCACCAAGCCCTCGCCGACCTACGACTACTCCGGTGCGAAGATCGACTGCACCAACGGTGCCGTCACCGAGCCGGTGTCCTATTGTCCCGCCACCAACACGATCGCCACCAATATTCCCGCCCTCGCCGAGCGAGGGGCCTCCAACTGGGACGTCGATGATCCGCTACCGCTCAAGGTAACCGGCGATTACAACGGGTACATCGTCTTCATTTCCCGATACACCCTCGCGGTACAGCGGAACCATGGCCAGCAACTCGTAGGAGCTAAAGCCGGTCTACGGGCCGCGTGTTTGTCGGGCGTGATCACCGGCAAACTCGCACAACCAGGCCGCCCGGTGTCGCAGGGCGACATCGCGCTCTCCGCAGGCGATCTCGACGAGGCGGTGTCCGGTCTACTCACCGATGGACTGGCCGCCAGCGACGTGGACGGACAAACCGTCCAAAGCGGATTCTCCAGGGTCGACGCATTCCGGGCAGGTGTGCTGAACGGCGAGAACACCTGCATGTCGCGTTACTCGTAGCTACGCTGGATTCATCAGCGCCGATCAGGGGGTACGCAGATGAAATCGACGTTAGCCAAACTACTTTCACTCACGGGCATTGTCATCGCGATCGCAGGCATCGAAGCCGTACCTGCCCAAGCGATCGCACTGGTCTTCGACACCGAAGCTGAATGCGAGCAGTTTCGTGCCGACCATCGAGACACATACCCAGACGGATGGTGCAAGCATCACGCATGGCCGGACGATGCCTACTATCCGAAATGGCAGTTCAATCCGCACTAAAATCGCACCGGGACCTCAGCCGCCGAAGGGTGGCGGCGCGGTGTGTTCGAAGCGCAGGACGCGGTTGCCGAGCATCACCTCGGCGCCGGGGACCAGGACCATGGATTGGTTGGGGGCCAGGCGAATCCAGTCGCGGTAGCCGGGCAGCCGGGTGCGGGTGCCGTTGGTGGAACCGCGATCCACCACGGTGACATCCCAATTCAAGAGGTGGATCTCGGCGTGGGCCCGGGACATGCCGCCGGAGGAGTCGTCCACCCGCAGCGGGACCAGGCCGCGCTGCGCGGCGTCGGAATGTTCTGGGTCGCGGCCGATCACGGCGTCGGCGGCGAGCACGTAGGTCATGCCGTCGTCGAGGATCAGCATGCCGAGCGGCGGGCGAATCACCTCGATCAGCGCCTGGGTCTGGTCCACCGGCATGCCGCACACCGTGCAGAACGCCGCGCGCGGATCGCTGGGATGCGCTCTGGCGCACTTGAATCCCATCACCTTGACGGTGAGTGCGGTGGCCTTCGCCGTCGCCTCCAACCGCCGCTGCAGTTCGGGATCGGGCGGCGGCGCCGGGCTCGTGCCGCGCACCTCGGTATGCGCCTGATGCGCGTCCTGGCCGGGCCTGTGCGCGTCGGTCGATGGGTGACTTCCGGTGTGCGGCCGCGCTTCTTGCTGACCTTGGGTCGGCGGGTCCTGGTCGATACGCGCGGTCGGCAGCCGCTCCTCGTCGTCGCGCCGATGCGTTCCTTCGCGCGACAGTCCCGACAGCGCCCTGGTCTTCACCTCGCCGGACCAGATGATCGCGCCGCCCGCCTGCGCGATGCCCTCGACCAGCCAGCCGATGCCGCGCTGCGCGGGCAGTTCCGGGATGCGGCCCTTCGCGTCGTCGACGAACAACGCGACGGCCCGCGCGGGCACCCCGGCCACCCGGTCCACCGTGAATGCCGCGTCGCTGCCCCGATGCCGCTCGACCGTGCCGTCCCCGGCAAGCACCGCGGTCACCGCACCGTGCAGAAATATCGCCACCCCACCGTTTTCCGCGGTGGACAGGATGCCGAAATCGATCGGCTCCCCCGGACTGATCTGCTCGGCGTCCTTCATCAGCCACCGGGTGGCCTGGCGTGCGATCAGCGCCCCCGGCCCATTCGGCTCGTGCCCGGTCGCCTCGCGCACCAGTTCGGCCAACGATTCCAGGGCAAGCGCGGCGGGTGAATCCTGCGTCAACCTGCCCTGTCCGCGATGCCCGACCACCACCACCGCCCCGGCGACACGGACCACCGCGTGACCACCGACGACGACCTCGACCTGCCGATCCATCAGAGGTATCGGCCTGTACCGAGCACGCGGTCCGGGGTCGTCGTCACACGAACCAGGGTATTGCAATCCCACAACTATCGACCCCCCTCCCAGGCGTCCGTCCGGTAACTTCAGTGGCAGCACGTGAAGAAACGAGGACCCGTCATGGTTCGGACATCGCGAATCGCGCTTGCCGCGTCGTGTATCGCATTGACTGGTCTGCTGGCCGGGTGCGGCGGCGTGCGGGGCGCCGCTACCGCGGGCGAAATCGACGTACGCCAACTGGAAGTCGGCAGCTATGCGGTCGACCACCACCAGTACAACCAGGACCCCGGCGACAAGGCCGCGGTCTGCTGGAAAGCGAAGGCGCACACTACGACACGCTCGGCGCACCGAAGGACGTGCCGGGCGCGAAATGCCTGCAGCTCAATAGCAAAGGCAATCCCGATCGCGAATACAAGTTCCGGTGCTACGTCTCCTACAAGCGTTATGTGGGTGTCGTGACCAGCGACAAGGAGCCGGACGTCCGGCAGAAAGTGGCCGCGGAGTACGCGCTGCTGGCGAACAGTCTGTGAGACGGACCCTGAACGTTGTGGCCGGGTGTCGCGCCACCTGGTGACGTAGGATTCCGCGGGAACCACAGTCGTTAGGGGAGGATGTTGCAACTCAGCGCGAGGACGACGCCGCACAGAACGGCGTATGCCCTGGTCATGGCGGCAGCATTGGCGTTCGTCAGCGGTGGGTGCGAGTCTGCTGAGCAGCCTGCGGACCACCCGGCACCTTCCGTTGATCTCGGTAAGCTCGACGTCGGGAATTACGACACGAATCCGCGTCAATTGGGGGTGGTGAAAAGTCTCGAGCAGGCTCGGATAATCGAAGCGGAGCGGCTGGGCAATTTCGTGCCTGCGCCGCGAGACATCGACCCCCGGTTCGTGCACAGCAATCCGTTCGTCGCAACGGTCTTCACCGACCCGAAGTTCGCCCTGGGCAGGATCATGGCTATCGACCGGTTCGCCGAAGCTGCACCGGACTTCGTCGCAGGTTTCCAAGCCTTCGGCCGAACCGCCGAAGGTCCCCGTGGCGTCGATTTGATGAACGCGGTCATGATCTTTCCGGACGAACAGAAGGCCGCGGACGCCGCTGTGGCACTGGAGCGGGTCGATCACGAGGCCAGCGATCGCAATACCACCGTAGCCATACCGAAATACCCTGCGGCGCGTGCGCACTGGCAACCGAACCAGCAGTCGATCGGATCCTGGTATGCCACCGGCAAATTCGTCGTCTACACCTGGATCTACGACTACCTGAAGATCTTTCTGGAAAAGGTCGACCTGCCCGCATTGCTTGCGCTGGTGGAGAAGAGCCTCGACACGGTGGTTCCGTCCATCAGCAAGTTCAACCCGACCCCGCCCGACAAACTCATGAGCCTGCCGATCGACCTGGACGGCATGCTCAACCGCACCATCGCGCGGCCGACGGAAGATGCGTGGCTCAATCCACCCGGCGCGTACCAAGCCCGCACCGCGCTCCATCTCGTCAATGACCCGGCCAGCACCCTCAGCGCCATCGAGAAAGCGGGCGCCGACAGATACGCGACGAATGGCGTCGATCTCTATCGAGCCCGCGATGCCGCCGCAGCCGAGACGCTGCAGCAAGACATCAGTGGTCTGACGAAGCGGTTCAAGAAATCCGACTCCCCGACGAATCTGCCCGCAGCCCAGTGCCGCGAGTACATCGGGCGGGGAAACTTGGCGATCCGCTTCTATTGCTCGGTATCCTACGACCGCTATGCCGCGTTCTCTGCGTCGCACCAACTGCTGGACGCGCAACAGCGGATCTCCGCCGAGTACACGTTGTTGGTGAATACCCGATGAAACGCGCTTCCGTCCCGCCATTCGCCGTGTTGCTGGCGGCGAGCCTCACCGCGTGCGGATCAATCATGGCCGGGACCTCGCATCCCGCCGAGGCCGACATTCGCACACTCGATACCGGGTCCTATCTCACCGAGCCGCTCAATGCGCATGATGACGACTACCTGCCCGATTTAACCAGCATGCCGCATGTCGCCGCTATGCGATTGTCGGACTATGTGCTGCCTGCCTACGAAATCGATCCGAACCTGAAATTCGGCCAGCTGCCCAACGAGATATCCCGTGGTCTGCCACCCGATGAGCTGGGTAACGAAGACGATATGAAGCCGATCGCCGAACGGAACAAACTACTGTTCGGGTTCCAGACAACCGGTTTCGATCAGAAAACGTCGATCGTCCCATCCAGCTGGCCGATCAAGACAACACAGCACGCGACGGCGATCTCGACCATGGTCATGCAGTTCCCCGACTCCGAGCGTGCCGCCGCCGCGGCCGCCGAGTTCTATGACGCGGATCTGAGCGCCAACAGGGAGCACAACCAGCCGGTAGCACTGCCGAAATACAATACCGCCCACGCACATTGGCGGCCTGGCACACCATTTCTGCGAACCACCCTCGCCCGTGGCCCTTATGTCGTCGCCTTTCTCGTGTCCACCAGCGAGCCCGACCTGAACGCACTCACCGCGCTCGCCGAAAAGTCCTACGACACACAGCTTCCCGTGCTGGACCAACTGAATCCACTCACTGATGAAGAACTTTTCCAACTGCCATGGGACCCCGATCATCTGCTGAGCCGCGCGTTGAATCCGATCAAGGTCGAGATACCCGCGATCGGCAGCCAGGCACTCTACAATTTGCGCGGCATCATCCAGTACGCCGACGACCTGAGTATCGCGAAGCAACGTTTCAGCGCGATGAATGCGGATCGGTTCGCCGTTTCCGACGGCACGATCGTGGCCCGCACACCAGACTCGGCTGCGGCGAAGAAGATTGTTGCCGAAAAACTTACTCCTGCACCAGTAGCACGCGATGCCGATGCTCCACCGAATGTGCCGGATTCAACCTGCGTCGAGAACAAACGCGACCCCAACGACTTCGACATCAAAAGATATACATGCGTCGTCGCCTACCGCCAATACGCGGGATTCGTGACCGGTAACCAATTGCTCGATGTCCAGCAACGCGCCGCCGCTCAGTACGCAATCTTCGCGAACAGCCGCTAATGCGACGCACCCAGCCCACCCCGAGCGGTCCAGTATGCTGCCGCGTGGGGAGGACCGACTCAGGAGATTGTGGATCATGGCGATAAGCCCCGGCACCATCGTGGGCGGGTACCGCGTCCAGGGCGTGCTCGGCGCGGGCGGCATGGGCACCGTCTACCTGGCCAAACATCCCAGTCTGCCGCGCATGGACGCGCTGAAGGTGCTCAGCGGCGAACTCAGCAACGACCATGAGTTCCGCACTCGCTTCGAGCGGGAGGCCAATCTCGCCGCAGGCCTCGACCATCCGAACATCGTCTCGGTGTACAACCGCGGTGAAGAAGACGGTCAGCTGTGGATCGCCATGCAGTACGTCGACGGCACCGACGCGTCTGCCGAGCTGGCCCGCGACAAGCATTCCATGAATCCGCTTCGCGCACTACGCATTACCACCGAGGTCGGCAAAGGCCTCGACTATGCGCACCGAAAAGGCTTGCTACACCGCGACGTAAAGCCTGCCAACTTCCTGCTCTCCTCCACCGAGGGCGACGAAGAACGCGTCCTGCTAACGGATTTCGGCGTCGCCAAGTCCAACGACGACACCACCGAACTCACCCAGACCGGTAGCTTCGTCGCCACCATCGCCTACGCTCCGCCCGAGCAGCTGGTCGGCGGCCACCTCGACCACCGGGCCGATATCTACAGTCTGGCCTGCGCCTTCTTCAAGCTGCTCACCGGCCGAAACCCCTACCCCGCAACGCAACCCGCGCTGGTCATGATGGGGCACCTGCACGAGCCGCCGCCGCTCGCCACCGCGGTGGATCCCCGCCTGCCCGCCTCCATCGATCGTGTCTTCGCCAGGGCGATGGCGAAAAACCCGACCGAGCGTTTCAACACCTGCCGCGAATTCACCGACGCGGCCGCGAGCGCGCTGACCCCGGGCTACACCCCAGCCCCCATCAGTACCTCGCCTACCTATCCCGTTCAGTCCTACGATCCACGACCGAATACCGATCCACGCGTTACTTTTTCGGGACCGCAGACGCTGGCAGCCGTACCTGCGAACTCGCGCAAGCGGTGGGTCATCGGAGCGGGTGTCGGTGTCGTCGTTGTCGCACTGGCAGCGGGTCTCGGGATCTGGGGGCTCGGCGGTAGCGACAAACCCGGCACCAACACCGCCGTCGCCACCACCGCGGCGAGCTCTACTGCCGCCGTGAGTGCGTTGCCGTCGATCGAGCAGGCCCGCGCCACCAATCCAGCCTTCCGTGGCAAGACCATCACGGTGGTGGATGTGCCGCACTCTTCCGGTTTCAACAAAGAGGTCTCGATCTTCCTCGGCGGCACCGCACAGTCGAAGTTCCTCGAAGACTTGGGCTTTGTCTACAACTTGAACTACGTCGCGCAGGGTGGCGAGCCATCGCCGCGAGCGATGCCGGGGTCAGACTCGCTGCAGGTGGGGCCCGACAGCTACGTCCTTGCCGTTCGGACCGACGAGGAGGCCGGCGGTGGCGGGCTGCGCGGTCTGCCGTATCAGGTCGCGGGTACTCGGGCTACCGTCATTCCGCTGGACGATCCTGAAGCCGTAGCCGCCTTTCGTAATTGGACTCCTGGCTCGGAGCAGGTGCTGCTCGACAAGCTGGTCCCGCTGCTGCAGAAGCGGATCAAGTAGCCCGAGCGGCGTCGCGGGACGACGGTCCCGGGTGTTATGTTGCCGACTGCGATACGTCGCCGCCGCAGGCTGGATCAGCGCGCGCACGTATACCCGGGGGGATCACTGCGCATTGCTCGTCCTCCTGCTCGCCGGCCGATGGAGGGAACGATGCGGAGAGCACTGAGAACACTGGCCGCCGGACTGGCCGTCCTATCGGTGGGCACAGCGGGATGCGGGTCGGACTCCCCGCCGTCGCCGCCCGCAGCCGATATCAGCCAACTCGACGTCGGTAGCTACGCGACCGCACCACGCGAGATCGGCAAACCCGGATTCGATCGCGCACGTCTGAGCGAAGGCCAGCGCCTCGCCAGCTTTGTCCCAATGCCGATGGACATCGACCCACGGTTCGCCATCCACGCTCGCCCCGATATCAACTCGATTTTGGGATTCATCGAAACCATATGGACACTCGGGCTTTCCAAAGACATCTTCCGCGCGAGTGCGCCGGGCTTCACAGCAGGTTTCTACAGTTCCGGGTATTCCGACGAAGATGTGTTGATTGCCACGACCCTCAAGAACACTGTGCTGTTGTTTTCTGACCAGCAGGCCGCCACCCTGGCCGCTGCGGCGCTCGCACCGGCCGTCGCCGCGGCGGAAGGGGCGAGCGAACCGGTCACCATCGGCAAATATCCGGACGCTCGCGCGTTCTGGAAACCGGGTAAGCAGGAGCTGCACTCGTTTCAAGCGAGCGGGCAATACGTCATCTACACCACGATCAAGGACCAGGCCAAGATCGTGCTCGACACCACCGACCTACCCGCCATGGTCGCGCTTGCGGAGAAGAGCATCGATACGGTCGGCACCCGGCTGCGCCAGTTCCGCCCGACGCCGCCGGACAAGCTGACGGATATCCCCCTTGACCACGACGGCATGCTCGGGCGCACACTTCCGCGACCGAACGAAGACGGTTGGCGCAACCCTCCCGGCCTGTACGACCGCACCGGCGCGCTGCATACAAGCAGTGCAGCCGTATCGGACAAAAAGCTGTTCGAGGAAGCCGGGGTCGACTGGATGGCGAACAACGCCGGGCTTCTCTATCGCGCGCAGAATCCTGAAGGTGCGCAACTTATTCGAGAGCGCCACAGCGCATCGAGCAAGCTGTTTCGCCGGATCGATCCGCCGAAGAATCTGCCCGATGCGCGCTGCCTCGAGTTCCGCGCGAAGAATGTGCTCGTCCCTAGGTTTTATTGCGTAGCGGCCTACGACCGCTACACCGCGGAGGTGTGGTCGGATCAACTGATCGATGTGCACCAACGGATCTCGGCGCAGTACGCGATTCTCGTGAAGGCGAAGTGAGCCCATGGTCAACAGAAGTGTCCGACTTACCGCGGCTACCGCCATACTGCTGACCATCGCCGGGTGCGGTTCATCGGCAGTCGGCTCACCGAAGCCGGGCGAGATAGACGTCCGCACCCTCGATGCCGGGAAGTACTCGACGGAGCCGTTGGATACCTACGAGGAATACTCGCACTCGCTGCGCAGAGGAACCTCACTGGCCGTCTCACGCCTGGCCAACCATGTAGTGACCGGTATCGACATCGACCCCAAGCTGCGATACGGCACCGGCGTCCAGGAGATCACCAAACCCGACGACGTCAAGAACGCCTTGGCGGAGCAGAGCGTATCGATCGCGGCGCAGCACAAGATATTGTTCGGGTTCGCTTCCGGCAGTAGCGATTTCCTGCCGGAACCTGCGGTTGCCGTGCCGTCGGACTCGACACTCACCACGGTGACCGTCATGCAATTCCCGGACCCCGAGTCGGCCGAGCGGGCGGCGGTCGAATTAGAAGACGCCGATTTCGCCGTGTCCCCAGAGCAGAACGAGCGCGTGCAGCTCCCGAAATACCCACTGGCGCATTCTCATTGGCGTCCAGGAACGCCAACGATCGGATCGGTCATCGCGCATGGAAACTATGTGGTCAATACGTTCATCTCCACATCCCAGCCCGACCTAGCCGCCCTGACCGGCCTTGTCGAGAAGGTCTACGCGGCACAGCTACCGATGCTCGACACACTCACGCCGCTGTCGGCCGAACAGGTCCTGCGATTGGACTTCGACCCCGAGGGCGTGATCCGACGGGTCCTCAATCCGACAAAGATTGCCGTTCCCGACGTCGGCGGACTCGCGGCATACGAACTGCAAGGATTTCTGCACTGGCAGACCGACCGTGCAGCGGCGAAGAATCTTTACGCAAACGGGGACCGCTTCGTCTTTTCGGACGCCTACTCGGCGACAACGAACAGCTATACCAGAGGAATCGCGCAAAGTTTCGGCAAGGGGATCAGCAGATTCCTGGATGGAGCCATCGTCATCCGAGCCCGGGATATCGACTCGGCGCGAGCGCTGTGGTCGACGATTCTCGACGCACCGGATACCGGCCAAGCACCGCCGAAGGTTCCGGACAGCAAATGCGCCGAGCATCCGACAACCAGATATGTCAAAGACTGGATATGCGCCATTCAGTACCGCAACTACGTCGGCTATGTGTGGAGCACCCAACTACTGGATGCCCAGCAGCGCGCGGCCGCGCAGTACGCACTGCTCGCCAACAGCCAGTAGCGCACTGCACTGTCAGACTGACGGCTTTCCTGCCGATATACCTGCAATCTGCTGTAGCGGGAGCCATAGTGGTTGGGTAAGGTATACGCAGCCAGCCCACTCGCCAATCAAGACATCAGCGAGCAGGGGGAAGGAGGGGAGCCGAGCGCTGGCGTTGCAAGCATGCCAAGATGACTACGTCCGTGGCCTGACGAGCGGGCTACACCAAGCCCCGACAGCACGGACGAGCAGGGCAAAGGACGCTGGGGTCTGATCTCCGTAGGGGGAGATCCAAAATTTCTCGAATCGGATGGAACCGATCAGACCTATCGAGCGTCCAATCAGATGTACAGGCCAACTGGGGGCTTCTGCCGTTGGCCGAGACGGGAAACCGAGAAGGAGCCGAAATGGCAGGACAGCTCGAAGCGAACAACGAGATCATCGAGAAGTTCGCACAGAACTGCAGGGATCGTCACATCGCTCTGCAGAACGCGATCACCGCGCTGAACACGAAGTCGGATGACACCACCGCGACCTGGAAAGGCCAGGCCCGGGGCGCGTTCGATTCGCTCATGGACAACTACTTCGCCCAGGCGCGCAAGCTGAATGACGCACTGGACCAGACTGCCGACAAGCTCACGAAGGCCGGCAAGGCGTTCGCGGCGCAGGACGAGCAGTTCGCCCAGCAGGTGGCGCAGCAGGCTTCCAGCCTGACGCTTCCCTGATCGATCAGCCGAACCACCAGATACCAAGGAGGAGCCCCAGATGACAGCGAACGATCCAAGCACGATTTCCTCTAACTTCGGAGCGGTCGAGGCTGGCGCCCAGTCCATCGTGTCCGAAGCGAAGAACATCTCGAGCATGCTCGAGGACTTCCACAAGCAGGTCACCGACTTCGTGACCAACTACTGGAAGGGTGACGCCAACGACGCGTTCGCCCAGCTCCAGACGCAGTGGAACACGAGCGTTACCCAGCTGAACGCCACGCTGGAGACCGCCGGTCGGGCAGTCAGCTCCGGCAACACGGATCTGCAGAGCACCGACACCAGCCTCGCAGGCCTTTTCTGAGATCCTGTCTCGGCCAATTCGGGCCCCCGGCAAACTACTTGCCGGGGGCCCGGATTATGCGTGGTCCGAACGTAGTCATGAATGCCGACGTAGCTCAATAGGGTGGTACCGCAAGCCTTTACCGGAACGAAGCAAGGCTTGCACTACTGAATAACGCGGACCGAACTGCCGAAGTTCTCGCACGTAGTCGACAAAGACTGCCAGTCGTTGTCGGCATATTGGCAGCCGACGCTGACCTGAATCCCATACTCCAGCAGCACATGCCAGCGGACTGTGGAGCCATCGCCGGGGCGTTCGGTGTAGGCGAGGGTGGAGCGGCCGCCGTAAACAACGTCGCGCTTCAGGTCGGACATCACACCGGCTGGGCGCTGGTTCATCTGGGTCTCGAGCTTCGCCGCGACCTGCTCGTAGCTCGCGCCCGGCGCAACCGGGGTTTGCGTCACGGTGACACGTAGGCGAGCGCCGTCGTCCGGGGACAGATCCACTCGGGATTTGCCGTTGGCATCGGGGGTCGACGCAATGTGCCAGCCATCCGGGGTCTGAAAGCGAATGCGGCCATAGGTTTCCGGCCCGGTAGCGGTGGTGGGTGGGGCGGTGCTACTCGGTGCCGATTCGCTGCTCGGGGGTGGAGTGGAGCCCGGTGCGGCGGTTGGGTTGTCGTCAGATCGGTTCAGGAACACGACCCCTCCGACGATAGCGGCGGCAACCACAATCACCGCGGCGATGGCGGCACCCACATAACCGAGACCGCTACGGCGCGGCCGTTGAGCGGCGGCGCGTTCGCGTAGCGGCTGCATCCACTCGGTCTGTGGCAGCGCGGACGGTAATTCCGCCTGGTAAATCGGTTCGGTCTGGTGGCCGCGGATGAGCTCGGGCCCGGTGAGTGCTCGCAGCCCGACGCCCGGCCCGCACCGCTGCTGAACGGCCGTGCGGAGGAGTTCGAGTTTCCCGACATCGGTGACACCCACGGTTTGGGCGAGGTCGGCGGGCTGGCCGTCGAGTAGCCGATCGATCAACGCGCACAGTGCGGTGAAGCCGGGCGATTCTGGAAGTACCTCGGCGAGCGCGAGAGTTGGCGCGTGCTCACAGGATTCGATGTGCACACCCTGATGGCTGCGGATGACCGTGGTTGCCGTGGTGGTGAGGGCACCGAACTCCAGTACCAGCGTGCGACGACTGTGGCTGGTACCCTCGTCCGCCGCGACGGCCCGCACCGCGAGTTCCTCGAACACGACGTCCGCCGTGAAGCGACGCGCCGCCTGGTCGAGCACGGAGCGACGCGACGCACCCCATTCGGTCGGACAGATCAGGGTGATCCGCTCACACGGCGCGGCGACCCGCAGGTTCTCCAGCACGGCGGCGAATATCGCGGTCAACCCGTCGGCGACAGACGGGACGCGCGGCAGCAACGCGACCGCCTCGGCGGGCAGGTACTGCACCGCCGAACTAACCTGCGTCGGCGGCGTCAGCGACTCACCTACCACCAGGTCGAACCCGTTGCTGCCCAACACGATCGAGGGCGCCACGTCCCAGTGCGTCGTCGCGCCACGCGCCCAGACGCGCGTGTCGGTGACCACGAGCTCGACGGTGGACATCAGGTTGTCGGCGGCATCCAGGCCGTCTGAATCAGACCCTCGAAATTCTTAGCGACATAGGTGCCGCGCCCTGGAGGCATCAGGCTCGGCCGCGTCGTACCCATCAGCACACCCTCGTCACGGCTACAGCTCATGATCAGACCGGCCGCGGTGAGGTCCTTCATCCGCGCCAGCGTTGCCTCGAACATCGCGCGGCCCGCGCCACCCGAGCGCCGGGCGATGATCAGATGGAAGCCGAGGTCACGAGCGTGCGCCAGCTGTTCCAGCAACGCCTGAACCGGGTTACCACTGGACGTGGCCACCAGGTCGTAGTCGTCGATGATGACGTACAGCTCGGGTCCGCTCCACCATGAGCGTTCCTTCAACTGCTGCGGCGTCACATCCGGGGCGGGCGAGCGATTTTCGACATACGCGGCGAGATCGACCATGTTCTGGGTGAACTGGGGCGCGGTCGAACCATATCCGGCAAGGTAGCCCTCCGGCACGATGCCGAGCATGGAACGCCGATAGTCGCCCATGATGATCCGCGCTTGGTCCGGGGTGTTCGACGCGCAGATGCTCTCGACGATGGAGCGCAACAGCGTTGTCTTGCCCGACTCGGTGTCGCCGATGATGATGCAGTGCGGAGTCACGTTGAAGTCCAGGTAGACCGGGGCCAGCTCGGCTTCGTTGATACCGAGCGGGAACCGCATGCACTTCACCGAATGGTCGAGCTGCGATGGCCAGTTCCCGGCCAGGTAGAGCAGCTGCTCGCGCGGCAGTTCCTCGGGCAGCATGCGCACCGGCGGGGCCGGGCGGCCCGGAGTCAACCGGGCGATGGTCGCGACCGCGTCGCCGACCGCCTGGCCGAGATCGCTCGGGTCCGAACTGCCGTCGATGCGCGGCAGACCGGTCAGCATGTGCAAGGTGTCCGGCGTCATACCGCGGCCTGGGCGGGCCTGCGGAACCATCGAGGCGAACTTGCGACCGAGATCCGAATCCATCGGATCACCAAGGCGCAGTTCGATTCTGGTGGCGATCTGATCCTTCAGCGCGGGCCGCGCCTCACGCCAGCCCGCCAGCGCGATGACGATGTGCACGCCATACGACAGACCCTGCACGGCCAGGTTCATGATCGTCTGTTCGAGCAGCTCGAAGTCCTGGCGGATGGAGCCGAAGCCGTCGATCACCAGGAACACATCGCCGAACGGATCCTCGTGCGCACCGGTCGCGGCCGGGCTGCTGGCCGGATCCATGGCGCGCAGGCGGCGGAACTCGGTCATCGACTCGATGCCGAGCTGCCGGAACCTGGCCTCGCGGGTACGCACGATGGTGGTCATTTCGGCGACGGTCCGCCGGACCTGGTCGCCGTCCAATCGGCTTGCGACAGAACCGACATGCGGCAGACCCTGCAGGCTCATCAGCGTGCCACCACCGAAGTCGAGGCAGTAGAACTGCACCTGCTCGGCGGTGTGGGTGAGCGACATGGCCATGATCAGCGTGCGCAGCGCGGTCGACTTGCCGGACTGCGGGCCGCCGACGACGGCGACATTGCCTCGGGCACCGGACAGGTCGACGACCATCGGGTCACGCCGCTGGTCGTAGGGCCGGTCGACGATGCCGATCGGCGCACGCAGCGTGGCCACCGCGGCGTACTCGCCGGTGAGGATGGAGCGCGGGATGAGCTGGTCGAGCGTCGGCGCCTCGTCCAAAGGCGGCAGCCAGATCTCGTGCGCGGGGCGGCCGTGGCCGTTGATCCGCGAGACCAGCATGTGCACGTTGGAGACCTGTTCGCCGTCGTCGCCCTGCTGTTCACTCTCGGTCGGCTCGGCGGGCAACGGGACCCGGTCGATCGCCCGGAAATCCACGTGCGTGGCGGTGAACGGCCGCGCCTTGATGTCGATGTCGCCGGATTGGGTGGCGACGGTGATATCACGCTGCGAGCCGCCGCCGACGTACGGGCCGGAAACGTAGGAGGCCTGGAACCGGACGATCTCGCCGGAGTCCGACTTCAGGTAGCCGCCACCGGGGTTGTTCGGCAGGTTGTAGGCGTCGGGCACGCCGAGCACCTGACGGGATTCGTTGGCGGAGAAGGTCTTCAGGCCGATCCGGTAGGACAGGTGGCTCTCCAGGCCCTTCAGCTTGCCCTCTTCGAGGCGCTGCGAGGCGAGCAACAGGTGCACGTGCAGCGAGCGGCCGAGGCGACCGATCATCACGAACAGTTCCGCGAAATCCGGGTGCTGGGTGAGCAATTCGGAGAACTCGTCGAGCACCACGAACAGCGCGGGCAGCGGATCGAGGTCGGCGCCCGCCGCGCGGGCCTTCTCGTATTCGGAGACGTTGGCGAAGTTGCCCGCGGCGCGCAGTACTTCCTGGCGGCGGTTCATCTCACCGGCCAGCGCGTCCTTCATACGGTCGACGAGGTCGGCTTCTTCTTCCAGGTTGGTGATGACGGCCGCGACGTGCGGGACACTGTCCAACCCGAGGAAGGTCGCACCACCCTTGAAGTCGACGAGCACCAGGTTGAGCTGGTCCGGCGAGTGCGTGGCGAGCAGGCTGAGCACCAGGGTGCGAAGGAACTCCGACTTACCGGAACCGGTCGCGCCGATGCACAGGCCGTGCGGGCCCATGCCGTTCTCGGCGGCTTCCTTGATGTCGAGTTCGACGGGCAGGCCGTCGGCGCCGACGCCGAAGGCCACCCGCAGCCGCTCCCTGCCGTAGCGCGGGCGCCACGCGTGTTCGGGGTTGAACATGCCGATATCGCCGAGGCCCATCAGCTGACTCCAGGTCGAAATCACCTCGGAGTCATCGGTTTCCACGTCGCTGCTGCGCTGGGTCGCCGCGCGGTACGGCGCGAGCCTGCGGGCCACCTGCTGCGCCTGCTGCGGGCTGATCCGGTCGATCAGCGCGAAGCGCTCCTGGTTGCCGGTCGCGCCACGGCCGACGCACTCGCCGTTTTCCACGATCATCTTGATGCCGCGCGACACCGCCAACCGCGGCGCGTAGCCGCACAGGTCGATGATGGTGACGCCCTCGTAGCCCGATTCGCGCAGCTGATCGTCCTCGGCTTCCAGCAGGCCGCCGTCGACGATGATCACGATGTGCACCATGTTCGCGTTGGCAGGCTGGTTACGCGAGTACCTGACCCGGTTGCCGAGCAGCGGCTGCAGGCCGGCCATGGCTTCCCGGATGGAGCCGTAGAACATGCGCTGGGTGCCGATGCCGTCCTGCGCGTCGGGATGCTGGGTGTGCGGGAGCCACTTGGTCCACTCCCATTCGCGCGCGGTGTCCGGACCGCAGACCACCGCGAACAGCACCTGGTCCGGTGCCTGGAACATGCTGAGCTGCAACAGCATCGCGCGGGTCATGTCCCTGGCCTCGACGCGGTCGCCGTCCAGCGCGATGGTCGCGAAGCCCTTGACCGCGATCGCGGTCGGCAGGTCGGGCACGGTCGAGTGCGCGCGCACGAAGCGGCGCAGCGAGACGGCCGCGATCGGCTCGAGCTCTTCGACCGGTCCGGTCTCCGGCGCGACCAGGCGGGTCGCCAGCCGTTGACCGCCGACGCCGATGCGGGCGTGGCAGAAATCCTTGTCGCCTGCTCGGCGCTCCCACATGCGGCTGGTGCCCGCGAGCATCCAGATCAGGGTGGGTTCGGGATGGCTCCACTCGACCGAGGCGCGCTGCTGGGTGGCCGTGGTGTCGACGTCGCGGCGCACCTGGTCCAGATAACGCAGATAGTCCTTGCGGTCCTCGTTCGCCTCGGCGGCCTTGGCACCCTTGCCGCCGCCCTGGCCCGCGAACATGCCGACCATCGAGAACATCATCATGAGCGGGAACATCATGCTCATCGGATTCGACCCGATGCCACCGCCCTGGGTGAACATCAGCGCCATCATGCCGACCATGCCGACGATCATCACGACCGGCATCAGCTTCATCAGCAGGCTGCCGGGGGTTACCCGGGGGATCTCGGGCGGCGGCTGCAGAGTGACCTCGCCACCAGGCGATCGCGGCATCTCCCGACGCGCCCGCCGCTGAAACCGGACGGTACTCATTCCGCCGCCTCGCTAGAGCTCGGTTCCCTCATGGTGCGAGAATCCCCCTCCTCGACTGCTGTGATTCCGGCTCAGTGTAGAGGCCGTCGCCGACATGTCGTACAGTTCGACCAGCATTCTGCTGCCCGAACCGTGGGTTCGCAAACTCGACGTAGGGTCTCGGGTTTGCGAAAATACGAGGTAGAAGACGAGTTGGGGGAAGCTTGACGCACGCGCGACTTGACCACATCGATGAAAACTCCTCGCACGGCATCGTGCGCGCACCGGATCTTGCCCGGGTGACCATCCTCGCCAAGCACACCCAGGTGGATATGGCGATCCCGGTGGACGTGCCTGTCGCGCTGGTGATTCCGAGCGTCGTCGACATGGTCGCACAGCACAGCCGCACCAACGACTTCGACAACGAGGGCGAGCGCTTCGAGCCGGCCGAGTGGGTGCTGGCGCGGATCGGTCATCCCCCCTTCTCCAATTCGCTCAGCCTCGGCGAGCACGGTGTCCGCGACGGCGAGCTGCTCATGCTGGAGAGCGCCTCGCACACCGCGCCGACGCCGCTGTTCGACGACATCATGTACAACGTCGCGATCGCCGACACCGACCATTACCGCAGCTGGACCCCGAAGGTCGCGCGGATAACCGGTTCGGTGCTCGCGGCGCTCACCATGCTCGTCGGCTGTCTCGGGCTGCTGCTGTCCACCGGTTCGCTGCCCTACTGGGTCAGCGGTTCGGTCGCCTTGGCCGTGACGATCCTGCTCGTGGTCGCCGCCATGGTGCTCAGCCGCATGTACGGCGACACCTCGACCGCACTTGTCCTCGGCGGCTGCGCGCTACCGACCGCCTTCACCGCGGGCATGCTCTACGTGCCCGACCACTACGGCTGGCCGAACCTCCTGCTCGGCTCGGTATTGTTCGGCGCGACAGCGGTATTGGCGTGGCGAGTCAGCGGCGTCGGCCTCGCGCTGTTCATCGGTGCAACCACCCTCGCGGTCTACGCGGTACCCGCCGCCCTGGTCGGCCTGCTCACCGCGCAGCCGGAACGCGCGATCGGCGCCGGTGCCGCGGCGCTCGGGCTCGCCGGTCTCGCCATGGGACCGCGGATCTCCATGCTGCTGGCCAAACTGCCACTGCCGCCGGTCCCCTCGCCCGGCACCCCGATCGACCCGACCGAAGACGACCCCGACGATCACCGCGCCCTGCCCACCATGGAGGCACTGCGGGTGAAGTCGGAACGGGCCCGCATGTACCTGGCCGGCCTGGTCGCCGCCACCACCGTGGTCACCGTCGTCGGCGCACTGGCCGCCACCGACCCGATGGCCGACGACCCCTACTGGCAAGGCATCGGCCTGGCCATCGTGTGCGCCGCGGTCCTGATGTTCCGCAGCCGCACCTACGCAGGCGCCGAACAAGCCGTCGTCCTCATCGCGGGCGGCGCCGGCATCGTGCTGATCATGTTGGTAGGAGCCGGTTTCGAGATGGAACAACCCCTCGCGGTCTTCGGCGCCGCGATGGTCATCCTGATCGCCGCCCTCATCCTCGGCATCATCATCCCCAACCAATCCGCCACCCCACCCATGCGCCGCGGCGTAGAACTCCTCGAATACGCCTTCGTCGCCGCCGTCCTCCCCCTCGTCTTCTGGGTAGCCGGCCTCTACTCCCTCGTCCGCGGGCTGTGAACCGGATCCTGCGCACCAGCGCCGCGGCGACGGTGCTCGCACTGAGCATGTCGTTCGGGTTGGGCGCGAGTCAGGGTGTGGCGTATGCGGATCGGCCGCCGCCGGTGGACCCGACGTTGCTGCCAGCGGGCGACCCCGCCGCGCCGCCGGACAAGACAGAGCAGAAGTCCAACGCGCCGTGCGTAAGTACCCAGCAAGGCGGGGCAGGCCCTACCACTCCGATACCGCAGATGGCCCTCAATCTGGACACTGCCCAGAGGTTCTCCCAGGGCGCAGGTCAACTTGTCGCGGTCATCGATACCGGCGTCGTGCGCCACCCGCGCCTACCCGACCTCGACGCTGGTGGCGATTATGTAGCTGAAGGCGGTGACGGTACCAGCGACTGCGACGCACACGGCACCGTCGTCGCAGGCATCATTGGCGCAAAACCCGTGGCCGGCCAAGGCTTTTCCGGGGTAGCGCCCGACGCACGGATCCTGACAATTCGGCAGAACAGTGGGCTGTTTCAGAAGGCGGGCCGGACAGGCGAACAGCGACCCGAGGATGGGCCGGACGGGTACGGCCCAATATATACGCTCGCGTCCGCAGTCCGGCGGGCGGCGGACCGAGGTGCGACGGTAATCAATATCTCTCTGGTCCTATGCGCAGAACGTTCCCATAACCTCGATGACGGACCGTTGGGGGCCGCCCTCCGATACGCCACTCTCGAGCACAATGCCGTTGTCGTGGTGGCTGCGGGCAACAAGGAGAAGGCGTGCAATGCAGGCAACCCCGATGTCGATCCCGTCAACCCGCGCGGTGATCTATGGAAGAACCTGAACACCAACATCACGCCTGCTCGGTTCGATGATTATGTCCTCGCCGTGGGTTCCATTGACAAGAACGGGCAACCATCGAAATTCACCGTGCCCGGTCCCTGGTTAGGCGTGGCAGCACCCGGTGAGGACATCGTGTCACTTGATGCCCGCGGCACCGGCACCATCACCGGATTCGTGAACGAGCAGCAAGGGGTTACACCTCTACAAGGCACCAGCTTCGCTGCGCCGTACGTCGCCGGTGTCGTCGCGCTCGTGCGCGCTCGCTTTCCCGAACTGAGCGCACTCGAGGTGATCAAGCGCATCGAGGCCACCGCGCATGCACCCGCTGAAGGTTGGAATCCCTATGTCGGCTACGGCGCGATAGACCCGGTCGCCGCCTTGACCGACGAGGTTCCGCCCACCCTGCCACCGAAACAAGCGACCAGCCCCAGCAGCATGCAGCTCGCGGTCCCCGCGCCCACACCACCCCCGGACAACCGAGCTCGCAATATCGCCCTGATCGGCAGCGGCACCGTCGCCATCCTGCTGATCCTGGGCATGCTCGCATCCTTCCCGATCCGCCGCCGATTCGGCATCTCCGGCGACGATATGTAGCAGTAGGGCCTAAGCGAATTTCGCTGAGGCCCTACCTGTATTCGTAATCGCTACTGCGCGAACGTCATGGGAGACGCGTAGTACTCACCCGTATCTGCCTTGTAATCGCAGTTCCAGTACGGCCTCTGACCGTAAGCATTGAGCTCATTTATGCAATCCCATTCTGTGGCAAATGGCCCAGTGCTCATCGGGGGACGCTGAGCAACCGCCTGCCCGCCAGCGATGGCACCGACTCCCCCAATCGCCGCAGCGATCATGGATATAGACGCGATCGCCCTCATTGCGTTCTTCATCGTTTCCCTCTTCAGTTGCCCGAGCGACTGTCTCGCTCGGAATTCGGCTGAACCTCAGCAGCAGGTCGCCTGAACGCCCCTGACTACGCCGTCCCCACCCGAAACTTGTTCTGACACTTGGTATGACGCAGCAAGATCGCGATCGGTTCCATCGATTCGGGGAATCTTTGGTCCGATCGGCGCAGCGGAGGTTTCGCCAAGGCACTCGGCGCGGCTCGGCGACTCATGCGAGCTGACTGGATATCGGGTGGGGTGCAGGTAGCGTCTGCACGGCAAACCGCGGTACACAGGGTGCCGGATCCGAATCGACGCAGGTAGTTCCCATGGCGCAGCAAGAGCAAGCAGTCAGCAGCACGTCCGTCGCGAAGGGACCGAGCCGCCGCCAGGCGTGGGAGCGTGTCACGGGTGTGCCGATGGTGCTGCTCGCGGTGCTGTTTCTCGGCGTCTACGCCTGGTTCGTGCTGGACACCGGCGCCTCGCCACAGTTGGATGCCTGGCTCGGCCGGGTGGACGTGGTGATCTGGGTGCTGTTCGCGGTCGACTTCGTGATGCGGCTCGGGTTGTCTACTCGCCGTTGGGAATTCCTGCGCACGCATCCGGTGGAGCTGTTGATCGTGATTGTTCCGCCGTTTCGGCCGTTGCGGTTGGTGCGGGCGGCGGTGCTGGTGCTCGGCACGTTGAATCGGCACACGTTGACGCACCGCACCCGGCTGGCGGTGTTCGTCGGCACCAGTTCGGTGTTGATCCTGTTCCTGTGCAGCCTGGCCTTTTTCGACGCCGAGTACGGCGTCGAAGGCAGCAAGGTGCTGAATTTCGGTGACGCACTGTGGTGGTCGGCGGTCTCGGTCACGACGGTCGGTTATGGCGACGTCTACCCGGTCACCGTCGAGGGCAGGTTGATCTCCCTGGTGTTGATGACCTTCGGCATCGGCATCATCTCCTTCGCCATCGGCACCACCACCAGCTGGGTGATCGATCAGCTGAAGACCGTCGAGGAGTCCGCCGACCGCACCGATAGAGAGATCACGGTGCTGGTCGAGGAGATTCGGGCGTTGCGCGCCGAGATCGCCGCACTACACGCGAACGACGCCGCGAAAACCTCGAATTCCGTTGGCGCGGACGGTCTCTAGTCGACTACTTCGCCGACGCGATCGGCTGCTTGGCCGGACTCGGATCGGGGGCTACGCCGTCGTGGGCGACCATCGCTTCTTCGCGACCCATGGTCGGCCCGCCGGCGAGTAGACCGACGATCGGCCATGGCGCGGGCTCTGGCGTCACGCCACCCTCGGTGTCCATACCGAGCGCTTTCGCCGCATCCTTGTTTTTGATGCCGAAGCGCACGCCGGTGTCGGAAATGTAGAACAGGCTGTCCTTGCGGCGGCTGTCCGGTTCGATGCCGGTGGTTTGGACGAAGGCGCCCGAGCCCGGCTTGAAGTACACCGAGTCGACGTTGTCGCCCTTGCCGTCGGCCTGCGCGAGCGGGACCAGCTTGGCGCTGCTCGGCATCGGCAGATCGCTGGCGTCGATCACGGCCAGTTCGGCACGCACGGCGACGTCGGTGTTGCCCGCCGCGCCGGTGATCGGCTTCCACGACAGGCAGCTCACCGGGCGAGAGCTGGTTTGGATGATCGTGGGCGCGACGTCCGGGTAGGTGTCCACTTTCAACGCCCTGGACGGCTGCGCACGAGCCGCCTCGAAATCGCCGATGGCCGTACCGTGGTCCGCGCTCGGCTGCGAACTGCGGATGATCGCGGCGGTCAGCGGGCTGATCGGCTGCAGGCCGTCGCGCAGGATCACGGCGTTCTGATCGGCCTTGCCTGCGACCTGAACCACCGTGCCGATCTTCAGGTTGTTGATCGGGTAGCTGGGCGTCCCGCCTGGATCATCGATCTTCGGCGGCATGATCTGATTCACCTCGGGGATGGAGTTCAGTAGCCCTTCGCTGATCGGCCGCGGGGTCGCGCCGCGGATCTTCAACGGAACGGTGACGGACGGGTCGGTCATGTCGACGCGCGCCCGCGTGTTGTTCCACACCAGGTAGGTGGCGTCTTTGCCCTTCACCAGCAGGCCTTGGTCGCGGCCCATGGCCGACGCTTTGTCGCTGAGATCGAGGTCGCCGATCAATACCGAGGTGGTGCGGTCGTCGCTGCCATCCGTCTTCAACGAATCGCAGACGGTCCAGCTTCGCCCCTTGCCCGCCTTGTCGAAGATCAGCGAACTGGGCGCACCCGGGATGCCGATCAGCTGGCCGCGCGGCTTCTTGCCGAGCTCGGAATCCTTGACGATCGTCGGCTTCGACGAATCGTCAGCGGCCAATCGGGCCGAGGCAAGGTTGAGGGTGGGGTAAACGACGTTGTCGATCTGCACATAGACGCCGCCGGATTCCTTCGCGATCAGGATCTTTTTGTCGCCGATTTTGTCCTGCGGGCGCAACAGCGCGAGTACACCGCAGCCTGCCAACACGACGATCGCCAAAACCAGCCCGGCCGCGTAGGCCCGCGACTGCGAACGCATCGGGTCGTGCAGCATCCGCACGTCCCGGCGGACCAGGGCGTGCTCCATCCTGCGAACCAGAAAGCGGTAGCCGCTGACCTGCCACCGAGTGGTGGGTTTTGAAGGCATTATTCCTCCCCCGAACAGTGCTCACGTTCGCGCAACACAGTACAGTTCCCGAGGACTCTTGTTCAGCTCGGCCACTACAAAACGGCCGACACCGGGTACTTGGGGGACGACGATGGCGGAACCTGCCGGGGCGGGACCACGGCCGCTCCTTGGCCGAATCTCGCTGCAGAATCTGTTGATTGCACAGGTCATCGGCTTTATCGCAGGCGTGGGGGCATTGCTCGCCGGGCTGCGGCCGTTGATCGCGCTCGGGGTGGGCATCGTCGTCGCGCTGATTCCGCTGATCCCGATCGCCAAGCGCACGGTGTTGGACTGGATCGCGACCTGGTGGCGCTACCTCACCAAGCGTGAGTACGAGATCGGCCAGACCGTCGACTACCGCGGCACGGACGGGCGCTCACTCGGGCTGTACTGGGAGGGCAGCCGAGTGGTCACGGTCGTCGAGGTGCTCGCGCCTCCCGGCGGGCTGACCAGGATCGCCCGCAACACCGTGCACGCCTCACACCTGCTTCCGCTGCCGGAATTGGCGAAATGCCTGAGCCAGCACGACATCCTGCTGAGCGGCATCGACATCGTCAGCCACGGCCACCGCAGCAGGTCGGGTACGCCGGCAGGCAAGATCTACGAATCGCTGCTCGGGCCGCTGCCCGCCACCGCGCATCGCACCGTCTGGTTGGCGATCGGTTTCGACGCGGTGGCCTGTCCGGAGGCGGCGGCGCGACGCGGCGGCGGCGCGGAGGGCGCTTCCCGCGCGGTCACCATCGCGACCCAGCGCATCATGCGCGCGCTGGAAGACGCCGACTGCAATGCCCGCATCCTGACCGCGCCGGAAATCCGCAAGGCGGTCCTACAGATCACCAGCGGCTTCGACCCGCGCACCCTCGAACATCGTTGGCGCTACGCCGAAATCGGCAACAGCGTGAACATCGGCATGGCGGTCGACCCGAAGCGGCTCGGCTCGGATCTGCTCGCGCAGCTGTGGGTGGCGCCGTCGCGCGGCACCACGGTGGCGGTGCGGCTGCGGCCGGGTAGCTCGGCGGAGACGGTGAGCATCGGCGCCGGGTGGCGACTGACCGCGCGGGAACTGCCGGAGCGCAGCAAGCTGTCCGGCATGGTGTCGATGCACGGGCGGCACCGCGACGGGCTGCTCGCCCATCTGCCGCTCGCCGTGCCCGGCGTGGACGCGACCGTCCCGATGAGCGAATACCCGATCGACCTGATCGACTCGCTGCACCTGCCGTCCTCGGGCTGCGGTCAGTTGATCGGCTCGGACGATGAGGGCAACGGCGTCGCGGTTCGTATCGTCGGCGCGGGCATCTCGACCGTCTACGTGGCCGGAGAGCTGTATCTCGCACAGCAATTGGTGTTCCGCGCGCTCGCGGTCGGCGAACGCATCCTGATCCGCACCGACCGCGCGCACGCCTGGGAAAACCTGGTCACCACCATCGGCAACCCCGAGCGGCTCACCCTCGCGGTCGAAACCCACCAGTCCGACGCGGGTTTCACCGCAACCGTGGTGGACGGCGTCCTCGCGCCCGCCCCGCACGCCGGTGTCACCACGATCTACGTCACCGGCGACCCGATGGGCTGGCCCTCCACCCGCCCCGACCTCTCCCTGCACCAGCCCCAAGCGATCGGCAACCACGTCATCCTGCGCACCGGCGCCGCACAGGTAGACCTCACCCTCGTCTCCATCCCCCGCGAAGCCACCTACATCGGCCACCCCCGCGGCCGCCGCGTACCGCAGCATCAATAGGCACCCTGATCGACGCGCCATGCACGATTCGTGCGTGGCGCGTCGCTCTTTGCAAAGCAAGTTCATCGCCAGAGCGATTGGTGCGTGACGGTCAGCCGGGGTAGGGGTCGGTGGTTCGGGCGGTGCGCAAGGTTCTTGCCCACCAGGACAGTTGGCGGAGCATGCGGGTGGTGGCGTCGATGGCGGCGCCGTCTCGGGTTTCGCCTTCGGCGTCGAATTGGCGCTTGGCCTGGTGGAAGCTGACGGTTTCGCGGATCGAGACCATATGGATTTCGGCGACGACCTGACGTAACTGTTCCACGGCGCGCAGGCCGCCGGAGAGTCCGCCGTAGGAGACGAAACCGATGGGCTTGGCGCGCCATTCGTGTTTAGCGGTGTCGAAGGCGGTCTTCAGAGACGCCGGGTAGCCGTGGTTGTATTCGGAGGTGATCGCGACGAAGGCGTCCGCGGCGGCGAGGCGAGACCGGAAAGCCACGGCCTCGGGGGCCTCGGTGAGATCGGTCGGCAAGTGAGTATCCGCCAGATCTATGACGCCCGTGTCGAACTCGGGGTGCGCGCGTACTGTGCGCAGGAACCAGTCGGCGACCACCGGAGCAAAACGCTCCGGACGCACGCTGGCCACGATGACCTCGAGCCGCAACGGAGTGTCCACCGCGTGAGCGTAACGGGCGCGGCCGGACGGAGTCCGTCAATAGACTGCGCGTGGCCGAGTGAATGCGGCAATGCGTGGCGGGTCCGAAAGGAAAACGAAATGATCCTGGTAACCGGTGCGACCGGAAACATCGGCGGCGAACTGGTGACGGCGCTGAGCCAGTCCGGGACGCAGGTGCGTGCGCTGGTGCGCGATCCGGCGACGGCCACGCTGCCCGCAGGCGTCGCGGCGGTGACCGGCGATCTGAACCGGCCGGAAACCATGGCCGATGCACTCGACGGAGTCAGCGCGCTGTTCCTGCTGCCCGGCTACGACAATCAGGGCGATCTGCTCGACCGCGCGAAAAAGGCTGGTGTGCAACGGATCGTGCTGCTGTCCAGCGCATCGGCGGCCCTCCATGACATGGACAACGCGGTCTCGCGCTACATGACACTGTCCGAGCAGGCAGAGCGCGAATCCGAACTGGCATGGACCTTCCTGCGGCCGCGGTCGTTCATGTCGAACGCCCTGCGCTGGCTACCGCAGCTCGCAGCCGGCGACGTGGTGCGGGTGCAGTTCCCCGATGTCCGGGTCGGCGCGATCGACCCCGCCGACATCGCCGCCGTGGCCGCCCTGGCCCTCACCGGCGACGACCTCGACGGCCGGATACTCGAGTTGACCGGCCCGCAGGCGCTGCTGCCCGCCGACCAAATCGCGGTTCTCGCGGCACTTTTGGGCCGACAGCTTGTCGCGCACGGGCTCACCACCGCGGAGACCAAAGCAGAGCTGGAAGCAACCATGCCGCAGCACTACGTCGACGCCTTCCTGAGCTTCTTCGCCGACGGCACGCTGGACGAGGAGACGTTGTACCCCACGGTGCGCGACGTCACCGGCCGTGCACCGCGCACCTTCGAGCAGTGGGCGCACGCGCACGCCGCCGACTTCGCCCGCTGACCCCGCGGCCGGGACCCACAGTACCGCCCGCACCATCGAATCAGGCACGATATGCACTGGCTATCAGCCTGACCGTGGCATAGTGTTCGACTCGGGAGGGGGATTCGTGATACTCGGGCGCTGGCTGCTCATCGAAACGCTCGGACACGTCGATACCTGGTCGCTGCTGGCGGTCGACACGGCACCGCGGGAGTGGAAGTCGTTCCAGCGCGCGGTATCCACGCGACTACAGCCCCTCGTCGCCACCGCCTACACCACCGGTTCGATCGTCGATCAGCAACTGCCGCAGTCCCGGCACAACTGGTCGGGCCAGCGCATCCTGGCGGTGCCGCTGCACGGGCCGGACCACCGGGTGCACGCGGTCCGCCTCTGGGTTGGCGCCGGCGATCCGCCGCCGCCGGTGGGCGTCGCCGCGTTCGGTGTCGACGCGCGCGCCCGCCGGATCGAGGCCCTCCCGCACGATCTCGGAGCACATTTCGAGCACGACCGCATCGTGTGGATCGGCGCCGAATCCTTCGAACTGATCGAAAGATTCGACGGCGCACTCGATCTCGTCACCACGCTGGCCAGATCCGCACCCGGCGACCGGTGGCTCGATACCGCGACCGTGCGGGCGCCGACCGGACCGCGCACGCTGCTGCTCGCCGCTCGTAACCCCGACGAAAACCGATACCACTGGGTCGGCCTGGCCGTCGACGTCACCGACAGTGTTGCACCGCAACGGAAATCATTCGAGGCCGCGACCCTGGACCTGCTGCGTGGCGCACAACCGAACCTCTACCTCGCCATCGTCGACCTGGCCCAGGTGCGGCTGATCCGATGGGTCACCGACCCCGTTCCCGGACTGCGCTGGGGTCGTGGCACCGACGAACGCACCGTGCCGCACCCGGCCGATCGAGAGCGAATCATTGTCGCCCGCAACGACATCCGATCCGGCGCGGAACGCGTGACGCTGACCGGAATGCGCCTGGCCACCGACACCGGCGATTGGCTGGTGGCCGACCTTGCGGTGTCACCGCTGCCCGGTGGGACCACCGGCACGCCCGAGTTCGCGTTGGTTCAACTGGATATCATCGAGCGCCCACCAGCCCCGTGAGCCGTCAGCCACCCGCGGTGGCCTCCACCGCGGCAGTCACGCCTGTCGCCGGAGCCGCCTGCACCGGAGCCGCAGTGAACTCGGCAAAACCCTGACCCGGCGCCACAGTCGCGGTGAAACCCAATGCCCGCCTGGCCCGTTCGGGGTCGGCAACGAAATGCCGCACGTCGCCGATCCGATATTGCCCGGTGACCACGGGTGCGGGCCCGCCGCACGCCTTGGCCATGATCGAGGCGACCTCCCACAGCGTGATCGGCCGCCCGGACGCGATATTCAGCGGCACGAAGCCGGGCAACGCCCGCTCGACCGCCGCGAGCATGGCCGCGGCGACATCGCGCACGTGCACGAAATCCCGTACCTGCCCGCCGTCTTCGAATACATGCGGCGCGCGACCTTCGTTCAGCGCGGCTTGCACCTGGCCGACCATTCCGGCACGCGCGCCGTCGCCGTAGACCTGATGCAGGCGCAGCGCGGTCACCGCGCCGCCGACGTTCAATCCCCAAGCGAAGGCGTAGTTTTCCTGCGCCACCTTGCTCGCGCCGTAGCTACCGCGCGGGCGCAGCGGCGCGTCCTCGGTGACCGGCTCCCAGGTGAGCACGTCTCCGGTACGCGGAGCCCGGTGATCGAACAGGCCGCGATCCATATCCGCGCGCCTGCGCAACCCCGGGAAGAACGGCCCGCCGCGCACGCTGCGGTAGCGGCCCTCGCCGTACACGGTGATCGAGGACGCGAGCACCAGCCGACGCACCTTCGCTTGCTCCATCGCACCGAGCAGCGCCGCGGTGCCCAAGTCGTTGTGTGTCGCGAAGTCGGCCGGGCCCGCGCCCGCGGTGACCGCTGCTAGATGACAGACGACGTCGATGCCCGCAAGCAGCGGCACCAGCGCGTCGGCATCGCGCACGTCCACCCGCGAAACGCCCGCAGGCGGCTTTGCGTCCGGCCCGTGCACGGCGTCGAGCATCAGATCGATGCCGACTACCTCATGCCCTGCCGAAGACACGGCCTTGCACACGTGTGTTCCGAGAAAACCGGCCGCGCCGGTAACCAGCACTCTCATTCACCGCACCTTTGTTCGGCACCCCGCATGGGTCACGGTAGCTCGAACGGCAGCGACACTCCGGTATGAACGCGGCACCGATCGCAGGTGTCGGTCTCGGTGACCGCGGCCAGCGAGCGGCGGATCAGGGCCTTGAACGGGCCGAGGTTGCGCTTGAACTCGGCGAAGACGTCGATCGCGTGCACGCCGCCGCCCTCCTCCAGCCCCGCATCGAGGTCGGTCACCAAAGCGACTGCGGCATAGCACATCTCGAGTTCCCTGGCGAGCACAGCCTCGGGATGTCCGGTCATGTTCACCAGGTCCCAGCCCTGTCCGGCGAACCAGCGGCTCTCGGCCCTGGTGGAGAACCGGGGGCCCTGCACCACCACCATGGTGCCCGCGCCCTTCATCGGCAGCGTGTCGTCGGCGGATTTGATCGTCGCGGTGCGCAGCTCGTCGCAGTACGGGTCGGCAAAGGAGACGTGCACGCCACCACCGTCGAAAAAGGTCTGCGGGCGGCCGGAGGTGCGGTCGACCAGCTGGTCCGGCACCGCCACCGTGCCGGGGCCCCAGTCCGCGCGCAGGCTGCCCACCGCGCACGGCGCGAAGATCCGGCGCACGCCGAGCGAACGCAGCGCCCACATGTTGGCCTGGTAGGGCAGGGTGTGCGGGGCGAATTCGTGACTCTTGCCATGCCTCGGCAGGAAGGCGACCGGGCGCCCCTGCACCTCGCCGACCGCGATCGGCGCGCTCGGCGCCCCGTAGGGGGTTTCTACCTCGACATTGGTCGCCTCGTTGTCGAAGAAATCGTAGAAGCCGCTGCCGCCGATGACGGCGAGCGCGGGCTTGGCATGCGAACTCATGCACCAATTCTCTCGTCTCGGCACGCCTGTCGCGCGAGGGGGACCGAGCTCCGGGCGCACAGCGGGCCGCAGATCGCAAGCGTGACCCGGCGGACCAGGCGCTGACCTGACAAGTCGGCGACAGAACTGTACCCTAGGGGGGTATGAATTCCGGTCCGGCCGCAGACCGGCAGCCAGCGAGGAGACACGGTGACAACCACCCCACAGGACCCCACCGCGCACGATCACGCCGCGCACGGCTACATCACCGCAAAGGACGACTACCTCAAGCGGCTGCGCCGGATCGAGGGGCAGGCGCGCGGGCTGCAGCGGATGGTGGAGGAGGAGAAGTACTGCATCGACATCCTCACTCAGGTCTCCGCGATGACCAAAGCGCTGCAGGCGGTGGCGATGGGGCTGCTCGAGGACCACATCAGTCACTGCGTGGTGGACGCCGCGGTAGCGGGTGGGCCCGAGGCCGAGGCGAAGATCAAAGAGGCCACCGACGCCATTGCCCGCCTGGTCCGCTCCTGACATCGCCGCACGCCCTTTGACATAGGCGCGTGTTAGTGCGGCGGGTCGGTGTGCGGGAAGTCAGAGGGTGTGCGGCTAGTCGCTATCAGCCGTGCCAGCGGCGATAAACATCGGCGGCACCGGGGTGCAGCGGGACGGGCGCGGTGCCGATGAGGGAACGGCCGTCCAGGAACTGCGTGCCCGCCGCCTCGGTGGGCACCAGCGAATCGGCTTGGTACACCAGTAGTTCCACGATCGATGCGGCGACATCGTCGGGCATGGACGCGGCGGCGAGCAGGTAATTCGCCACGCCGATGGTGTGCACGGCGACACCGCCCGGATACGCGTCGGCGGGTATCTCCACCCGGTCGTACACCGGACCGAATCGCTCGCGCATCGGCCCGGCCAGGTCGCCCATGTCCACCAGCCGCATGCGTTCGGGGATCTCCAGCACGCTCGTCGGCACGCCACCCGCCCAGAGCAGCGCGTCCGCCTCCCCCGCGATCAACTCCGCCATCGCCGCTCGCAACGGCCGGTGCGAAACCTGCACGTCTGACTCGGGATTCAGCCCGGCCACCCGAAGGATCCGGGCGCCGGTCAACGCCGCTCCGGACCCGTCGGCGCCCAGGCTCACCCGGGTGCCGCGCAGCGCCGCGACGCTCCCGATCGAGCTGTCCGACCGCACCACGAGCTGCAGATAGTTCTCGTACACCCGGCCGAGCGCCAGCATCCGATCCGTGCTGTCTCCGACCGAATCCGACAGTGCCAGTGCGGCATCCACCTGCCCGCGGGCCAGCATCGTCAGGTTCTCCTGCGATCCCGACGTGGTAACCCGCTCGATCCGTACGTCCCCCGCCCGGGCCGCCGCAGCGGCCAGCAATCCCGTGAACGCGTAATAGAACCCGCCGACCTCACCCGAAGCCAGCCGCACCAGCGGCCCGTCGCCGCTCGGCCCGCATCCGGCGACAGTAGCCGCGGCCACGCCGGTCAGTGCGAGAAACCCCCGCCGTCCCATCATCGCCACGCCACCCCGCATTCGCGCCCAGGGCCAAACCCTGTCCGCACCAACCAGTTCCACTCCGCGATGCGCGCTCGGCGAACGCGGCACGCCAACCACTTCCAGCTCACGATCGCTCCGTCACAGGCCGCCTGATCTGCATAGCGAAACTGTGCAAGACGTTCGCCGTCACGGCGAACGTGCCGCATCAACCAATTCCAGCGCTCGATCATGCGGACTCCGCCGCGGGCAGCCTGAGGTGCACGGCAAGGCCGTGCGGGTGCACCGATGCCACGGTGAGGGTGCCGCCGCAGGCCTGAGCGAGGGCGGCGGCAATGGGGAGGCCGAGGCCGGAACCGCCGCTTACGGCCGTCGAGCCGCGAAAGAAGCGGGTGCTGAGCCGGTCGATCTCGTCGGCGGGAACACCGGCGCCATCGTCGTGGACCGTGAGGGTGACCCAGCCGGGCTCGACGGCGACAGTGAGGTTGGTCCTGGCTCCAGTGCCCGCGTAGCGGCACGAATTGCTCAGCGGCACATCGAGAATTTGCGCGAGCACGTCGGCGGACACCGCGACGTCGGCGTGTTCGATCGATGGGCTGACGTGCAGTTCCTGGCCCGCGGCCGCATACGCCGAGAGCCACGCGTCGAAGCGATCGGCGACCACCTGCACCGCGTCGCAGTGATCGTCGACTTCCTCTCCGGCGATATCGAAAGCGGCGGGAGTTTCGGCGGAGGCAAGCGCGAGGAGGCCGTCGAGCAGCGCGGTCAGCCGCTCGACCTCCGCACCGGCGCTACGGAATGTGTTCGCCGCGTTGCCCGGTACCGCGTTCTCGAGTGAGTCGAGTCGAATCATCAAGGCGGCCAGCGGGTTCCGCATAGCGTGCGCGGTGTCGGCGACGAGCTGGCGTTGCGCGTCCGCCGAGTCGGCGACCGCGAGCGCCATGGCGTCGAAAGATTCCGCGACGGCACGCATTTCGGGCGGACCGCCGTGATGCCTGGCGATCGACACGGGATGCTGTGCGGCAAGCGTCTCGACGCGCGGCTTGGGCAGCGTCGCGGTCAGATCGGCAACCGCGTGCGAGAGCGCGGCGAGCGGCCGCAACACCCAGCGGCTCAAAGTCAGTGCCAGCAAGGTGAACAGGGCCATCGCGACCGCGCCGCCGAGCACGATCAACGCCCAGGTCCGCGCGATATCGGCGCGCGCACGCGCGGTCGACGCCTCGATCACCACGGCGCCGTTCACCTGCACCCCGGTGCCGACCGGACGCGCGATGAGCATGGTCGGCGCGCCCCACGGCGTCAGCTGGTTCTCCGCGTGCGGTCGTTGATTGCGCCGGGCCGCCACCACGGCGGCGCCGATACCGGGATCGGCCAAGTTCGCTCCACCGTTGGCGGTTGTCGCGCCCTTGGCATCGACTACCAGCACGTTTTCGCCATACAGCTCGTGATAGCGACCCACCTCGTCGGACAGCGCGCGACTGTCTCCCCCGGTCGACGCGGCGGCGGCGAGAGTCGCGAACCGGTCGGCGTCACCGGAGCGGGCGAGCACCAACTGCTGGGTCCGGCTCGTCGCCACCGTCAGCGACAGCGGGACAGCGAACGCCAGCACCGCGATCGCGGCGAACACGGTCAGTGCGATGAGTAGGCGACGCCGCATGGCCTGCCCCCGGTCACTGCCCCCACCGATACCCGTAGCCGCGAATGGTCGTGATCAGGCCCGGCCGATTCAGCTTGGCGCGCAACCCCGTCATGTGCACGTCCAGCGATCGCGAGACCGCGACGAACGCGTCGCCCCAGATCCGATCCATCAGCTGCTGGCGGCTCACCGCGGCACCCGGGCGCTCCACCAGCGCCTGCACCAATTCGAATTCCTTCTGCGTCAACGCGATCGGCTCGCCGCCCACCTCGACCGCGCGCGCCTGCAGATCCACCCGCACATCCCCGGTGACCACCACCTCCTGCGTCGGTTGCGCCGCCGTGGCCGCGCGCCGGGTGACGGTCTCCAGCCTGGCCATCAATTCCGCGATGCGCGGCGGCTTCACGAGGTAGTCGTCCGCGCCGCCGCGCAGCCCGCGCACGATCGAGCGTTCGTCACTGCGCGCGGTCAGGATGATCACCGGCACCTGACTCACTTCGCGCAGCTGCCGCAGGATCTGCAGTCCGTCCGCATCGGGCAGGCCGAGGTCGAGAATGACCGCGTCATAACCGCGGTGCGCCGTCAGCAGATCCGCGCCGCGCCGTTTGCGCTCCGCCCGGTGCCCCCGGGCGTTCAGCGCCTCGACCAGCGCGTCCCCGACGCCGTCGTCATCTTCGACCACCGCAAGCCGCACGCGCCGATCGTCCCACAGCGGGCCGATCGGCGCGGGTGCCGGGCGGTCAGTCACGCATGCCGGGCCAACCGGCGGGCCGGCTCGGCGTCCGTGGCGGTGGCATGCTCGGTATCGATGGCCGACGAAGCCGAGGTCTCCCGCATGAACAGGTAAGTGACCAGCGAGACGAGGATGCACCCCGCGACGTACCAGAAGTACACCGACTCGTGGCCTGCCTTCTTCAGCGACAGTGCGATCGTCTCCGCCGTACCGCCGAAGATGGCGACGGTCAGGGCGTAGGGCAGGCCGACGCCGAGTGCGCGAATCTTGGTGGGGAACAGCTCGGCCTTCACGATGGCGTTGATCGAGGTGTAGCCGGTGACGATGACCAGCGCGCCCATCATCAGCGCCCACGCCGCGATCGGGTTCTTGGTGTGGCCGAGCAGCGTCATGATCGGCACGGTCAGCACCGTGCCCGCGACACCGAAGAAGATGAGCAGCTTGCGCCGTCCGATCCGGTCGGACAACGCACCGGCCAGTGGTTGCAGCACCACGAACACCAGCAGCGCGATGAAATTGATCCAGGCGACGGTGTCCTCGGAGATGCCCGAGGTCAGCTTCATGTACTTCTGCATGTACGTCGTGAACGTGTAGAACGCCACCGTGCCGCCGAGCGTCAGACCGACCACCAGCAAGCATTCGCGCGGGTACTGCATCAGCATTCGCAGCGAGCCACGCTTCGGCTCACTCGCCGCCGTGATCGCGCCGCGGCCGGTGACCGACGGAACGGACTCGGCCGCCACCGCCTCGAACTGCTCGGACTCGTCCATGCTGCGCCGCAGCCACATCACGATGAGCGCGGCGGCCGCGCCGATGACGAACGGGATGCGCCAGCCCCAGTCGTACATCTGGGACTTGTCGAGGAACTGCTGCAGGATGATCTGCACACCCAGCGCGATGAGCTGGCCCGCGACCAGCGTCACGTACTGGAAGCTCGAATAGAACCCGCGCTTGCCCGGTGAGGCGACCTCGGACAGATACGTTGCGCTGGTTGCGTATTCGCCGCCGACGGAAAGCCCTTGCAGCAGCCTGGCCAACAGCAGCAGCACCGGCGCGGCGATACCGATCGTCTGATATCCGGGGGTCAGCGCGATCAGCAGCGAGCCGCCCGCCATCACCGTCACCGACAGGGTCAGCGCGGAACGGCGGCCGTACTTGTCGGCGTATTGACCGAGCAGCCAGCCGCCGAGCGGGCGCATGAGGAAGCCGACCGCGAAAACGGCCGCGGTGGACAGCAACTGCGCGGTCGGGTCGCCGGACGGGAAGAACGTTTTCGCGAAGTAAATGCTGAACGCTGCGTAGACGTACCAGTCGTACCACTCGACCAGGTTGCCGATCGATCCGCGAAGCACGTTCGCGACGACCCGCCGCTCGCTCACGGGCTTTGTCGTAGTCACAAGATCTCCTTCTTCGACGCATCAGCGCGTCAGCCGAGATCGAGTGTGTCTGCTGTCACAGCCGCAAGGGAACGGTCCAGGCCGCTTCCTTACAGTCCCTTAGGAGTGTTGCCCGGTAGGTCACGGAGGTACCCGTCGTCCAAGCGCTGCAGGGACGACGGGCATTCCGGAACAACTGATCAGCAGCCGTCGTGGACGTACTCCAGCCCGTCGGCGTAGCCGACCGGGTATGCGTCGCCCTCATGGCTAGAGGTAACCCATTCGTCCTTGTGTGCAGGCACGCAGTACGTCTGATCGGGGAACCACGGACGGGTGATGTTGATCGTGATGTCCTGATCGCCGCAGTTGTTCCACCACAGCGCACCGCCGGACTCTTCATGGAAGCCACACGCGGAAGCTGCCCGAAAACTGTTGGCCGGGATGGCTTCCGCCGACGCCACCCCGACTGAACCGCCAAGACCGGCGGCCATGATGATGAGGCCGACGATCAGTTTCCCAGATGATTTCCCCATTGATATTCCCCTCCATTTTTCTGAGTCTGTTTGACTCTTGAAGGGTTAGACGGCGCCGAGATCCGTTCGGTTCCATACATTCTCGAAAAACTTCCGGCCATCGATCACCCTGCGGGCGCCAAATCATCAGCGCCACCTGACCTTTGACGCAAGAACGCACCCCGCACGAGGCGACCTCGTGCGGGGTGCGAAGGGCTTGCGAATGCGGGGGCGCTCAGCTGTGGTTGTTCAGCAGCGGAGCCAGGGTGCGGAGGGCGGAGATGTAGTCCTCGTTCAAGACCTGGACCGCGACATGGTTGCCGCCTGCGTCGAGGTGGGCGTTGAGCTGGGCGACAACCTGCTCGGGGGTGCCGTGGGCGATCACGGCGTCGAAGACGCGGCCGCCGGGGGTGGCCAGTTCTTCGTCGGTGAAGCCGAGCCTGGTCAGGTTCGAGGCGTAGTTGGAGAGGCCGAGGTAGAAGCCGACAATGCCGTCGGCGAACGAATGTGCTTGTTGCGCATCGTCGGTCAGGACGACCTTGTGCTCGGTGGCGATCCACGCGTCCGGGCCGAGAGTGGCACGAGCCTGTGCGGTGTGCGTGGACGGAACGAAGTAGGGCAGCGGGCCCGCGGAGCGCTCGGCGGCCAGCTTCAGCACGCGCGGGCCGAGGGCGGCGACGGCGCGGCGCTCCACCGGGACGCCCAATTCGTCCAGCTCGTCGAGGTATTCGACGAGTGCGTCGTAGGGCTTGCGGTATTCACCGGTGTGTTCGGGATGACCCGCGCCGACACCGAGCAGGAAGCGGCCGGGGAACCGCGCATCGATCCGGTGGAACGACTCGGCGGCCTGCTTGGCGGGCGAGGCCCAGATGTTCACGATGCTGGTTGCCACATTGATGGTCTCCGTCGCCGCGAGCAACGGCTCGACGGTCGACAAATCGGCGGGCGGTGACGACCCGAGCCACAGCGTTCCATAGCCGGATTTCTCCAGCTCCTGCGCGTCTTCCGGGGTGAAGAGGTTGTACGCCCGCCACACACCGAATCGTCCGAGACCCTCGATTGTCATGCCTTCCGGAACCACCGTGCCGCCGTTCCTATTCCGCACCGCGGAGCGCGAGGTTCAGCTGCCGCAACAGCCTTCGTCGGACGGCACCGTGCGCACTTCTCTGGTCTGCGCGTTCCTGGCGGCGAGGTCCGCGGCGGCGGGGTAATCGACGGCGACCAGGCTCAGGCCGTGCGCGGGGGCGACGGTGACCGAGCTGGAACGTTCGGTTTCGGTCAGCAGCCCGCCGACCCAGTCCGGCGTGCGGCGGCCCTCGCCTGCCGCAAGCACGGCACCGACCAGGCTGCGGACCATGGACCAGCAGAAAGCGTCCGCGCTGACGTAGGCGGTGAGCAGATCGCCATGCCTGGCCCAGTCGAAGCGCTGCAGTTCACGGACCGTGGTCGCGCCATCGCGGCGACGGCAGAAGGCGGCGAAGTTGTGCAGGCCCAACAACTTTCCGGAGGCCGCGCGCATGGCATCGATATCGACGTCGTGGCGGCAGGCGACGATGCCGCGCGCCTGCAGCGGTTCGGCGCCGTAGGCCGCCGTGGTCAGCCGGTACACGTAGTGCCTGCGAATCGCCGAGAAGCGAGCGTCGAATTCGGGCGGGGCGATGCGAATCTCCTTGATCCGCACATCCTTCGGCAGGAAGCGCGCCATCCGATGCACCAGCTTGTCCGTGTCGACCTCGGCTGCCGTATCGAAGTGCGCGACTTGCCCTTCGGCGTGCACACCGGCGTCCGTGCGGCCTGCGACGGTGAGCTGCACCGGTTCCCGCAACACCTTGCTCAGCGATTCCTCCAGCACACCCTGCACGGTGCGCAGCCCGGGCTGTCGCGCCCAACCGGTGAAATCGGTTCCGTCGTAACTGATGTCGAGCCGAAAACGGCGCGACGGACCCTCGGCAGGCACCGAGTCCTGCTCTGGCCCAGCCGAATCCGACGACAGCATCGAGTCCTCCGCGCTCACTTCGATCTCCTGGTCAACGAACGAACCCGCCGACCCGCATAGCGGGCGGCGGGCTCGTTCGAGAACTCCGACGCGAGCGTCAGGCGTCCTTCTTGTCCTCAGCGGCCTCATCGGCAGTCGGCGCCTCGACCTCAGCGGTCTCGGTCTCGGCAGCTGCCTCGGAGGCGGTCTCCTCGACAACCTCAGCGGCCGGAGCCTCTTCGGTCTTCTTGGACGACGCGACCCGGCGAGCCCGGTCGGCCTCGTTGGTCACGGTCTTCTCGCGGACCAGCTCGATGATGGCCATCGGCGCATTGTCACCCTTACGCGGCAGCGTCTTGGTGATGCGCGTGTAGCCGCCCTCGCGACCCTCGAACGAGGGGCCGATCGTGGCGAACAGCTCGTGCACGACGTCCTTGTTGCGGATCACCTTGAGCACCTCGCGACGGTCGGCAAGGGTGCCGCCCTTCGCCTTGGTGACAAGCTTCTCGGCGTAGGGGCGCAGCGCCTTGGCCTTGGACTCGGTGGTCGAAATACGACCATGCTCGAAGAGCGCCGTCGCCAGATTGGCGAAGATCGCCTTCTGGTGCGACGCCGACCCGCCGAAGCGAGCACCCTTCTTGGGCTTGGGCATTGTTTGTTCTCCTTGTGTGAGGCCGGGCCGGGGTGCCTACCCCAGCGGCCTAGAGCTGTTCGGTCTCGGCGTAGTCCTGCTCGCCACCGTCGGTGTCACTGAACGTGCCGCTGTCGCTCCACGTTCCGGTGCTCGCGTCGTAACCCACCACAGACGAAGGATCGAACGACGCCGGGCTGTCCTTCAGCGAGAGGCCGAGCGCGTGCAGCTTGACCTTGACCTCGTCGATGGACTTCTGGCCGAAGTTGCGGATGTCCAGCAGGTCCGACTCGGTGCGGGCAACGAGCTCGCCCACGGTGTGCACACCCTCGCGCTTGAGGCAGTTGTAGGACCGGACGGTGAGGTCCAGGTCCTCGATCGGCAGACCGAACGAGGCGATGTGGTCCGCCTCGGCCGGCGAAGGGCCGATCTCGATGCCTTCGGCTTCGACGTTGAGCTCACGGGCCAGGCCGAAGAGCTCGACCAGGGTCTTGCCCGCCGAGGCGAGCGCGTCCCGTGCGCTGATGGAGTTCTTGGTCTCCACGTCCAGGATCAGACGGTCGAAGTCGGTGCGCTGTTCGACACGGGTGGCCTCGACCTTGTAGGTCACCTTGAGCACCGGCGAGTAGATCGAATCCACCGGGATCCGGCCGATTTCCGCACCGGACGCCTTGTTCTGCACGGCGGGGACGTAGCCGCGACCGCGCTCGACAACGAGCTCGATCTCCAGCTTGCCCTTGTCGTTCAGGGTGGCGATGTGCATGTCCGGGTTGTGGACGACGACACCGGTCGGCGGCACGATGTCACCAGCGGTGACGGTGCCGGGGCCCTGCTTGCGCACGTACATCGTGACCGGCTCGTCCTCTTCCGAGGACACGACCAGACCCTTGAGGTTCAGGATGATGTCGGTGACATCTTCCTTCACGCCGGGAACGGTGGTGAACTCGTGCAGCACGCCGTCGATACGAATGCTCGTGACCGCGGCCCCCGGGATCGAGGACAGCAGGGTACGCCGGAGCGAGTTGCCCAGGGTGTAACCGAAACCGGGCTCGAGCGGTTCGATGGTGAACTTCGAGCGGTTCTCGGCAACGACCTCTTCGGTCAGTGTCGGACGCTGTGAAATCAGCATTTAGGATCATCCTCCTGTTTGGGCGCCCGCTATTTGACGCCTCGTTTAAGGGGTTGTGTGAATCCACCGATTCGATGGATCCACACCGTGTAGCAGCGTGTTACTTCGAGTAGTACTCGACGATCAGCTGTTCCGAGAGCGGCACATCGATCTGGGCGCGCTCGGGCTGCTGGTGCACCAGGATCCGCAGGCGGCCCGGGATGACCTGGAGCCAGCCGGGAACCGGACGGTCGCCGACGGTCTCGCGCGCGACCTGGAACGGCAGCGTGCTGAGCGACTTCTCCTTGACATCGATGATGTCGTACTGAGTCACCTGGAAGCTCGGAACGTTGACGCTCCGGTTGTTCACGGTGAAGTGACCGTGCGAGACCAGCTGGCGAGCCTGACGACGGGTACGGGCCAGACCGGCGCGGTACACGACGTTGTCCAGGCGGCACTCGAGCAGACGCAGCAGGTTGTCACCGGTCTTGCCCTTGAGGCGGTTGGCCTCTTCGTAGTACCGGCGGAACTGCTTCTCCATGACGCCGTACGAGAAGCGAGCCTTCTGCTTCTCCTGCAGCTGGAGCAGGTACTCGCTCTCCTTGATCCGCGCGCGGCCGTGCTGGCCGGGCGGGTAGGGGCGACGCTCGAACGCCTGGTCGCCGCCGACGAGGTCGACGCGCAGACGACGCGACTTGCGGGTGATGGGGCCTGTATAACGTGCCATTTGTTATCTGTTTCCTTTCCCGCTAGACGCGACGACGCTTGGGCGGACGGCAGCCGTTGTGCGGCTGGGGGGTGACATCGGAGATCGTGCCAACCTCCAGGCCTGCGGCCTGCAGCGAACGGATCGCGGTCTCGCGGCCCGAACCCGGGCCCTTCACGAAGACGTCGACCTTCTTGACGCCGTTCTCCTGCGCCTTGCGGGCAGCGTTCTCGGCGGCGAGCTGCGCGGCGAACGGGGTCGACTTGCGCGAACCCTTGAAGCCGACGTGGCCCGAGGACGCCCACGAGATGACGTTTCCGGCCGGGTCGGTGATCGACACGATGGTGTTGTTGAACGTGCTCTTGATGTGCGCGTGGCCGTGCGGGACGTTCTTCTTTTCCCGGCGACGCGACTTCTGGGTCTTCTTGGGGCCGGAGGCCCTGGACTTCGGAGGCATCGGTTATCCCCTACTTCTTCTTGCCGGCGACGGTGCGCTTCGGGCCCTTGCGGGTGCGCGCGTTGGTCTTGGTGCGCTGGCCACGCACGGGCAGGCCACGACGGTGGCGCAGGCCCTGGTAGCAGCCGATCTCGATCTTGCGACGGATATCGGCCTGCACCTCGCGGCGCAGGTCACCTTCGACCTTGAGCTCGGGCGAGCTCTCGATGTAGTCACGCAGCTGCGTCACCTGATCGTCGCTGAGGTCCTTGCTGCGCAGGTCCAGGCTGATGCCGGTGGCCGCGAGGATCTCCTTGGAGCGGGTACGGCCGACGCCGTAGATGTAAGTCAGCGCGATCTCCATGCGCTTTTCGCGCGGGAGGTCAACGCCCATGAGACGTGCCATGTGGCAGGTTCCTTAGCTGTTGCGGAGGTCTGCTCCCTGTCCGTCCCCTCGTCTTATTGGGGCACCGGCCTCCGTACCGGTGGTTGGCGCACACGCCTTCCGAGTGAACCCGGAATACCGCAGCGTGCGGCTGGAGCTGGGAGTTCTTCTGTAATTGGCCAAGCCGATCAGTGATCGGTGCCCGGCTGGTGATCGGTGGGAGTTACCTCCCGCTTGATCAGCCCTGGCGCTGCTTGTGGCGCAGGTTGTCGCAGATCACCATGACCCGACCGTGACGGCGGATCACCTTGCACTTCTCGCAGATCTTCTTGACGCTCGGCTGAACCTTCACGTCCGTCCAATCATGTTGTGGTTCACACAGGTGTGAACACAGTTTTTCCCCGACCCACTGGTCGGGGAAGTCTGTTGTGCCGCTCTTTCGAGCGACAATCCACCCTACCGGGCGTAGCTTTCGCCTTGTCGGGCCAGGTCCAGGTCGTACTCCTGGACGGCGAGCTCCCTACCCTGTCGGGCACGGCACCTAGCCGGGGGTCCGGGGGCGAAGCCCTCCGGGCGGGGCGTGGGGGTTGCACCCCCACAAAGCACCATAAGTAATCGACACCGGCGAGCGCTCTCCGCGAGCAGACCTCCCCGTCGATTACTTATACCGGTAGACGATCCGGCCGCGCGACAGGTCGTAGGGCGACAGCTCGACGACCACACGGTCCTCGGGGAGGATACGAATGTAGTGCTGCCGCATCTTCCCGCTGATGTGCGCGAGAACCTTGTGACCGTTCTCGAGCTCGATCCGGAACATCGCATTGGGCAGCGGCTCGACAACTCGACCCTCGACCTCGATGGCCCCGTCTTTCTTCGCCATGTCCTCCGCGATCCCGGTTACGCTCAACCTGGTTTGTTTGGCTTGTTTCTGCTTACATGGATCTGTCGGTCGAAGCGACCGGCAGGCACACAAACAGTCGGCGCATAGGTGCACCGCCGCTCCAGCTTACCGGCACCGGATGGTTCCGGCAAAAATGCCCCCTGTCAGCATCGGCCGCCGGTAGTCTTTCCGCCCCGATCAGAGCATGGAATCCGGGCCCTCGAGCCCTAGGCCTCCTGCCCCGCTGCGATGTACGGACGTCGCGTAAACTGACCGCTGTCCAGGTAACAGGGTCGAGCAAGGTCGAGGGGGATCCCGTGAGCGAGCGCAGCGAGCGAACCCAAGATGCAGCGCCCTCGGGCACAACGGAGCCGAGCGCAAGCGAGGTGGAGTTGTGAGCGAGCAAACCCCAGACGCGCACCCGGGCACAATGGAGCCGAGCGCTAGCGAGGCGGAGTTGTGAGTCGTAATAATGACGGCCTCCCCATGCTGCCGCCGTGGCTGTCCGAGAGCGATGTCACGCAGGTCGGCTATGAAGCGCCGGTACAGAACCTTCCCTCCGACGATGTAATCGAAGAGGGGCCTAGCCGCAGACGCGGGCGTCCAGAGAAGCGCGGTAGACGCTGGGGTCGCGACAAGAACAACGAGCAGCCTGCCGAAGAGCAGCAGCCTGCGCAGCGTGGTCGCGCGCCGGAACCAGCACCGCGTGCGCCGGAACCAGCACCGCGCGGGCCGGAGGCGCCGCAGCCCGATTCCCCGCGCGACGACCCGTGGCGTCAGCCGGGTTTGGACGCGTACGTCCAGCCGCGTCCCGATGACGCATGGCAGGCCGGGCCCCCGCAGCGGATGGAACCGCCGGCGGCGCGCACCGAGGCACCGCCACAGCGCACCGAGGCACCCCCGCAAGGGTTGCCGACCCGGAACCCGGGACCGCCGCCCCCGGCCTTCCAACCGCTCGGCAGGCGAACCGCGGCCGAGCCGCCCGCATCGGAGGACCTGACCACGCGGCATCGGCCCGCCCGGCCCGATCTGCCGCCACCACCGGCTCTTCCGGATCCACCGCCGCAGGCGTCCACGGCCATTCCGGACGCGCCGCCGACCGACGTGCCGCAAGCACCCGCCGAGCGTCCGGCTCCACCCGAGTCCGCCGGGCCGCCGCCGTGGTTGGCCGGGCCGAGGCCCGAGCAGCCGGCGACGGCCCCTGCGGAGCCGCCCCGTCATCCGCCGTTGCCCGATCCCCCAACGTCGCAGAGCAATCCGCCGGTCGACCGGTCGGCAGCGCCGCCCGCTGATCAAGCGCGACTCGATGCGCCTGCCCGCGGCGCCGATGGTCCACCGCAGCGCGGACAAGAACCACCTGTCCCGAGCCGGGAACCCCAGACACCACGCGACGCCACAGCGGCACAACGCCCGGGCCCCGCAACGGCTCCGGTGGCGCCGAATCAGAGCCGCACACCCGGCGACGGTGTGGTGCCGAACGAGCGGCCAAGTGCCGCAACAACTCCGGAGCCGGTCATGGGACCGCAGGGGCGCGTGCCGGATTCAGGAACTGTGCACGGTGCAGGTGCGACACCGCCTCCCGGCACTCCACCGGATCAGGAACGTCCGAGCCGAGCACCGGCTGCGAGTTCGATACCGTCGAGCGCGACCGGCCAGGAGCACGGACCGGCGGCGCCCGGCGACACCGGCCCGCTCGACGTGCCACAGCCTGCGCGCCCAGACCGTCCGGCCGCCGAGCAAGGCCCGAACGGGACGGCAGGGCCGCAGCCGCCCGCGTGGCTGACCGGGCAATCGGCACCGGATGGCGCCGAGCGACCGGGATCCGGTCAGCCGCAACGCGACTCCGGGCGACAGGCACCCGACTGGGTGCCTTCGTCCGACGCCGGAACGACTCGGACTACAAGCAGTGGACGGCATCGCCTGCCTTCGGAAATCGCGGCGCAGCAGGGCGCTATCGACGAGTTCGGTCGGCAAGCACCGCAGCCGAACGACTTCGCACAGCCACCGGCCGGTCCGTATGCACCGGGCGGCCCGGCTGGCTACGCATCACCCACGACCGGAGGCCAGGCACCGGGCAGGGAGCAGCAAGGCCCGCCCGCCCCCGCCGAGCCGTGGCGCAATGCGGCGGCGCCGGTGTGGGCAGACGAACCCGCCGCTGCGACTCCGCCCGTCGGTGGGCAAGCACCGGGTAACGAACGGCCTGGTCCGCAGGCACCCGGCGAACCCTGGCGCAACCAAGGGACACCGGCAGCGACAGGCGAAACCGCCGGTCGGACACCACCTTTCGCAGGTGGACAAGCACCGGGGAGCGAGCAGCAAGGCCCACAGGCACCTGGCCAACCTTGGCGCAACCAAGGGACACCCGCACCAACCGACGAAACCGTTGGCCGCACACCACCATTCGCAGGCACGCAAGCACCAGGTAGCGAGCAGCAAGGCCCACAGGCACCCGGCCAACCTTGGCGCAACCAAGCTACACCGGCGCCCACCGACGAAACCGCTGGCCGCACACCACCATTCGCAGGTGGGCAAGCGCCGGGCAGCGAGCAGGTCGGGCCGCAGCATGTCGAGGCACCGTCGCGTGCGCCCGGCGGGTTTGCCGGACCGCAGGTGGGTGGGCAGGCTCCGGGCGGAGTTTCGCAGACACCGCCTGCGCCACCCGGACAGTGGGGGCGGCCGCCAGGACAGTTCCCGCCCGGTGGGCAGCACCAACCGGGTGTGCAGTATCAGTCCGGGCCGCCGCCTTCATTGGACGACGTGCCGATGCGGCGGGCCAAGAAGTCGCCGGGCACCGGCTGGCGCAAGGCCGTGCATCACGTCTCGGGTGGCGCGATCAATCCGGGCCTGTCCGCGGAGGAGATGCGGCTGCAGGAACTGGTCGCGCGGATCAGGCAACCGGTGCGCGGTGACTACCGGATCGCGACGCTGTCGCTGAAGGGTGGCGTCGGAAAGACCACCACCACAATGGGTATCGGTTCGATCTTCGCGTCCATCCGGGGCGACCGGGTGATCGCGGTGGACGCCAACCCCGACTTCGGCACGCTGTCCCAGCGGGTGCCGCTGCAGACCAGGTCCACCGTGCGTGACCTGCTGCTCGACCCGTCGATCCAGCGCTACTCCGATGTCCGCAGGCACACCTCCCAGGCCACCAGCCGACTCGAAGTCCTTGCCAGCGAACGCGATCCGGCGGCTTCGGAGGCGTTCAGCGAGGAGGAGTACCGTGCGGTCGCGCGAATCCTGCAGCGCTTCTACAACATCATCCTGACCGACTGCGGCACCGGACTAATGCACTCGGCCATGTCGGGCGTGCTCGATCTCGCCCACTCGCTGGTGCTGATCTCCTCCCCCGCCATCGACGGAGCCCGCAGCGCCGCAGCGACTTTGGACTGGCTGTCGCTACACGGACACGACCACCTGGTCCGCAACGCGGTAGTGGTAATCAACTCCCCCCGCGCCGGATCACCAAACGTCGGCATCCAACAGCTACGGGAATACTTCCTATCCCGCTGCCGCGCAGTCCACATCATCCCCTTCGACCCCCACATGTCCGAGGGCGCCGAAATCGACCTCCACCGCCTCCACAAGCAAACCAAGCGCGCCTACGTCGAACTCGCCGCCACCATCGCCGACGATTTCGCCACCGACCACCGCCGCTACCAACCCTGAAACACCCCCGTGTCACATCGTCACGTGACACCGGGTCACCCACCACGTCCCCGAAGATCCGCACCCCCACTCGGGCTCCGCACTCAAATTAGGGCCCTAGACCCAGGCGGATTCAAGGAGTTAATGCAACACCCCTGATCAGGGAGTGTTATGGCGCCTCGTGTGTCGCGTGTTGTGTTGGGTCGGTTCTGGGGTTTGG
>NZ_JBITEM010000010.1:0-418864 GCF_044455225.1 Nocardia sp. NPDC051321 | reverse complement strand
ACCAAACCCCAGAACCGACCCAACACAACACGCGACACACGAGGCGCCATAACACTCCCTGATCAGGGGTGTTGCATTAACTCCTTGAATCCGCCTCGAAATAGGGGCCCTAAAGCCGGTGCGGATTCCGAGTTAGGGTGCGGATTCTGGTGCTGCATGGGGAGTTTGGGGGCGCGCACCGGTTGGCAGGCTGCCGCGGGCCGGTTCGAGCCCGGCACCCTGGGCGGGTCCGAGCGCGTGGCAATTGCTGGTTGGCACGACGTTGGACCCGGTCCGTTGTCGGCCCGCCGATAGGTCGACTGTGACCCGATCGAGCGTTCGATGTAGGCGTGTCTCGTAGCAGCACGGGAATGTGCTGTGCGACAGAACAACTGGGTCGTACCGCGCGAGCGGTGGGAACGTGCGCTCAGCGATGCGGTGGTGGCCCGCGTAGCCCGCATCCAGAGCTGAACAGCAATCGCCGGGGCGCGGTGAGCGGGCCGACGGGGACGGCGTAGTGGAGTGCGAAGGGTGCGGCGGGACGAGTGCCGAGCGCTCGTACGACGCGGGTCGCAGCGGATACCGCTCGCCCGAAAGCGATTTCAGCGCCACGGATGAGCAATGCGCCCACCGGGATAGCCGCGAGGTGTGCCGCGACCATGACCGAGGTCATGCCGGTGCTGTGGTGGTGGCCGCGAGACATGGTCAGCGCGACATGGCCGACCGCCTGCCCGATCGCCAGCAGCACCATCACTTCGCCGACTCCGAAACGAGCCTGCCGCGCGCCGGCAACCACCCCGACCACCGTGCACGCGGCGATCAACAAAATGATCGATGACTGACCGGGGGAGACGTCGCCGCCACCGAGCGCGTGCGCGGCGATGCTCACCGCACCGGACACCGATCCGACGAACGCACCGCGCACTCGCGCCGTTGCCTCCGCCGATGTCCGCACCGCGCCATACTACTTCCGGTCGTAGCCCCCGATCGCACCGGTTTCGGCAGGCCGCCAGTGCCGCCGAGGCGGCGGCACTGGCGGCCTGCGGCTCCGGGACATGACAGCAGCTGCCCGCTGGCTTGCCGTGCATACCTGCGCGGCCGCCCCACCTGAGCGTTGAATACTCGCCCTGTGCCAGGGGAGGCGCTAGCAAGTGCAGACGCTCAGCACATACCGATTACGCCAGAACCGGCAGCAACTCTGGCCGTTTGGCTTCTTGGGAGTCGCCGGAGGATGCGCCGCGCAGCCTGCGGCCGATCCATGGCGCGAGGTAGCGGACGGTCCAGCGGAATTCTGTCGCGACCGTGTCGGCGCGGGAGCGGCTGACGGGCGGTAGTGGTTCGCGCCAGGTGTTGTCGGCTCCGGGGACGGCGAGGGTGGCGGCGAGGGCGCGGGCGACGATGTCGTGGCCGATCGGGCTGAGGTGCAGTCGGTCCTCGTCCCATGCGGCCGGGTGGGTGGCCGCGACGACCGGTTCGAAGTCGACGAGGGTGACGCTGGTGCGTGCGGCCAGCGCGCGCAGGTCGGCGTTGAGGCTGCGTACTCGCGCGGACAGCGGACGGGCGAATGGGGCGACGGCGCCGATGTCGGGGAAGGTGAACGTGACCACCGTGGTGTCGATCGCGGTGAGCGCGGTGAACATGGCCTCGATGTCGGTGAGCAGCGCGGCCCGGTCGAAGCGCGGTCGGATGACGTCGTTCATTCCCGCGACCACGGTGGCGAGATCGGGTTTCAGCGCTAGGGCGGGGGCGAGTTGCTCGGCGCGGATTTCGGCGGCGCGGCGGCCGCGGACGGCGAGGTTGGCGTAGCGCAGGCCCGGGTCCGCGGCGGCGAGCAGGCCGGCGAATCGGTCGGCCCAGCCGCGGTAGCCGCCGTTGCCGTCGGGATCGCCGATGCCTTCGGTCTGGCTGTCGCCGAGGGCGACGTAACGGGCGAACGAGGGTCCTCGGGTGGGCTCCACGTCGAGCTCCTGTGGGGTGCGTCGGGCGGAATGCCCTACCGGCGCCCCGCTTTTCGGCTCATCGTCGCATGCGCTCAGAGCGGCCGGAATCCCGACCCGACGCCGCCACCTTGATCGATGTCGTCGAGCACCATGCCGATTTGGGTGGCCACCGCCGGATCGTGCAGCGGCGCGATCGGGGGATGACACACCATGTCGAACACGGTGACCCCGACCAGTCGCACCCCGATGTGCCCGACATTCATGCCGACCAGCCGATCGCCGATGGTGACCGGTCCGCCGGAATCGCCTGGCTGCGAACAGGACTGGTTCTGGAACCACCACCGATGCGTGTCCCACACGACGCCGCAGTTGTATCCGGTGGTCCGCCCGTTCTTGCACACCACGTCACCCTGCTGTGGTGGCGTGCCGATACCGCCGATCATGGTCGCGGCCACCTGGCGCACCGGCGCGACCCTGGCTCGATCGAACTCGACCACCGCGTAGTCGTCGTAGTGATCGACCGCGGCGACGGTGCCGACGACGCCGGCGTCCGGCGCCTGCTCCGCCCGCACCGACATCCCTACTTCCGTGCAATGCCCCGCGGTGAGTCCCACCAGCCGGTCCGCGCTGTCGTACCCGATGGTGGTCAGCGTGCAGACGCCGCGCCCGAGCAGAATCCCGGACCCGCCGCCGAGCGACGCGACCGGTGCGGCCGTCGCTACTCCTGGCACGCCGACAGCGGCGAACGTCAGCGCGACGGCGCAGAGTGTGAATCGAATCCATAACCGGCTCAGAGCGACCATGTCGCACCCTTCATCCCGGGGATGTATCAGGTCACGATCATTCGTTCAGACGAGCGGCCTGATTGTTTCAGACTGGTCGGTCTCTAGTACGGCCGATAACCGTTCCGTGACCAGATCTTGGGTCAAGCGCAACCACGAGAGTCCGTTGGCAACCACGGGCAGAGCCTTCCGGCGCCATGGCTACCGCTTGTCCCGGCCCCCGCCGAGATGAATCGCAATTCAGTGGCACACCACGGCGGGGTCCTCCTCGCGCGATGCCGCCCAGGTGTGCCACTGAATTTGGATTCGGTGACGTCGGGCTTCGTGCGGGTAGGCCCCCGGCGCAGGCTGGGCCTATGCCAATGCCGGTTGCGTGCTGCTCGGCCTGATCATCGAGCAGGTGACCAATCGGCCCTGGTACGAGAAGGTTCGGTCGCGGATCGTCGAACCGCTCGGGCTACGCGACACCCGCTGACCCGGAATCTCACTCACTCCACACGCCAAGGCACTACGAACGCGACGGGCCGCTGACGGATGTCGCCGAAGTGGTGGACGCCGATGCCTCCGGCGGCTTCCTCTCCACCGCCGCGGATAGTTGAATAGGGGTACAGCTCAGAGGAATTCGTTGAGGTGTTTCAGCAGGGCCTCGGGGCGTTCCTCGGCGATGAAGTGGCCGCAGTCGGGAATGGCGGCACCGCGCACGTCTTCGGCATAGTCACGCCAAACCTCCAGTACCGGAATCTGTTCCAGGAAGCTGGCCGAGCCCCAGACGGCGAGCATCGGCATGGTGAGCCGGTGGCCCGCGGAGGTGCCGTCGTGTTCGGCGTCGAGCTCGGCGGCGCGGTAGTCGTCGAAGCCGGCCCGTAGTGCGCCGGGAGTGCTGAAAGCGCGGATGTATTCGTCGATGGCCTCGCCGGGCAGACCGTGCCGGTTGACCGTCCAGGTCTCGAAGAAGTACCGCAGGTAGCCGGGAATGTCATGGCCGACAAGACGTTCGGGCAGATCTGGCTGCAGGTGGAACAGCCAGTGGAAGTAGCGGCGGCCGAGCGCGGCGTCCATCCGGCGCCAGGTCTCCCTGGTGGGAATGATGTCGAGCACGGCGATCTTGGTGATCTGGTCCGGGCGATCCAGCGCCCAGCGGTGCGCCACCCGCGCGCCGCGGTCGTGCCCGACGACGGCCGCGGAGGCGAAGCCGAGCGATTCGATCAGCGTGGCCACGTCAGAGGCCATGCTGCGTTTGTCGTAACCGGTGGTCGGTTTGTCGGTGTAGCCGTAACCGCGCAAGTCCGGGGCGATCACGGTATGCCGCTCGGCCAATGCGGGCAGCACCTTTCGCCAGCAGTAGCCGGTCTGCGGCCAGCCGTGCAACAAAACCAGCGCCGGGCCCGATCCGGCGCGGCGGAAATGCATATGAATGCCGTTCACGGTGGTAACCCCGCGGCTGATCTCGACCATAGAAACATTCTCGGCCGGGCCGGAGGTCGGCGGCGGCGAAATCGCGTCAACAGCCTGTGCTGGCTGCGAATGTTGGGGTGGCGGACAGACCGGCCTGCGACTACGAAAGCGCGGACGTCACAAGGCGATCGTCGCGCGGACCGGGTTGTGATCGGACAGCCCGCCCGCGTCCTCGACGACCACTTCACGCACGGTCGCGTCGCGCACGACCACGTGATCGATGAACTGCGATTTCGCGCCCGAGGTGCGCGGTCGGGTCGCCAGCGAGTTCGGCGCCAGGTCGGCGACGGTGAATCCCGCCCCGAGGGCCGACGCGACCGTCGCCCGATCGATATTGAAGTCGCCGAGCAGCACCGCCGGATACTCCGGTGTGACGGAAGCCATTTCGGCCAGCCGGGCGAACTGCTTGGTGCGCCGCCGGTCCCCGGTCACGTGCGTGGCGATCACCACAACACCGCCCGCGCTGACCGCGAGCGCGCCCTTGCCGGGGTCGTCGGCGAACGACTCGGCGGTGATGTCGCGGCTCGGCCCGTCGACGATGAGCACCAGGTGCTCGCTGGGATCACGCAGCGCGCTGGCGTGCCTGCGTGCGGTCGGCACGCGCACATACTCCATGGAGTGGATCGTGCGGCCGGGCAAAGCGGCCCGCAGGCTGATCAATTGATCACCACTGACCTCCTGCAGCGCGATGACCCACTCGGTTCGCGCCGCCACCCGCGCCGTGACCGCGTCGATGCGCGCGGCCTCGTCCGGCCACCGGCTGGAGACGTCCTCGTACCAATTCTCGGCATGGATGCGGTGCAGAACGTTCCACGTGGCAACGGTGATCACAGGTCGCGATGCTAGGGGACCGGGTGCCGGCGGTTGCCGCCGGAGCGGTGTCTGCGCGACTGATGTCGGGCGCGCATCAGGAGAATGCGTGTTCAGCTCGTCGCTCATCCCGTCGAAGTCGTTGCGGCGTTGCCGCTTTCGTCGGTGACCCGGTCGAGGCGGGGGAACAGGATCTCGCTGATCAGCAGCAGCACGGCAGCGGCGACGGGGATGGCGAGCAAGGCGCCGATGATGCCGAGCAGCGCACCGCCGAGCAACACGGCAACGACCGTCACCACGGCGGGGACCTGAACCGTGCGCCCCATGATCTTGGGTGCCAGCAGATAGTCCTCCACCAGCCGCAGGAAAATGAAGAACCCGACGGTGGCGAGACTGACCGGGAGCGATACCGTCAGCGCGACCACCGCGATGATCGCGCCGGCCAGCGTCGAGCCGACCAGCGGGATCAGGTCCAGCACCGCGACGAGTACCGAAAGCACCAGCGCGAACGGGACATCGAAGGTGAGCAACCAGATGAAGGTGAGCACGGCGGTGATCAGCGAGATCAGCAGGTTGCCGAGGACATAGCCGCCGACCTTGGTGAAGATGGCGTCGCCGATCAGAATGGCGCGGGGTCGCCGCGCGTGCGGAAAGAAGCGGTAAACGTAGGCGCGTAGTTTCGGGAAGTTTGCCGAGAAGTAGGCGGTGAGTACCGCGACGATCACCGTGCTGGTGATGGCGCCGAACACCATTTTTCCCGCGCCGAGCAGGCCGCCGGTCCATGAGGTGTCGGTGGCGATGCCTTCGCGCAGTTTGTCGTCCAGATGCAAGCGTTCCGAGGTGGTGCGCACGATCGGGTAGGTCTGTTCGAGGTGCCGCAGCTGGTCCGGTGCGTGGTCGATGAGCGCTCTGCCCTGATCGATCAACGGCGTGATCGCGGCGGCGAGGAATCCGGCGAACCCGGCGAGCACGCAGACGAAGACGATCGTGACGGCCACGCCGCGCCGGACCCGATGCCTGGTCATCCAGGAGACCACCGGCTCGATGCCGATCGCGAGGAAGAGCGCCGCGACCACCAGTACCAGCGCGTCGCGCGCGTCGAGGAGTAGCCTGCCGAAGCCGACGGTGACGATGACGCCGGCGGCACCGGTCATCCCGATCATGAACGGGGACCAGCGATCGAATCGCTTGCCCGGCTTACCAAGTGGGTGTTTCTCGGTGCTGATCGCGGCGGCATCGGCTTCGGCTGCCGTGATCACCGCCGGTTCGTCGCTGGCATGGGGTTGGCCGACCCATTGGCTGTGGCCCTCTTCGGCCGTGCCGTCATCCACGGATTTCTCTGTCGAATCGTTCACCGAGCTGGTCCTTCTGCTGTCGCCGCGCCGCAACCACGGAGGGTGATGGCTGCCTACCCGGCACGGTGTCGATCAAACAGAATCTATGCAAACATAGCGATCTATGCATATGATGGCGGCATGGGTACAGCGGAACGAGGCGAGCACGGGCATGGAGCGGCATTACTGGGCGAGCGGTCGGAGCTGATCTTCGCGATCGCCTCCGGCGTCACCTATGCCGCGGGTATGACGGCGAAGTACCTGGTGTCGGCGCCGGAGTGGGTGGCGCTCGTGTTGTTCGCCGCGACCTACTTCTTCGGCGGCTACTTCACCATTCGCACCGCGATCGCCACCGTGCGCCGGGGCCGATTCGAGGTCGACTTCCTGATGCTGGTCGCGGCGGTCGGCGCGGCCTTGGTCGGCAAGTGGGCTGAGGGTTCGGTGCTGCTGTTCCTGTTCAGCCTCGGGCACGCGCTCGAGGAGTACGCGATGGGTCGCGCGCAGCGCTCGATCGAGGCACTCGCCGAACTCGCTCCGGACACCGCGCTGGTGCGCGGGCCCGACGGCGTGGTGCGCGAGGTCGAGGTGGGTGCGCTGGCGATCGGGGATGTGGTTGTCGTGCTGCCGAATTCGCGGCTCGCCGCGGATGGTGTGGTGGTCGACGGGGTGAGTAGCGTCGACGAGTCGTCGGTGACCGGTGAGAGCATTCCGGTGCAGAAGGCGCCGATCGCCGACGCGGCCGCCGCGCTGGCGAGTAGTACACCCGTACCGGAATCGCATCGGGTGTTCGCGGGCACCATGAACGGCTCCGGCGCGATGGATGTGCTGGTGACCAGCCGGGCCGCGGACAGCATGCTGGCGCGGGTCATCACGATGGTGCGCGAGGCCGACACCCAGAAGTCGCCCACCCAGCGATTCATCGACCGCTTCCAGCTGTTCTATGTCCCGGTCGTGCTCGCCGGCGTGCTCGGCGTGCTGGCCTTCGGCGTGTTCGCCGCGTCGGAACCGTTCGCCGACAGCTTCTATCGAGCCATGGTCGTTCTGGTGGCCGCGAGTCCGTGTGCGCTGGCGATCGCGACCCCGAGTGCGGTGCTGGCCGGGATCGCCCGGGCCGCGCAGGCCGGTGTCCTCGCCAAGGGCGGCGGACCACTGGAGACGCTGGGCCGGGTGCGGTCGATGGCGTTCGACAAGACCGGCACCCTCACCTGGGGACAGCCCAAGGTCACCGACATCGTCGCGGCCCGTCCGGAACTGCGCGACGAACTGATCACCACCCTCTTCGCGGTCGAGTCCTACAGTGACCATCCCCTGGCCGGCGCGATCACCCGCGACCTCGCGCTATTGGTGCCCGCCGGTGCCGAACGGGTGGCGACCTCGGTGAATTCGGTGACCGGTCGCGGCGTCACCGCCCTGGTCGACGGTCGCGCCACCGAGGTCGGCAACCGCACCATGTTCGTCGAACTCGATCCTGAGGGCGTGCCAGGCGACATCCTCCAAATCGTCGACGAACTGCACGAGCGTGGCCGCACCACGATGATCGTCCGGCACGCGGGTGTTTACCTGGGCGTCGTCGGCGTGATGGACATCCCGCGCGCCGAGGCGGCATCCGTTGTCGCACGACTGCGCGAACTCGGCATCGACGACATCGTCCTCATCTCCGGCGACAACCAGCGCGTCGCCGACGCCGTCGCCGCCGACATGGGCCTGAACGCCGCACACGGTGGCCTGCTCCCCGAGGACAAGGTCACCATGATCGGCAAGCTCGGCGGCCGCAACGGCACCGCCATGGTCGGCGACGGCGTCAACGACGCGCCCGCCATCGTGAACGCCTCGGTCGGCATCGCCATGGGCGCAAGCGGTTCCGCCGTCGCCTTGGAAACCGCCGACATCGCTTTGATGGTCGACGACATCGGCCGCCTACCCTTCGCGGTAGCCCTGAGTCGTCGCACCGCCTGCATCATCCGGCAAAATCTCGCCTTCTCGCTCTTGATCGTCGCCGCGCTGGTCCCCGCCACCTTGATCGGTCTGCCCATCGGCCCTGCGGTCTTCATCCACGAAGGTTCCACCCTCCTCGTCGTCGCGAACGCCCTGCGGCTGTTGCGCTTCGGACGTGGCGCCGAACATGAGGGCATCGACCACGAGCCCCGGCCCGCTACCGAGTAACCGGCGGGAGCTGAACTCGGCTCGCGGATCATGTACGGGAGAACATGCGCCGGTCACTTGCTATCCGATGACCCGGTGGGCGTCGTCGAACGGGGTCCTTGACCATGAGCCCGCTGATCGAGTGAACGACCGGCTCGGCTGAGCGGGCTCAATTGGACCCAGCGCGAGGTACCACCAGACGGCGAACACGAACTGCCGCGGACCCGGTAATCGAGTAGCCGCAGTTCCTCCGCTGGGCGGGCCGCAACTGGCACGCGATGCGAGTAAGCATTCGATGCTGTCCCGCTCGTCGGATCGGGACGACGAGTCACCCGACGGCCGGACTTGTCCAGTCGCCCAGCGGGATTGGCTCAGCTTCGGCTGAATCACTGTGTCGCGGACTGCTGGCAGAATCGTGAGATGCGTGTGACGGTACGGCCGGGGCGTTCGGATGAGGCAGCGCTGCTCAGCGATCTCGCATTGCGATCCAAGGCCTTCTGGGGTTACGACGAACAGTTCCTTGCGTTATGCCGAGACGAGCTCACGCTCGCCCCGCCGGAGATTGTCGCGAAACGGACTGCCGTCGCAGAGTCGGATGGGGTCGTGGTCGGATTCGTGACCGTCGAAGGGACCGCGCCCGTCGGTGAGCTCGGGATGCTCTACGTCGCTCCCGAGGCGATCGGGAAGGGGATCGGTGGCGAGCTGTTCCGGTACGCCGTCGAAACCGCTCGCACTGCGGGCTTGCAGCGTCTGGTGATCGATGCCGACCCGAACGCCGAATCGTTCTATCGCGCGATGGGCGCGGTCAGAGTCGGCAACGTCGCGTCCGGCTCGATCCCCGGCCGCGAACTGCCGCTGATGGAAGTAGACGTGCCTGTCGCGCAGTAGCCCCTGACACCGGCCCGTCAACACGGAATCTCCACATTTGGTGCCGGACCTCTCCACAGCGGGTGGCTAGGGTTCCGGACATGGAACAGAGCGGAGCGGCTGGGGGACAGCTGGCGCGGCGGATTCTGGTGGTCGATGACGAAGTGACCATTGCGGAGTCGGTGGCGGTGCGGCTGCGGGCCGAAGGGTTCACCGTGGACTTGGCGCATGACGGGCCGGGAGCGGTGGCCGCGGCGTCGGCGCTGTCGCCCGATCTGGTGGTGCTCGATGTGATGTTGCCGGGGTTCGATGGCCTCGAGGTGTGTCGGCGAATCCAAGCCGAACGCGCGGTGCCGGTGCTGATGTTGACCGCCCGTACCGATGAGACCGATCAACTCGTCGGACTCGGCGTCGGCGCGGATGACTACCTGACCAAACCGTTCTCCCTGCGCGTCCTCACCGCCCGCGTGCACGCACTGCTACGCCGCGTGGACCGCGCCGCCGACCGCGACGGCGACACCATCATCGTCGGCGACCTGCGCATCGACGTCGACCAGCGCCGCGTCTGGCGCGCCGACATCGAAGCCCAGCTCACCCCACTCGAATTCGACCTGCTCACCCGCCTGGCCCGCCGTCCCCGCGTCGTCCTCGCCCGCGAACGCCTCCTCGAAGAAGTCTGGGACTGGGCCGACGCCGCAGGCACCCGAGCCGTCGACAGCCACGTCAAAGCCCTACGCCGCAAACTAGGCGCCGACCTGATCCGCACCGTGCACGGCGTCGGCTACGCACTGGAGACGCGATGATGCGCGTGCACGCGGCACTCGATGCAAGGCCACTCGATACCGCGCCTGCCCGCCGAAAAGCGCGCGAGACCTCACAAGCTCAGCGCACACGCCCTGATCTCCCGCACACCGAATCGCATGCCAATTCGTGTGCGAGGAATCAAGGGCTGTGCGTGAATCAACGCCCTACAAGGCAGACGAGCAACCGTGTGCCGTCGGAGGCGCGATGAGTGCCGACCGTGCGGCGCCCGACGAGAGTGGCGCACCTGGCGAAGGGACCGCGCTGGACGGGGGAGCCGCCCGGGACAATGACGTTGTCCCGGTTTCAGTTTCGGGCTTAGCTGGTGCTGCCGGTGGCGTGGGCGATGATGGTCGGGGGGAGGGGGCGGCTGGAATCCATGGGTTCGTCGAGCGACTGCGGGTGTTGTCGGACAAGGTGGCGGAGGTTTTGCCGCGGCCGTTGGATCCGGTGCGGTCGATCAAGGTGAAGCTGGCGATTTTGATGTTGTGTGCCGGGGGGATCGCGTTCGGGTTCTTTCGGATCAAGATCGGCTGGTTGCCGCCTAAGACGACGCTGGCAGCGGTCGCGATCGCGTTGGTGACCTCGCAGTTCCTTGCGCACGGGATCACCAGGCCGTTGCGTGAGATGACCGCGGCGGCGAAACGGATGGCGCACGGGGATTACACGCGGCGGGTGCGGGCGACGTCACGGGACGAGGTCGGGCAGCTGGCGGCGGCGTTCAATCAGATGGCCGCGGATCTCGCGGCCGCGGACCAGCAGCGCCGTGACTTGATCGCGAATGTGTCGCACGAACTGCGTACGCCCATCACCGCATTGAGCGCGGTGCTGGAGAACCTCGTCGACGGGGTGTCCGAGCCGGATCCGAAGACGTTGCGCACCGCGCTCGCCCAAACCGAGCGGCTGAGCCTGCTCGTCTCCGAACTACTCGACCTGTCCAGCATCGAGGCGGGTGCCTTTCCGCTCGACCGCGAAAGCCTGGACGTCGCACCGCTGTTGGCCGAGGTCGTCGCCGAGGCGGAGGTCGCCGCGGCGGCGCTTGGCCGGGGCGTGCGATTCACGACGGACGTACAGCCCAGCAACATAGGCGTTTTCGCCGACCGTGCACGTTTGCATCAAGTGCTGCTCAACCTGCTCGACAACGCGGCACGGCACGGCCCGGCGGGCGGCGAGGTCCGGGTCACCGTGCGCAGGCACGCAGGCAAATTGGTGATCGAGGTGTCCGACGACGGACCCGGCATACCACCGGCCGAACGCGCCCGTGTCTTCGACCGCTTCACCCGCGGCGGTCGCACCGCGGGCGGCGGCACCGGTCTCGGACTCGCCATCTCCCGCTGGATCGTCGATCTACACGGCGGCACCATCGCTGTCGCCGACCCCGGCTCCCGTATCCGCGTGGTCCTACCCGGCCACTGACCCAGCCACACCCGCGCCCGGACCGCACGAGGTCCCGGGGGCGGTCCCGCACACCCTCAGGAGGGGAAATATGTCCGAAACATCCGAAACGCCATCGCCGTCGAGACCTGACGGGCACCAAGCACCTCGGCCTGTCGAACGCACAGACTCCAAACCCAGCGCCGGAGCGACGCTGCTGGCGGACGCGGCGCGCACCGACACCGGACCGGGATACGCACCGTCGCCCACGACAGATGCGCCGAGTCCGGTGCTGAACCTGCTCGCGCAACCGATGCGCATGCCCCCGCCGCCACCGCCGAAATGGCGTCGCGTCGCCAGCCCGCCCGGCGTGCTGCCTGCCGCATGCCTGGCGGGATTCACCGGCGCGGCCCTGATTCCGTTGGACCGCCCCGGAATCGGCTGGTTACTCACCGGATCGGTTGCCGTCGGCGCGGTGTACCTGGTCGATCGCAACGCTCGCAGGTCGGTCCGGAACGCGAGCGCCGCACCGGACTTGATCGACAACGATCGGTCTGCGGCCAGTAATTCCGCATCGCCGGATTCAGTACGTGGTGCGGTGCTGCCGCCAACCGCGACATCGAATCCCGGAGGGGAGGATTCGACACACGGTGCCGTGCTGAAATCCGCCGCGACATCGAATTCCGGAGAGGAGGTTTCGACGTCCAGTACGCAGGCGGACAAGATCCGGGACGCTGAGGAAGCCAGCTCGGCCGTCGCGAATGCGCGACCCGAACGAGGTGCCGCGCCGGCGAGCACCGCGACATCGAATTCCGAAGAGAAGGATTCGGCGTCCGATGCGCAGGCGGACAAGATCCAGGTCGCTGAAAAAGCGGGCTCGGCCGACGCGAATGCGCGAGCCGATGAACTCGGGGAAGCCCAAGATTCGGCTGTACCGGGTCCGCGAGATGCGAGGGCGTCGAAACCCGATGCGCCGGAGTTGAAGTCCGGCCCCGCTTCGACCACCCTGGCCGATGCCGCCGATGCCGCCGATGCCGCCGATGCCGCCGATGCCGCCGATGCCGCCGATGCCGCCGATGCCGCCGATGCGGATGCACCCGGTTCGCGAGATACGAGGGCGTCGAAACCCTGTGCGCCGGAGTTCGAATCCGGCTCTGCGTCGACCAGCCCGGCTGATGCCTCGAACGATCCGGCATCTTATGTTCCCGAGGCCCACTTCAACGATGAGGGCTCGACCGAACGGAATCCGCAGCCTAGTGGGTCCGGCGATTCCGTAGCGGCCAGCCCGGCAGCCTGGGATGAGCCGAACACGGACGTACCGAATTCCGCGGTCGCGGACCAGGATTCCGGGTCCGCGACAGACCGAGATCGCCGGTCTACTTCGGCGGCGGAATTCGCTGCCGACAGCGAGGCCCGGTCGACGGGCCTGTTCGGCGAGAAGTCAGCGCGGATTTGGTGGGCGGGAATGTTGCTGGCCCTGCTGGCGGTGGGCACCTTCCGTGCGGCGGGCTGGTTGTTCACGCTGTGCGTACTGGCAGCGTGTGTCGCCGGATCGCTGGCGGTCGTGGGGCGTCGGTCGGCGAGCGGAGTGATCTACGACGTGCTCGCGTGGCCCATCGCGGCGTTGGCGGGTATTCCGTGGGTGTATGTGCGGCTCGAGCGGTCGCGTGGGGTCAAGTCGCAGCGCGAGCGGGGCATCGCGCTGTCGGTGATCGCCACTGTCGTCTTGCTCGCGGTGTTCGTTCCGCTGCTCGGTGGTGCGGACGCGACGTTCGCGAAACTGCTCGAGTCCGTGACACCGGAGGTCGACAGCGACCGGACGGTCCAGTGGATCGTGTTGTTTGTCGTGGTCGGGCTCGCCGCGATCGGTGCGCTGTACGTGCTGGCCTGTCCGCCGATACCGGCCTCGGAGTTCGTAGGGGCAGACCAAGGGCGAACGCTGAGCCGCCTGGAGTGGGCGCTGCCGGTCGGCGCGCTGACCGCCCTGTTCGCGGTGTTCGTCGGTGCACAGTTCGTGGCGTTGTTCGGCGGTGACGACTATGTGCAGCGCACAGCCGGACTCACCTATGCCGAATACGCGCGCAGCGGGTTCTGGCAACTGTCAGCCGTCACCGTCTTGACCCTCGCGGTGATCCTGGTCGTGCTGCGCTGGGCCGCGACGGATTCGGCGGCCGACCGGCTGTGGTTGCGTGTGCTGCTGTGCGCGGTGAGCGTGCTCTCGCTGATCATCGTCGCCTCGGCCCTCGGCCGCATGTGGACCTACCAGCAGGCCTACGGCTTCACCGTGCTCCGCCTGCTGGTCGAGGCCTGTGAACTCTGGTTCGGCCTGATCTATCTGCTGGTGCTCGGCGCGGTGTTGAGTCTGCGCCGGATGTGGTTGTCGCGCGCGGTGATCGGCACCGCCATGGCTACTCTGCTCGCGCTGGCCATCCTGAATCCGGAACGCCTCGTCGCCGACAAGAACATCGACCGCTGGCAGCACGGCAAGGCCATCGACACCAAATACCTGGCCGAACTGTCCGCCGACGTGCTGCCCGCGACCGACCGGCTTCCAGAACCGTTGCGCACCGAGGTCCGCAACCGGATCCGTGACCACCTCGACCCCGACACCTGGCACAGCTGGAACCTGTCCCGCGCGGACGCCAGAAAGTGACTGCATCCGCAACATCGCACACCGGCTGACGAGCGGAACCTGGCTGCGCCGAAACGCAACCAGGTCCCGCGCGTCAGTCCAGGCAGAACTCGTTACCCTCGGGGTCGGTCATCACGATGTGGCCCGCGCCCATCGGCGGCTCGGGCTCGTAGCGCTGTACCCGCTTCGCACCCAAGGCGATCAGGCGATCGCATTCGGCTTCCAGCGCCGCCATCCGTTCCGCACCTTGCAGTCCGGGCGCCGCACGGATATCGAGGTGTACGCGATTCTTGGCGACCTTGCCCTCCGGCACCTGCTGGAAGAACAGTCGCGGGCCCTTCCCGTCCGGATCCTCGATGGCCGAGCGCGTGTTCCGCTGTTCGGGCGGCACACCGATACGCGCGAGGAACTCGTCCCACGCGGCCAGCGGGTCGGTGCCTGCGGGCACGTCGACACCGGGCGGGCCGGGGTGCACATAGCCGAGCACGTCGCGCCAGAAGGTCGACACCGCCGCCGGGTCGTGTGCGTCGAAGGTGACCTGGAATTCGCGGCTCATCGGGTTGCTCCATTCGTGGTGTGCAGGTAGAGGTCGCGCAGCAGGCAGACCTCGGACAGATGATGGATCAGCTCGCGGTGGATGTGCAGCACCAGATCAGCCATGGACGCCTCGGGATAGGGCTCTTTCGAGCCGACCGGGATCGCGAGCTCGGCATCGGTGAGCGTGCGCACCCCGGCCAGCCAGGTGCCGACCTGGGTATCGAGCTGATGGAGTGCGGTGGCGGCACAACCGGCGTACTCCCAGGTGTCGTATGACGCGGCGTCCGTGCCGAAGTATGCCGCGTTGCGCGCCGCGAGCACGCCGACGATGACGTGACCCAGTCGCCAGGCAATCGTGGTGAACGGTGCCGGGTCCGGCGTCGGGAAGGCGTAGTCGATGGTGAACTCGCCGCCGCCGGCCTGCACCGGCGCGGTGGAGGTGCCCCGCGGCCGCACGCTCCAGCCGTCCGGCACCGGCGACCAGAAGTACTCGTCGTCGGACAGGCCGGCCAGTCGCGCGCGTATCTGGTGATCCCAGTGGAACTCCCACTGCTCGCGCAGCGTCCGGTTCCAGTCCAGGTCGTCTACTTCCATGCGGATACCCTGGCACGCCTAGCGGACAGATCCGGTCCGCTATCTCCGGCAGTGTTGGTGAGGTGGACGTGGCAGGCGCGGCGGGTCGAGCCCTATCGGCTGGTCGCCTCGGACCGGCGCTGGTACCTGTTCGCCTTCGACCTCGATCGCGACGACTGGCGCACCTTCTGCGTCGACCGGATGACCGAGGCGGCCGCCCGAACGTGGCACTTCCGCGCACGCGTCACGCCGGACGCGGGCGCGTACGTGCAGGAGGGTGTGGCCAGCCGCGTCTATTCGCGTCAGGCTCGCTTCCTCGTGCACGCACCGGCCGACGTTGTCCGCGCGCAGATCCCAGCGTCCGCGGCCGTCGTCCGGCCGCGCGACAGCGAGCACTGCGAAGTGCTCAGCGGCGCCGACAACCTCGACGCCGTGCTCTTGCGCATGGTCTTGTTCGGCCATGACTTCCAGGTGCTCGACCCGCCAGAGCTGGCGGCGCGCTGCCACGAATTGGCCCGGCGGCTGCTGACGGCCGGTACCGCGGACTCCTGAACGTTAGGTGAGCAGCTGATCCAACTGCGCGGCTTACCTGCCGAAACTGTTGCGGAACAAGGGGGTTATGGCCTGGGTTACCCGAAGGTAACGGTCGCCGGAGGTTTCGGCGGTAGCGTGGGCGGCCGCGAGCATCGGCTCGTGATCGAACGAAGGTGATTTTCGTGAAAGTGCTGTTCAGTGCGACTCCGGCCTATGGCCACATCCTGCCGCTGGTGCCGCTGATGCAGGCGGCCGTCGATGCCGGACACACCGTCGGGCTGCTCTCGAGCGCCGGGTTCCGTACCGCGATCACCGGTGAACTTCCCGGGAACGTCGAGTTTCTCCAGGCTGGTGTGATGCCCGATAGGTTCTCCCAGGAGGCGGCCGACCGCACCGGCGCTGATGTCTTCCATCCGACGCCCTGCGTCATCGGGGAGATCTTCGGCGGCGCCCGAGTCGACCTGGCCGTCGATGAGAGTGTCGAGCGGGCCTTGGGCTGGCACGCGGATCTCGTCATCGCCGAACCGTTCGACGCACTGGGACCGATCGTCGCCGCCCGGCTCGGCATTCCTTGGCACAGAGCGGGTCTAGGCCCGGCCCTCCCGGCGATCATCACCGAGGAGATCGATCGCGCGGCCGCGATCCGATACCGACGACTAGCTCTGAACCCGGTCGCGCCCGCGAGCTACCTCGATCCGTGCCCGCCGCAACTCCAGGATCCGGGCTGGACACCCGCCACCGCGGTACGGCCGATCCGGCCACAAGCCCACCGCCGCCCGGCGGACGTCGTTCTGGAGCTGCCCGACTTCGACGCGGCCGAACGGCCAACGGTGCTGGTCACCTTCGGCACCATCTTCTCCGACCCCGACACGCTCGCCGCGGCCGTCGCGGCGGTCGCGGCGGTCGCGGACACCGGAGTCGATGTCATCGCCACGCTCGGCGCATCCTTGCGCCACCCCACCGCACCCCGGCAGCACACGGCCGCAACCGATTCGGCGCGCGTACGCTACGTGCCCTTCGTCCCGTTGGCCCAGCTCCTCGACCGAGCCGACCTGGTCGTCGGCGCAGGGGGCGTCGGCACCATCCTCGGCGCCCTCGCCCGCGGCCTGCCCATGGTGCTGTGGCCCCAAGGCGCCGACCAACCCATCAACGCTGCCCGCGCCGCCGCGTCGGGAACCGCGCTCACCGTCGACTCGGCGCCCGCGATCTCCGCGGCGGTGACGAAGGTGCTCGACAACAGCGCATACCGCGACCGGGCCCGCGAGGTCGCCGACGAGATCGCCCAGCGCCCCGCGCCCGCCACGGTGATCACGGAGATCACAAACCCGTAGCACCAATACCTGAACCGGCCCGGTTGAGCGCCGATGATGCTGCTGGACAGTCGATCAGGTGGAACTGATGTAGTTGGCCTCTCGGCCGATGCTGCCACGGGTTCCCCCTGATCATCTGACCAGCGGAGCTGGCTGCGACTGTGTGGGATTGCGGGCGTTGATCTTTCGAGGTGTCACGCGGTCTGGCGTCGGATGCGGCCAGCGGCATAGTCTTTCGATCAGGTAGGGGTTAGGCGTGGCCAGTCGTGCCAGCATTGGCAGTCGGCCGCACGGCAATGCATCCAGCCGGCGCACTCCTCGTCCGGTTTCCACAGCGTGTCTTCGGAGATCGGGTGCGGGCACAGGTCGCAGACGTGCGGTGGTGTCGACGGCGGGCTGGCGCAGTCATGAGCAGCAATCATTGACGATCGACCCGGATTCGGGGCGCGGCGCGTTCTACCGACAACTCAAGGTGTGGTGGCGCGTGCATGATGGTCGCGAATCTCGTCGTGGTGGTCGGCGGCCCAGCCGACCAGGGAGGCGACGATCTCGTGCAGGCCGCGCCCGAGTGTGGTGAGGGCATACTCCACGCGTGGGGGGACTTCGGCGTAGGCGGTGCGGGTGATCAGGCCGTCGTGCTGGAGTTGGCGCAGGGTGAGGGTGAGCATGCGCTGGGAGATGCCGGGGACTCGGTATTGCAGGTCGGTGTAGCGCAGGGGTCCGGCGTCGAGCGCGGCGATGACGAGCAGGCTCCACTTGTCTCCGACGCGGTCGAGGATCTTGCGGATGAAGTCCATCTGGTCGGCGGGGATGTTCGCGCACGGGCCTGCGGCGGCCGCGGCTCCCGATCTGTTGCTGACGTCCATGGCACACATTCCTCTCCGTCACGCACACCGCTGTGCCTTTTGTAGCGCCTCCAATACTGGTCCATCATGGCGCTACGCACAAAAAATAAGAATTGGAGGTACGTGGCGGAGGTGGACATTCGGTCCGCAACGACACTGCCCCCGAGCAACTTTGGAAAGGCCGGGAAACCTCTCATGTCGTACCTGCTCCACATCGATACTTCCGCACTCGGCGAAGGCTCTATCTCCCGTCAGATCGCCCAGTCCTTCCGTGACGAGTGGCAGGGGCCCGTCGTGCACCGCGACCTCGCGGTGACCCCCGTGCCGCATCTGAGCGCGGCGGGGGTCACCGTTCGCGTCACCGACCCAGCCGACCGCACCGTCGAGGAAATCGAGGCGCTGGCGATCCAGGACGAGCTGATCGAAGAGTTCCTCGGCGCCGGCGCTTACCTGTTCACCGTGCCGCTGTACAACCTCACCGTGCCGTCGGTGTTCAAAGCGTGGCTGGACCAGATCCTGGTCGTCGGGCGCACCATGAACCTCACGGGTCCGGTGTCGACGGCCGGTCGCCCCGCGGTGGTGGTCTCCGCCCGTGGCGGCGGCTATGGACCGGGCACCCCGAAGGAAGGCATGGACCATCTGGTGCCGACGCTCGAGCACATCCTGGGCGAGGCCATCCTGGGTCTGGACCTCACTGTCATCACCCCCGAACTCACCATGGTTCCGCATGTCCCGGTGATGGCACCGCTGCTGCCGCTGCACGAGGCGTCCATGCTCGACTCGCACAATCAGGCTCGCCGCCTGGGATCGGCCCTATCCAGCCGGTCCGCCGCCTGACCCCAGTCCGATGGGCGATGCCGCACACTCTCGGCCCGCACACCGCGACTTGGGTCGCCACCTCGATCCGGTCGGGTTACTCGACTGTTGCCACCATGTTCTACCGGGCAGCGTGTTGGTGCAGTGGCTGAGAGTGTGCGGGTCGGGCAGGCCCTTGTGGCGCGGGCGGGTCGGACGGGGCAATAGCTGGGGCGCGGGTTTTCGCGTCCGGCGACGGCAACCGAAGGGGCTCACCGAAACCGGCAGTCCGGTCTGTGATTCATTCGAACGGCATGCTGGCCAAAGGTGTGCAATCTTGTTACTACGCAACGGCATTGAGGGTGTCCCGGGGCGCTGAACAGGCACCGGTAAAGGGGGTGCGGCGGAACCATGTCGTCGTCCAACGTTTCCGGGGGGAGTTCCGCCGCGCACCGCGGGCGGCACAAGGTGGTAGCGCCGTTGTGGCCAGGGATGATTCCGGCGTCACTGCCGCAGCGCTGGCATGCCCAGCGCCGGAATCGACCGTGGCTGTTCGGGTCGGCGGCGGTGGTCGGTTCGATGGCCGCGGTCGCGGTAGTGATGGTGTACACGGCGTCGGCGAGCGCGCCGCGGCAATCGGCCTCGTACGCGGATCCGGTGCTCGGCGGGGGACCCGGCTGCGAACCGACCAGGAACGATCAGCTGGTGCGCGGCAACGGAACCGGATCGACCACCTCGGGACCCGATGTCATCCTGGCCTTCCAGTACGCCTACTACGTGACCCGCTCGGGGTCCGACGCGCGTGCGGTCACCACGACGGACGCGTCCGTGCCGCCGGTCGATGTGATCAGCGCGGGCATCCGATCCGTTCCGGCGGGCACCCAGCACTGCGTGATGATCACGCCGATGGCCGACGGTCGCTTCGACGTGGTCATCACCGAGATCCGCCCCGACGCCGCCGTCCGCACCTATCGCCAGTTCGTCACTGTCACACCAGGTCCGGGCGTAGTCTCCATCGCCAAGATCGCACCGCCGACTTGATCGGACTGTTGAGCCACGCCAGCGGCAAGGTGTCGGCTGGCCCGAGTCCGACCTTGCTCGCGGCGGTGCGTCTTCGATCACCAGATTCGACACTTCGTTGATCTGCGCGCTCGGCTTCGATGCCATAAGGGACGGTGGCAGAACGGCGGTCGGGCTGGCCTGTGTACCACTCGCGACGACCGTGCTGCCCGCTGAACCCGGATCCACAAGCCCGCACCCGACAGTTCGCGACTTACGCCGAGAGGTTCGCGAATCACCCCGACTGGGACCGGGCAGGGCTGATGCCGGATAGCGCGATGGCGGCACCGCGGTCAGTTGACGGCCCGCGACCGACGATGGTGCCCGGCCGGACCCACATGATCGCACCGGGCAGTCCGCGGCCTACGTCGAGACGATCGCCAACTGCCGTGACTGCGCGACCAAAGTCCCTGTGCTGTCCCAGATATCGAAGTCTTCCTCGTGGAACCCGTCGATCAGATAATTGGTGGTGACCCGGCAGGCCAGCCAGCCGGGGACCGGACGGTTGCGGATATGGACTGTCAGTTCGATGGTGGCGGAGCCGGGGATACCGAGGTCGAACACGATCGGTGCCGCGGAGTCGACCAGGAACGCCAGTGCGATCGGATCGGCGTCCCGCCCGTCGGCCAGCCGCACCCAGAACTCGGTGGACGAGGTCCCGCCGGGCTCGCCACGCCAGAAACCGGGCACCTCCGCCATCCGAGCCTCGGTTCGTTGCGAGATCGGCGGCCGTTGGTTCCGGAACGCGGCGAACGCGTCGACGCATTGGTCCGGCGGGGGCAATGCCGGCGGTTTGCCACTGACCATCGTCGGTCCGTCGGCGGCCGCCAGATCGGTGAAAGTGGCCAGCACGCGCAGGATTTCCTTGTCATCGCGAAGCAGCGTCGCCTGCCCGGTCGCGGTGCGCCGCCCGACCCGGGCGACATCGGTGGTGATCCGTGCGGGCCCAGGACTACCCGGGCGCAGGAAATGCGCGGACGCGGAAAGCAGATCCGGCTGCGGCAAGTCGTGGCGCAACGCCTGTAAACAGCTGGCCAGCAGATACCCTCCATTCGTTGTGCCGATGAAGGTGGTCCATCGGTCCGACAGCGTCAGCCCGAACTCGTGCTCCCCGACTCGTGCACTGGCCGTATCGCTGTCGAACACGAAATCCGCCGTAGTAGTCATCCCACGATCCTGCCTGCCGAACGGGACATGAGCGAGCGCGCAGTCGATGTTCGCCGTGACCGTGTCCCGCTCGGCAAAGACTAGCCAGTCCGTTGCTGGTTGCTGTGCGAAGTACTAGTGCGGCTATTGGACGTGCGCTCGTCGAGCGCCCCGGCGAAAGGGACAGACAGATGCAGACGTTTGCGATGAATGCCGATATCGCTGATTGCCGGGTCGACCCCGGCCCGATGTCGGCAGCACGGGCACACCGGGCGATGCAGATCCATTTGGACTGTTCGGTGGACACCTGCCGGGTGCGCCGCCGGGCCCGCGGCATCCTCGTGCAGTCCGGCGCGATGATCCTCGACCCGCGCGCGGATCGTTAGCTCGAAAAAATTGGCGCGATCCAGACCCATCCGGGTCGGCGAGCCAGGCGAATTCCGTTCCGTCCAATGCCAAGCACGGCTTCGAGCCGTATCGACGGAAGCGAAACACCGATGACTGTAATGCGACGTTCGGTCGTGGCGGCGATGATGCTGACCGCGGTGGTGGGTGCCTCGGCCTGTTCGAGCGACAAGTCCGAGGACACCGCCGCGCCGTCCTCGACCGCGGCGCTGACCACCTCGACCGCCGCGTCGGGCGATCTGGTCGGTGCCGGTTGTAAGGCCTACGCCCAGCAGGTGCCGACCGGTGCCGGTTCGGTCAGTGGCATGGCACAGGATCCGGTCGCGACCGCGGCCTCGCACAATCCGCTGCTGACCACGCTGGTCGCCGCGGTATCCGGTCAGCTCAATCCGCAGGTGAACCTGGTCGACACGCTCAACGGCGCACCGTTCACGGTGTTCGCGCCGGTCGACGCGGCGTTCGCGAAGATCGATCCGGCCACCGTGGACGCGCTGAAGACCGACTCGGCCACGCTGACCAAGATCCTCACCTATCACGTGGTGCCGGGCCAGGTCGCGCCGGACAAGATCGCCGGCACGCACAAGACCGTCGAGGGCGCCGACGTGACGGTCACCCGCAGCGGCGATGACATCAAAGTGGGCAACGCCTCGGTGATCTGCGGCGGAGTGAAGACGGCAAATGCGACGGTGTACCTGATCGATACCGTGCTGATGCCGCCGGCCGCGTAACCTCGCCACACCCATAGTTCGGAATGGTCCTTCCCCTCAGGAGTCGTGCTCGCCGTGTTGCTGCCGCAGATCCATTCCAGATCCGTCCCCGCCAGCGATCGACGCGGAGGTGGGCATGCCGAATGAGCCGAAGCTCGCCGCGATCCGCCTGCGCCGCAACACCGGCGGGGGCGGACCGCCGGTGCCGCCGTCGTGCTCGACCGGCGCGGATCCGGAGGAGGCCGCCCGGTCGCGGCGGCTGGTCGAACTGCTCGACGCTGTCGCGGACGGCGATCGCGATGCCTTCACCGAGTTCTATCGGGCGACCAGCCACCGGGTGTTCGGCTTGGCGCTGCGCATCCTGCGTGGGCACGCGGCGGCCGAGGAGATCACCCAGGAGGTGTATCTGCAGGCGTGGTCGCTCGCGGCGGGATACGACCGGAAACTGTCCAGCCCGATGGGTTGGCTGATGATGCTGACCCACCGGCGGGCGGTGGACCGGGTCCGCCGCGAGCAGTCCGCCGCCTCCCGCGACATCGCCTACGGCCAAGCGAATCTGGGCCGCGACCACGACGTCGTCGCCGAGGAGGTCGGCCAGCTCCTCGACGAGCAGTCGGTACTGGACTGCCTGGACACCTTGACCGCCATCCAGCGCGAGGCCGTCGCGCTGGCCTACTACAGCGGCCGGACCTACAGCGAGGTCGCCGACCACCTCGAGGTCCCGCTGCCCACCATCAAGACCCGCATCCGCGACGGATTGAAGCGGCTCGAGAACTGTTTGACAGGAAGTGATACCGCATGAGCGAGCGCACTGATGGCGCAGCCAAGCTCTCGGTCGTGCCGGAGCTGAGCGTCAGCGAGGCGCGGGCATGAGCGAGAACGGGCGGGCCGCAACGGATCTGCTCGACCTGGCCTACCCGTACGCGATGGACGCGGTTGCCGAGCTCGAGCGTCGCACCATCGAGCACCGGTTGGGGGAAGCCGACGAGGCCACGGCAGATGCATTCGCCGCCATCGTTTCCGGGGTGCGCGAAACTTTGGCCGCGCTCACCGTTCTCGACGCGACCGCGCCACCGCCTGACTTGGAGGCGACGTTGCTGCGGGCCCTCGATGCGGCGACCGGAGTATCGGGCAAGTCCCGCAATCGATTCGAGCGGTTGCGCTGGCTCGCCGCGGCGGTCGCGGTGGTGGTGGCCATCGGAGCGGGGGTGGGTGTGCTCATGCACCGCAGCGCCGATCCCGGCTCGCCTGAGCTCACCGCGCAAATGGTGCTGGAACAACCCGATGTGCTGGTGAAGTCGGTGCCGGTCACCGGTGGCGGCACGCTCACCATCCGTACCTCGAATCGAATCGCCGCTGCCACAGTTTCTTTCGAGTCGGTGTCGGCGCCGCCGTCCGGTCACGCCTATCAGGTCTGGCTGATTCCGCTCGGTGGGACGGCTCGCTCCGCTCGGGTGATGACCGAGCTGCCGGCTTCCGGGCCTGCCATGGTGACTCGCTTCGATGCGATCGACACATTGGCCGTCACCGTCGAACCGGCCGCCGGTTCACCGACGCCGACGACGCCGACGATCGCCAGCGTGAATCTCACCTGACCCCAGCTGCCTTCCGCGCCCGCGGTATCGCAGCTTTCCCATCCCGACAAGCAGGGAGACTGCGATGAAACAAGCTGTGGCACAAGCACGCCCGAAACAGGTCTTCAAGATAGCCGCCGCGGGCCTCAGCGGTGTCTTGGCCGCGCTGACGGTGCTTGGCGTCGGTCATCTGGTCGCCGCGGTGATCGACCCGGCCGCCTCGCCGTTCTACGCGATGGGCGCCTCGGTGGTCGACCATACGCCACATGCGTTGAAAGACGCCGCGATTCGCCACTTCGGCAGCAACGACAAGCTCGCGCTGTTCGCGTCGATGGCGGCGGTGATGGTCGTCTTCGCCGCTATCCTCGGCGTGCTGGAACGGCGACGCCCGCTGGGTAGCGCGCTGCTCGTCCTGTTAGGCGGCGTGGTTATCGGAGCCGCACTCCAACGCCCAACGGCTACACCATGGTTCGCGATACCGACACTGGTCGGGGTCGTGGCAGGTGTGGTGGTGCTGCGGGTGCTCATCGGCCTGATCGGTGCGGGTGACCGTGCGCTCGGCGGCAAGTCTGCGGCGCGGTGGGAGTCGACCGCAGGTGGTGCTCTGGCATCGACGGGGTCAGCGCGGGATGGCGGTCCGTCATCGATCGGTTCAGCGTGGAGGGACGAACGCGATGAATGGCGCGATCCAGGGGCGGACGGCGTGCCGGGGGCCGGATGGTCCTCGTCCGAGTCGAGTGGTGATCCCGATGCGCAGGAGGGGAAAGGGAAGCGGCAACCGGGCGGTGCGCGGCCTCCATCGACGTCGAGTGGTGGTCCGGACAGGTGGCGCGACCAGGGGGAAGACAGCCGAGAATCAGATACTGGACGGAACTCTTCGGCGGTCGGCAGGGGGAGTGCGATGTGGCGCAGGTCGGATGGCAGCCGATGGGGCGCTCGACGGCATTCTTGCGAGCCGACTGCCGGTCCCGAGATTCGGATCGAGCCGGAGGTAGGCGGCACGCCCGGACCGAGTAGCGGACGGCAGGCCGGGCGAATCGGTGCTGAGCGGGCGTCGGATGCGCACGGTGATTCGAGCTCGGCGGGTGACGCGGGACGGGAGGGCGAGGCGGGATTGGAGGACGAGGCGGGATCGGCGTCGGGCCAACGACCTGGTGCCGGACCTGCCGTGGCTCGCGATTCGGGTGGTGCAAGTGCGTCACGACGCCGTTTTCTGGCGATGGCAGCGGGTTTCGGTGCGGCGGCGGTGGGTGCGGCGGTCGCGGGGAAGTGGCTCGGTGCGCGGCTGCACGACGTGGTGGCCGATCGGGCGGGGTTCCTGGTTCCGCGGGTGGCGGTACCGGCTGCCGGACCCGGTGTGCGGCCGTCGGTTCCGGGGCTGGCCGAGTTCGTGACTCCCAATGATCGTTTCTATCGAGTCGACACGGCGCTACAACTTCCCGCGCTGACCAGCGCCGACTGGCGGCTGCGGATCCACGGAATGGTCGATCGCCCAAGGGAATTGGATTTCGACGAGTTGCGTCGCCGGGTGCCCGTCGCACGGATGATCACCATGACCTGCGTATCCAACGAGGTCGGCGGCGAGTTGGCGGGCACCGCGGTCTGGACGGGATACCCGCTGGCCGACCTACTCGCCGAGGTGGGTGTGCGACCAGAGGCCGACCTGCTGCTGTCCCGCAGCATCGACGGATTCACCGCGGGCACACCGGTTTCCGCGGTGACCGACGGCCGTGACGCGCTACTGGCGATAGGCATGAACGGCGAACCGCTGCCGATCGCCCACGGCTATCCCGCGCGCCTGATCGTCCCAGGCCTCTACGGCTACGTCTCCGCCACCAAATGGGTCATCGACCTAGAACTCACCCGCTTCGACCGCGCCAAGGCCTACTGGACCGAACGTGGTTGGGGCGCAAAGGCACCCGTCAAAACCGCATCCCGCATCGACGTGCCCGCCGCATTCGCCACCGTCCCAGCGGGCGAGCTCACCATCGCAGGCGTCGCATGGGCCCAACATCGCGGCATCGACGCCGTCGAAATCCAGATCGACGACCAGCCATGGCAACCAGCCACCCTCGCCGACGAATACTCCACCGACACCTGGCGCCAGTGGACCTACCGTTGGCCCGCCACCCCCGGGCCGCACACCCTGCGCGTCCGCGCCACCGACCGCACCGGCACCACCCAAACCGACCACCGCACCCCACCGTTCCCCGACGGCTCCACCGGTTGGCACAGCAGGGTGATCACTGTGCGCTGAGCGGGGAGTCAGGCGGCATTACCTGCGAGGTAATCGTCGTGGGGCCGGGTTGTTCGTAGGATCGGGGAGTGAGTACGCAAACAGCTGGTGATCTGCTTCGGCATTGGCGGCTCGAGCGCAGGCTCAGTCAGCTGGAGTTGGCGGGGCGCGCGGAGACGTCGGCTCGGCATCTGAGTTTCATCGAGACCGGTCGCGCGACGCCGAGCCGGACGATGCTGGCGCATTTGAGCGAGCACCTGGAAATCCCACTGCGCGAACGCAATCGGCTACTGCTCGCCGCGGGCTACGCGCCCGCCTACGCCGAACCCGCACTCGATACGCCCGCGATGGACGCGATCCGCGCCGCGATGCGGCAGATCCTGCTCGGCCACCAGCCGTACCCGGCATTGGCCATCGATCAGAGCTGGACGATGATCGACGCGAACGCCGGCGTGGCGCTGTTTCTCGCCGGCATCGATCCCGCCCTGCTGGCCCCGCCGGTGAATGCCTTGCGGTTGAGCCTGCACCCCGACGGCATGGCGGGTCAGATCGTCAACCTCGCGGAGTGGCGCGGCCATGTGTTCGCGCGCCTGTCCCGCCAGGTAGAGGTCACCGGCTCGCCCGAGCTGGCGGAGTTGCGTGACGAGCTGCTCGCCTATCCCGGTGGTGAAATCGACCCGGCCCTGCCCGAGCCCGACCAGACCGTCGTCCCACTCCGGCTACTGAGCAATGGCCACGAACTGTCCTTCATCAGCGTCACCACCGTCTTCGGCACCCCCATGAACGTCACGGTCGCCGAACTCGCCATCGAATCGTTCTTCCCCGCCGACGAGGACACCATGAAGCGCCTCACCGCGCAGACCCCATGACCCTCGCCGACCGCCTCGGCGCACTCCTCGACACCTCCGTCCGCGCCGTCACCGACCTCGGTTTCAGTCACGCCTGGAGCCTGCACCGCGCGACGCTGGCGACCGGACGCGATGTCTTCGTCAAATCCGCTGCCGCGCCGACCACGGTCTTCGCCGCCGAAGCCGCAGGTCTGCGCTGGCTCGCCACCGGGCTCGCGCCTGGCACAGTCGCTGAACGACCCGACCGCGATCCCGGCCAACTCGGTGCGGGTTCGGTGGCCTCGCCGCTGCTCGCCGAAGTACTCGCCGCCGATGATCGCACGATCGTGCTGCCCTGGCTCGACGACGTCGAACCGACGCCCGCCGCGGCTGAGCTGTTCGGTCGGGAACTCGCCGCGCTGCACGCGCATTCACCCGAAACGTTCGGCGCACCGTGGCAAGGCTGGATCGCCGAACTACCCCTGGACAACACCCCCTCCGCCGGTCCATGGGCCCAGTGGTACGCCGAACGCCGACTCGCGCCCTATCTGCCCCAGGCCGCCGCACACCTCGGCCAGGACGGAACCCGCTTGCTGGAGAAGGTCCTCGACCGCATCGACACTCTGGCAGGCCCACCGGAACCACCCGCCCGAATCCACGGCGACCCCTGGTCCGGCAACATCCTCTGGACCCCCGAACGCGCCACCCTCATCGATCCCGCCGCCCACGCGGGCCACCGCGAAACCGACCTGGCCATGCTCGCCCTCTTCGGCGCCCCCCACCTCGACCGAATCCGCGCCGCCTACAACGAAACCCACCCCCTCGCCGACGGCTGGCGCCTACGCATCCCCCTACACCAACTCCACCACCTACTCGTCCACGTCGTCCTGTTCGGCCCCAGCTACCGCTCCCAAACCCGCACCGCCGCCACCGCCGCCTTACGCTCGCCGAACGGGACATGAGGGCGCGCAATCCGGTGTGTCAGCGCCACCATGTCCCGTTCGAGGATGCGTCGCTAGGGGGCCGGGCGCCTGCTCGCCTGCTGCGGGCGGTATTGCCTTAGCGGTCTGAACGAGGCGCGGTACAGCCAACCCGGCGCTCGCAGCGGCTCCCGACGTTGCTCGGCCGAGCGCCCTGCCCGCACGGTTACTTCGGATAACGGCCCGTCTTTCCTGAACCAGCAACAGCCGCACTCTTTCTCGGGATCCGCACTGCCTCTAGGGCTCTATTTCCGGTGCGGCTTCCGAGAGAGTGCGGATCTGGGCCCTGCAAGTCGTACGGCGCGATGCTCGGTGGCTCCGTTCGTTGGATGCTGAGCGTGTGGTCAGGGCGGCCCATCGCGGCGGCTCAGGTCGCTCGGTGGGCAAGACACCTCGGATGGCCGTTCACGGCACAGGGCCGGAGCAACTCTCGTTGATCGTGCGGTGCTCAGTTGCCGGTGCGGGCGATGACCTTCTCGGCGAAGCGGGAGAGGTTCGTGATCTTGGTGTCGAGGGGTTCGGTGTCCTGTTCGAGGGTGTAGGGGAGGCGGAAGCCGACGATGACGTCGGTGACGCCTTTGTCCTCGAGCCGTTTGATGCCGTCGACGGTGAATCCGTCGAGCGAGATCACATGTACCTCGAAGTCCTTGCGTGTCCCGTATTCGGTACGCAGCGCTGCCAATTCGACGAGCAGCCGGTCGAGTTCGGCGCCGTCGCCGCCCGCGTGCATCCATCCGTCGCCACGTTGTGCCGCGCGCCGTAGTGCGGGCTTGCTGTGCCCGCCGATGAGGATCGGCACCGGTTCGGTCGGCACCGGACTGATCTTGATCGGCGGAATGTCGTAGAACTCGCCGTGGAACTCGAAGTATCCGCCCGCGGTGAGCCCGCGCACGATGTCGATGCACTCGTCCATCCGGGCGCCACGCTTCTCGAACGACACATCCATGATCTCGAAATCATCGGGCCACGGACTGATCCCGACGCCGAGCCCGAACCGATTACCGCTCAACGCGGCCACCGACGCGCTCTGCTTGGCGACCAGCACCGGCGGCCGGATCGGCAACTTCAGCACGAACGGCGTGAACCGCAACGTGGTAGTGGCCGCCGCCATCGCCGCGCTCAACACGAACGCCTCGATGAACGGCTTGTCCTCCAAGAACTCCCGGCTCCCGTCGGGTGTGTACGGATACTTCGCGTCGGAATCCCGCGGATAGGCGATGCTGTCCGCGACCGCCATCGACGTGTACCCGGCCGCCTCGGCAGCCTGGGCCAACGGCACGTAGTACGCCGGGTCCGTCATCGTCTCGGCATAGGTGAAGCGCATATCAGACGCCTTCCTGGCGCCGCAGCGCCGTGTGTGCCCGGTGTGGCGCTCGAAGAACGAGCCCTCCCCGAGGCGGTTCTACTCGAATGGCCGCCGGGGTCCGGCGCGATGTTCGACGCGCAGGCTCCGGCGGCGTACAGCCCCTCGATGGTCCGCAGCATTGCTCCGTCGACGGTGACGCTGAGGGCGCCGTAGGTGACCTTGCTCCAGCGGCTGATCGGACCGCCGCCCGGTGCACGACCAGAATTCTGGCGGCACTACCGAATTCAGCAGCCCACCAATTCCCGCGGGCCAGTGCGACAACGTATGGGGTCAAATCGCAGGCGCCCCAGCGGTCTTGGGCCAACGGTGTGATCCAGTCCGGATGTTTGCCGAGCGCGGGGACGTGCTCGTCGGTCACGTCGTACTTGGCCAGGATCTCCTGCAGAGTGCCGACGGGCAGGCCAGGATCGGCACGTCCGCACCCACCTCGGCCGTACCCGCTCCCGCTTCGGTCGTACCCGCTCTGGTCGTACCCGCTTCGGCCGTGCCCGCTCCCGCTCCGGTCGTACCCGCTCCCGCCGTGCCCGCCGCACCCGCACCCGCACCCGCACCCACTCCGGCGACACCGAATCCGACCACCAGCACGTCCGCAGTTTTGTCCCCACCGCGGCGTCCTCGACACCAACTGCGGAATTTCGGTTCCTACCGCCACGGATTCGCGAACCCTTCCGGAATCAGCGCATCGAACATCGCCTTCATCTCGTCCGACAGCCGCATGAGCTCGAAGCACGACCCGATCGGCCCACCATCGAGATACGCGAACTCCATCCCGACGCCCGCGAACTTGCCTTGCGCGACCACCTCGATCCCCGCCGACCGTGCCTCATCGAGCGCACCGTCATAGTCCGCGGGCACCCACGCCGCATGGTGCAGCCCGGGCCCCACCCGATCGAGATGCTCGCTGTACAAGCTCACCCCACCGCGCGGCTCGATCAACTCCAACTGCTGCCCGCCCGCGTATCCGAGCCCCACGGTGATCGTGTAATCAGCTGGTGCACCACGCAATTCGCACAGGTCCGGCCCGAAGTGCACATCGGGAATGGTGAACCATTTCGCCACCCCATACCGCTCGCTGAACTGCCGTTGCGCCGCCGCCATGTCCCGCACCACCCAGCACAGCTGAAAGATCGGCCCGGCCGCGATCATCGGCAAGACGCGTTCGTGGTGAATTGGCTGTGCCGAGCACAGTGAGACGTCGGCCGATCATGCGCTCGGGCATGAGACGCCGCTCGGCGCTGGTTCTCGCCACCGACAACGATCGTGCCGTCGGCTTCGCTCGGATGATCGACGAGCTGTATGCGCCCGTCGATGGTCGGCGGCCCGCAGCTGGCTGTCAGCGGGTAGGCCCACGAGTCATCGGAGCGGATGCTCGGCGATTGATCCGCGGAATCGAATCCTTGGCCGCGATCCGCCGCCACAGATCCCAGGCCGGTGCCGGACCGTCGAGCAACTTGGGATCGCGCGCCGCGGCCGTGATTGCCGAAACGCTGCGTGCCGCGATCCCCGCACCCGCCGAGGTCGAGTTGTACGCATCGTGGTCCACCCAAGCGGGTGGCCGCGGGATTGCCTTGCGCCGCAAGGCTTCGGCAGCGTTGTGCGCCGATCCCCACCGTCACCCGCTCGCTTCCCACTTCTTCAACTAAACACGCATGCTTAACCCAGTCAAGCCTTGGGTTTAGTACAGTCCACCTATGCTAATCGCCGATTCGCGCGCGTCCCTGCTCGACGCGGGGGAGCGACTCATCGCCGAACGCGGCGTCGAAGTCCCGCTGCGCGAGATCGCCGCGGCCGCGGGCCACCGCAACAACTCCGCGGTGCACTACTACTTCGACTCCCGCCACGGCCTGATCGAAGCCATCGTCGACCGCCGGATGAACTGGCTCGAAGAACGCCGCATGCAGCTGCTCGCCACCCACGAAGCCGACGGCGCCGCCCACGAGATCAACACCCTGGTGACCATGCTCGCCGCGCCGATCCTCGAACTCATCACCCAGGAAGACGTCACCCACTACGGCCGCTTCCTCGAGGTGGTGCGCGCCCACCCGGTCGTCGCCGACCCACGCCGCCTCGCGGGCACCGACCGCGCCGCCGTGCGCATCCTCGCCACCCGCCTAGCCGCCGCCCTACCCCAACTCACCCCACGTCGACGCCGCCAACGCCTCGAAACCATGACCACCGTCATGTTCGCCTTGATCGCGGACTACGAACGCACCCTCGAAGCCGGCCTGCGCAAACCCCATCCCGACGACACCGCCGAAATCACCGACATGATCGTCGCCATGCTCACCGTCCCCACCCGCGACTCGAAACCCGCCAACCGCCGCTGAACCGCGTGAGGGGTCGGCGGGGCCGAATGCTGACGGTGGGTTGTCAGGAGTAGTACTCACGCTGGGATACGGTCGCGTAGTGGAACTCCTAGGCATTCATCACGTGGCGATCATCGCGTCCGACTATGTCCGCTCCAAGCGGTTCTACGCCGAAACACTCGGCCTCGCCGTCATCGCCGAGCAGTACCGGGCCGAACGCCGGTCCTACAAGCTCGACCTGGCCATCCCCGGCGGCAGCCGCATCGAACTGTTCTCCTTCCCCGAACCGCCCGACCGGGCGAGCTGGCCGGAGGCCGCGGGACTGCGGCACCTGGCGTTCGCGGTCCGCGACGTCGCCGCGGCACTCGACGAGCTCGCCGCCAAGGGGGTCCGCACCGAAGAACTGCGCGTCGACGAGGTCACCGGCAAACGAATGGCGTTCTTCTTCGACCCCGACGGCCTGCCGCTGGAACTCTACGAAGTCTGATTCATTCCCCGCGCCCGCCGCGCCAATTCGACTGTCGCCGCACGCAACTCATCGATCGCACCGATCGGCTCGGCATAACCCACCCTGGTCCGCGCCACCCCGCGCGGCGTCACCACCCGCAAGTCCAGCCCATACCGATCGGCGCGCTCACAGCTCGCCTCGGTCGCGTCCGGATACCCACCCAGCGCCTGCGCCATCGCCAGCAACGCGGGAGCATGATCGTCATTGAGATGCACAATCGCGCTCGCCGCGACCGGCACGATCGGATCCGGCGTCGTCTCCGCGTACTGCTCCGCGGTGGCCGAATCCATCCGCCCATACCCGCCGACCCAGCGCACCCGACGAACCCGCAGTATCCACACCGAGAAATCGCTGTAGTCGATATAGAACTTCGCCGCGGGCACCGCCGCCAGGTGCGCCTCCCGCGCGGCATCGGCCTCGGCACCCACCGGCCGCTCCACCACGCCTGCCAGTGTGATCCTGGTCCCCGCCAGCGGATCCGCGGGCGCGTCCGGCGCCACGATCGAGAGACTGGCCCGCTGATCGCCCGCCAAGTTACGACCGTGCTCGGCCATCCGGGACACGCACAGCACCGGCTGCCCGTCCAGCAGCCCATACGTCACCAGCGACGCCCACGGTGTGCCGTCGTCGCTCAAGCTGCCCAGCGTCGCGGTATTCGTCGATGCGGCAACCGTTCTCGCCTCCTCGGCGGCCGACGGCCGAGCCGCATTCGCCACCGGCCCGGTCGGCTGCGGGATCGAAGGAGCGTCGCCGGGGTCACCATGGTCGAGAGTCATGCCATCCATCCTCTCCTGCCCGACCGACAAGAGAGCAACGGGTACGGGCCTTTTCCGGCCCGCCCGGTCGAATCGGCATGCGTAGTGCGGCCAATGGATCGGATTGACCGCGCGGATCGCGCCGGAATAGACCAGACTTGCCGGGTGACCCGATACGCATTCGACGCCGACCACAACGTGCTCGTCGCCATCTGGGCGACCGGCCGAGGTGACCTCGCCCAAACGGTTGCCACCTTGCCCCACACGGTAACCCAAGATCAGGCAACAAATCTGGCGTCGAACCTGACCACGCTGTCGCGGTTCCACTGGCGCACCTACACCCACCCGGCCAGCGCGGCAGGCGACCCCGACATCCCCAACAGCGAAGCCTGGCGCCGCGCCGAAGAACGCCGGAACTTCAAGGAGGTCGAGGCAGGCATCCGCACCCCCAACCTGCCCTCCGAAGAAGGACTCGTCGTCTCCTACAGCGGCGTCGTCGAATCCGCGCACCGCGTCGGCCGCACCCTCTACGACATCGACGACCTCGCCCTGCGCGACACCATCGCCGCCGAGGTCAGCAACGAACAAGCCGCCATCGAATCCGCCGAACGCGGCGACCTGTCCGGCCGCGCCCGCCAAGCCGTCGAACTATCCCGCCCCGACGTCTCCCCGGCCCAGGTACAAGCCGCCGACGACCTCTTACGCGCCGACCCGCTCGGCTCCATCGAACTGTTCACCGAACTCGACCCAGCCTCCGCCTCCGTCGCCGCCGCCCACTGGCTGCTCGCCGCCGCCGAGGTCGCCGGCGAAATGGCCGGCGTGCCATGCACCGACGTCGTCGTGGAAGCCGACGACATCGAAGCACTCCAGGTCGAGACCCCCACCCTCGTGCTCGAACGCCTCGACGCGGGGGAGAGCCCCACCGAAGTCGTCGTCGACCTCATCGCCGAAGCCATGGCCGTGCACGAAGGCCGCGTCCCCGCCCCATGGGCCGTCGTCGGCCGCGTCGCCGAAATCGAAGAGCAGGCACGCAAATTCGAGGTCGACGCCGACACCCGCGAAGCCATGCTCGCCGGCTTCCGCATCAGCCGCCTCGACCCCTCCCGCCCCGCCCTCGACCTCCTAGAAGACCTCCTCGACGGCATCCGCGGCTGCCTCCTCCTCTACGCAGCCCACACCGACGACCCCGACGTAGAAACCCTCTTCACCGCCGACGTCCGCCTAGAAGCCGACGCCGACCCCGAACACCTCCTCTGAACTCGCCCACGCAGAACACAACAGGCTGGGCCTCTCGAGACCCAGCCTGCTGCGCAGACCGCCCCCGACATGTAGCTGTCCTCCGAAGTGCGCCACCAGTGGGCCACCGATCGCATTGGTCGAGGCCGGGCCACCGATCGCATTGGTCGAGGCTGGGCCGCCGATCGCATTGGTTGACGCCGCGGGCCGCCGATCGCATTGGTCGAGGCCGGGTCGGTCGATCGCATTGGCTGGCGTCGCGGCCGCCGATCGCATTGATTGACGCCGCGGCCCGCCGATCGCATTGGCTGGCGTCGCGGCCCGCCGATCGCATTGATTGACGCCGCGATCGCCGATCCAATGGTTGACGCCCCGGCCGTCGTCACCTCGAGGGCTCGTTACGCCGACCTGACGTACCAATCACCCTCTTGACGCACCTTGCAACGTGCGTCAAGAACAAGCTTCGTACGTCAAGTGCCGCTCGATGGCGGTGTGCTGGCAGTTACGCCAGGCATCGGTTAGACGCCGGGCTGCCGTCAATTCGGGGTGACGAGCATCCGGCGTCATCGAATTGGTATTCAGTGGCACACCATGGCGGGAGGTCTCGGCCGATGCCGCCAGGGATTGGGTGGCGGCGAAACGGGTTTATGGACGTGGTTGGGGCGGGTGTTAGTTGGGTGTTGGGTCGGTGGTCAGCCAGGTGCGGAGGCCCTCGTAGACGGCGTGGTGGTTGAGGAGGGTGAAGTGGTTGGCGGCGGGGATGTGCAGGCCGTTGGAGTCATCGAAACCTATGCGGCGGGCGCGGTTTCGGCCTGCGGCGCTCGGGGTGAGGACTAAGCCGTCGCCGATGATTCGGCCGAGGGGGTGGCGCGGGCTGCGGGTGATGCAGGCGGTGACGAAGTAGTGGGCGACACCATCGAGGAGGGGGACCTCGCGAATGGCTCTGCGGGTCAACGCGTCTGTGTCGGCGCCGCGCCAATCCTCGTCCACCAGTGAGCCCTGCCGGAGATCGCGGATTCCCGCGCTGCGACGACGCAGCAGCCGCCCGAACGGGCGAGTCTCCGGCACGCGAACCAACGCGGCGGACGCGTAGTGCACGAGTTGCTCCAGCGGCGCACCCAGATGCGGCGAACCGAGACAGACAAGGTGGCGAACCTTGCGCACCCAAGCCAGCCCGGACTCGCTCGCGTCGAAACACGCGCCACGGGCGATCAACCCACCCATCGAATGCCCAACCAACGACAGCTGCTCGATCTCGACCGGCCAATGCTCGACAAGCCGCTCCAGCAACTCGCTCAACTGACGAGCATTCTCCGAGATGTGCAGACCGCTGTTGTACCGGATCTGCAGCGTGCTGTAACCCAGATCCTGCTCGATCCCCTCGGCGTAACTCGTCCGCCCACCCAGCCGCCACGCATGCTCGGTCTCCACCAACCCGTGCAGAAACACCACCACCCGCGCACTCGGCGCCGCGACATAGTTCCCGATCTGCTCGGGTGCCACCGGATCCCCGTCCACCCGCAACGTCATCGGCCCGGCCAGGATGGGCCGCGCGTCCTCCAGGTCGTCGCCGATCAGCCCCTGCAGCGCCCCGAGGAAGCCCGCCCCTAACACCGTCCGCGAAGGTGCTTCGGCACCGGGCAGATCCACCGTCTTCTCGGCCAACCGGCCCGCCGCGACAGCCGTCCCACTCACGATCCGATACACGCCGTCGGCGATCGCGTCGTGCACCACCTCCACCGGCGCCGCGGCCGGACCGACCCCGAACCGCACCGCCGCGAACACCCGCCCAGCGATCGCCCGGTGCACGGACGCGATCCCGTCCACCGCCCCGCCGAGCTCGTCGCCCGCCAACCGGGCGAGGGCCCGGACCTCGGCCTGTCGCTGGTGCGTCTGCTCAGTCATCGTTTCAGTGTACAAGCGTGCACTGAAATCGTCCCGTCGAAGCGGGACCTCAGGAGACTCGCGTCGCGCCGACCGCCGACTCGGTGAGACTGCCCAGATATAACGCACCGTCCCGCTCCACGACCCCGGTCACCATCGAGAAGTTCGTGCCTTCGATCTGCAAATCGTGTACCACCTTGCCATCGAAATCGACCGCCATCACCCAGATCGTTTTCGCCGGCTTCGGCTGCACCCAGTCAGGCAGCATCCACACGATCTGCCGCAGAATTCCCGGCAGCGGAAGCAACCGGTCCAGCAACGGGTTTCGCGCCGTAGGCAAAGCGATCCAGACATTCCCATCGCTGCCAAGACCCATATTGTCCGGGAACCCCGGAAGGTTTTCGATCAGGCAATCGCGAGTACCTGCCTTCGGCCCCGTCAGCCAGTAGCGCGAGACCCGATAGCCGCCGGTCTCCGCGACGAGCACGCACGAACGGTCGGGGGCAAGCACCACCCCGTTGGCGAAATCCAGGTTACTGAGCAGCGTGTCGACCCTGCCGGACGGGTCGCGGCGGAACAGCCTGCCGGTTCCCGAATGCTCGAGAATGTCGCCCATGTACTCGGCCAACGAGTAACGACTCGACGAGGACGAGAAGTAGATGGACCCGTCCTCGCCACGAACGACGTTGCTGGCGAAGGAAAGCCGCTCGCCATCGACCTCGTCGACGAGAACCTCCAGCGCACCGTCCGGACTCAGCCGCAACAACCCACGTTCGGAATCGCAGATCAAGAGGGTGCCGTCGGGATCGGCATGCAAGCCCAGCGGCCGCCCACCTGTATTTACGAGTCGACGCACGTCACCGGTGGACGGATCGATACTCAAGACCGATCCATCGGCGATCCCCGCGATCAGTCGTCCATCGGGGCCGAACACAACATCTTCCGGCCCCGCACCCGGCAGCTCGAGTCGGGTGACTTCGGGAAGCGTTGGCGTACTGCGACTTCGGCGCGCTCGCGGGGGAGCGGTCGGCGGTGTCCAGCGTTGTGGGTTCATCGTGGTGATGGGCACGACTCAGGGTAGCGCCGAGTTCCTGGTTGAACAGTGGGGGTAGGGGAGACCCACAGGATCGAACAATCGGGCATGGAGCGGGGCGGTAGCGGCTCCGGTCTGGCGTGCGTCGACAGTGCTGTGTGGACGGAAGCGACAACCCCCGAGCGCCGTGAGCAGCGGCCCTTCCGCATAGGGCCTAGAGCGGTGCGGATCCCGAGTGTGGGTGCGGATTTGGCTCAGAAGGATCCGCACTCGGGTTGCGACCCCGAGGACGGTTCTTAAAGAACATAGTGTTACGTAGATATGCGCATCTAACTATGTGCTGACGACCTGACCTGAGCTCACGACATCTCCGTACCCCTGATCAAAAACGCACAGAGCCCAGGGGGTGGCGACAACTAAACGTGGCCAACAGCTAGGGGAGGTTAGGTCCTCATATTTACTCGGCCGCGGCTCTGCGGGCCGGAGCGTGTTGGGCGGCTGACGAGGATAAGGTCGGGGCTCCGTGGCCATGGCTTATGCCGCGGCGGCGGAGCCCCGTGAGTAGGGAGGGCTCACCACCCCGCGCCGCTGCCATGGCAGCAGGGCCGGGCGGCTACATCTCCGGAGCGCTACGGCTGATGGGTGATCGAATACCACAGCACCGCCAGCGTCCCGAGTACGAACAGCGGTGAGAGGATCCAGGTTTCGAGCTTGTTCCCGGTGCGATCGATGATCGGGACCCTGGTGCGCAGCTTGAACGGCCAGAACAGCCGGCAGCCGCGGTCGGTGAGGCAGTCGCCGACGAGGTGCACCAGTGCGCCGAGGCCTACGGAGAACGGCAACCAGACGGGTTTGTCGGAGATCCAATGGTCCATTGCGAAGGTTCCCGCGACCGCGAGCACCACGATGGTTCCCCACGCCTCGATCCCGTCGCCAGGCGGGCACAGGTGCAGCGCGCGCACAGCGAGGGCGAGCAGGAAGAAGACGAGTCCGAGGGTGAACCACCGCCCGATCCAATGCTCACCGGCCCACGTGCCATAGGAGATGGCGGCAACGAAGGCGAAGGAATGGGTGGCGTGCCGGTGTCCGCCGGAGATCCCCGAGATCAACTTGCAGAGGTAGTAGGAGAGCGGACCGAGCACATGCGCGATCGTTCCCTCCGGGTGGTCGGCGTCTGGCAACAGCGCCGCACCCGCCGTCAGAAATGTTCCGAGGAGCAGATCGACGGGGCCGAGATGTCCTGATACACCTTGGATCGTCGGGTAGGTCAAGATCGCGACGGGCAGCGCCGCTGCTGCCCCCGACCAGGCCAAAGCGCCACTGGTCGCATGTGAATGTCCAAGCACCGCTTGAAGGTTAGTCACCTCAGCACCGTTCAGCGAATGCCGGTTCAGTGATCTTGTGCGGCGGTCGAATTGGGGGATGGGTAACTTGTGGCGATCGGGATCGACTGTGCCGCAGAGGGTAGGGGAGCGGGTCGGATGGATTACGGAGGGCAAGTTGGTATCTCGCGAGGGGAATAGCCGACCCGGCCCGGGCTGAGTGGGAATGGGACACTGTCAGCCTGTAGATCGCCAGGGGTTACTTGTCGAGTTCGTAGACGTAGGGAAAAACATTGCGGTACCTAGACGTGCGTATATATGCATATAAGCGCTATTAATGAGTCGCCAAGACAACAATATTCCGCTCTAACAAACCGCACAGAAGCCAGGGAACGGATGCGCATAACGAGCGGGAGGATCGCCCGAACACGCTCGGCAACACAGGCTGCTCGACCGCCGCGAAGTGCGCACCACATGCCAGGCTCACTCCGGCACCGAGCGCTGGTCAACCGCCGCGAGCGCGCCATACCGGTTACACAGTCCGCACCAGAGCCGGTGCGAATCCCGAGACCGGGCGCGGATTTCAGCGACGACGACGTCTCGCGGCACGGACTTACGGCAGGAAACGCCGCCTGCGGCTCTCGGGGCCGTCGGCCGCGCCGCCTGAGGGTTATCAGACCGTCAGGCGGCGCGGCCGAGTAGTCCCTTCAGATCAATCCATCAGCCGACGACGGCGTTACGTGACTCTTACATCTGCCGGGTGGTGGCACCGGACTGCCACATTCCAGCAGCGCCCGCACAAGCCGCCAGTTCGTCGGGGCTGCCATTGCCATCAGTACCCGGGGCCTCGAATCCGGAACGGCGGCAACAACTGTCCGGTCACGGCCGAGCGTGCGGGTTGACGATCCGGTCGAGGGCATGCAGGTCTGATTCCAGGGTGTAGAAGACCCGCAACGTGCCCACGAACGCGAACAACCCGCAGACACATAACCCCACGATCGATGCGATCACTGTCTGCTGCTGGGTGGGATCGAGGAACGCCACGCCAGCGGCAACCCCGAACAGGGGTACCGATGCGGCGATCCCGAGGTAGATCCGGCTCCGCCGAGCCAGCCGTCGCAGCTGAGCCGACTCGGCGGGGGAGCTGAGCCCAGCGGCCACCAATCCCGGGTAGTACCAACGCAGTACGAAGAACGTCACCGGAAAGTAGGTGTACACAACGGCCAGCGCGGCCGCGACCAAGTGCGAGGAGATCAGGTTGAACAGCAACCCCGCGGAGAGGTCGGCGATGGCGTGCAACTTGATGAGGAACGCCACCAACGCGAGCAGCCACCCCGCGAACGCCACGGCCGCGATGCGGTCACTGCAGGCAAGGGTGTCCGCCCGTGCCTTGGCGAGTGTCTGCTCGTCGTACTGCTTGCCTTGGCGCAATCCGTGCGGCACCAGGAACACCAGCCGACACCAGTACAGCAGGATCGCGATCCCCACCGGATAGCCGATAGCGGCCGCGATCAACCCGAGTTTGGTGATTTGCGCCTGCCCGTCGGCCCCGAGTTCGAGGTCGAGCAGTTTCGTGTTGTGCCCGGCCAGGTACAGCCCGCCGAGGAGCTGTCCGAGCGCGCTGGACAGCGTCACCACCGGCATCGGCCGCATCCGCAGCCTGCCCCGGAGGCTGCGGCGTGGCGGGTCGACGAGGTCGCGGGCGGTGCGGTCGAGGGTGAGCTCGAGGTGCTGGGCGAGGTCGGCGCCGGTGGTGTAGCGGTCGTCGCGGTCGGGGGATAGGCAGGTGAGTAAGGCGTGGCGCAGGATCTGCGGGCAGTCCGCCGGTGTGCTGGCTTGCAGGCGTTCGTCGATCGGTTTGCGGCGCAGTTCGATCATTCTGGTGAGCGAGGTGTCGGATTCGCCGATGCCGAGTTCGTCGGCGAAGGGGAGTCGGCCGGTGAGTAGTTCCCAGAGGACGACCGCGAGGGCGTAGAGGTCGCTGCGGGTGTCCAGGTCGGCGGCCGTGGTGGCCATGTTGGGATGGCAGGCTTCGAGCTGTTCGGGGGACATGTAGGCCAGTGACCCGCCGAAGTAGGCGACGGGGCTCGCGCCCGGAATGTGGGTGCTGAAGCTGATATTGAAGTCGGCGAGCTTGGGGTGGCCGTCGGCGGTGAGCAGCACGTTGGCGGGTTTGATGTCGCGGTGCAGCACGCCGGCGCGGTTGGCGTAGTCCAGGGCGGTGGCGAGTCGGCTGCCCAGCCAGGCGACGGCTTCGGACCAGCTGAGGCGGGCGAGTTCGGCTCGGGTGGCGGAGGGTTGGGGGGTCAGTACGCCGCCGGAGGTGACGGCGGCGTCGACCGCGTCGAGCAGCAGCTGGCCGGTGCGTTTCGCGACGGGTGTGCTGCGGACCAGGCGGAGTACGCCGAGCAGGGTGCCGCCTGGCACGTACTGCATGTACATCAGCTTGAGGTGTTGTTCTTCGATTTGGCGTTGGTCGAAGACGCGCACGATGTGTTCGTGATCGAGTTGGGCGAGGGTTTGTGGTTCGCTGCCTCGGTCGCGCGAAATCTTCACCGCGACAAGCCGTTGCATGGAGCGCTGCCGGGCCAGGAACACCCGCGCGAACGCGCCCTGGCCGAGTGCGATCAGTAGGTCGAAGTCGTCGATGGTGGCGCCGGGTGCGATGGTGTCGAGGGCGTTGATCGCGGTGGGGTCCGAGAGCAGGGTGGTGCGGAAGTTCTCGGCGGCCATGATGTCGGTGTCGAGCTGGGTGGCGAGCTGCGCCATTTGCGCGGCGAAGTCCTGCTCGTATTCGCTGAGGTCGAGTGCGGGGTCGCCGCCGCGGCTGCGTGCGGTGATCTCCTCGTAGATCAGGTCCGGCGGCAGTGGGGCGGCGTCGAGTTCGGGGAATTGTGCCCGATAGTCGGCGAGGCGTTTGCCGTGGTGGGTGTGCTGCCAGCGGTGCTGCAGGTCTACCTTGATCAATTCGATCAGTGCCGAGCGTCGCAGCCCGCGGTCGGCAGGCAGATGCGCCGCCAGGTCCGGTGGAGCGTCCGCGTCCTCCCAAGCACTGTCGAATCCAATAACCAGTCGCGTCAACGCAGTCTGCGTCGCCGCCACTCGGTCCATCTCCATGTGGCCCACCCGATCAAAAATGGCTTCCCGAGCCCCCACCCGAGAATAAACGATCATTACGGCCGTGGCCGTCGAATTACCTGCTACCGCTAGTCCTGCGGTCGGTCAGCTGCGCAAGGCGCCACCGAAACGATGTGCAACCAAGTGTTGCGCGTTGCGACAACCTCGGCTAACGTCATGCGCAACAAGTTGTTGCGAGTCAGAGGAGTAGGCATGGAACACGGACAGATCGAACGCACGATGCACATCGAAGCCACCCCCGAGGTGGTCTACGAGGTGATCAGCAGCCCCACCCACCTGAAGGAATGGTGGCCCGACGACGCCGACCTCGAACCCGTCCGGGGCGCGAGCGGCACGCTCACCTTCGGAACCGACGAGAAGCGCGACGTCGTCGCGATCACCGTGGTCGATGCCGAGCCACACCGGCTGTTCTCCTTTCGCTGGACCCATCCCGCCGACGAAACCGCGGCCGTCGGCAACTCACTGTTCGTCACCTTCGAACTCGCACCCTCCGGAGACGGCACCACGGTCCGCATGACCGAAACCGGTTTCCGCGAAATGGGCTGGGAGATCGCCGTTCTGGAGCAACAGTACAACGAGCACAGCTCCGGCTGGGACGGCTATCTGCCGCGCCTGGGCAGCTACGCCACCGGACTGATCGCCAGCCGATGAACAGCACCGTCGACGACGACCTGTGGTCCGCGATCGGCGACCCCACCCGGCGACGCATGCTCGACCTGCTCCTTGCCGACGGTGCGGGCACCGCGACCAGCCTCAGCGAGCAACTACCCGTCACCCGGCAAGCCGTCGCACGCCACCTCGGCGTCCTCGATCGAGTCGGCCTGGTACACGGGTCACCGGAGGGCCGGGAGCGGCGCTACCGCGTCGACGACGCCCAACTCGCCCGCGCCGTGGCGCAACTCAACGCGGTCGGCTCGACGTGGGACGCCAGGCTCCAGCGCATCAAGCGGATCGCCGAAGCGATCCAACGCAGCAAACAGCAGTAGCAATCGAGAGGAATCGAAATGGTAGACATTCTGCACCGGGTCGGGGTCATATCCCCGTCCGTCGACGACGTGTACGCGGCCCTGACCTCGGTCGACAAACTGGCAGGCTGGTGGGCCAGCGACACCAAGGGCGACGCGGACACCGGGGGAGTCATCGAGTTCCGTTTCACCGCGGGCGGATTCGACATGAAGGTTATCGACCTGCAGCCCGGAAAGCGGGTGCTGTGGGAGGTGGTCGACGGACCCGAGGAATGGATCGGCACCGAGGTCATCTGGGACCTGAAGCGCGAGGACGACTACACGATCATCCTGTTCAAACACGAGGGTTGGAAGGAACCCGGCGAATTCATGCACCACTGCAGCACCAAGTGGGCGAGCTACCTGCTGAGCCTGAAGCAGTTGGTCGAAACCGGAACGGGCGCACCGGATCCCCACGACGTCCAGATCAGCAACTGGCATTAGGGGAGGTGGTCGAGCACCTCGACGGATGAGTCGGAGGCGGCGAGAGCACTGTCGGCGTTGCGGTCGTTATTGCTTATGAACCGCTCGAGATAGGTGATCGCCGCGAGCATCCGAGTGGGGTCATCGCCGAATGCGCCGAGCCCCGCGTTGCATCGCGGACACAGTAATCCTCGGACGGCGCCGGAGGAGTGATCGTGGTCGACGGCGAGGGGAACCTTGCCGAGTTGCTGCCCATCTTTCCGCGGTCGGCCACCGACGCCCGAGAGGTCGACGTCATCCTCGTGGACGCAGCAGATGCCGCAGCGATAGTTCTGTTCCGCACGCATGGCGTCGTATTGTTCTGGCCGGATCCGATACTTGGCCCAGAGGTTTGCTCGCCGGACTACAGCGGGGCCTTGGCGTGCACGACGGGCTCGTTGATAACACGCCCCGCAGAGCGGAGCACGCGGACCTGGTTGGGCCATCAGGCTTCTCGGCTTTAGTTCGCCGCAGCCGTTTGTCGGCGAACAACGCACCAGATCGACAGGGGACGGTGGCTCGGCCATGGGGAGGAGTATGTCAGGGCCCACCGACAGATCATTTACTTTACATAGTGTTGATTATCGGCGTAGAAACGGATGTAGATAATCAGGGCTGTGCCGTCCGATGACGTTGGCGTGTGCGTCGTTTCGCGTGCCGTCACTCCCGGCTTCGGGAGGCTCTCCAGTTTGACTCATGGAAGGTCGGCGTTGTGTGGGTCGGATCGCTGTTGATCTCCCCTTGGCCGGATTTATCGCTGGTGTAAATATTCCGGTTTGCGCCTGATTTGGCCGGAAAGACTTGAGCCGGTTCCGGATTGGGTTTTTGGGGCTTCTCCCCTGGGTCCACCCACCTACCCCTCAAAACGTCACAGTGACGTTTTGAGGGGTAGGTGGGTGGACCTCAATTCTGTTGCGCGCCAGCCGTTCCGGGCTAACTTCCGCCGTTGCTGCCGTAGTAGCCACCGAGCAGGCGGCGGCGCTTGCGGTCCTTCTTCGCGTCGTCGGCGTCCTTGGTGTTCTGGTCGGTCGCGTTGGCGGGTTGCTCGTCGGTCTTGTCGGTGGTTTTGCGGAAGATGCCCATGATGATCCTGACCCTCGTTGTCCGGCGGCTGATGTTGCCTATCAGTGTGTTCGCCGCGCGCTGGGCGCCGCATCGGTCGCAAGTATCGTCCGGTGTACGCCGTGGGTAGGTTTTGTGGCGGTTATCCGCGAGTTGCGGTCCACCTGTGTGGCCAGCTGCGGGGCCAGCTGTTGCTGACTGGCTCTGTTTTCCGAGGCCAGTTGTCGGCGATGCTGGGCGGGTGTTGATTCGTCGCCTGGTGGCGTTGTATGTCGGGTTGTGGTTGTACGGGTTCTCGATGGCTGTGATGGTGCGTGCCGGGCTCGGGTTGGACCCGTGGGATGTGTTCCATCAGGGTGTGGCGGGCCATGTGCCGATCAGCTTCGGTGCGGTGACGGCACTGACCGGGATCGCTGTGCTGCTGGCCTGGATTCCGTTGCGGCAGCGCCCTGGCCTGGGGACGGTGAGCAATGTCGTGGTCATCGCGGTGTCGGTGGATGTCGGGCTGTGGTTGTTGCCCGCGTGGGAGATGATTCCGGTGCGGGTGGGTGCGATGGGTGCGGCGGTGGTGCTCAATGCGATCGCTACGGTGCTGTACATCGGTGCCGGGATGGGCCCGGGTCCGCGTGATGGGTTGATGACTGGACTGGTTCGCCGGACTGGTGTGTCGGTGTGGGTGGTGCGGACCGCGATCGAGGTGACGGTGTTGTCGGTCGGTTGGGTGCTGGGTGGCAGTGTCGGGGTCGGGACGCTTGTTTATGCCTTCGGCATCGGTCCGCTGATTCAGTTGCTGATTCCGGTAGTGAGTCGGTACCTGCCCGGTGTTCCGGTGCGGTCGGCGGAGGAACCCGTGGCGGTTGTCCCCGCGTGATCAGCTCCATGGCGCGTCGATCTTGCGCCCGTATTTTCCTCTACGGTGGGGGTGAACTCCCCCACAGTTCCCGAGCCCCTCCCTTGAAACGTCACTGTGACGTTTCAAGGGAGGGTAGGTGGTTGTCTAGAGTTCCGTAGATTTTGCGAGTCGCACCGGTTCGGCGGGTCGCGTGGGTCGCCACCGCCATGCCCGCGCCACCATCACCACAACGATCACCAGCGCGGCATGCAGCGCCCACAACGCGAGCCACGGCCGCAGGAAGCCCACCTCGGTGTACTGGCCGCGGTCGCCGACGCAGTACATCGAGTAGTTCGTGCTCTGCCCTTCGGAATCGTGCATGGTGTCCGAGACGACGATCGGCTCGGTGTAGGGCGCGTCGCAGAACAACGGTGCGGTCAATTTCGCCTCGCCGGGCCAGATCGCGACGGGTAGGACGCAGCCGAGGATCGCGGTCCCGGCGAGGATCGCCGCCAGGGTCGCCAGGATCCGGCGAGATCGGCGCGGGGTGCTGTCCGACAGGTTCTCGTACTGGTCGCTCATGCCTGGCTCATCCGCAGAAATGTTCCGGCACGGTCGAATTGGGCAACCACCGTGGTGCGTGGCGAGGTGACGTTGACGGTCATCACGACATCGGATCCGATGCGGTTGACCACGACCGAGGTGACGTAGCCGCCTGCCACGGCGGCCCGGGCGATCGCGGTATCGAGGACATCCTCGAGCCGGAGCAGGCCGGAAACGTCTGCGACATCGAACATTTCGTCGTCGGGGTTGTCGGCGGCCGACACGTGGACCGGTGTGGGGCCGTGCAGGGTTCCGTTGGCGAAGGTGTAGTCGTCTTGTTGATCCGGATGGGTGGGCACTTGGATACGTAAGTGTGCCGAGGGGTCCTGGCCTGCGAGGTTGTGGTTCTCGTCGAGGAAGCGAGTGACCGGTGGCTGCTGGTCGAGCATGCTCAGGCGGAAACCGTTCGACGCGGGTGCGGTGAGTGCGATGACGCTGGCGTGGATTTCGGTGGCGCCGAGACGTTGCCGGAGGCTGTCGAGGGCGGCGCTGGGCAGTGCTGAGACGAGTCCGCCGCCGCGGGCCTGGATGACCTTTTCGAAGTCGGCGCGGTCTACCGCACCGAGACAACCGGTGGTGGTGACGGCGATGAGGAATGCTCCGCACAGGGCCATGAGGCAGGAGCGGCGGTGTGGCATGGGCGGCATCGTATAGCGCTTGGGTGACTTAAGGATTGCTGCTCGCGTGTTAGGTTCACCAGCGTTGGACGTCCGGCTGGTTTGGCGTGGGAGGCGATGGTGCGCAAGGCGTCGCGGGCTGTGATCGCGTGTTGGGGTGTGGCGTTGCCGCTGGCTGTCGCTCCGGTGGCGTCGGCGGCTCCGGAGTTCGGTGAGTATGTGGCGCTGGGTGATTCGTGGGCGGCGGACGCGTCGTTGATTCAGGCGACCGATGACTTCGTGCCGTTGGGGTGTGCGCAGAGCAGCGGCAGTTACGCCAAGCAGGTGGCGGCCGCGCTGGCGGTCCCGGTGTTCCGGGACGCGACCTGCGGTGGTGCCATGACGAAGAACCTGGCCGGCCCGCAATCCACCCCGTTAGGGGTCAATCCCCCGCAGTTCGATCGCCTCACTCCGTCGACCGATCTGGTGACGCTCGAAATCGGCGGCAATGACGCGGGATTGGCGGCGACCGTGCAGCAGTGCCTGACCGCGGATCCCACGGCGTCCCCGTGCCTGAACGCCTGGGTGGTCGGCGGCGCGGACCGGATGTCGTCGAACATTCTCGCCGCCGAAAACAAGGTGACCGCGTCGGTCACTGGAATTCGCGAGCGCGCGCCACACGCGCGCATTCTGCTGCTGGACTATTTCGAAGGCGTCAGCACCGGACCCGGCTGCTTTCCGACGGTACCGATCTCGGACGCCGACGCGGAGTGGCTCGGCCGTAAACTGGTCGAGTTGAACGCGATGCTCGCCCGCGTGGCCCAGGCAACGGGCGTCGAGCTCGTCGACACCTACACCACCAGCAGCGGCCACGACGGTTGCCGCCCACCCGGCACCCGCTGGGTAGAGGGCCTGATCCCGTGGTCGAGCAACCCGCCTGGCGTGGCAGTTCCGTTCCACCCCAACCAACTCGGTGCCGACCATCAGGCACGCAGCGTATTGGCGGCGTTGAGCGGGTAGCCCCCTGCGGGCCTCACAGAATCACGCGGCGTGCACGCCGGTGGCGGGCTGGCTTCTTCCGGTGCTGCCCCGCGGACCATAGTGGTACCTACGGTTTGCTTGGTAGCCTGTGGCAAGCAAACCGGCAGAAGGTGAAAACCGATGAGTGCTACCACCATTGCCCGGCAGTGCACGCTGTGTGAGGCGCATTGCGGAATCCTGGTCACCGTCGAGGACGCGCAGGTGACGCGGATCGAGGGGAATCCGGACGACGTGTTGTCGCAGGGCTACATCTGCCCGAAGGCGACGGCGATGGGTGGGTTGCATCATGATCCGGATCGGCTGCGGACGCCGGTGCGGCGGGTGGGTGCGGGTTTCGAGCCGATCGGGTGGGATGAGGCGTTCCGGGAGATCGGGCAGCGGTTGCGCGCGGTGCGCGGCGCGCACGGGCCGAGCGCGATCGGAATGTATCTGGGGAATCCGGCGGCGCACAGTTCCTCGGTGATCTACGGGGCGCTGCTGCGAGCGGTGTTGCTGACGCGGAATTTCTTTTCGGCGTCGTCGATCGATCAGTTCCCGCAGGAGTTCGTGGCGTGGCGGATGTTCGGGTCGAATGTGCTGATGCCGGTGATCGATATCGATCGCACCGATCGGCTGGTGATCCTCGGTGCGAATCCGGCGGTCTCGAACGGGTCGATCACCACGATGCCCAATGCCAAGCAGCGCATCAAGGATGTGCGGGGCCGCGGCGGGCAGGTGGTGGTCATCGATCCGCGGCGGACCGAGACGGCGCGGCTGGCCGATCAGCATGTGGCGGTGAGCCCGGGCGGTGATGTGTATCTGCTGCTGGCGATGCTGCAGGTGCTGGTGGCCGAGAATCTGTGTGACGAAGCGGCGATCGGCGCGCAGTGCACCGGCTGGGAGCAACTGCGCGGGTTGGTCGCCGAGGCGACTCCGGAGCGGATGGCGCCGCACGCCGGGGTCGACGCCGACACCATTCGACAGCTTGCCCGCGACCATGCCGCCGCGTCGTCGGCGGTGCTGTACGCGCGGATCGGGGTGTGCCAGCAGGTGACGGGCACGCTGACGCATTGGCTGGTGAACACGATCAACGCGGTCACCGGCAACTTGGATCGGGCGGGTGGGCAGATGTTCGCGACGCCGCCGATCGACGTGGCCCGGTTCGCGAAGTATCTGCCGATGGGTTACGGGGCGTGGACGGATCGTTCCGGCACCTACAAGTCCTTCCGCACCGAACTGCCGGTCGCGGTGCTGGCCGATGAGATCCTCACCGAGGGTGCGGGCCAGATCCGGGCGATGATCACCTACGCGGGCAACCCGGTGCTGTCCACTCCGCAGCGCGGTCGACTCGGCGCGGCGCTGGATTCGCTGGATTTCTATGTGGCCGTGGACATGTACATCACCGAGACCACTCGGCATGCCGACATCATCCTGCCGCCGATCTCGCCGCTGGAACGCGAGGACGTCAACATTTTGTTCCCGGTGTTCAGTGTGCGCAACAACCTGCGTTACGACGCGCGAGTGTTCGAGCCGCCTGCCGAGGGGCTCGAGGATTGGCAGATCATGGCGCGGCTGGTCACCGAGCTGGTGCCGTTGCCGGCGCGGCGGTTCACGGCGCGGGCGCTCAATGGTCTGTTCGAGCAGTTCAGTCCGGTGCGGTTGGCGACCGCCGGGGTGGCGGCCGGTCCGTACGGGGTGCTGCGGCGTGGTCTTAAGGGGCTCACGGTCGGGAAGGCGCGTGCGTCGGCCGGCGGTATCGATCTGGGTCCGTTGCGGCCGCGGTTGCGTGCGCTGATCGGGACGAAGGACCACAAGGTGCATCTGGCGCCCGAGGATTTCCGCACCGCCGCGCGCCGCTTGCTCGACGACGCTCTGGCCGGTAACGCGATCACCACACCGGCGGACGGTTACGACCTCAAGCTGATCGGTCGTCGCCACTTGCGCAGTAACAACTCCTGGCTGCACAACGTCCCCGCGATGGTGAAGGGCCGTGACCGCTGCACCGCGCTCATGCATCCCGCCGACGCCGCCGCGCGCGGGCTCGCCCACGGTGAGCCGGTCGCGGTCACCTCACCGACCGGTTCGATCGTCGTTCCCCTCGAGGTCAGCGACGACATCCGCGCGGGCACCATCGCCATCCCGCACGGTTGGGGGCATCGCGAGCCCGGCGTCGGCTGGTCGGTTGCCGCCGCGTTGCCAGGAGCCAATGTGAATCTGCTGCACGATCCGTCACTCACGGATACGTTCTCGGGCAACTCCGCGGTCAACAACACCTGGGTGACCGTCACACGTGCGCCGGTCGACACGACCGAGGACACTAGGGCGTCCGGTGAGGACAGCATGCAGCGCGCATGAACTTCCTGCTGGGGACGTCGCGGGGATCGCGACACGCAGCGAGCGGGTTGTCCTCGGCGAAGCATTGTTATCCGGTCACCACGGTCACGCGGTAGCCGATGCGGATCTCGCGGCCGATATGCGCGGCTCCGCTGAGGTAGAGCCAGCGGTCGGTGCCGCCGCGCGGGTCGGGCAGATACGCGGCTTGGACGTGCTCGACACCGAAGGGGAAGTTGCCGGAGATCGACGTCGCGATGCCCGTCATCAGCGAGGCCTCGGCCAATAGTTGTGGCTCGACAGTGGCGGCGGGTAGCGGTGTCGCGGTGGGGATGAAGAACCCGAACTGTTCGGGGGGAGCACCGGAGCCCTGGACCAGCATGCCGGTCACGAACAATCGCGCGGTTCCGGTGTGCACCAAGCATTCCGGCGTCAACGGCAACGGTGGAGTCGGCCGCAGCTCGAGTTGGAACGCCATGCGCCGAACTTTACGGTCACCGATCACCGCTGTCCTCGCGACAATCCCCGCAGCCCGATACAGGATTACGCAAAGGTGATGCGGCCGGACAACCCTGTGGCATCCCCCTCCCGACATCGGCCGAACATCTCGGCCATCGAACACGACACCGCTCGCCCTCAAACCGGCGCGCGTCCCCCTCCTGACCCTCACCCCAAACACACTTGACGTACGTTGCATGCTCTTGACGCAGGTCGCAGCATGCGTCAAGAGCATGCAACGTACGTCAAGTCAGCCGATGGGGTGGTTGGGGCGTTGCGCAGGCGAGGGGAAGGCGGGTCTGGCGGAGGGGCTAGCAATCTCCTCGACGGGTCTGCGCGTGGGCGATGGTCGACAAGCAGTCCATCCAGCAGGGTTTGGCGGTCCTCAATGGCCTGGCGGCCCTCACCGGACTAGGCATGCTCGGCCAACTCTGGACGCATCCGGTGTTCGGCGGTGCTGAATTTCGCCTAGATGGTTGGCGATCATGTAGTCGCTCATGACATCTGCTGCGATATGGCACGCGACGCCGTTTCCGTCTCGCGCATCGCGACCAGCACGATCACGCGTCCCGCTCGGCCCGCGTCTGCCAGGCAAACCCGACGTCGCAGGCTGTTGCTTGCGGTCGATGCAGACATGCAGTCGCTGCACGTGAACCCTGTTGGTGCGCTTCATAATTCATCAACTGCACCAGCGGTTCCACGTGAATCAGCACGGCCGCGCGCACCATTGCGGCGTTCGCGTACGAGTGCCGCGACAGCCGTCAACAGCGGCGCAGGCCTCAGCTGTTCTCGCGCAGCGAGTCCCGATAGCTGGTCTCGATCTTCTCGCGCAGATGCTTTTCGGTGTGCCGGATCGCCGGGCCGATGAACGCCTGGATCACGCGATCGAGGGCCCGCCCGGCCAGGCCGCCGGGTACTCGATAGTCGGCGGTAGCGCTGACCTTGGTGACTTGCTCGCCCAGCGATTCGAAGTCCCACCGGATCGTGCCTTCGATGCCTTTGATCGCCCGCATCGTCACCCGGGAGCCGTCCACCCATTCGGTGGTGTCCGCACGCAGGTGCAGCGTGGTCGGGCCGAGATGCAGCGCCGTGTCGAATACCGCACCGACTCCGGAAGTCTGCTCCCCCACCGGCGTGAAATGTCGAATCCCGAACATCCACCTCGGCACGTTCCGGTAATCCGCGACGTAGGTGAACGCGAAGCCCACCGGCGCCGCGCACGTCGCACTGTGCTCCACATGTCCCATGAGTGCTCTCCCGCCGCCACGATCGTCCCTCGACCCTAGGTCACCCTCGCGATCTTCGCCCCTGATGAAGTCCCGTGCCTGCCAACCACTTACACCCGTCGATGCCATCGCATGATCAACCGGACGGGCGTCGATGACAGATCAGCCGGGCTCGCGCGCCTGCCGCGCCGAGCACCTCACCGCCGACAGCACGGCGCGCGCATCGGTGCCCGCGGTATTTCGATGACCGCGCGGCAATGACGTTGAACCAGGTGACGTCCTGTTCGCCCGTGCGGGCGAACAGCACCTCGGGTGACCCCACTCACCGAGGCCTGCGTCGACTCGGCCGATAGGGTCGAGAGGTGACGTGGACGGTGGGCTTCGACCTGGATATGACTCTGATCGACTCGCGACCGGGCGTCAGTCGGGCCATCGACATCCTGGCCGCGGAGTTCGATGTTCCGCTGCGTGGCGCCGATTTCGCCGATCGGCTCGGGCCGCCGCTGGCCACGTTGCTTGTCGAAGTCGGTGCTCCCGAGGAGCTGGTTCCGGCGCTGGTCACCAGGTATCGCGAGCTGTATCCGAGCGTCGTGTCCAGCATTCCCGCGATGCCGGGCGCGGACGCGGCACTGGGTGCGATCGCGGCCCGGGGTGGCCGGGTGCTCGTCGTCACCGGCAAGCACGAACCGCTCGCGCGGTTGCACATCGATGAACTCGGTTGGCGCATAGACCATCTCGCCGGTGACCTGTGGTCGGCGGGCAAAGCCGCCGTATTGCGGCAGGAGCGGGCCGGCATCTATGTCGGCGATCACGTCGGCGACATGCACGGCGCGCGGACCGCGGGTGTCCTCGCCGTCGGAGTCACCACCGGACCGTGCGACGCCGAGGAACTGCGCGCCGCGGGCGCGGACGTCATCCTCAACGACCTCACCGAATTCCCGCAGTGGCTCGCCGACGAGCTGGGCCCCATCGCGGACGCGGGCTAGCGGACGCGGCATGTCCGGTCTGCCGAGCCGAGACAGGTGGAGCGAGCCTGGACGGCGCGTGTACATAGCAGCGGTATCGGCAATCCACCCCATCGCGGGTCTGCCCACGAATTCGCCCCTTGTCGAACTACTTTCAGTGCAGGCGCCGGAAACTTGCCCCGCTGGTTTCCCGGTCGCTAGCCTGCAGTCGAGTCGGCCGCGCCCGCAGCGCGTTCGGAGAGGAGAACGAATCCATGGACCGTTTCACCGACAAGGTTGCCGTGGTGACGGGTGCGGCGCAGGGCATCGGCGCGGCCACTGCGCTGCGGCTTGCGATCGAGGGGGCCAGCGTCGCCGTGCTCGACCGCAACACCCCCGACGCCACCCTCGAACTGATCAGCCGGGCGGGCGGTACCGCGCGCGGCTATGTCTGCGACGTCACCGACCGTGACTCCGTGCAGGCGGTCTTCGAGCAGATCGCCACCGAGCTCGGCGACCCGCAGATCCTGGTGAACAACGCGGGCATCACCCGCGACGACCTGTTCTTCCGGCTCTCCGAGGACGACTGGAACGCCGTGCTGTCGGTCAACCTGACCGGTGTCTTCCACTGCTCGCAGGCCGCCCAGAAATACATGGTCGCCCAGCGCTACGGAAAGATCGTCTCGTTGTCGAGCCGCTCGGCCCTCGGTAACCGCGGCCAAGCCAACTACGCCGCCGCCAAGGCGGGCATCCAGGGCTTCACCGCCACCCTCGCCATCGAACTCGGCCGATACAACATCACCGTCAACGCCGTGGCCCCCGGTTACATCGCCACCGCGATGACCGACGCCACCGCCGAACGCGTCGGCATGGCCCCCGAACAACTGCAACAGTCCGTCGCCGAACGCACCCCACTCGGGCGCGTCGGACAACCCGAGGAGGTCGCCGCCGTGATCGCCTTCCTCGCCAGCGACGAATCCTCCTACGTCAGCGGGCAAACCCTGTACGTCAACGGCGGCGCCCGCTGACACCGGCCCGGTCATGAAGGCGCCCTTGTCGCACAATGCCGTAACTCTGACGACCCGGCCGCGCTGACCGACGCGGCCCGCGGCGCGTTGCGGGTATTGCGCGGCCACCATGACCGTTCCCCGACGGCCAGTGGTGATGGGCGCGTCGGTCGCCGTCGAATCGTTCACCATGCTGAACATGCTCGGCATGGGCCCGGTCACCGGCATCGTCTCGGCCTACGCGACCACCCGTGAGCTCGCGGAAATCGGCTTCGTCCACGGGCCCGGCGAGCATCTCACCACGGAATCGTGCCCTGGCGGTCGAAGTAACCACCGGTCGGGCCGTCGGGGCCGAGGGTGGCGAGCTCGACGATGGCGTCGGTGCCTTCGGTGAGGTTTTGATATCCGGCGTGGCCGTTGAAATCGGTGGCGGTGTAACCGGGGTCGGCGGCGTTGATCTGGATCTCCGGCAGTGCTCGCGCGTACTGCGAGGTGATCATGTTCAGCGCCGACTTGGACGAGGTGTAGGGCAGGTTCGTCATGGTCGACTCGACGCGGTTCGGATCCGAGGTGATGGCCAGTGAACCCATTCCGCTCGACACCATCACCACGCGCGGCTGGGTCGCGGCGCGCAGCAGCGGCAGGAACGCGTGGGTCACCTGGACCGGCGCGAACACGTTGGTCTCGAACACCGTACGGAAATCCGCGGCCTGGGTATCTTGCGGCGCAGGGAACCCGCCGCCGACACCGGCATTGTTGATCAGCACATCCAATGCCGTGATCCGCGCGCCCACCGCAGCCACGGCCGCGGCGATCGACTCGGCCGAGGTGACGTCGAGGTGGACGAATTCGACGTTGAACCCTTGCTCGGCCAGCTCGGTCGCCGCTTGCTTGCCGCGGTCGGCGTCGCGGGCACCGAGGAAAATCTGCCAGCCCAGTTCACCGAGCCTGCGGACCGTCTCGCGGCCGAGTCCCTTGTTGGCTCCGGTCACCAGAGCCGTTGTCGTTGCGTTCATGCACTCAGCTTCACCGTGCGCGCCGCCGGTGAACAGGACTGCCTTGTCCTGGGATCGGCGGTACCACCCCGCGGCGCCGCGGCTGCGGGATGATCGAGGGATGGACCGTTCGGAACTCGCGGCGCTGCTGCGTCAGGCGCGCACTCGGATACAGCCACGCGATGTCGGGCTGCCCGCGGGCTCGCGCAGGCAGGTGCCCGGGCTGCGCCGCGAAGAGGTCGCTCAGCTGGCCGGTCTCAGCGTCGATTACGTGGTGCGCCTCGAACAGGGCCGTGGACCGCGGCCCTCGACCTCCGTGCTCGCCGCGCTGTCGCGGGCGCTGCGGCTCAACGACGACGACCGCGACCTGCTGTTCCAACTCGCCGGATCGGCACCGCCGCAGGCCGGGCGAATCGCACAGGTGGTGCGCCCCAGCGTGTTACGGCTGCTGGACCGGATGGTGGACCTGCCCGCACTGGTGATGTCGGCCAAAGGTGACGTGCTGGCTTGGAACCTGATGGCCGCCGCGCTGCTCGGCGACTTCTCCGCCCTGCCGCCCGCTCGGCGCAACATCATCCGCGAGTGTTTCCTCGGCACGGAGCCGGGCCGGGTGCGCTTCAGCGCCGAGGAGTTCCGGATGGTCGCCGCCTACGGTGTCGGCACCCTGCGCAGCGCCAAAGCCCGCTATCCCACCGACCCCGACCTCGATCGGCTCATCGCCGAACTCCGTAGCGGCAGTGCCGATTTCGAACAACTCTGGCGTGAACGGCCCTCCGCGCAATGGCGCAGCGCCACCAAGGCCATCGCCCACCCCGAACTCGGCACGCTGGTGCTGGACTGTGACACCCTGCTCGTCCCCGACGCCGACCAAACCGTCGTGGTCTACTCCGCCGCCCCCGACACCCCCGCCGCCTCCGCCCTGGACCTGCTGCGCATCACCGGCACCCAGCAATTCACCGACCACACCTGATCGACACGTCACCGGCCGCCCGGCCCTAGGATGCGCGGCCGATGGCGTCACTGTCGGCACGGATCGAGGTGGACCCGGCCCGCAAAACCGGATCCCACAGACCTCCCGTACCGCTCGCACACCATCAGGTCCCTAAGGTACGCAACCCGTCCCTGAAGGAAGCAGGCTCGGTCCCCCCCGGACCGAGCCTGCCCATAGTGCCGCTACTTCTTGTCGGCGACCAACCCGTATTCCTCGAGCATGACGCCGATCTCGGTGGATTCCAGCTTGCTCATCAACTTCTTGCGCACCAGGTCGGGGCCGGGGATGTGTAGTTCGTCCCCGTCGCGTAGCCTGCTCGTCGCGGCCAGCAGTTTGCGCACGTCATAGGTCGAATTGAAGACCTCGGGAACGCCACGTTCGATGCCGAGCAGCTGATAGGTCGCCTCCATCGCCGTGCGTACCGAGTATTCGGTGGTGAAGATGCAATCGCGGGTGCTTTCGGCGAACTGACCGATGAACGCGAAGTTCACCGACCCCTGTGGCACCACGTCCGGGCGATCGCCACTCTTGCGTGGCATGAAGAACGCTGTCACATACGGCATCATCACCGGCACACACTTCGCCGAATTCGCTGCCAGTTCAGCGATTTCCGCCTCCGGCACACCCATGTGGTACAGCCATTCCTGGGTGATCTCCTCGCCGGTGCATTCGCTCATCGGCTTCTTGACATAGTCGCCGGGCACATCCACGAACAGCGAATAGATCCATACCACGATCTGGTCCTTGGGCTGCTGCTTGAAATGCGGCTGCCGGTTCACCGTCCAGCTCATCAGCCAGCTCGAGTCGCGCACCGTGACGATGCCGCCGGTGACCACCTTCCCGCTGAACGGGTCACGTTTGCAGATCTTCTGGATATAGCCGGGAATCCGTTCGTCGAGCGTGGTGACGGTCGCGGACTCCCATTTCGTCTGCTCGATGTGCCCGCCGAACACATCCGGGTGCCCGAACGCGGGATCCTTGGCCGCGATCCGCCGCCACAGATCCCATGCCGGTGCCGGGCCGTCGAGCAACTTCGCCGGCGTGTGGTGATCGCCGTCGTCGGAATTCTCGGTGAGCGAACCGATCGTGGTGAACACCAGATCATGTTCACCCAGCTCGACGCTGCCTTCGCCGTCGGCGGCCCGCCAGTGCAGTTTCGTGGCCTGCTTGCGGTCCTTGGTGAGGTGGAAGTCGATATCGGTGATCTCGGTATCGAACCGGAAGCTCACGCCCTGATCGAGCAGCCACCGATACAGCGGCAGCACCAGCGACTCGTACTGGTTGTATTTGGTGAACTTCAACGCCGAGAAGTCGGGCAGCCCGCCGATGTGGTGAATGAAGCGGTGCAGGTACAGCTTCATCTCCAGCGCGCTGTGCCATTCCTCGAAGGCGAACATCGTGCGCCAGTACATCCAGAAGTTGCTGTTCAAGAAGTCTTCGCCGAAGACCTCGTCGATGCGCTTGTTCTCCATCTCTTCGGGCGTGGCCAAGAAGACCTTGATCATGTCCTTCTGGGCTTTGTTGCTCAGGGTGAACAAGCCGTCGGTGTGCGCGTCCTGGCCGCGTTTCTCGGTGGCGCGCTGCAGTGAGGAATTGGGGTCGTCCTTGTTGAGCCAGTAGAACTCGTCGAGCACACTTGCCCCGTCGATCTCCATCGAGGGCACCGACCGGAACAGATCCCACAGGCATTCGAAATGGTTCTCCATTTCGCGTCCGCCGCGGATCACGAAGCCTTTCTTCGGCTCCTTGATGCCGTCGAGCGCGCCGCCGGGCAGCTTCAACCGCTCGAACACGGTGATCTTGTCACCGGAGAGCTGCCCGTCGCGGATCAAGAACGCCGCACCCGAGAGCGAGGCCAGACCCGCCCCGACGAACCACGCCGTCTTGTCCTCGACACCCTGCGGTTTGCGCGGACGGGCGAAGGCCTCGTAGTTGCCGCTGCTGTAATACATGGGACTCCTCTCCTGGTGCTGGTTCGGAATGAGTTGCTGCGCTGGCGATTACGAGTATTTGTAGAAACCTTCACCGCTGGAAACGCCGAGCTTGCCCTTGTCGATGTAGTTGTCCTTGAGCCACGCCGCGAGCTTCTTGCCGTCCTCGTCGCCGTTGACCAGGATGTTGTAGGGGGTGTTCAAGCCGATGACGTCGATCATCTGGAACGGGCCGAACGGGGCACCGGTCGCGGTGCGCCAGGTCTTGTCGACCGTCTCCGGTTCGGCGTATCCGCCGGCGCTGAGGCCCATCGCCGCGTTCAGCAGCGGCACCAGCAGCGAGTTGACCACGTAACCGGCCTTCTCCCTGTGCAATTCGATCGGGACCATGCCGATCGCGGCGGCGAACTCGGCGACCGCGTGGAAGACCTCGGGGTCGGTGTCCTTGGTGCCCATCACCTCGGCGGTGTTGTAGCGCCACACATCGTTGGCGAAATACAGTGCCAGGAACCGGTCGGGGCGCCCGGTGGAGTCCTTGAGGTCACTGGGCAGCAGGGTGGAGGAATTGGTGGCGAAGATGGTGCGCTGCGGGGCCAGCTCGTTGAGCTTCTGGTAGGTCTGCTGCTTGATCTTCAACACCTCGGGCACCGCCTCGATGACCAGGTCGGCATCCTCGACGGCCGCGGCGAGATCGGTGGTCAGTGTGATGGTGTCCGCGGCCTTTTCGGCTTTGCCGTCACCGGCGCCGTCGACCTCGTCCTGATAGATCGACACCAGTTTGGTGAAACGATCATGTGCGGCCTTGATCGCGTCGTCGTTGATGTCATAGGCCGTGACCTCGAAGCCGCTGAACGCGGTCTGGAACGCGATCTGCGAACCGAGGACTCCGGTGCCGAGGACGGTCACCTTACGGATACTCATGATGTTCTCCTTCCTGCCGGAGGCGCGGTTCGCCCCTCGACGGTCCACTCAGTCGACCGAGGCGAAAAACCCCGCCACGATCTGGGCTATCTGGTCGCGCAGGTCGTCGATCGCGTCGCGACCCGAATGCGCGCCGGTCGATGGCCGCGCGAGAATGAGGTGCAACACAGCGAATACGCTGCGTCCCGCCAGCAACGCGCGGGCGAATACGGCCTGCGGATCTGCATCGCGGAGCGTGACCGCCACGGTGAGCCGCTCGGCGATCATCGACTCCAATCGCGCGACCGAGGCGAGGCCTTCGGCGCGGTACTGCTCGGTGGGTGCGCCGAACAGCAGCTCACGCTGATACGCCACGGTGTTCTCGACGTGCTGGTCGGCGGCTTCGAGAATCGGGCGCGTCATGGCCAGTACCGCTCGCGACGGGTCGCTTTCGGCCCGCGCGTCCCGCTCGCCCTGGTCCAGGGCGGTCCGGAACTCCTCGTTGTAGACCATGAGCAGCAGCTCGCCCTTGGACGCCGCGTACCGGAACAACGTCCCGGCCGCCACATCCGCGCGCTCGGAGATCTGCTGGGTGGTGACGCTGGCGAAACCACGCTCGGCGAACAATGCCGCCGCGGCCTCGAAAATGCGCGACTGTTTGTCGCGCATATTGCGCAGCCTGCGGCCGCCCTGCACCGCATCGGGTGTGGTCATCATCGCGGCACCTCCAAATAATGAGTGGACTCATTTCTGAGCGTACTCCTAGTTATTCAGGAGGCAACCCCTGGACTCCTGCCGCAGTACCCGCTACCCGACCGATCACCCCGGTAGGCACGACGAAACCCCCAAGACTTCTTTGCCAAGAACTCTTCGCCAAGAACTGTTGGGGTTTAGAGTGGCCGCTATGAGTGACCCCACCGAGAAGCCCGATGTCCCGAAAACCGAAGCGGGCGTGGTTGTTCTGGATGCCAAGGGGCTGCGCGCCCTGGCCCATCCGGTGCGCGTGCAGCTGGTCGGGTTGCTGCGCAAGTACGGCCCGTCCACGGTTACCCGCCTCGCGGAACGGTTGGGCGTACATTCCGGCACGGCCAGCTACCACCTGCGCCAGCTCGGCGCGGCCGGATTCGTCGAGGAGGACACCGAACGCGGTAACGCGCGCGAGCGCTGGTGGCGTTCGGTGCATCAGGTCACCGAATTCAGCGACCCGGACTTGGCCGAGCGCGAACCCGAGGCCGTCTTCGCCTACTTCCAGTCCATTGCCGCCATCCACACGCTGCGCACCCAGCGCACTCTCAACGAACTGCAAACGATGCCGCCGCCCTGGCGCGACTCCTTCGATATGAGCGACTGGGCGCTGCGGCTCACGCCCGAGGAGACCGCCGCACTGAGTGCGGAGCTACGGACAGTGATCGCGCGCTACCGCACAGATACCCCGGAGGCCGCGGCCAGTGCCCCCGACGGAGCCGAACGGGTCGCCGTCATCACCCACCTCCTGCCCGAACTCGACGCACCCGCCACGCCGGGGCACTGAGAAAGCGCAGGGACCGTCGTGACCGAGGACGCACCCAACCGGCGGGCGCTAGGCGGAGTACTGGCGGCAATAGCCGTGTCGCTCACCGGGACTCGGATCTCGACGATCGCCCTGCCCTGGTTCGTGCTCGTCACCACAGGCAGCGCCACCCAGACCGGACTCGTCGTGTTCTGCGAGATGACTCCCTACGTGGTGGTCAAGGCGTTCACCGGGCCGGTGGTCGACCGGATCGGCCCGCGAGTCGTGTCCTGGACCACCGACCTGGTGAGCGCGACCGCCGCCGCCGCGGTACCGCTGTTGCACACCCTGAGTTGGCTTTCCTTTCCGCTGCTGCTCGCACTGGTCGCGTCGATCGGCGCGGTCCGCGGCCCCGGCGACCTGGCCAAGGAGGTCATGGTCCCGGAGGCGGCCGAGCGCGGCCGGATACCGCTGCAGCGAGCCACCGGCCTGTCCGGCATGACCGAGGGGCTCGCCTCCACCCTCGGCCCGGCAGTCGGCGGTGCCCTGGTGGCGCTGCTCGGACCGCTGACCGGACTCTTTGCCAACGCAGCGTGTTTCGCCCTCGGATCGGTGATCGTCGCACTGGCGCTGCCGCGCGGCATGGGGCATGGGGCATCGGCCGGGGCGAGCACCGGTTACTGGCGGCGCTTGGGCGAGGGCTTCACCTTCCTGCGTGGCGAGCTGTTGCTGCTCACGATCATTGTCACGGCCGGGATCACCAACCTGCTGAACGCGGGGTTCGTCGCGGTGCTCGTGCCCGTGTGGGCCAGCGAGTCGGGCAACGGGCCGGGCGCGATCGGCCTGATGAGCGCCGCGCTCGGCGCCGCGGCCGTAGGTGGCAGCCTGATTGCGGCGGTGCTCGCGCACCGGCTGCGGCGTCGCGTCGTGTTCTTCACCGGATTCCTGTTGGCCGGTGCACCGAGATTCTTGATCCTCGCCGTCGACGCGCCCATGGCGGCGGTGCTGGCCGTGTTCGCGATCAGTGGATTCGGTGCCGGTTTCCTCAACCCGGTGCTGGGAGCCGTCCTCTTCGAGCGGGTGCCGCGCCCGATATTGGGCCGTGTCAGCGCACTCGGCGACGCGCTGTCTTGGGCCGGTATCCCGCTCGGCGGGCTGATCGCCGGGGTCGCGGTGGCCTCGGTCGGATTCGTTCCGGTGTTGCTGGTCGGCGGCGCCGTCTACTTCCTGACCACGAACCTGTCCGGGCTGCGTCCGGAATGGCGCGAGATGGACCGGGTGAAGGGACGCGGCTCCCCGAAACCGGGGCACGCTCGAGACGCTCCGTCAACCGGCGCGCAACTCGGTGCGTGACGTGTGGGTGTGCGGGGCGAATTCGGTGCCGATCAACACCGGGTGGCAGGCGCAACGATATCGTTCGGCGTGCGACCTACGATGGAACATCGTGCGGCGCAAGGCAATCGAGGCCAGGCAGCTCGTTGCCGCACCGATCAGCGCGACAACGGCGGGTCGTGCACCGCGACCGTGGTGGTGCTACGGCCGTAGCGCACCAGCACGGTCGCCGACCTCAGCCCGCGCACCAGGTCGGCGAGCATCGCGGAAAACCCGGCCGAGTCCAGGTCGGCCGCGCGCGCGAAACGCACCGCACCCGTCGCGCTGACGTCGACCTTGCCGAGCCGATCCGGATAGTGACGCGCGAAGGGCTGCTCATCGAGCTCGGCCGAGAGGTAGAGGCTGAGGTGGTTCTTCTGCAACGCCAGCCCGACTATCGGCCACGACACGGTGTCGGCCGAACCGCGCACCGCGTACTCGAAACGACCGTAGCCGATCATGGTCATCGCCATCCCCGGCTTTCCGGCCGCGGTGCCCGCGACGAACCACCGTGACAGGGCTGGCGCCGCCGCCCGGATCAACTCGTCGGTTCGCCGCAGCTCGGTTTCGCGGGCGGGATCGAACGCGAAGTACTCCTCCACCGATGTGGCGGCCACTCGGAACATCGCGCTACACCGCCTTGTACTTGCGCAAGTACTGCCCGGTCAACGACACCGGATCGTCCAGCAGCGCGGCGGGGGTGCCGGTGAAGACGACTTCGCCGCCCGCCTTCCCGCCATCGGGTCCCAGGTCGATCACCCAGTCGCTGTGGGCGACCACGTCGAGGTTGTGTTCGATGACGATCACCGTGTTGCCACGCTCGACCAGACCGTCGAGCAAAGCCAGCAGGGTGTCCACGTCGGACATGTGCAGCCCGGTCGTCGGTTCGTCGAGCACATACACCGAACCGGTGTTACCCAGCTGGGTGGCGAGTTTGATGCGTTGACGTTCACCGCCGGACAACGTGCTCATGGCCTGGCCCAAGCTCAGATAGTCCAAGCCGACCTCGTTCACGGTGCGCAACTTGGCATTCAGTGCCTTCTCCGGGAAGAACATCAGCGCGTCCTCGGCCGTCAGCTCCAGCACGTCGGCGATCGACTTGCCGCGCAAGGTGAGTGCGAGGACGTCATCGGAGAAGCGGCGACCGTCGCAGGCGTCGCAGTGGGTGGTGACCGGGTCCATGTAGGCGATCTCGGTGATGATCACCCCGCGGCCCTCGCACTGCTTACACGCGCCGGCGGAGTTGAAGCTGAACAGCCCCGGCGACTCGCCGGTGGCCTTGGCGAACAGTTTGCGGATCGGATCCATCAACCCCAGATAGGTCGCCGGCGTGGAACGCGAGGAGGCGGCGATGGCGGACTGGTCGACGAAGATCGCCTCGGGATGCTCGACCACGAACACATCCCGGATCAGGCTGCTCTTACCCGAACCGGCCACCCCGGTGATCGAGGTCAGGATGCCGGTGGGGATCGCGACGGTGACATCCTCGAGGTTGTGCACGTCGGCATGCTCGATCAGCAGCTCGCCGGTGGCCGCACGGAAGGTGTCCTTCACCGTGAACGGGCGACGCAGCCCGGCCCCGGTCGGGGTGTCGGCGGCCCGCAACTCGGCGAAGCTGCCCTCGAACACCACCTGCCCGCCGTGTGATCCCGCGCGCGGACCGACGTCGACGATGTGGTCGGCGATCTGGATGACGTCGGGATCGTGCTCGACCACCAGCACCGTATTGCCCTTGTCCCGCAACGCTTTCAGCAGATCGTTCAACCGGCCCACATCGCGCGGATGCAACCCGACGCTCGGTTCGTCGAAAATATAGGTCATCCCGATCAACGTGCTCGACAGATGCTTGATCATTTTCAACCGCTGCCCCTCACCGCCGGACAACGTCGAGGTCGGCCGATCCAAGCTCAGATAGCCGAGCCCGATATCGGCCACCCGCTGCAGCGACATCCGGATCGCGGCCGCCAGCCCCGCCGCGGCCGGATCGGTGATCTCCTCGAGCACCACCATCAGATCGGTGATCTGCAGCCCCGCCCAGTCGGCGATATTGCGGTCGTTGATCTTGGTCGCCAGGGCCGCCGCGTTGAGCCGGGCGCCACGGCAGGTCGGGCAGATCCCCTCGGTCAGGAACTGACGCATCTGCTCGCGCGTCTTCTCGCTCAACGTGGAAGTGTCGCGCTGCAACCGGGTGCGGGTGAACTTGGTGGCGATGCCCTCGTAGTTGGCCTTCCAGGTGCCCTTGGCGAAGGTCAGCTCCACCTTGCCGCCGCTGCCGTGGAGCAGTTCGGCGAACTCCTCGGCCGTGTAGTCGGCCAGCTTCTTGTCCGGATCGAAGCGTCCCGAACTGCCATACATCTGCCACTCACCACCGCCGACGCCGTAGCCGGGCAACAGGATCGCGCCCTCGTTGAGCGACTTGGTCCGATCGAGCAACCGATCCGGATCGGCCCGCACCGTGATGCCGAGGCCGTCGCAGTCCGGGCACATGCCCTGGGGCACGTTGAACGAGTAGTTGTAGACGAAACCGGCCGAGGGCGAACCGAATCGGGCGAACATCGCCCGCACCATCGAGAAGATGTCGGTCATCGTCCCGACCGTCGAGCGTGGGCCGCCACCCACCGGCTGCTGATCGATGATCACCGGCGCGGTCAGATTCTCCATCGCCTCGGCATGCGGGCGCTCATAACGCGGCAGGAAGTTGAGGATGAACGCCGGAAACGTCGCGTAGAGCTGACGCTGCGACTCCACGGCGATCGTGTCGAACACGATCGAGGACTTACCCGAACCGGACACCCCGGTGAACACCGTGATCTTGTTCTTGGGGATCTCCAGCGACACGTCGCGCAGGTTGTGCTCGCTGGCACCGAGTACTCGGATGACATCGGCGGAAACGAGAGATTCGGCGAAAGGCATACCGAACACCATGCCATCCGGTACCGACATTTTGTGCGGTGAATTGTGATGCAGATCACATACATTGGGCAGTCTGCGGGGCCGGAATCCGCACCCGCCCGTACTGTCGTGTGGTGCGTGATCCCTACTGGAACCACAACACCCACTACCACCCTTGGCTGCTCGCTCGAGTCCCCGAGACGGCCCGCACCGCGCTCGACATCGGTTGCGGCGACGGCCTTCTCGCCACCAAGCTCGGTCGCCGCGGCCTGACCGTACGCGGCGTCGACCTCGACCCCGCCATCCTCGACACGGCAACCCCCAGCGCCAATGTCACCTTCGAACAGGGCGACTTCCTCGATCTCCCCGGCACTTTCGACGTCGTCACCGCCGTCGCGACCCTGCACCACGTCCCGCTGCGCGACGGCCTCACCGCCCTGCGCCGACTCGTCGCCCCCGGTGGCACGCTCGCCGTCGTCGGCCTGTGGAAGTTCAACCCGCGCACCGACTATCCGTACCTGGCGCTGCTTCCGGCGATCGTCGCGATCGACGCCTTCCACCGGCCCCCACTCGGCGGTCCCGACGTGGCACTGCGCGACCCCGAAACCACCTACCCCGAGATCCGCACCGCCGCCGCCGACCTGCTGCCCGGCGCCCACCTGCGCCGCCGCCCGCTGCTGCGCTACACCCTGGTCTGGCACAAGCCCGCTTAACGACCGCTCGCAAGCGAAACTGCGCCGCGATACAGTCTTGGTATGGCGTCGTCGCGGGAGCAGAAAACACGGAAAGTCACCGTCACGCTGCCCGAAGAACTGCTGGCCATGCTCGAAACCTGGCGTGCGGGCGGGCGCATCGAATCGGTGTCGGCGTTCGTGTCCGAGGCCGTGCAGGCGCGGATCAATCGCACGCAGTCACTGGCCAAGCTCGAACAAGTCCTCGGCGGCCGCCCGCCACTGGATCTGATCAACCGGGCGCGCGCCGCGCAAGGCCTACCGCCGTTATCCGAGAAAGAGGCAGGCGGGCCGCACGCCGGCGCCGCGTGATCTCCGCGGCCCTCGGCGGTGTCGTATTCGACACCACCGCCGTCATCGGGTTCGCCAACCAAGCCAACTACGCCCAGGCCGTGGTGTGGGCCACCGTCAACGCGGGCAACACCATCGTCGTCCCCGCCACCGTCCTCGGTGTCGCACGCGCCCACATCGCCGCCGATCGGCTCGACATCCTCGCCGCGTTATTAGAGTTGCCGCACACCGTCGTCCCGGTCTTCGACCGCGACGCCGCCGAACGCCTCGGCATCGTGCTCGCGGGCACCGCCAACGCCGAGGCGCTGCTGCCCGCCGGGCACGCCACCCATGAAGCCATCGCCCGCGATTGGCCGTGCCTGACCGCACGCCCGAAGAAGCTGCGCCAGCTCGACTCCCGGGTGATCATCGACCCAATGCCCTGAGACATCGGCTGCCAAGTCAGCGCAGCAGTTCGATCACCGGGGCGAACTGGTCCATGCTGTGCTCGAGCACGGTGATGTAGCTGAAGCCGTAGCGATCGCGGTGGGCGCGCACCCGGTCGGCGATTTCCTCGGGAGTGCCGATCAGCAGCGTCGGCAGGTCCTCGGGATGGTCGGCCACATCGTCGGGTAGTGCGGGGCCGAACAGTTCGAGGACCGCGGTGCGTTCCTCCGGTGGGACCACCCGCTGGATCAGGATGTTGAACTCGACGCTGTCGGCGCGGCTGCCGAGCAGGCCACGGACGAATTCGATCTTCTCACTCGTTTCGCCGAGCCCGGCCAGATGCAGCGGACCACCGTTCTCGGTTGCCGACGCGCCGGGAAACGCGATGATGTCGGCGTGTTCGGCGGCCACCCGCAGCGACCGGTTACCCCAGCCCGCGATCAACAGCGGCGGCCCCGACGGTTGCGCCGGACGCGGCTGATACTCCGGATCGCAGAACTGGGTGCGCAACGTGGAAACGGTGTGCTCCAGCTGCGCGACACGCTTCGCGCCGCTCTCGAAAGGGATACCGGCGGCCTCGAATTCGGCCCGCACATAGCCCGCGCCGAGGCCGATCTCCACCCGCCCGTCGGTGAGCTGATCGGCACCCGCGATATCGCGGGCCAGCAGCACCGGATTGTAGAACGGCGCATTGAGCACGAAGGTCGTCAACCGCACCCGCTCGGTCGCCGCCGCGGCCGCGATCATCGACGGAAACGGTGCGGGGCACCCGAGATGATCGGCCACACCGATCACATCGAAACCCAGTTGCTCGGCTCTGCGGCATTTTTCGATCCAGTTACTCCTGGAATCCGGGGCCACCATGTTGACACCGAACCGGTACGCACGCTGCGCGGTCACCGTTCCTGTCTACCAGCAGGCGGCGCGCGGCAACAGCACAGCCATCCCGGCACCGGTTCCCGTTCTGCCCTACAGTGGACGCCATATATTTGCTGAACTATCGCTGATGCTCCGCCACCTGATCCGAGAGAGGTAACCAGATGACTGAGCTAGATCCCGTAGTGCGGGAATTCGTCGATGCCCTCAACGCCAACGACCAGGACCGGCTCTTCGCCGCACTCACCGACGACGCGACCATGTCCGACGACGGCGTGGAACGCAATGTCGCCCAGTGGACCGACTCGGAGGTCTTCGGCAGCAACGGGCACATGAACGTCGAATCCATCGATGACGGCGGCACCGAACTCGTTGCCGACTACACCAATTCCCGCTGGGGCTCGATGCGCACGAGCTGGCGGTTCACCGTGCGCGACGGCAAGGTCGCCCGCTTCGAGACCGGCCAGGCCTGAGCCGGGCGAACACGGCGCGCGATCGCGGTCGCAGCGAGTCCGGCAGGCAGGAAGGCATACGCTTGCTGGACCTACCGCGGCCGCTGCCGCCCGGCCGAGTTATGAGCTTGCCTGCGCCGCATCGGACTTGAGAGTCTGAGCCTCGTGTTCGACGCGCCTCGTTACGGTACGGGTTCCCTGGCCGACTTGCTTCCTTCCGTGCTCGCCGGATTCGGTGTGCCCGGCGAAACCGATCGGCTCGGACTCGGCATCGCCGCCGACCGGGTCTGTGTGCTGCTCATCGATGGTCTCGGCGCGAGCGCGCTGGCCGCGAATCCCGGTGCGGCGCCGTTCCTGTCGGGCGTGGCCTCGGCCACGCTGACCGCGGGGTTCCCCAGCACCACCGCCACCAGCCTCAGCTCGTTCGGGGTCGGTGTCCCGCCCGGTGAGCACGGCATCATCGGCTACCTGGTGCGGGTACCCGGCCAGGACCGGCTGATCAACACGCTGCGCTGGAGCCCGCACGGGGAAGGCCCGCGCGTCGATCTGCGCCGCGAGCTGGTGCCAGAGCAATTCCAGCCCACCGCAACGGTATTCGAGCGCGCCGCGGCGCACGGCATCACCGTCACCCAGGTCGCCCCGAGCTATCAGAACGGTTCCGGACTCACCCGCGCGTCGCTGCGCGGCTGCGCATTCCGCGACAGTTTCTCCGTCGGCGACCTCATCGACGGCATCGGCATCGCCCTGCGCACCGGCACCCGTTCACTGGTCTACGCCTACCACGCCGACCTCGACACCACCGGACACGCCCGCGGACCGTCCTCGGACGCCTGGCTTTTGGAACTAGCCCACGTCGACCGCCTCGCCGCCGAGATCGCCGAACGGTTGCCGCCGGGCGCCGCGCTGCTCGTCACCGCCGACCACGGCATGGTCGAACTCGACGAACGCATCGACTTCGACCACCATCCGGAACTGCGTGCGGGAGTGCAGCAACTCGGCGGGGAACCCCGTGCGCGCCATGTCTACACCGAGCCCGGCGCCGCCCTCGACGTCGCCTCGGCCTGGCACGAAATCCTCGGCACCGACTTCGCGGTCCTGCCCCGCGCCGAGGTGATCGCCCGCGGCTGGTTCGGCCCCACCGTGGCCCCGCACGTCGCCGACCGCATCGGCGACGTCGTGGTCGCCGCCCGCACCGCACACGGCATCATCCGCAGCGGCGCCGAACCCATCCAGTCGATGATGATCGGCCACCACGGCTCCCTCACCCCCGCCGAACTCGGCATCCCCCTGTGCACCTTCCGTTCCTGAGCACTGGACGCATGATCATGAGGAATCGGTGTAGTGGGCTCTCGCGCGATGCCGACACCAGTTCCCCATGATCATGGTCGCCGCGCCGGGGTGAGAGGATTCGCACCCGCTGTCGGGATCGCCCGGGGGGAGAAGTTTCGAGAAAGAGTGCGTGCCGAACTGGGGTTACTGGCGACCCGCCGGACATGGGGCGAACGCGGGGGCGGGGGCGGGGCTTTAGGCTGGACGTCGATCGACGCGGATCGCCGCGCGACGAAGCATTCAGGAGGAGCACATGAACGCCACGCTGTCACGGACCGGACGGACCGGCCTCGGGATCGCGGCGGTCGCCCTGATGCTCGCCGGGTGCACCGACGTCCAGCGCGCCCTCAACCGCGGCGGTGACACCCCGTGCAGCGAGTACGTCAAGCAGAACCAGGACGACAAGCGCATGACGATCACCAAGTTCGTCAAGCAGCAGACCAACGACGACCACGAACCCGCTGGCACCGTCGTCGACGCCACCATGGTCTCGGTCGACGTACTCTGCGGCGGTCAGCGCAACGCCGAGACCCCCATCAAAAACGCCGACGTAGCAGGCATTTTCATCAACAAGTGAGTCCTACGTGCAGTCGATGCGGCATCGCATCGACTGCATTTCGGTCGCCCGGCTCAACACGGGTCGGCCCGACCCGCCGCTTGCCGAACTCCGAGAAGGAGTGTGGCTGGTCCGAATAGCGCTCGCGGTCCAGCCACGCGTCGCCGTATCGTGTCCGGTGCTAGTCGCTCGGCGGATGTTCGGCCAACCAGTCGGCGGCTCGTTTGCGCGAGGCGCGCGACAGCCAAGCGTCCTGGACGACCTCGGACAGCTCGGCGAGGGTGAGTTCGCCGATTCGGCTGCCGCGCACCAGTACCGAGGAGTGGCCGTCGAAATGGGCGGTGGTGAAGAACGGCAGATCCGGGTCTTGAACCAGGGCTTGCTTGTCGGAGTCCGAGGGCACCCAGATCACGATCACATCGGCGTAGCGCTCACCGGTGTCCGGATCGAAGGCGTCCGGGCGTGGCGTGCGGAAGAAGACGAACGACTTACCACCGACCTGATACACCGGGTTACCCGCAGGACCATCGACCCGCGTCACATGCGGCATCCCGGTAGCCAGCTTGTGCACGTCGGCGACCGTGGCGCGCCGCGAAACGGTAGCCATCCCAGCAGCATAACGGCGTCCAGATCACAGACCGCGCCCACCGCCGCGGATGAAGACGCACCAGTTCTGATTTGCCGCACCAGAAATCGCATGCGATTCCCGGTGCGCGAAATCAACAGTGGTGCGTGTGTTGGGCTGCTTCGCCGGAACACACCGCGTGACTCCGCAGCGAACACGCTGTCCGCCACGCCGATACAACCCGAACTCCTGACATGGGGACCGTTCGGTTTGCCACCAATCCCTCCCGCCCGGGTCGTGCGTACGCCAGAATGAGAGAGCGAATGTGAGCTCACACGACGATGGGGTTCCCCGAAGTGGCACAGTTCCGCACCCTGACCCAGCAGCGGGCCGAGCTGGAGAAGGAATGGGAGCGCTGGGCTACGGCTCCGAATATCGCGACACCGCAGGCCCGGACGACGTTGCTGCGCACCGACGTCGCACAATCCTGGCAACGCTCGCTGCACACCGTCGACCCGGCCGTCACCGTCGCGCCCGGCCTGGACGATATCGGCGACACGTGGTCGCGCTCGTCGCTGCGCACCCCGATCACCGAGCTGTCGGCCGACCTGCGCGGCATCACCGAGGACGCGGGCTATCTGGCCGTGGTCACCGATGACGCGGGCACCATCATGTGGTCGTGCGGCGACCGCACCCTGCGCAGGCAAGCCGAGGACGTGAACTTCGCCCCGGGCGGCTGCTGGGACGAAACCCATATGGGCACCAACGGATTGTCCCTCGCCCTGCACGACGACCGCCCCTGCTCGGTGTTCTCCGCCGAACACCTGGTCGCCGCGCTGCACGGCTGGGTGTGCTACTCCGCGCCGATCCACGCCCCCGACGGCAGACAGGTCGGCGTGCTCGACCTGTCCAGTTCCTGGGACCGCTCCCACCCCGCGGTGATGACCTCGGTGCGTGCGCTGGTGACCGCGGTGGAAACCATGCTGCGCGCCGCCGCGCCCGCGCCAACCCCGGGCGTGCGACTCGAATGTCTCGGCACCGCACGGCTGTTGCGCGACGGGCGTCCGGTCCCGCTGCCGCCACGCCAACTCGAGATCCTCGCCCTGCTGGCCCTGGAACCCGACGGCTTCACCCCGGAGCAACTGCACGCCGCGGTCTACGGCGATCGCGCGGTGTCCACCAGCACCCTCAAAGCCGATGTCTCGCACCTGCGCCGCGCCACCGGCGGCGAGATCACCAACCGCCGCTATCTGCTCACCGGCCCGGTCTCCTGCGATGCGGTGGACTTGCTGGCCGCCGTCGCGGCGGGTGACACCACCTCGGCGGTGTGGCTCTACCGCGGCCCGCTGCTGCCCGGCTCGGACACTCCCGGCGTGGTGCAGTGGCGCGCGTATCTCGATGTCGGCGTGCGCAATGCGGTGCTGGCCAGCGATCGCGCCGAACACGCTGTCGCGTTCGGGGAACGATCACCCGGCGACATCGAGGTGCACGAACACGCCCTGCGCCTGCTGCCCCTGGACGACGTGCGCCGCGCTGTGGTCGCCGCCCGTTTGCACACCGCGCTGCGTACCTGACACCGCGCCTGGAGCCCAGGTCCGAAGGTTGAACCGGACACCACCAACCTCGCACCAACCTTCACCGGCCATAGTTGCCCTCTCAGAGTAAATCTGTGAGGAGCGAAGCCATGATCTACGCCAGACCGGGGTCCGACTCCGGCATAGTCAGCTACGCCACCCGGTACGACAATTTCATCGACGGCGACTGGGCCGCACCCATCGAAGGCCGCTATTTCGACAACGCCTCCCCCGTGGACGGCGAAACATTCTGCACGGTAGCCCGTTCCAGCGCCGCCGACATCGATCTAGCCCTGGAAGCCGCCCATGCCGCCGCCGAGCGCTGGGCCGCCACCGCACCCGCCCAGCGTGCCGTTGTCCTGAATCAGATCGCCGACCGCATCGAAGCCGCCATTGCACCCTTGGCCGTCGCCGAGACCTGGGACAACGGCAAACCGATCCGCGAAACCCTGTCCAGCGACCTGCCGTTGGCCGTGGACCACTTCCGCTACTTCGCCGCCGCCATCCGCGCCCAGGAGGGCAGCGTCGCCGAGATCGACGGCGACACCGTGGCCTACCACTTCCACGAACCGCTCGGCGTGGTCGGCCAGATCATTCCGTGGAACTTCCCGATCCTGATGGCGGCGTGGAAGATCGCGCCTGCCCTGGCCGCGGGCAACTGCATCGTGCTCAAACCGGCAGAGCAGACACCGGTCTCGATCCTGCTCGTCATCGAGCTGATCGCGGACCTGCTGCCGCCGGGAGTGCTCAACGTGGTCAACGGGTTCGGTGTCGAAGCCGGAAAACCCTTGGCGTGCAGTCCGCGCGTGGCGAAGCTGGCGTTCACCGGTGAGACCACCACCGGGCGGCTGATCATGCAGTACGCCAGCGAGAACATCGTCCCGGTGAGCCTGGACCTGGGTGGCAAGAGCCCCAACATCTTCCTGCCCGATGTCATGGCCGACGACGACGCGTTCCTGGACAAGGCGATCGAGGGTTTCGTGATGTTCGCGCTCAATCAGGGTGAGGTGTACACCTGCCCGTCGCGCGCGTTGATCCACTCCTCGATCTACGACGAATTCCTGGCCCGCTGCGTGGCCCGCACCGAGGCCATCGTCGGCGGCGACCCGCTCGACGAGGACACCATGATCGGCGCTCAGTCCAGCATCGACCAGTACGAAAAGATCCTGTCCTACATCGACATCGGCAGGCACGAGGGCGCCCGCGTGCGCACCGGCGGGGAGGCACGCAAGGTCGACGGACTACCCGGCGGCTACTACATCCAGCCCACCATCTTCGAGGGCAGCAACACCATGCGGGTGTTCCAGGAGGAGATCTTCGGGCCGGTGGTCGCGGTGACCCGGTTCGACACCGTCGAGGAAGCGGTGCGCATCGCCAACGACACCCTCTACGGCCTGGGCGCCGGGGTATGGACCAGAGACGGCGCCACCGCATACCGGATGGGACGCCGCATCAAAGCGGGCCGGGTCTGGACCAACTGCTATCACACCTATCCCGCGCACGCCGCGTTCGGCGGCTACAAGAAATCCGGCATCGGCCGGGAGAGCCACAAAATGATGCTGGATCACTATCAGCAGACCAAGAACCTGCTGGTCAGTTATGCACCGACGAAACTGGGGTTCTTCTGATGCAGCAATCGCGAACCTACCGTGTCGCCATCACCGAACGCGCCCGCACCGTATTGCGGCAGTTGATCGAATGCCACGGCGCGGTGCTGTTCCACCAGTCCGGTGGCGTCTGCGACGGCAGCTCACCGATGTGTTTCCCGGTGCGCGAATTCCGGGTCGGCGGCGCCGACGTCCTGCTCGGCTATCTGCCATGGCACACCGAATTCTGGATGAGCGCCGAACAATACGAGGTGTGGAAGCACACCCACATCACCGTGGACGTGGTGAGCGGGCGCGGCAGCAGCTTTTCCCTGGAGGCGTCCGACGACGTGCGCTTCCTCATCCGATCGCGGCTGCTCACCGACGAGGAGGTGGCCACCCTGCCGCCGCCACGCACCGGCGCCGATCGGATGACCTGAGAACCCTCGGAATCTCCGGGCCCGCACGGTCGAACCGGACGACCGCGCGGCACGGGCGCCGCTTCGTCTGCGCCGCGGCCATGTGCGCCGGCGAAGCGATCGGGCTCCCGTCGGGGAAACCGGCGGCGGTGTCCGTCAGGTGGCGCACGACCACCTGACGGACACCGGTATCAGCGGCCGGGCAGGAAGCGCAGGGTGCGGGTGACCGTCATCAGGAACCGCTGCCACTTGTCCTGCGAAATCAGCGGCGGCGCATCCAGATTCAGGAACCGGGTGACCACAACGGTCTGCGGTTCGGTGAACTTCAGCAACCCGTCCGGGCCGTGCCTGCGCCCGACCCCGGAAATGCCCATCCCGCCCATCGGCGCGGCCGTGCTACCCCACGCGGGAGCGTAACCCTCATCGACACACACCGTGCCCGCGTGCAGCTGCGCGGCGATGCGCTCACCCTCGGACTTGCTCGCCGCCCACACGCTGGCGTTGAGCCCGTACTCGGTGTCGTTGGCCAGCCGGATCGCCTCGTCGACGGTGTCGACCGGATAGATCGAGACCAGCGGGCCGAAGGTTTCGTTGCGTCCGCATTCCATCTCCTCGGTCACCTGCGCGAGCACCGTCGGCTCGAAGAACAGCGGACCCAGATCCGGGCGGGCCTTGCCGCCTGCGAGCACCTTCGCGCCCTTGGAGGTGGCGTCGGCGACATGCTTGGTCACCGTCTCGAGCTGTGCCTCGGAGATCAGCGACCCGATATCGGCCGAATAGTCGTAGGTCGCACCGAGTTTCGCGGCCTTGACGGCGGCAACGAACTTGGTGGTGAATTCCTCGGCGATCGAGCGTTCGACATAGAGCCGTTCGATCGAGATGCACAGCTGCCCGGCGTTGGAGAAGCACGCGCGCACCGCGGCCTTGGCGACCTTGTCCAGGTTCGCGCCCTTGGCCACGATCATCGGATTCTTGCCGCCGAGTTCGGCGGAGAAACCGATCAGCCGTCGTCCGCACTGCTCGGCCAGGGTGCGCCCGGTCGCGGAGGAACCGGTGAACATCAGGTAGTCGCACTGGTCGACGATGGCGGTGCCGACCACGGTGCCCGGGCCGGGTACCACGGCCAGCAGATCACGGGGCAGCCCGGCGCGGTACAGCAATTCGGCGTTGGCCAGCGAGGAGAACGGTGTTTGACTGTCGGGCTTGACGACCACGGCGTTACCGGCGACCAACGCCGGAATCGAATCACCGATCGAGAGCAGCATCGGATAGTTCCACGGCGCGACCACACCGACGACACCCTTGGGCTGGGTGCGCACGGAGGTGCGGTTCAGCAGCGGGAACGCGCCCGGAACGCGGTGCGGGGCAAGCAGATTCGCGCCGTTTCTGGCGAAATAGCGGGCCGCGAAGATCAGGCCCATGATCTCTTCCTGGGCCGCCCAGCGCGCCTTGCCGGTCTCGGCCTGCACCACATCCATCAGGAACTCGCGGTTCTCCACGATCAACGCCCGGTACCGCTCCAGCACCGCGGCGCGATCGGCGGCCGGGCGCGCGGCCCAGCGGGCCTGCGCGGCGCGGGCCTTCTCGAACGCGGCCGCCACATCCTCGGCGGTGCCCACGGGCACACTGCCCAGCGCGGTGCCGGTGAACGTCTCGGCGATCGTCTTGCGCGAGCGATCCTCGGGGCGGTCGATCGCGGCCAGCGCGCTCAGACGGTCGAAGACTGCGGCTTCGGGCGCGGGCATCGTTGCCTCCTAGATGTGGGTCGGTGCGATCTCATGTAACCGCGAGATACACACAATCTACGCCGGGCAACCCCTGATCAGAAGCCGCTGCCGTTCACATCGGCCGGGTCGGTCGCCGAAACCGCCGGATTTGTCGCCATCCGAGCGGCCTCAGCGCGGTCGCGACGGCAAAGTCAATTCCAGTCCCACTCACCGGGACACAACGGCCGAGCGGTCCGTTTTGTGGTTTAGGTTGTGCCGATGTTCAGAGCGAGGCTCGGGGTTCGTACGCGGATTCTGGCAATCGCGCTCATTCCGAGCTTGACTCTGCTTGTAGTCGGCGTGGGCGCAGCGGGGTATCTGGTAGCCGAGGGAACCACGGCCAAGGAATGGGCGGTCCAGAATCAGAACGCCATCCCGCACACCAGAGAGCTGATGGAGGCGGTCCAGCAGGAACGCAAACTGACCCTGGCTCAGCTCGCCGGTGACGACACCGCGCCCCCGGCGCTGGCCGCCGCGCGCATCCGTCTCGACGGCGCCATGCGCGGACTGATCGAGGCCTCCACCGGCCTGCGCAAGGTCGACGACTCCAAGATCGGCGACGACGTCGCGGGCTTCAACACCCTGCTCAGTCAGATGACTCAGGTGCGGATGGCCACCGACGCCGCCCAGCTGCAGCCCTCCGACGCGTACATGTTCTACAACCGGATCCTCGACGTCATCTCCGTCGGCACCGAGATCGCCGAGCAGTCCGCGCCCGACACCGAGATCGGCGTCGCCATCGCCGACGGCATGCGCTTCCTCAACGCCGCCGAAGCCATGGCGCGCAGCAACGCCCTCGGCGTCATGCTCGCCACCACCAACGGGCCGACCCCGATCCCGATCGAGGAGTTCCTGCGCCAGGTCGGCTTCTACCACAACGAAATCGGTAATCTCTCCGCCGAATTCCCCTCCGGCGCACTGCACGACCGGCTCCAGCAGCTCACCGGAAGCAACGCCTGGCAGCAGCTCTCGCAGATGGAAACCGCGCTCGCCCAACGCTATTTCGCCCAGCAGAGCGCGGCAGGCACCAGCTCGTCGAGCGGCTCGACCTCCTCGAACAGCAGTTCCTCGAGCAGCAGTTCCGCGAGCAACGCCAAACAGTCGCTGCCCGCGCTGCCGCTCTCGACCACCGACTGGCAGAACGCCGCGGCCGAGGTGAACCGCTCGCTGATCGATGTGTGGATCTCGCAGAACCGTCACTCCCAGGAGCTGGCCGAGGACAAAGCCAGCACCTCCGCCGCCAACTCCCTCTACGCGGGCGGCGGCGTGCTGCTGGTCTCCATCGCGGCGTTCCTGATCGCCCTCGTGCTCGCCAACCGGATCATTCGCAGGCTCAAGCGACTACGCAAGCAAACCTTCGCCATGGCCGACGAGCGACTACCCGAGACCATGCGCAGGCTCAACGCGGGCGAAACCATCGACCCCGCCGCCGAAACCCCGGTGCTGGACTTCGGTCACGACGAAATCGGCCAGGTGGCCAGGGCTTTCCAGCACGCACACGCCGCCGCCATCGGCGCCGCGGTCGCCGAGGCCCGCACCCGCGAGGGCGTCAAGGCGGTCTTCCTCAACATCGCCCACCGCAGCCAGATCGTGGTGCACCGCCAGCTCGAGATCCTCGACGAAGCCGAACAGCGCCAAGAAGATCCGGTCCTGCTCGACACCCTGTTCCGCCTCGACCACCTGGCCACCCGCGAACGCCGCAACGCCGAGAACCTGACCATCCTCGGCGGCGGCCAGCCCGGACGCCAGTGGCGCAACCCCGTCCCGCTGATGGACCTGGTGCGCAGCTCGGTCGGGGAAACCCTCGACTACGCCAGGGTGCGGGTCTCGCGGCTGCCGCAGGTGCACGTCGTCGGCACCGTCGTCGCCGACCTCATCCACCTGCTCGCCGAACTCGTCGACAACGCCACCGCGTTCTCCCCGCCGCAGTCGCGGGTGGAGGTCAGCGGCAACGTGGTCGGCAAGGGTGTGGTCACCGAGATCAGCGACCAAGGCATGGGCATGCCCGACGCCGAACTCGCGCGCTTGAACGAGATGCTGCGCACCCCACCGGATTTCGGTGTCGCCGCGCTGTCGGCCGATTCGCGGCTCGGGCTGTTCGTGGTCGCCCAGCTCGCGGTGCGCCACGGTGTCACGGTGCGCCTGTCGGAGTCCGACTACGGCGGCATCAAAGCGATCGTGCTCATCCCCTCGGCGCTGATCGTCGCCGAATCCATCCCCGCGCCAACACCATCGGAGCTCACCGACCCCGGCAGGCGCAGGCGCCTCGCGGCACCGATGACCAGCGACCCCGCCGAAACCGCGCAGCCGGTCACCGGCGCGGTCGCCACGCTGGCCATCGAATCCCCCGCGCCCTACAGCCCGCGCCCACACCTGCCACCGGCGCCGCACCCCGACGCGGACGGCCGCCCCGCCCTGCCCCGGCGCAGCAGGCAAACCAATCTGGCACCACAACTGGCCGAACCGGCACCCGAGCAGCCCGCCCCCGCGGCGCCCGCCCGCTCGGCCGAACAGGCACGCGATCTGATGTCCGCCATCGAGAACGGGACCAGGCAGGGCCGCCGCTCCGCCGTCATCCCGGACGAACAGGAAGGTTAGGGGTGTCCTCTTCTCCCACAGGTGATCTCAATTGGCTGCTCGACGATCTCGTCGACCGGCTGGCCGGGGTGCGCCACGCGGTGGTGCTGTCCACCGACGGACTCTTACTCGGCCGCTCCAGCGCGATGACCCGTGAAGACGCCGAACACTTCGGCGCGATGTCCTCGGCGCTCTACGGGCTCGCACGCAGCGCGGGCAACCGATTCGACGGCGGCGGCGTGCGCCAGGCCGTCATCGAACTCGACCGAGCCGTGCTGTTCGTCACCTCCGCCGGTGACAACGCATGCCTTGCGCTGCAAGCGATCGAGTCCGCGAACCTGGGCATGGTGGCCTACGAGATGAACCTCACCGTCCAACGCGTCGGCAACTACCTGTCCACCACGCCGCGACGCGATCTCGTCGGACAGGGCGAGTCGACTCTGCCATGACCCACCCGCGTGAGCCCTGGTTCGACGAAGCGGCAGGCCCGCTGGTCCGCCCGTACGCGGTGACGCGCGGGCGCACCGCGGGCGGCGGTCCCGAACTGGACATGCTCACCTCGGTGGTCGCCGACGAATCGGCGGACACCTCCCGCCGGATGGAACCCGAATACGCCGATATCCTTCGGCTGTGCCGTGTTTCGCAAACGGTGGCCGAAGTATCGGCACAGTTGCGTTTACCGCTCGCGGTGACGAAGATCCTCGTCGGCGACCTAATCGGCGACGGGCAACTCATATTCCGTGCTCCCGTCCCGACGGAAGCCGGGCCCGAAGACCTCAACATATTGCGAGCGGTACTGGATGGAATCCGAAAACTTTGACCACAGCGGCACGCCGCACCTGGCCGCCTCGGTCAAGATCCTCGTCGCCGGCGGGTTCGGCGTCGGCAAAACGACCATGGTGTCGGCGATCAGCGAGGTCGCGCCCCTGCGCACCGAGGAACTGATCACCGAGGTCAGCACCGGCGTCGACGATCTGTCCGGCGTGGAGCAGAAGACAACGACCACGGTCGCCTTGGACTTCGGCAGGCTCACCATCGACCGAGACCTGGTGCTGTATCTGTTCGGCACACCCGGACAGGACCGCTTCTGGTTCCTGTGGGACGAGCTGGCCCGCGGCGCGCTCGGCGCGGTCGTGCTGGCCGACACCCGGCGACTCGGCAATTCCTTTGCCGCCGTTGACTTCTTCGAACGACGGCGGCTGCCGTTCATCGTCGGGGTCAACTGCTTCGACGGAGCGCCGGTCTACACGATCGACGAGGTGCGCGACGCGCTCGACCTCGATCCGAGCACCCCGGTGCTGCTGTGTGATGCCCGTGACCGAGGATCGTGCAAGACGGTCCTGACGACACTGGTGGAACATCTCATCGAACGCGTGCAGCGTCCGGCCGTCACCACCTGAACAACCGGCAGCCCCGAGCACTCGGGGCTGCCGGGGTTCCACCGTTGGAAGGAGTCGGGTTATGCGCATCGAGCGAACCCTTGCCGCCGTGGTCGTTTCGGGCACGCTGGTGTTATCGGCCGCCGCGCCCGCCGTCGCCGCACCCGAGCCGGCGGCCTCGACCGTGCAGGACTCCGGAGCGGCCACCTACGCGCGCGAATTCGTGTTCTTCCTCGTATGTTTGCTCAAGGGACAGTTGGCGGGTTCGACGTTTCCGCTCTGCTGAGCTCACACCTGCGCGAGCCAGCCGAGGAACAACAGCACACCCGCGGCACACACCAGCACCACCATCGCAACGGGCCAGCGCGGCCCCAGCCGCCCGAGCACGGCGCGGGTGAGGTGCACCTGCAGCGTGCCGAGTCCGGCGAGCACCAGCAGCCACACCGGCACCAGAACCACACCGATCAGCAGGTGCGTCGACCAGGCACCGGCCAATGTCGGCCCGCCCCACGCGTTCTCGTAGCCGTCGGTGAGCAGCGGATACAGCAGACCACGCACCCCGCCGAGCACCGCAAGGAACGCGAAAAACCAGGTCACCACGCCGAGCGCGGCACTGAGCACCGAGTGCCACATCGCACGCGGTGCCGAATACCTACGCGGATTGACGGATTCGCCGAGCAACCGGCGGGGCACCCGCAGCCGTGGCGGCACCGGGCCGACCGCCAACGGCAGCGCCCACAGGGCGTAGACCGCCGCGCGCAGCCATGCCAGCAGCACACTCATACCGCCGACGGTAGCGCGTTGTGCCTGCGGCTCAACGCAATCGGCCCGCATCAACCAGATCGTCGAACAGCAGCTGATCCACCGGCGGAACCAAGGCCCGATCGGCGTAGCTGAACCACGCCATCTCCTCGATCTCGCTACTGGCCGCGAGCGTGCCGTGATAGTCGGCGGTATAGCAGCTCATCCGCACCACCAGCTCCGGTGCGTGCGTCGCCTCGTAAGTGCCGACGTGCGCGACCGTTTCGGGCAGCAACGCGACGGTGAGCTCCTCCTCGATCTCCCGCACCAACGTCTGCAGATCGGTCTCCACCCCCTCCCGCTTCCCGCCGGGAATGTAGAACACATCCTTCCCCCGCGGCCGCGCACACAAAATCCGCCCACCCTCGATCCGCACCCACGCCACCGTATCGATCAGCTGCCCGTCCACCCCCGCACCCTAACCACCCACCACAACCCCCATCCCACGCGACACCCGCCCCCACCCTGTCTGAGCGTATGAAGCTCGCCTTCAGCCCAATACGGCGCTGCAGAACGCTACCGTGGCCGCGACGGCGGCGAATCCGGTTACCGTCGCCGCGATCACGCCGAGCAGCGCGGTGCGGGTGGTCGCCCGCCGCATGGGGCTCACCGGGTCCACCAGACGTTCGGCCCGCGCCAGCACCGCGGTCCCCGCCGCGGCCAGCGCGCCCGAGGGCGCCGGCCCGGACACACCGAGGATCACCAGCAACCCGCCGAGCAACGGTGCCGAGCCGTGCTTGTCGGCCGCCTTGTCGTCGGCACACATCTCCAGCAGCCTGGCGATCTCGGCCGTACCGAGGGTGACCAGGCGCAGACCCGGCAGCGTGGTCGCGATCGCCCGCAGCACCGCCGTCAACGGAGCGTGCCTGCCGGACAGATGTGCCCGCTCATGGGCCAGCACCGCGGCGAGCTGCTCGGGTGCCAGCGCCGCGAGCGCGGCACTGGTCACCACGATCGTGTCCGGTCGTCCCGGTACGCAATAGGCTTGGCGCTGCGGCGAATCCAGCACCAGCGCGCCGAGCCCGGGCACCCGGCGCCCGACCAGTCGCAGCGCCTTCGCGTGCGCGTGGGTGCGCCTGCGCATCTCCCGCACCACCGACACCGCGCGCGCCACCACCGCCATCGTGCAGGCCGCGACCAACGCGCCGATCGCGAAGGTGACCGCCTTGGTCGCGCCGCTGCCGTCCTCGTGCATCGGGTTCCACATGATCGCGACGCAGGCGCGCAACGCGTCGTGCGGATGTCCCCAGTAGGTGGCGAACTCGACGGTGAGCATGGTCGCCGCCGCCGCCCATGCGCCGAGCGTGCCGACGATCGCGACCACCCAGGCGATGATGCCCAGTCGCGGCGCGTTGCCACGCCGGGTCAATCTGCGCAGCACCGGCGGACCGAGGGTGGCCACCGTGGCGCCGTACACCATCAACGCGATCGCCAGCGTCACGTCGCGGCGCCCGGCGGTGCTTCGGGAGTCTTGTGAGCGGTGAGCCTGCGTAGCGCGGCCCGCAGCCCGGCCGATTCCTCGGCACTGATCCGGTCGACGAAGTGGCTCAGCACCAGATCGGAGCGGCCGCCCGCGCCGAGCGCCTCGAGCATCAGCCGGGCACTGTGCTCCTCGCGGGTCAGCGTCGGCCAGTACCGGTAGGCCTTGCCGGAACGTTCGCGCGCCAGCCAGCCCTTGCGGTGCAGGTTGTCCATGGTGGACATGACGGTGGTGTAGGCGATGTCGCGCTGGGCGGACAGTTCGTCGAAGATCTCGCGCACCGTGGTGTCTTCGGCGTCCCGATCCCAGATGCGGTCCATGATCACCGCCTCCAGGTCTCCAAATCCGCGCACAGTACCGACTCCCTCATCCAAAAACGTGTCCTGCTGTGGGGCCAGCGTACCGGTTAGTCCGAATTGCTACGTAGTCAAGCCGTAGATTCGGCAGATTTCCTGAATGACCAGGTTCCGGATGTCGGTGCGTCATGCGAACATATGTTCGTGTCCGACGCACCCGCCTCCCGCCAGCGGATCGTCGCGCGGGCCGAGGCCTCGATCCTGCACGCCGACCTCGACTCGTTCTATGCCTCGGTCGAGCAGCGCGACAATCCCCGGCTGCGCGGCAAACCCGTCATCGTGGGCGGCGGGGTGGTGCTCGCGGCCAGCTATGAGGCCAAGGCCTTCGGGGTGCGCACCCCGATGAACGGCGGCCAGGCGCGGCGACTGTGCCCGCACGCGATCGTCGTGCCGCCGCGCATGTCGGCCTACGCGGAGGCGAGCAAGGCGGTGTTCGAGGTCTTCCACGACACCACGCCGTTGGTCGAGGGCGTCTCCATCGACGAGGCGTTTCTCGATGTCGGCGGGCTGCGGCGCATCGCGGGCGAACCGATCGGCATCGCCGAACGCTTACGCGGGCAGGTGCGCGAGCAGGTCGGGCTGCCGATTTCGGTGGGCATCGCCCGCACCAAATTCCTGGCCAAGGTCGCCAGCGCCGTCGCCAAACCCGACGGCCTGCGCTTCGTCGCACCCGATGCCGAACTCGACTTCCTGCACCCGCTGCCCATCGAAAGGCTGTGGGGCGTAGGCGAAGTCACCGCACGCACCCTGCACGATCACGGCATCACCCGGGTCGGCCAGCTCGCCGACCTCGGCGAAAGCCCGCTGCGCGCCCTGCTCGGCGCGGGCGCTGCCCGCCACCTCTACGCCCTGTCCTGGGCCCGCGACCCCCGCCGTGTCGAAACCGGCGTGCGCCGCCGCTCCATCGGCGCCCAGCGCGCCCTCGGCCGCCAACCCCACCCGCCCGACGAGATCGAGGCCTACCTGCACGGCCTCACCGACCGGCTCGGGCGCCGCCTGCGCGCCGCCGACCGTATCTGCCGAACCCTGGTGCTGCGCATGCGCTTCGGCGACTTCACCCGAGCCACCCGCTCCCACACCCTGCCCGAGGCCACCGACCACACCGAAACCCTGCTGTGCGCCGCGAGGTCTCTGCTGTCCGCCGCCATGCCGGCGATCCAGGAACGCGGCCTCACCCTCATCGGCCTAGCATTCACCAACCTCGCCGACGCCGACCCCTGCCAACTCTCCCTACCCTTCGAAGCCCGCGCCACCAACACCCTCGACGCCACCCTCGACGACCTACGCCACCGCTTCGGCTCCGCCGCCATCACCCGCGCCGCCCTACTCGGCCGCGGCGAGGGCCTGTCGGTGCCCCTCCTACCGGACTGACAACTCAGCCATCGAGCTGCGAAAACAGAATCGTCGCCGGGAACGGGCTCTCCAGAACGACCGCCTCCTGATGCGTGTCGACCAACCGGTAGACGCGAGTGGCCCAATCGAGGCGGTATTCGTGAATCATCTTCACGTACAAGCTCGCATCGAGGTGAACGACGAGGTATACGGGGATGCCTTCGTAGGCGTATTCCGCCAGCTTGTCGACAGTGTCGGTATAGCCGGAGCCGGGGGAAACGACCTCGACGACCAGCAAAGCATCGCCGGTCGTCAGTTTCGACCCGCGCTCGACACAGCGATAGACGGTGACGTCCGGTCGGCGAAACGAGAACGCGCCGTCGCGGTTTCGCCGTCGGGTGAAATGAACATCGACGTCGGTCGACACGCGTGTGCAAGGGTCCGCGGGCTTGGCGGCCTCCAGCTGGTTGGCCAGTCGGCGTGCCACATCGCTGTGTTCGGGCGAACCGCTTTGGCAGCGAATGATGTTGCCATCGATGACCTCGATCAGCTTGCGCAAATCATCCGGCAGCTGGTCATAGTCGGCCTCGGTCATCTCCAAGGCGCCAGGGTCGTCGGCCCAAACCGGTAATACGCTCACTGGCTGCCTCGCTCGCAGAAGGGTTATCGGTCATCGGTCATGCTACGCAGCATGTCGCCGGAGCATGACCGTACAGCCTCGAGCCTTGGCGTTATGAGGCCGACTGAGACTGCGTGGCGGCCAGCGCTTCCTCTTGGATGCGGGGGAATTGGGCGGCCATGGCTTCGGAGAGGGCTTGCGCGGCGGAGAGGGGGCGGATCATGACGGTGAGGCTGTCGATCTTGCCGTTGTCGTCGTAGTGCAGGAAGTCGCAGCCGTTGACGGTTTTGCCGTCGACCGTCGCCTCGAAGATCAGCGCGTGGTCGCGGCCGTCGGGGTTGGCGATCTCGCGCAGGTAGTGGAAGTCCTCGAAGACGCGCAGCACGCCGCGCAGGATGGCGGCGGTGATCGCCTTACCTGGGTAGGGCTTGAACGCGACCGGGCTGGTGAAGACGACGTTGTCGGCGAGCAGCGCCTCGACCGCCTCGGTGTCTCTGGCTTCGACGGCCTCGCGGAACGTAGTCATCACGGCACCTCGCATATGCAACTCGTTGAATAGGGTCGGTTCGAGGGTAACGCAGAAACTTCGCCGAGTGGCACCTACCCGCGCGCAGAACGCCGGGACGCGAATCGGGCGCGGATGATTCAGTGCGGGCGCTTGGGACGCTTGTCCATGAGACGCAGGATCAGCGGGGTGAAGATCAGCTGCATCGCCAGCGCCATTTTGCCGCCGGGCACCACGATGCAGTTGGGCCGCGACATGAACGAGTCGTGCAGCATCGACAGCAGGTAGGGAAAGTCGATGACCTTGGGGTCGGCGAAGCGGATGACGACGAAGCTTTCGTCGGCGGTCGGGATGCTGCGGGCGATGAACGGGTTCGAGGTGTCCACGGTGGGCACGCGCTGGAAGTTGACGTAGGTGTGCGAGAACTGCGGGCAGATGTATTTCACGTAGTCCGGCATGCGCCGCAGGATCGTATCGATCACCGCCTCGCTGGAGTACCCGCGTTCGGTCTTGTCGCGGATCACCTTCTGAATCCATTCCAGATTCACGATCGGCACCACACCCACCAGCAGATCCGCGTACCGCGCGACATTCACGCTGTCGGTGACGGCGGCACCGTGTAATCCTTCGTAGAACAGCAGATCGCTGCCCGGCGCCAAGTCCTGCCATGGGGTGAACGTGCCCGCGGGCTGCCCGTGCGGTTTGGCCTCGACCTCATCGTGCAGATACTTGCGTACCGCCCCGACCCCGGTCTCGCCGTAATCACGAAACAACGTCTCCAGTTCTTTGAGCAGATTCGCCTCCTCGCCGAAATGCGAGAAGGTGAGGTTGCGGTTCTGTTCGGCCTCGGCCATCGCGAGCTTCATCTCGTTGCGGTCGTAGCGGTGGAACGAATCACCCTCCACCACAACAGCATTGATGCCTTCCCGGCGGAATATCTCCTGAAATGTCCGCGTGACGCTTGTCGTTCCCGCACCGGATGATCCGGTGATCGCGACGACGGGATGCTTGACCGACATGGCACCTCCTCGGTGGCGCAACAGATTTCAGTGCGGCGCCGGGCGAAACAGCGACCGCGACCCGAACAACGAGCTGTCGAAGACATGCCCCTCGTCGGGCTCGCTGTGATACCGCTCGATCCGCTCGACCTCGTTGCGCGACCCGAAGATCAACGGCACCTGGTGGTGCACGTGCTCGGGCGGCACCTCCAGCACCCGCTCGCCGCCCGTGGTCGCCCACCCACCGGCCTGCTCGACGATGAACGCGATCGGATTGGCCCCGTACAGCAACGACACCCGCCCCGGGCGCACCGGCGGGCGGTTGTCGTGCGGATACAGATACACCCCGCCCCTGGTCAGAATGTGGAAGGTGTCCGCGACCAGCGAGGCAACCCAGCGCATATTGAAATCGCGTCCGCGCGGGCCCTCCACGCCGTCGAGGCACTCGTGCACGTAGCGGCGCACCGGCCGCTCCCAGAACCGCTCGTTGGCGGCGTTGATCGCGAACCCGGAGGTGTCCTCGGGGATGCGCATCCGCGGATGGGTCAGCACGAACGCGCCGATCTCCCGGTCGAGGGTGAATCCGTCGACACCGCTGCCGGTGGTGATCACCAGCATGGTCGCCGGGCCGTAGAGGGTGAATCCGGCACACACCTGACGCACACCGGGTTGCAGGAAGTCCTCCGCGGTGGGCGAGCCGCGCTCGTGCTCCGGCGCGCGCAGCACGCTGAAAATTGTTCCGACAGGCAGGTTTACGTCGATATTTGAGGACCCGTCGAGGGGATCGAAGGCCAGCAGATACTTGCCGCGCCGATGCGCGTCGGGCACCGGGTGACTGGTCGCCATCTGCTCCGACACCAGCGCGGCCAGATGCCCGGTCCATTGCGTCTCGCTCACCATGATGTCGTTGGCGATCGCGTCGAGCTTGCGATGCACCGTCGGTGGCAGATTGTCGGGCTCGGCAGCTCCGAAAGATCCGGCAATGGCACCCCGCGTCACCTGATTGGCGATCATCTTCGTCGCGGTCGCAACGACGTTCAGCAACGCGGAGAACTCACCGGACGAGCCGGGGTGCCGATGCTCCTGCTCGATCGTATACCGGGTGAGCGTCTTCAGTCCCTCTGGCATGGGCGCCTCGATCTCGTTACGCCGGGGGACGGCAGGAGGCGGAGCCGACGGGGTGGGTGAGCACTGGGGGACGGCAGGAGGCGGAGCCGACGGGGTGGGTGAGCACTGGGGCCCGCGCGCTCGGCCCGTCCTGCGGTTCGGTGCTGTCGGTGAACACGCTGCTGCCGTAGACATCCCGGTCGGTCAGCGTGATCAGATCGGTCTTGGTCAGCGGCCGGTGCAGCTCCACCAGCCGCTTGGCCTGCCGCAGCCGGCAGCGGTCCAGCGCGTTGCGCACACTGCGCGCGTTGGAGAACCGGGGCCGGGTCATCCGCAGTTCCAGATACTCGGCGAAGGCGGTATGCGCGGGCGGGTCGAAGCGAAAGTTCTCCCGCGCCACCATGAGTTCGGCGATATCCATCAGCTCGCCGGGGGTGTAGTCGGCGAACTCCAGATGATGGGCCACCCGCGAGGACAGGCCGGGATTGGCGGAGAAGAAGCGCTCCATCCGGTCCGGGTAACCCGCGAAGATCACCACCAGGCTGGCGCGCTCACTTTCCATCTCCTGCAACAGGATTTCGATGACCTCTTGCCCGTAGTCCCGCTCGTTCTCCGGTCGGAACAGGTAGTAGGCCTCGTCGATGAACAGCACCCCGCCGGCCGCCTTGGCCAGTGCCTCCTTGGTTTTCGGCGCGGTGTGGCCGATGAACTGGCCCACCAGGTCATCCCGGGTGACGGTGTGCACCTTGGGTTTCCGGATATAACCCAGCGCGTGCAGCATTTCGGCCATGCGCAGCGCGACGGTGGTCTTGCCGGTGCCTGGACCGCCGGTGAAGCTCATGTGCATGGTGGGCCGCGAGGAACTCAGGCCGAAGCGTTGCCTGGCCCGGTCGATCAGTAATAATGCCGCGATCTCGCGCACCCGGCGTTTGACATTGGCCAAGCCGACGAGTTCGGCGTCGAGCCTGCGCAGCGTGTCCTCGACGTCGTTGCCCGCGATGTCGGTCGAAAGATCAAGCACCGCATCGTCATCCAAGATATCGGGCGCCTCGGCTTCGGCAGGCTCGGCGCGCACCGGCCTGCCGTCGCCCGTGCCGGGACGGTGTAGCCGGAAACCGTTGGCCTCAGCCATACCGCTGTCCCTGCCGATCGTCGGTGGCGTAGGAGTGCAGGCCGTACTTCTGCTGACGATCCGGTCCTTCCAGGCGGGTCAGCAGGAAGCCTGGTTCGTCGGCCGGACGCTGCACCAGGAAGCTCAGCGCCGTGGTCTGCCTGCCGAAGCGGGCGTCGTAGGCCAGTACCCGCACATAGTGGCGGGGGAAAGTCGAACGGCAGGCGTTGATTTCGGCGAGTACACCGTCGGGCTCGTCCAGATCGAACAGCGGCAGCCCCCACATCTCCCAGTAGGCGTTGCGGGGATGCGGGTCGTCGGTGTACTCGATCGACACCGGCCAGCTGTTGAGCAGCGCGTAGCGCACCTGGGCGGAGATTTCCGCGTCGGTGAATTCCGGCAGGTACGAAAACGTTCCGTGACGCAGGTACATGATGTGTGCTCCAAGGGATTTCAGCGCGTGGCCGTCGGCACCGCATCCGGTGCGTCGGTGGAGGTGTAGTCGAAGGTGACATCGCCCCAGGTCGCCAGCGCGACCTCGAGCGGACGGCAGATCTCGGCGGCTTTGCGCAACACGTCCGGGCCTTCTTTGAGCAGATCGCGACCTTCGTTGCGGGCCTTGACCACTGCCTCCAATGCCACCCGATTGGCCTCGGCGCCCGCCGCGATCCCGAGCGGATGCCCGATGGTGCCGCCACCGAACTGCAGGATCACGTCATCGCCGAAAAGGTCGAGCAGCTGATGCATCTGGCCCGCGTGAATACCACCGGAGGCCACCGGCATCACCCCGGGCAAGCTCGCCCAGTCCTGATCGAAGAAGATCCCGTTGCCGAGATTGGCGGGAATGTGGTTGTCGCGCAACGTGTCATAGAAGCCCCGCGTCGTCGCCGGGTCGCCCTCGAGCTTGCCGACCACCGTGCCCGCGTGCAGATGATCGACCCCGATCAGCCTGCACCACTTGGCCAGCACCCGGAAGCTCACCCCGTGTGTCTTCTGCCGGGTGAAGGTGGAATGCCCGGCCCGGTGCAGGTGCAGCAGCAGCCCGTTGCGCCGCGCCCAGTGCGACATCGACTGCATCGCCGTGTATCCCACGGTGAGGTCGATCATGATCACCACACTGCCCAGGTTCTTGGCGAACTCGGCCCGCTCGTACATGTCCTCCATCGACGCCGCGGTGACATTGAGGTAGTGACCTTTGATCTCACCGGTCTCGGCCATGGCGCGGTTCACGCCCTCCATCGCGAACAGATAGCGGTCGCGCCACCGCATGAACGGCTGAGAGTTGATGTTCTCGTCGTCCTTGGTGAAATCCAGCCCGCCCTTGCATGCCTCATAGACCACCCGGCCGTAATTCCGCGCCGACAGACCGAGTTTCGGCTTCACGGTCGCCCCGAGCAGCGGGCGGCCGTACTTGTTCAGATATTCGCGTTCCATCACCGTGCCGTGTGGCGGACCCTGAAAGGTCTTCACATACGCCACCGGAATCCGCATATCCTCCAGGCGCAGCGCCAGCAGCGGCTTGAAACCGAACACGTTGCCGATCACCGAGGAGGTCAGGTTGGTGATCGAACCCTCCTCGAACAGGTCGAGATCGTAAGCGACATAAGCGAAATACTCCCCCGGCCGCCCCGGCACCTCGTCCACCCGATAACACTTGGCCTGGTACTTCGAGTGCGCGGTGAGCCGGTCGGTCCACACCACCGTCCATGTCGCCGTTGACGATTCACCCGCCACCGCCGCCGAGGCCTCGATCGGATCCACGCCGGGCTGCGGAGTCACCCGGAACACGGCAAGCACATCGGTGTCCGACGGCTGATAGTCCGGCGCGTAATACCCCATCGACGCATAGGTTTGAACACCCGGATCCCACCGGTCCCGCTCGGTCTCTTCGGCCATTGTTCCTCCTGGCAGTCGTTACTGCGGGGACACCCGTCACCGGGGTCGGGTTGTGCGCCTTACGAATTCCAGGATGACGGCAGCGCCGACAACAAACAATTTGATTGTTCCTGCGAAAGCTCAACGAAATAGTCAGGTTTCGCGCGACCCTGATCGGGTAAAGGAGTTCGCGGGCGGCGGAAAACTTCCGGAACCGCAGCGAACACCCCGGGACGCGCACCGTCCCGGGGTGTTCACGCGCGGCGCGGAAGGGGACTCACGCGCCGCCGTCGGGTCGACCTCGACATCATCGATGTTTCCACAGATCACCACCCCCGCGCCGCACCCGCGGAGCCGTCAATTCCGTTGGCACCAGAGTCACCGTCGATCGTTTGCTACCGTCGGCGGATGGGAGCGGTCAGTGCGGCCAGGATGGAAACATTCCTGGTAGTCGCCCGCCTCAGCAGCATCCGCCGTGCCGCCACCCAGCTGCACATCACCGAGGCCGCCGTCTCCGCCGCCGTCGCGCACATCGAAAAACAGCTCGGCGCCAAGCTCATCGCCAAATCCGGGCGCGGTATCGCGCTCACCGAAGCGGGCCGCGTCTACGCCGAATACTGCCGCAGCATCCTCGGCCTGATGAAAGAAGCCCACGCCGCCGTCCAGCAGGCCGAAACCGGGCGACTACGCATCGGCGTCGTCGCCACCGCGGGCGAATACGTCCTGCTGCGCCCCCTCGCCGCATTCCGCAACCGCTACCCCGACATCGAGCTCAGCCTTTCCGTGCACCCCCGCGACGTCCTGTTCCTCGAATTGCAGCACCACGAAACAGATCTCGTCATCGCGGGCCGCCCACCCCGCAACACCGGCCTGGTCATCCGAGCCCGCCGCCCGAGCAACCTCATCGTCGTCGGCGCGACCGACCACGACCCCCTGCGCACCACCTGGCTACTGCGCGGCCGCGGCTCCGGCACCCGCGACGCCACCCTCGCCCTGCTCGACCAACTCGACATCACCCCACCCACCCTCACCCTCGGCAGTCACGGCGCCGTCCTCGCCGCCGCCCGAGAAGGCCTCGGCGTCACCCTCATTCACAGCGACGCCGTCTCCCACGACCTCGAATCCGGCACCCTGCGCATCCTCCCCGTCACCGGCACCCCCCTCGACCGCCCCTGGCACGCCATCACCACCCGCACCCCCACCCCCACCACCCGCCTCTTCCTCACCCACATCCTCGACCCCGAAGAAGTAGGCCCCGCCGCCTTCTACCCCGCCTGAACCCAGCGCTGCATCAGCTGAACCGCATTGGTAAATGTTGTTGCGGCTCAGCTGCTGTTGCACTGTTGCTCAACATAATTCATTACAATCTGTTGCGCCGCCAGACCTCGTAAACCGCCACGACAAAGCCGCTCGCGCCAGCGAGGACTGCCACTCCGGCGTTGCCGACGGTCACTAGAACGATCACGGTTGCCGCGATCATGGTCAGTGCGATCAGGTCGATGGCCCAGTGCCCGATCCGGCGTTCCGGGTCTCGCGGGATGATGTGGGCGGGGCGTTTGGTTACTCTCATTGTGTTCCGTTGTTCAGGTTTCGCAGCATGGACATTCGGGATGCTCAGTCGCCCCCGTCTGCTCCAGCAGGCGGGGGTGTACTTGTTCCAGAACTCCGGCGATCACGCGGACTGCCAGGGGTGCGCCAGTGTCCGAGAACGTTTTCCGTCAGAGCACGAAATCGCATCGGAGAGCCGCGCGGGCACTTCTGAAACAGATCAATTGCGGACACAGGCGATCCCTTCCGATTTACTGCATTCGATCATGTAGCGCAGGGCCCTTGACGTATTCTCTAGGAAGGTCCAGGCATGGATCGCTTTGGGCTGCGATCTAGAAAGCCGGTTCGGTCCTGCTTCGGTTGTTCAGCCTGCCAAAGCCAACCTGTCGAAACCCGTAACTTGTTACGGGTTTTCGGTCACGAAAAAACATAGAATGTCGCTATGGCGAGCGGTCATGGGGGTAACAACGACAGCGTGGGCGCCCGGATACGCCGGGCGCGGAAGGCGAAGAACCTCAGCCAGGCAGAGCTAGGCGCACTGGTGGGCCGGTCGGAGTCATGGCTCGAGAAGATCGAGAACGGTCGGCTTGCCCTGGAGAAGTTTTCACTCATCGACAGACTCGCCGAAGTCCTCGCCATCGATGTCGCGTGGCTGCTCGGTCAGCCGTATCAACCCGGCGAGCCCGCGCATAACGCCGGACATAGCGAAGTCCCCGCCCTGCGAACTGCGTTGCGCCGCACCAGCTTGATCCTGTCCGGGCACCCCCGCATACACGCTGTCGGCGTGCCGCAATCGTTGAGTGCGTTGCGCAACAGTGTGAACCGGGTGACCCGGCGCCGCCAAGCGGCGAACCTCCTCGAGGTAATGCTCGCGCTACCCGAGTTGGTCGAGGCCCTCAATACCCGAGCACTCGACACCGCGGGAACGCCGCAGCGAGACGTTGTGTACGGGCTCATCGTCGAAACGGGCCACATAGCACGCATGGCGCTCAATCAGCTCGGCTACCACGACCTCGCGTGGACCGCAGTCGAGAACGCCGCCATCGGGGCGGCGATAGTCGACGATCCCCTGCTCAAGGCATGCTCGGCGTGGGACCGGTGCGGTGTCCTGCTGCATACCGGATCACCATCGGAGGTCTTTACAGTCGCCGAAGCCGCGATGAACGACCTGGCCGATCTGCTCGAAGCGCCGACCCCGCAGGTGTTGTCGCTCTATGGTGCGCTCAACCTCCGTTGCGCGGTCGCCGCGTCGCGACGCCATGACGCGGGCACTGCCGCACAGCACCTCGACGAGGCTCAACGTGTCGCTGCCCGTTTGGGTGTGGACCGCAACGATTTTCAGACCGTGTTCGGCCCGGGCAACGTCGCGATACACGCGACCGAGATCGCGGTCGAACTCGATCAGCCAGACATCGCGCTGGCGCGAAAGGGCCGATTCGACCTGGCGGCGGTGCCCTCCAAGGAGCGTCACACCAGCCACTACATCGACCTGGCCCGCGCCTACGGCCAACTCAGCCAGGACGCCGTCGCGGTAGCGACGCTGCGCCAGGCCGCCGCTATCGCCCCGCACTATGTTTACAACCACCCTCTTGCCCGCGGCCTTGTCGAACATCTTCTACGTCGCGCCCAACCGACTGCGTTCGACGCCGGGCTGGCCGGCCTCGAACGCGCGATGGGTCTGGGCTGAGTGTCTGCTGCTAGCGACCTTGCAGGGATTTGACGTTGTTGCCGAAGGTCCAGTTGCGGGAGCCGTCCCAGTTGATGGACCAGGTCATCAAGCCCTTCAACTGATTCGCGGAGCCGGTGCCGTAGTGGTTCCAGGCCTGGGCGACCAGGTTCGGGGACATGTAGCCGCCGCCCGCGCCGGGCTGGGCCGGGAGGCCGGGGGCTTGCTTGTCATAGGGGACGGTGATGGTGGTTCCTTGGACGGTGAGACCCTTTGCCAGGCAGTCGGTTTGGGCGATGAAACCCTGAACGGTGCCGGCCTGGTATGAGTCGCCCGCGCAGCCGTACATGCTGCCGTTGTAGTACTGCATGTTGAGCCACCAGAGCCGCCCGTTGTCGGCGTATTTCTTGATGATCGGGAGGTAGGCGCCCCAGATCGAACCGTAGGTGACGCTGCCGCCGGTGACGTACGCGGTTTCGGGGGCCATCGTCAGGCCGAAGCCCGCGGGCATCTGGGCCAGGACGCCGTCGATGATGCGCACCAGGTTGGCCTGGGAGGTCGACAGGGTCTTGATGTTGCCGCTGCCGACCAGACCGGTTTCCAGATCGATATCGATGCCGTCGAAGTTGTACTGCTTCAGGATCGGCACGATGGTCGCGATGAACCGGTCGGCGACCGCACTGGAGTTGAGGTCGATGCCCGCCGCCGCGCCGCCGATCGACATCAGGATGGTGGCACCGGCCGCCTTGGCCTGGCACATCTCCGTGGGCGTCGCGACCTTCACCGTCGCGTCCATCCCGTCCTCCCACCGCGCGGTGCCGTCGGATTCGATGACCGGGAACGCCGCATTGATGACATTGTGGCCGTGCGCCGCGATGCGGGAGTCGGTGATCGGGATCCAGCCCATGCCCGGATGGACGCCATTGGACGCCCCGTCCCAGTTCTCCCAATAGCCTTGCAGCACTTTCCCTGTCGGCTTCGGCTTAGTAGGACAGGTTGTGTCGTTCGCCGCCGCGGAAACACCCGGCGCGACCGCGACAACCATCGCCCCGATCGCCGCAAGCAAAACCATCACAAACCGGAGCAACACCAAGCGATGGCCGCCCCCTCGAGAGCCACATGTGGAATTCATAGCTAAGTAGAACCACACCCAGAATGATCAACTCCAATGGCGACAACTGGGGAGCACCACGTTTCCGAAATCGACCACCGCACCGGCCCGAGAATTGGGCCCGAATTCCGCTGGGAAAGTCGCCTCCATGATCAGGGGGAATTGGTGCAAGCGCCCTCTCGAACGATACCGACACCAATACCCCATGATCTTGGTCGCGACCCACCACGTCGAAATGTTGCGGGCCGTTCGGGGTTTACAGTTGGCCGTGTTGGGAGTCGAAGGTGACGACGCGGCCGCCTAGTTGGACCTGGGCGCCGGGGGTCAGCTTCACCGCGTGGCCGGGGATGGCGCGGGTCCAATCCTGGTGGCCGGGTTGGCGGATGTGGGTGCCGTTGGTGGAGCCGCCGTCGACGACGGTGACGTCCCAGTCGATGAGGCGAATCTCGGCGTGGGCGCGCGACATTCCGCCCGACGCGTCCTCCAGCCGGACCGGGCGGGCACCGCGGGCAACGGCGTCCGCGTGTTCCGGCTCGCGCCCCAGCACACAGTCGTTGTCGAGGACGAACGAGGTGCCGTCGTCGAGCAGCAGCAGCCCGAGCGGTGGGCGGACACCATCGGTAAGGATGCAGGTCAACTGGTCCATTCGGATACCGCAGACCGCACAGAACGACACCCGCGGATCGTTGAGATGGTCACGCGCACATTTGAATCCCTTGACCACGAAACCGTGCGGGGTCCCCTCGGGAATCGGAGCGCCCAGAACCCGGGCAACCAACCCCTCAGCCGAGACCATCGTCTCTTGAAGATCGACATCGCTGACGAGCCCACGATCCACGACCTGATCCTGCGCCCCGGATTCGTGCGGTGCGATGCCGAGCTGTTCACCGCCGTACGCCCGCGCCCCCTCCGCTGACTGCCCCTCAACCTTCCGCAGCTTCGCCGGCATCGCAATACGCGGCGGAGCCGAACTCACCGACGGCAAATCCTGGCTCGGCCACTCAGGATGCGCACTGGAGTAATCCGGCGGAGTCAGGCCCAAGCCGTCGCTCGCCTCCTCAGCCACCGAGGCGCTATCCGAGTGGTGCGAATGCGGTGGAGTCATCGCCCCGCGCGGCGCCGCCTCGCCAGGATCGTGCGGCACTCCCGAGGACTCTCCCGCATCGGACGGCGCTTGTTCGCTGACCGGCCCAGTGCTGCCTGGGGCGATCGAGCCGGGCAAGCGTGGCGCGCCCGCAGGCTCTCCGGCGAGAGGGGGCGAGTCTTCCCGCCGCACTTCGGGACTCACAGGTAGGGCCGGATCCTGGAAGCGTCGCCCGCTAGACGGTTCCGCGGCAAGGGACGACGCTTCTCCGCTGAGTGCGCTCATACGTCCAGGCTGTTCCGCATGGCCGAAATGCGCTGCGCGCGAAGACTCCTCCCGCGGATGGGGTGACGTTTCTTCATCGAGTGCTCCGGGACCCGCGCCGGGGTACTGCGCTGCGTGCGACGGTCCCTGCGCGGGGGCGGATGTTTCGTCGTCGAGTGACTCCGTCCGTTCTGGGACCGCAGTGTCGGGGAAGGGTGCGGGCTCCGGCGCGGCGTGGGCCGATGCGCCGTGCCGCCCCTGCTCGCCACCTGTTGAAGTCGCGGGGTTTACGACGGGCTCCCGCCAAATCGGCGTTGTGCTGTAGTTTTCCGTCGCCGCGTCCAGAGATTCATCGCGCTTCCATAGGTCGGCCACTCGTTGCGGTTCGGCCCCATGCTGCAAGTCAGACCCTCGTTGCAGGTCGGACCCATGCCGCATGTCAGAGTCACGCTGCAGGTCGGACGCGCGCTGGAGGTCTGCCTCATACTGCAGGTCGGGCTCACGCTGGAAGTCAGACCCATGCTGGGGGTCTGCCCCGTGAGACTCGGACCCGTGCGGCACGTCAAATCCTTGCCGCACGTCAGAGTCACGCTGCACATCAGACCTACGCTCCTCAGCAGCGCGCTCCGGGACGGACATTCGCCTCGGATCGAAGGCGTCTTGGGGCGGGGACTCGCGCCACGGTTCGAACGCCGATCGACTGTCGGAGACGGCCTGCGCCGACGCCCCACCCTGCGGAACATCCGCCCCGGCAAACTCGGGATCGGCCGCATCGAACCACAGCACCACCCCGGCCCCCGGCGCAGTACCCTCCCCTAGCGCGTAAACCCCACGCGCAGGCAGCATCTCGACCTCGCGCCCCACCTCATCCACGAATAACCCGGCGCCGATCCCCGGCGCGGGCAGCACCACCCGATCAACGGTGAACCCCGCCTCTCGCCCTCGCAAAACCTCCGACCGCTCCGCCCCGGCCACCACCGCCGTCACCCCGCCGTGCAGGAACACCGCGATCCCACCGTCCCCCGGCGTGATCACCCCGAACTCGACCTCGTCGACATCCCCGTTCGCCAATCCCATCAACCAGTTGGTTGCCAACCGTGCCACTGTCCGTCCCCGGCGGCGCGGCTCGTGCGCGTCGGCTTGCCGCACGATTCCGAGCAGCTCGGTCATGGCCCGCGCCGCCACCGAATCCGCGGTCAACGCGCGTTCGCCTCGATGCGCGACCACCACAACAACACCCCCGGCGCCGGCCACCAGGTGACCACCGGGGAGAACCTCGATCTGCCTACTCACAAGAACCTGCCACCTTGAAAACGCCACCGATGAAACACCACCCGCATCGGCCCATTGACGATGAGCCAGAACACAATCCAGGTGACGATGAACTGAATCAGGAACGCGGTCAGCGACGGATGCAGCGCCTCGGGCAACACCACGGTCGTGTACCGGATGAGCACCCACATGAGCGCCCCCTCGTTGACCATGGTGCAGAAGCCGAACAGGGTCGGCCAATCCTTTTCCCAGCGGAACTGTTGTAAGAAATGGTAGAGCAACTCCCACAGCACCCCGATCGCAACGGTGGCGAGCAGGATCGACAACGTCACCCGGTAGGCCTGCCCGAGGCTCAGTGAGCCGGTGGGCAGGAATGGGGTGATGATCAGCGCGACGAAGCACCCGATCACGCTCAGCGCAAGGACACGGGCCTGCATTCGCCCGTTCAAAGTTGGCAGCATCAGCTCAGATCTTCTGGTCGGTGACCCAGGACCACCACTGGCGAGTCGAGCGCAGTGGACCCATCCGGCGGCAGAATCCCAGCGCCGCAAGATCGTCCGCGATCTCCTGCGCGGCGATCTGCAAGCCGAGGAAGGTGTCGACCCCGACGAACGGCCCGCCCAACGTCGCGCTACCGGATGCATAGATGCGTCCGGTGCCACTTCGCGTGCCGATCAACTCGAAGGTGGTGTCCACATCCAAGCGCCCCACCGGGTTACGCCCGGCACCGGCGTGATCGAGCAGGTCTGCCAGCAGCCGATGCTCACGGATGTCGGCTTCGAGTCCGGTGCAGTCGATGATGTAATCGACTGTGGTGTCGAACGGTTGCGTCGGCGGCGGAGTCGGCAGCTCCGCGGTGGGGTCGGGAATGATCGTGGCGACCACCCCTTGCCGTCCCTCGGCGGGCCGCGGCGCCCGCATGGTCCCGGCCATCACCTGATACCAGCCTTGTTTGCGCCCGCGCTTCAACTGCTCCTGCCACGAGGACCGGATCGGCGTATTGGTCCCGGAGATCTCCTTGTACGCCGCGGCCCGCTGCTCACCTTGCAAACTACGTATCTTCTGCTTGAGCTGCCCACCCCACACCGACTTCGGATAGTTGAAGCCTTGGTAGGCCCAGCCGTCGGACCCCCGGCGCCGGTTGAACACATTCTTGCCGTGCGACCTGGCGACGTAGGTCCGGAACAGATGCAGGATCTGCGTGTTCAACTGCAACCTGTCCCGATCATCGATGAGCCGCTGCAACACCCGGCTCGCCACGATCCCGCTACCCCGGATCAGCACCGTCGCCTGCCTGCGCTGCAACGCTTGATAGACGTGCTCGTGCGGCTCATACGCGTTCACCACCCGCGTCGGATCCCGATGCGTCTCGCGATACTCCTGCAGATCCGGCAGCAACTTCAGTCCCGGATACCCCACGGCCACATGCACATACGTGCTCCGAAACGCCACCCGCTTGGTCGGCGTCGACCCCTCGGCGGGGGTCAGGACGGTGAAGTACCCGCCGCCTTGACGTTTGCGCACCATGCGAACCTGCCCGCGATGCAACGAGCTCGCATAGTCGATGCGCCGGAACTCACGGTCCATCCCGGCGAACACCGCCCCCGCCCGCGGCGTGTAGTAGTTCGCGAAGATGGGCTCCACGAACACATTCCACAGCGGCCTGATCGACTTGTCCGCGATGGCCTCACGCACCGCGTAGGACGGGAACCCCCACATGTTGTCCGGCTCCGACGCCGAGTCGCTGCGCAACCGCTCGCCGCGCGGAATCTGCGACACCCGCGTCAGATACTCATAGGACGACCACGGGTGCTCCTGCGGCCCGAGCACCGCCATCGATCGCGCGGGCACCCCGAAGATGCGCAACGTGTCATAGGTGACGAACGACCCGATGCCACTGCCGATCGTCACGAACGGCACATCGATCACCGGAATCCCGGTGCTGTCCAGCATCTCATCGGTCCACACGTCGGTATCGACGAGCACCTGGGTTAGATCTCCCCGCATTTCGGGCACTTTACCGGCCGCTTCTTACGGATAACTTGCGATCTTCCTTCGGCGGCAAGCACTCCCGGCGACGCACCGGCTCGACCGGGCTCCGCGACGCGCGGAGGCGGATCTGGCCCAACATGCCACGGACCGGACCCTCGCGGAAGTAGCATGCGCTGGTGGCCGACTCGACTCGTTCCACCCCTCTGCGGGTCCTCGTATACAGCAACGACGCCGATACCCGGCGCCAGGTGATCCTGGCACTGGGCAAACACCCGCACCCCGAACTACCGCCCCTCGACTACCTCGAAGTGGCCACCGGCCCCGTGGTGATCCAAAACCTGGACGCGGGCGGCATCGACCTCGTCATCCTCGACGGTGAGTCGGCGCCGACCGGCGGGCTCGGCATCGCCAAGCAACTCAAGGACGAAATCGAGCACTGCCCACCGGTACTCGTGCTCACCGGGCGTCCCGACGACGCCTGGCTGGCCAACTGGTCGCGCGCGGAAGCGGCGGTGTCGCATCCGATCGATCCGATCCGGCTCACCGAGGCCGTCGTCGGGTTGCTGCGCAACCGTTCGGCAGCCTGAATAGTCCGGTTCCGCACGCTCACTTATGTAGAGCATGCATTAATCAATCGCTCTTGACCTGCACGGGATGCACTGCCGTCAATTCGGACAAACCCACCGCGCTCGATCCGGAAGGAAGCGGTGAGTTAACCGTTCGACGTAGCGATCGGTTCCGGTGAACGCTGCGATGACGCCCCGAAAACCGCAGCAACAGCGGTGTTTCCGCAGCACAGACTGACCGGTCAGCCAACGTCACGTGACAAGCCCCCGGATTACCCCCGTTTCAGTCATGAATCGACGTCGCGAATTCGATCAAACGCTGCGGCCAAACGTGTAGCACTCAGAGCGATCAGTTGTAGGCTGTGCCCTAGCTCACACCAGCGCGGGTACCAGCCCTACTCGCGTCGAGCAGGCCATGGGGCGTGGCTGGCCGAGGCGGACAACGACGTCAGCCCGCCTCGGAAGCTGCCGTCCGGCAACGGGCGACCCACCCGCAGGCTCCAGCTCGCAAGGAGGGGCTCGCGCAGATTAAAGGGAGAGCGCAGTCGTGAATATCGAAATGCCCACTCTGGTCTTAGGCGCGATCGCCGCGGCGTTCGCGGTGTTCTCCATCGTCATGGCGGCCCTGGTCGGGCCGAAACGGGCCAACCGGGCCAAGCTCGAGGCGTACGAATGCGGCATCGAACCGACACCGCACGCCATCGCAGGCGGCCCGGGAAACGTGACAGGGCAACGCTTTCCGGTGAAGTACTACCTCACCGCCATGCTGTTCATCATCTTCGACATCGAGATCGTGTTCCTCTACCCGTGGGCAGTCCACTTCGATGCGCTCGGTCTCTTCGGTCTGGCCGCGATGGCGTTGTTCATTTTCAACGTCTCGGTGGCATACGCCTACGAATGGCGACGCGGCGGGCTCAGCTGGGAGTGATTGCCGCACAACGTGTTCGGGCGACGAGTGGAAGTGAAGGTTAGTCGGATATGGGGTTAGAGGAAAAACTGCCCAGCGGATTCCTGCTGAGCACCGTTGAGGATTTCGCCGGGTTCATGCGTAAGGGCTCGTTGTGGCCCGCCACCTTCGGCCTCGCCTGCTGCGCCATCGAGATGATGGCAACGGGCGGTGGCCGTTTCGACATCGCCCGCTTCGGCATGGAGGCGTTCCGCGCCTCGCCGCGGCAGGCCGATCTGATGATCGTCGCCGGGCGGGTCAGCCAGAAGATGGCCCCGGTGCTTCGTCAGGTCTACGACCAGATGACCGAGCCGAAATGGGTGCTCGCCATGGGCGTCTGCGCGTCCTCGGGTGGCATGTTCAACAACTACGCGATCGTCCAGGGCGTCGACCACGTGGTGCCGGTCGACATCTACCTGCCCGGCTGCCCGCCGCGGCCGGAGATGCTGTTGAACGCGATCCTGGCGCTGCACGCCAAGATTCAGGAAACGCCGCTCGGCGTCAATCGCGAAGAGGCCATCAAGGCCGCCGAGGCGGCGGCACTGGCCTCGACCCCGACCATCCGGATGGAGGGTCTGCTGCGATGACGTTCGATTCCTCCGACAACAGCACCACCACCGCGCACGACGAAATCGACGCGGCCGCAACGGCGGGACCGGAAGGCACCCTGCCCACCGAGGACGACCAGCAGGCCGCCGGCGCGGAGGTGATCGGCGTGCGGCACGGCATGTTCGGCGTCACCGGCTCCGGCGACACCTCCGGTTACGGCGGCCTGGTCCGCCCGGTCAGCCTGCCCGGCAGCACACCCGCGCCCTACGGCGGCTACTTCGACGAGGTCGTCGACGCACTGCGCACCGCGCTCGGCGCGACAGCTACCCGGCTGGAGACCGCGCTGGAGAAAATCGTCGTGTTCCGCGGCGAACTCACCCTGCACGTGCACCGCGAGCACCTGGTCGCGGTCGCGCAGGTGTTGCGTGACCATCCCGCACTGCGTTTCGAGCTGAGCCTCGGCGTCAGCGGCGTGCACTACCCCGACGACGCGGGCCGCGAACTGCACGCGGTGTATCCGCTGATGTCGATCACGCACAACCGGCGGCTGCGCGTCGAGGTGTCCACCCCCGACGCCGACGCGCACATTCCGTCGCTGTACGAGGTGTACCCGACCACCGACTGGCATGAGCGGGAAACCTACGACTTCTTCGGCATCGTCTTCGACGGGCACCCCTCGCTCACTCGAATCCTGATGCCCGACGACTGGCACGGCCACCCCCAGCGCAAGGACTACCCGCTGGGCGGCATCCCGGTCGAGTACAAGGGCGCGCGGATACCGCCGCCCGACGAGCGGAGGGCGTACAACTGATGACTGCATCGCGAAGCGATTCCGTGCGGGGTGGCGGCCGGGCGACGGGTGGGCTGAACGACACCGATATCCGGCCCGACGTCGCAGGCGACGCAGGGCCGGAACCCACCGTTGTCACCGTCGCCGGTCAGGACTGGGAAGAGATCTCCGACTCGCTGCGCGGCGCGGGCGAGGAACGCATCGTCGTCAACATGGGCCCGCAGCACCCGTCCACGCATGGCGTGCTGCGGCTCATCCTCGAAATCGAGGGCGAGACGGTCACCGAGGCGCGCTGCGGCATCGGCTACCTGCACACCGGCATCGAGAAGAACCTGGAGTTCCGCAACTGGACCCAGGGCGTCACCTTCGTCACCCGGATGGACTACCTCTCGCCGTTCTTCAACGAGACGGCGTACTGCCTCGGCGTGGAGAAGCTCCTCGACATCACCGAGGCGATCCCGGAGCGGGTCAACATCATTCGGGTCATGCTGATGGAGCTGAACCGCATCTCCTCGCACCTGGTGGCGCTGGCCACCGGCGGCATGGAACTCGGCGCGCTCACCCCGATGCTGTTCGGTTTCCGGGAGCGCGAACTGATCCTCGACGTGTTCGAGACCATCACCGGCCTGCGGATGAACCACGCCTACATCCGCCCGGGCGGGCTGGCCCAGGACCTGCCCGACGACGGCGTCGCGAAAGTCCGTGAGCTGCTTGCCCTGATGCCCAAGCGGCTGAAGGACATGGAGCAGCTGCTCACCTCGAACCCGATCTGGAAGGCCCGCACGCAGAACATCGGCTACCTGAACCTGCAGGGCTGCATGGCCCTCGGGATCACCGGCCCGGTGCTGCGCGCCACCGGCCTGCCGCACGATCTGCGCAAGGCCCAGCCGTACTGCGGGTACGAGAACTACGAATTCGACATCCCCACCACCACCGGCTGTGACTGCTACGGCCGCTACGTGATCCGCGTGGACGAGATGAAGGAATCGCTCAAGATCGTCGAACAGTGCCTGGACAAGCTGCGCCCCGGCCCGGTGATGGTCGACGACAAGAAGATCGCCTGGCCCGCCGACCTGCAGCTCGGTCCGGACGGACTCGGCAACTCCCCCAAGCACATCGGCAAGATCATGGGCACGTCCATGGAGGGACTCATCCACCACTTCAAGCTGGTCACCGAGGGCATCCGGGTGCCGGCCGGTCAGGTGTACACCGCCGTCGAGTCACCGCGCGGCGAGCTGGGCGTGCACATGGTCAGCGACGGCGGCACCCGGCCTTTCCGGGTGCACTATCGCGACCCCTCGTTCACCAATCTGCAAGCGGTTGCGGCGACTTGCGAGGGCGGCATGGTCGCCGACGTGATCGCCGCGGTCGCCAGCATCGACCCGGTTATGGGCGGAGTGGACCGATGACTGAAATCATGTTGAAGCTCAGTACGCGACCGGAACCATTCCAACCGTTCGTGCGTGAACGCCTGGAACTGGACGCCAAGGAGATCATCGGCCGCTACCCGGAACCTCGATCGGCACTGCTGCCGCTGCTGCACCTGGTACAGGCCGAAGAGGGCTGTGTCACCGGCACCGGCATCGACTTCTGCGCCGACCAGCTGGGCTTGACCGGTGCCGAGGTCACCGCGGTGGCCACGTTCTACTCGATGTACCGGCGCAGCCCAACCGGCGATTACCACGTCGGTGTGTGCACCAACACGCTGTGCGCGGTGATGGGTGGCGACGCCATCCTCGCCACGCTGGAACGGCATCTCGGCATCGGTCACGGCGACACCACCGCCGACGGAAAGATCACCCTCGAGCATGTCGAGTGCAACGCGGCCTGCGATTTCGCGCCGGTGATCATGGTCAACTGGGAGTTCTTCGACAACCAGACCCCGGAATCGGCTCAGGCACTGGTGGATTCGCTGCGCGCGGGGCAACAGGTGACACCGACGCGCGGTGCGCCGCTGTGCACGTTCAAGGAGACCGCGCGCATCCTCGCCGGTTTCCCCGACGAGCGTCCCGGCGTGCTCGACCACGCGGCAGGCGAGGCCACCCTGGCCGGCCTGCGGGTCGCGCGCGAGCAGAACATGAACACCGCTGGGCCGCAACAGGATTCGGAGGGGCCCAAATGACGCTGACCCCTGTACTCAGCAGGTACTGGGATGACCCGCAGTCGTGGACGATGGATACCTACCGCCGCCACGACGGCTACCAGGCGCTGCGCAAGGCGCTGGCGATGGAGCCGGACCAGGTCATCCAGACCGTCAAGGACGCCGGACTGCGCGGCCGCGGCGGTGCGGGCTTCCCGACGGGCATGAAGTGGAGCTTCATCCCGCAGGGCGCCGGACCCGACGGCGTGAGCAAGCCGCACTACATGGTGGTCAACGCCGACGAGTCCGAACCCGGTACGTGCAAAGACATTCCGTTGATGCTGTCGAGCCCGCACGCGCTCATCGAGGGCATCATCATCGGCTCCTACGCCATCCGCGCCGCGCACGCGTTCATCTACGTGCGCGGTGAAGTGGTGCCGGTGCTGCGCCGGCTGCAAGCCGCCGTCGCGCAGGCCTACGAGGCCGGGTTCCTGGGTCGCAATATTCTCGGCTCCGGTTACGACCTCGAACTCATCGTGCACGCCGGAGCGGGCGCCTACATCTGTGGCGAGGAAACCGCGCTGCTGGATTCCCTGGAAGGCCGTCGCGGGCAGCCGCGACTGCGGCCGCCGTTCCCTGCCGTCGCGGGTCTGTACGCCTGCCCGACCGTGGTGAACAATGTGGAATCCATTGCCAGCGTGCCTGCGATCCTGCTCAACGGCACCGAATGGTTCCGGTCGATGGGCAGCGAGAAGTCCCCCGGCTTCACGCTGTATTCGCTGTCGGGCCACGTGCACCGGCCCGGGCAGTACGAGGCGCCGCTCGGCGTCACCCTGCGCGAACTGCTCGGCTACGCCGGTGGCGTGCGCACCGGGCACACGGTGAAGTTCTGGACCCCGGGTGGGTCGTCCACGCCGCTGTTCACCGACGCGCACCTGGACGTGCCACTCGATTACGAGGGTGTCGCTACGGCCGGATCCATGTTGGGCACCAAGGCATTACAGATCTTCGACGACACCACCTGCGTGGTGCGCGCCGTGCTGCGCTGGACCGAGTTCTACATGCACGAATCCTGTGGCAAGTGCACGCCGTGCCGGGAAGGCACCTACTGGCTGGTGCAGCTGCTGCAGCGCATCGAGTCGGGCCGGGGCACCGAGTCCGACCTGGACAAGCTGCTCGATATCAGCGACACCCTCAACGGCAAGTCGTTCTGCGCCCTGGGCGACGGCGCGGCCAGCCCGATCATCTCGTCGCTGAAGTACTTCCGCGAAGAGTACGTCGACCACGTCGCCACCGGCGGCTGCCCGTTCGATCCGGCGCGGTCCACTGTGTGGGCGAACGGAGTTGGGGCCGTGCCGCATTCGCACGAACCGGCCGCAGTACAGGACACGGAAGGAGTGCGATGACCGCCACTGTGAATACCAATGCCAGCGGGGTTGTCCCGGCTGATCTGGTGTCGGTCACAATCGACGACACCACCGTCAGCGTGCCAGCGGGCACCCTGGTGATCCGGGCCGCCGAGCTGATCGGTATCCAGATCCCGCGCTTCTGCGATCATCCGTTGCTCGACCCGGTCGGGGCCTGCCGTCAGTGCATCGTCGAGGTCGAGGGCCAGCGCAAGCCGGTCGCCTCGTGCACCATGACCGTCACCGACGGCATGGTGGTGCGCACCCAGCTCACCTCTCCGGTGGCCGACAAGGCACAGGAGGGCGTGATGGAGCTGCTGCTCATCAACCATCCCCTCGACTGCCCGGTGTGTGACAAGGGCGGTGAGTGTCCGCTGCAGAACCAGGCGATGTCCACCGGTCGCGCCGAGACCCGCTTCGAGGGCGAAAAGCGCACCTATCCCAAGCCGATTCCGCTGTCCACCGCGGTGCTGCTGGACCGGGAACGCTGCGTGCTGTGCGCGCGCTGCACCCGCTTCTCCCAGCAGGTCGCCGGCGACCCGTTCATCGAACTGCTGGAACGTGGTGCGCTGCAACAGGTCGGTACCGCGCAGGCCGAGCCGCTGGATTCCTACTTCTCCGGCAACACCGTGCAGGTGTGCCCGGTCGGGGCGCTGACCGGCACCAGCTACCGGTTCCGTGCCCGCCCGTTCGACCTGGTGTCGAGCCCGAATGTGTGTGAGCACTGCGCGTCCGGATGCGCGCAGCGCACCGATCACCGCCGCGGCAAGGTGCTTCGCCGATTGGCCGGGGACGATCCGCAGGTGAACGAGGAATGGAACTGCGACAAGGGCCGCTGGGCCTTCGCCTACGCCACCGAACGCGACCGGCTCAGCACGCCGCTGGTTCGCGGCTGGGACGGCAACCTCGCACCGGCCTCCTGGTCCGAGGCGCTCGCCGCGGCCGCGGAGGGTTTGGCTGCCGCATTCGGCAGCGCGGGTGTTCTCGTCGGTGGCCGAGTCACCGAGGAGGACGCCTACGCCTACGCCAAGTTCGCGCGAATCGCGTTGGGCACCAACGATGTCGACTTCCGCGCGCGGGCACACTCGGCCGAGGAGGCCGACTTCCTCGCCGCGCGGGTCGCGGGCCAGGGCATGGCGGTCAGCTACGACAACCTGGAGACCGCGCCGATCGTGCTGCTCGTCGGATTCGAGCCGGAGGAAGAGTCGCCGATCGTCTACCTGCGCCTGCGCAAGGCCGCACGCAAGCGTCGCCTGCCGATCTATTCGATGGCGCCGTATTCCTCGCGCGGTCTCGACCGGATGTCGGGCAAGCTGATGCAGGCGATGCCCGGCGCCGAGCCGCATTTGCTGGACGCGGTGCGTAACGGCGAAACCGCAACGCCGGGAGCCGATCCCACGCAGATCGCTGACGTCTCCCGACTGCTTCGCGAACCCGGCGCGGTGATCATGGTCGGTGAGCGGATGGCCGGAATCCCCGGTGCGCTCTCCGCCGCCGTCCGGCTCGCCGACGAGACCGGAGCGGCGCTGGCATGGGTGCCGCGTCGCGCCGGTGAGCGTGGCGCCGTCGAGGCGGGTGCGTTGCCCGGCCTGCTGCCCGGCGGTCGCCCGGTCGCGGATCCCGCTGCCCGCCAACAGGTTCGGGCAGTCTGGAACGTGCCGGATCTGCCGGCCACGGCCGGTCGCGACACCGCGGCCATCCTGGACGCGGCACCCGGCCTCGGTGCGCTGGTGATCGGCGGCGTCGACGTCGTCGATCTGCCGGACCCGAAGGGCGCGTTGGCCGCCATCGACGCCGCGCGCTTCGTCGTCAGCCTGGAGCAGCGGCACAGCGCGGTCACCGAGCGCGCCGACGTCGTGTTCCCGGTCGCCACGGCGACCGAGAAGTCCGGCACCTTCCGCAACTGGGAGGGCAGGCCGCGTCCGTTCGCCGCCGCGCTCGGCGACGACATGGTGCGCCGCCAGTCCGCCCCGCTCTCGGATCAGCGGGTGCTGCAAGCCATCGCCGACGAGATGAAGGTGCGCCTCGGCCTGCCTGACACCGACGCGGCCCGCGCCGAACTCGCCGAGCTCGGCGCCTGGGACGGCACGGCCGTCGCGGCGCCCGCGCATCGCCCGCATCCGCTGACCCAGCCGGGGCCGGGCACCGCGGTGCTGGCCAGCTGGCGGATGCTGCTCGACCTGGGCCGCCTGCAAGACGGCGAACCCAACCTGGCCGGCATCGCCCGCACCCCGGTGGTCCGGCTCTCGCGCGCGACGGCCGCCGAAATCGGTGCCGCGACAGACGATCTGGTGACCGTCGCCAGCGAGCACGGCACCGTCACGCTGCCGTTGATGATCACCGACCTGCCCGACCGGGTGGTCTGGCTGCCGCAGCGTTCACCGGGCAGCTCGATCGCCGAACAGTTGGCCACCCAGCCCGGCGGCATCGTGGCGCTGCGGCGGTCCGACGAGAGGATGAAGGAGCACAGGCATGAGTGATCTCCATTTGTTCGGCCACGATCCCCTGTGGTTGGTGATCGGGAAGTCCGTCGCCATCTTCATCTTCCTGCTGCTTATCCCGATGATCGCGGTGGTCGCGGAGCGAAAGATCGTGGCGCGCATGCAGATGCGCATCGGCCCGAACCGGATCGGCCCGTTCGGCATGCTGCAGAGCATCGCCGACGGCGTCAAGATGGCGCTCAAGGAAGACATCGTCCCGGCCATCGTGGACAAGCCGATCTTCATCATGGCGCCGATCATTTCGCTGATCCCGGCGGTAATGGCGTTCGCGGTGATCCCGTTCGGCCCCGAGGTTTCCGTCTTCGGTCACCACACCGCCCTGCAGCTCACCGATATGCCGGTGGCGGTGCTCTACATCCTCGCGATCACCTCGATCGGCGTGTACGGCATCGTGCTCGCCGGGTGGTCGTCGGGTTCCACCTATCCGCTGCTCGGCGGACTGCGCTCGACCGCGCAGGTGATCTCCTACGAGATCGCGATGGCACTGTGCTTCGCCACCGTGTTCCTGCTCGGCGGCACCATGTCCACCTCGGGCATCGTGTCCGCGCAGCACGACACCTGGTACGTCTTCCTGCTGCTGCCCTCGTTCCTCATCTACTGCGTCTCCATGGTCGGTGAGACCAACCGGGCACCGTTCGACCTGCCCGAGGCCGAGGGCGAGCTGGTCGGTGGCTTCCACACCGAGTACTCCTCGCTGAAGTTCGCCATGTTCATGATGGCCGAATACATCAACATGGCAACGGTTTCCGCGCTCGCCACCACCCTGTTCCTCGGTGGCTGGCACGCGCCGTGGCCGTTGAGCCTGTGGGCCGGTGCCAACACCGGCTGGTGGCCGGTGCTGTGGTTCACCGCCAAGGTATGGGGCTTCCTGTTCGTGTTCATCTGGTTGCGCGGCACGCTGCCCCGCCTGCGCTACGACCAGTTCATGAACCTCGGCTGGAAGCTGCTGATCCCGACCTCGCTGCTGTGGGTGATGCTGGTGGGCGGCGCTCGGGTACTGGAGGCCGAGGGCTACCACGTGCAGACTCCGGCGCTCGTCATCGGCGGCCTGATCATCTCCGCACTGTTGATCGGAACGTTCCTGCGGGCCGGGCGCCGGGGTGGTGCCGCGCCACCGGCCGAGCCGGAACCCGCGGCGGCGACCGCGGATACGGCGGTGTTCCTCGGGTTCCCGACGCCGCCGCTGCCCGCACAGCCGCGCGACGTCGCCAAGGCCGGCCTGTTCGATCCGCTGGCCGGGTTCCTGGTCACCGCGGCGACCATGTTCAAGAAGCCGAACACCGAGTTCTATCCGGAACAGAAGGTGCCGACCGCGCCGCGCTACCACGGGCGTCATCAGCTCAACCGGCACCCGGACGGGCTGGAGAAGTGCATCGGCTGCGAGCTGTGCGCCTGGGCCTGCCCCGCCGACGCCATCTTCGTCGAAGGCGCGGACAACACCGAGACCCAACGTTTTTCGCCCGGTGAACGGTACGGGCAGGTCTATCAGATCAACTACCTGCGCTGCATCGGCTGCGGCCTGTGCATCGAGGCGTGCCCGACCCGGGCGCTGACCATGACCAACGACTACGAGATGACCGACGACAACCGTGCCGGTCTGATCTACGAGAAGGACCGGCTGCTCGCTCCGCTGCAGCCGGGCATGACCGCACCGCCGCACGCCATGCAGCCCGGCACCGACGAGAGCGACTACTACCTCGGCAATGTGCTCGGCAGCATCCAGGAAACCAACGGCGGCAACGGAAACACCGTGCCGGACAGTCCGAAAGAACCCGCCGTCGCGGGCGTGGAAGGAGGCGTGCGGTGAACGAACTTATCCTCGCCGCCGAGCCGCTCACCCGGACCGGCACCGGCGAAGCGGTGAACTTCTGGGTGCTCGCGCCGCTGGCCGTGGTCGGCGCGCTCGGCATGGTATTCGCCCGCAAGGCAGTGCATTCCGCGATCTGCCTGGCCGCCACCATGATCATCCTCGCGGTGTTCTACATGGCCCAGGACGCGCTGTTCCTCGGTGTGGTGCAGATCGTCGTCTACACCGGCGCGGTCATGATGCTGTTCCTGTTCGTGCTCATGCTGGTCGGTGTCGACTCCACCGAATCGCTGAAGGAGAACCTGCGCGGACAGCAGCTTGCGGCCGCGGCCGTCGGCATCGGGTTCGGGTTGCTGCTGATCAGCGGCATCGCCCGCGGCATCCGCGAATCCGGCATCGCCTTCCCGGCAACCGGATTCGCCGGACGTGACGTGATCGGCGAGCTCGCCGAACTGATCTTCGTCCGCTACGTGTGGGCCTTCGAGCTCACCGGCGCGCTGCTCATCACCGCCACCATCGGCGCGATGGTGCTCGCGCACCGCGAGCAGTTCGGCCCGAAGATCGGCCAGCGGGAAATGTCGGTGCGCCGGTTCCGCGAGGCGGGCCACCGCGCCACCCCGCTGCCGACGCCCGGCGTCTACGCCAGGCACAACGCGGTCGACATTCCGGCCAGGCTGCCCGACGGGTCCTTCGAGGAACTGTCGGTCAGCACCATCCTGCGGCACCGCCGCACCCGGGCGCTGACTGAAGCGGCCGTCATCTCGGTCGCGGCGCAGGACACGGCGCCGGTCGGCGCGACCGAGATCCAGAGCGACGAGGAAGGCAACCGGTGAATCCCGAGAACTACCTGTTCCTGTCCGCCTTGCTGTTCACCATCGGCGCGGCCGGAGTGCTGTTGCGGCGCAACGCCATCGTGGTGTTCATGTGCATCGAGCTGATGCTCAACGCGGCGAACCTGGCCTTCGTCACCTTCGCCAGGCTGCACTCGAACCTGGACGGCCAGGTGTTCGCGTTCTTCACCATGGTGGTCGCCGCGGCCGAAGTCGTTGTCGGCCTTGCCATCATCATGACCATCTTCCGCGCCCGCCGCTCGACCTCGGTCGACGACGCCAACCTGTTGAAGTTCTGAGATGGAGACGGCGACGCTCTGGCTGCTGCCCGCCCTGCCCCTCGCAGGCGCGGTAATCCTTCTGCTCACCGGTCGCTTCAGCGACAAGTGGGGCCACCTGCTCGGCACGGTGCTGGCGCTTGCCGCCTTCGTGGTCGCCGGGATCGGGTTCTTCGACATGCTCGGGCGCGACACCGCGCAGCGCGGCATCCACACCGACCTCTTCAGCTGGGTGCCGGTGGCCGGGCTGCAGGCCGACTTCAGCCTCCAATTGGACCAGCTGTCAATGTGTTTCGCGTTGCTGATCACCGGCGTCGGCTCGCTGATCCACATCTACTCCATCGGCTACATGAGCCACGACCCGGGACGGCGGCGCTTCTTCGCCTACCTCAACCTGTTCCTCGCGGCCATGCTGCTGCTGGTGCTCGCGAACAACTACCTGGTGCTCTACCTGGGCTGGGAGGGCGTCGGTTTGGCGTCCTACCTGCTGATCGGGTTCTGGTACCACAAACCGACGGCGGCGACGGCGGCCAAGAAGGCGTTCGTGGTCAACCGGGTCGGCGACATGGGGCTTGCGATCGCCATGTTCGTCATGTTCTCGACCTTCGGGTCGATCAACTTCACCGACGTGTTCGCGGGTGCGCCGCAGGCCGGGGAGGGAACGCTCACCGGGATCGGGTTGCTGCTGTTGCTCGCCGCGTGCGGTAAGTCCGCGCAGGTGCCGCTGCAGTCCTGGCTCGGCGACGCGATGGAAGGCCCGACCCCGGTGTCGGCGCTCATCCACGCGGCAACCATGGTGACCGCCGGTGTGTACTTGATCGCGCGGTCCGGGCCGATCTTTGATCTGGCACCGGATGCGCGCTTGGGCGTGGTGCTCGTGGGTGCGGTGACACTGCTTTTCGGTGCGATCGTCGGTTGCGCGAAGGACGACATCAAGAAGGCCCTTGCCGCGTCCACCATGAGCCAGATCGGGTACATGGTGCTCGCCGCCGGCCTCGGCCCAGCCGGATACGCCTTCGCCATCATGCATCTGCTCACCCACGGGTTCTTCAAGGCCGGACTGTTCCTCGGGGCCGGTTCGGTGATGCACGCGATGGACGACGAGACCGACATGCGCCGCTACGGCGGCCTGCGCAAGCTGCTGCCGATCACCTACGTCACCTTCGGGCTCGGCTATCTCGCGATCATCGGCGTTCCACCGTTCGCGGGGTTCTTCTCCAAGGACAAGATCATCGAGGTGGCGTTCAACCAGGGCGGCGCAAGCGGGGTGACGTTGGGCCTGGTGACGTTGCTCGGTGCGGGACTCACCGCGTTCTACATGACCCGGGTCATGATGATGACGTTCTTCGGCGAGAAGCGCTGGAAGCCCGAGACGCATCCGCACGAAGCTCCTGCGGTGATGACCGGACCGATGATCCTGCTCGCCATCGGATCGGTCGCGGCTGGTGCGCTGTTCGCGTTCGGTTCCTCGCTGCAGAACTGGCTGGCACCGGTTGTCGGCGCGCACCACGGCGAGGAAAGTGTCCCCGCCGGTGTCGTCACGGCGCTCGCGCTGGTGGTGGTCGCCATCGGAGTCGGCTTCGCCTACTACCAGTACGCACAGCGCGACATCCCCGAGACCGCACCGGAAGCGGTGTCCGCGTTGACCATCGCGGCCCGCAAGGACCTCTACGCTGACGCGCTCAACGAGGCCGCCTTGATGCGCCCGGGTAGCTACCTGACCCGCGCGCTGGTGTTCCTCGACAACCGAGGCATCGACGGCATCGTCAACGGAACCGCCGCGCTGATCGGTGGGGTGTCCGGCCGAATCCGGCGCGTACAAACCGGTTTCGTGCGCTCTTATGCCTTGTCCATGTTCACCGGCGCGGCCCTGGTCGCCGCCGCCCTGCTGGCTGTGAGGTTGTGGTGACGGACTTTCCCTGGTTGACCACGTTGTGGTTGGCGCCGGCGATCGGCGCGGTCATCGTGCTGGTGCTGCCCGCCTCGCAACGAGTGCTCGCGCGGTGCCTGGCGCTGGCGGTGTCGGTGGCGGTGCTGGTGTTCGCCATTGTGCTTGCGGTGCGCTTCGAACCCGGTGGGGCGCAGTATCAATTCGTCGAGGACCATGAGTGGATTCCGGCGTTCGGCGCCGGGTACACGGTCGGGATCGACGGGATCGCGCTGGTGCTGGTGCTGCTCACCACGGTGCTGGTGCCGTTGCTGATCCTGGCGGGCTGGCACGACGAGCGTGAGGTCGGCAGCGGGCGGCGGGTGTCGCACACCTATGTCGCGCTGACCCTGCTCGTCGAGGCGATGGTGCTGATTTCCTTTGTCTCGCTCGACATTCTGCTGTTCTACGTGTTCTTCGAAGCCATGTTGATTCCGATGTACTTCCTCATCGGCGGGTTCGGGCCACGGTCGGCGAACCTGGAACTGCGGCAGCAGCGGTCGCGGGCGGCGGTGAAGTTCCTGCTGTACAACCTGTTCGGCGGGCTGATCATGCTGGCCGCGGTGATCGGGTTGTACGTGGTCACCGCTCGCGACGGGCTCGGCGCGGGTGCGGCGGGCACCTTCGACTTCCGCACGGTGGTCACCGCGGCCAACTCCGGCCAGCTCGGCGCGGCGCCCGCGGTGCTCAACGCGCTGTTCCTCGGGTTCATGTTCGCGTTCGCGGTGAAGGCGCCGCTGTGGCCGCTGCACACCTGGCTGCCCGACGCCGCCGTCGCCGCGACACCGTCGAGTGCGGTGCTGATGATGGCGGTGGTCGACAAGGTCGGCACCTTCGGCATGCTGCGCTACTGCCTGATGCTGTTCCCGGACGCGTCGAGTACCTATGCGCCGCTGGTGATCACCCTCGCGGTGATCGGCATCATCTACGGTGCGCTGCTGGCCATCGGGCAGACCGATGTGATGCGGTTGATCGCCTACACCTCGATCTCGCACTTCGGGTTCATCATTCTCGGCATCTTCGCGATGACCAGTCAGGGTCAGACCGGCGCGACGCTGTACATGGTCAACCACGGCATCTCCACGGCCGCGCTGTTCCTGATCGCGGGCTTCCTGGTGTCGCGCCGCGGTACTCGGCTCATCGCCGACTTCGGCGGGGTGCAGAAGGTGGCGCCGATATTGGCGGGTACGTTCTTCATCTCGGGCTTGGCGACGCTCTCGCTGCCCGGGCTCGCGCCGTTCGTCAGCGAGTTCCTGGTGCTGGTCGGCACCTTCAGCCGCTACCAGGTCGCCGCGGTGATCGCAACCGGTGCGCTGGTGCTCGCGGCGCTGTACGTGCTGTGGATGTATCAGCGGATGATGACCGGCCCGGTCAAGGAGGGCAACGAACGCATCTACGACCTGGTGCCCCGCGAACTCGCGGTGGTGGTGCCGTTGATCGCGGCGCTGCTGTTCCTCGGCGTGTATCCGAAACCGATCCTGGACTTCATCAATCCCGCGGTGAGCCAGACGTTGACGACCATCGGCAAGCACGATCCCGCGCCGGCGGTGCCCGCGCTGCCCGAGGCCGGTAAGGCCGATCATCCCGGAGGTGTCCACAAATGAGTCGCACCAGTGTTCGCGTCGCCATCGCTCTCATCGTCGCGGGGCTGCTCGCCGCGGTGATCTCCTTCTCGAGGACGGCCTAAGTGACTTCCCTGGACTACGGAACAACCCTCGCCGCGGCGATTCCGGCGCCGGACATCGAATATGGGCACCTTTCGCCGATGCTCATCGTGTTCGGTGTCGCGGTGATCAGTGTGCTGGTGGAAGCGTTCATGGGGCGGCGGTTCCGGTTCGGAATGCAGCTGCTGCTGAGCGTCGCCGGGTTGGTTGGCGCGCTCGTCGCGGTGGTGCTGCTGGCCGGGACCGAGGCCACCGCTATCGGCGGTGCGGTTGCCGTCGACGGGGTGACGCTGTTCCTGCAGGGCACCATCCTGGTGGTGTCGATCCTCGGTGTGCTGTTCATGGGCGAGCGCGGTGCCGAGCCGCGTGTCGAGGCGCGCAGTGGCCCCGGCACCTGGAGTGCGGCCGCGGCGACGCTCGGGCGTGGCGTGGATGCGTTTACGCCGCAGGCTTCTTCGGTGCCGGGTAGTGCGATGGAGCGGACTGCGTTGCGGGCCGGGATCGCGACGACCGAGGTGTTCCCGTTGACGTTGCTCGCTGTCGGCGGGTTGCTGTTGTTCCCGGCGTCCAATGATCTGCTCACCATGTTCGTCGCGCTCGAGGTATTGTCGCTGCCGCTGTATCTGCTGTGCGGGCTCGCCCGGCGCAAGCGGTTGCTGTCGCAGGAAGCGGCGCTGAAGTACTTCCTGCTCGGCGCGTTCTCGTCGGCATTCTTCCTCTACGGTGTCGCGCTGCTGTACGGGCAGGCGGGCACGGTCAAGCTGGCCGGGATCGCCGATGCCATTGCGCTGCATCCGGATAACGCGATGCTCGCGTTGCTCGGGGTGGCGCTGCTGGCCGTCGGGCTGCTGTTCAAGATCGGGACGGTGCCGTTCCAGTCGTGGGTGCCCGACGTGTATCAGGGTGCGCCGACACCGGTTACGGCGTTCATGGCGGCGGCGACCAAGATCGCGGCAGTCGGTGCGTTGTTGCGCGTGCTGCAAGTCGCGGTGCCGGGGCTGCGCGACGACTGGCGTCCGGTGCTCGCCGCCATCGCCATCGCCACCATGGCAGTCGGCGCGATCATGGCCATCACGCAGACCGACGTCAAACGGATGCTCGCGTATTCCTCTGTCGCACATGCCGGTTTCATCCTGACCGGCCTGGTCGCCGCCAACGACAAGGGCGTCTCGGCGATCCTGTTCTATCTCGTCGCTTACGGCGTCGGCACCGTCGGCGCGTTCGCCGTGGTCAGCCTGGTTCGCGACGCGTCCGGCGAGGAAGTCAGCGCGCTGTCCCAATGGGCAGGCCTCGGCCGCCGCTCCCCCTGGCTTGCCAGCGTCTTCGCCCTATTCCTGCTCTCCTTCGCAGGTCTGCCCCTCACCAGCGGATTCGTCAGCAAGTTCGCCGTTTTCGAAGCCGCCGCCGCCGGCGACGCCACCTTCCTGGTCATCGTCGGCGTCATCTGCAGCGCCATCGCCGCCTTCTTCTACATCCGGGTCATCGTCCTGATGTTCTTCACCGACCCACCCAGCGACGCCCCCCTCGTCGTCTCCCCCTTCCTCACCACCACCATCGTCACCTTCGGCGCCGGAGCCACCCTCGTCCTCGGCATCTTCCCCCAGATGGTCCTCGATTTGGCAGACCGAGCGTCAACGTTCGTCCGCTGAGGGTTGGTCCCCGGGAAGCCCCGGTTACCAATGTCGAGGCTGAGATCCGGATCAGCGGGTGCCGAGTAGCAGGGTCTGGGTGCCGCGTCCGATCGGCCCCTGCTGATCGAACAGGTGGGAGTCGGCTAGGCCGATGCCACTGCGGTCCGGATAAGTGGTGGCATCCAGGCAGATCCACTCGCCGACCGGTTCGCGGTGCAGGGTCACCGTGAGATCGGTGTTGATGAAAAAGTATCGGCCCCACGGCAGGACGGAGCTGACGCCGTTGCCGAAGTCGGCGGCGGCGAGGGTGCGTTGCAGCGGGCTGATCGGGGTGCCGGCCACTATCGGGTAGCGCAAGCGAATCCAGCACACGGCCGGGCCGGGGGTTTGGAAAGCGCCTGAGACGAAACGGTATTCGACGCCGGTGTGGAATCCGACCGGCTGAGTACTCGGGAAGTCGTGATCCGGGCTCGGCGGCACGGTGGCCTGGCCGGGCCGGGTGCCAGTCGGCAGCATCTCGGTCGGTATGTCGAGGTCCGGCTCGACGGGTCGAAGCCGCCAGGCGGTGGCCTTCAGCACCGGTCCTCGGTCGGAACTCAGTGCGGCCTCGATCAATTCGACATTGCGCCCGGGTTGGGCGACTCGCGCTTCGGCCGGGATGACTCGCGCTTCGGCCCGCAGCGGCGCGATCGGCACCGGCCCGAGAAACTCCACTGTGACGCGTGCGACCCGGCTCCGCGGCCGTGGCTCGCAGCGGTCGATCACATAACCCAGCAGTGCCGACGGTGCCCCGCCGTGCTGTGCGTCCGGCGACCACGGCCCACGAGTGAGTTCGGTGGGGTGGAACAGGTCTGGGGCCGCGGAGTCAGGCAGGTAGAACGCATCCATGGTTAATCCCTACCAGCCGAGAAGCAGCTGGCGGGTCACTCGGTGACGGTGGCACCGGTGTGGAGTGCGAGGCCCGACTGGGCGGCGACTTCTGCGTGGAGCAGGCCGGTGCTGTCGACTTCGTAGGTTGGGCCCGTGCAGGTTCCCGCCTGAACCGTGCCGTGCATGACGTCGCAGTAGCGGCCTGCGGGAAGCGAGGTGTGGTAGACGCCTTCGGGTGCCGGGAAGTCCTCGCCGTTGATGACGAGGTATCCCTCGTTGCCGCGGCCGAACGCGATCCGGTTGCCACCGTTGTCGGACCAGTCGACGACCGGCTGATCGTGGACCTGCTGGTGGAAGCCGACCATGCCGGCGATGCCAGGCCAGGCGTGTTCGCACAACCAGTGGCCGTCGCCGCACGTGGAGTCCATGGCGCGGCCGAGCGGATCGGACGGCGGTGGCTCGTCGTAGGAGCTGAATGCGTAGCCGCTGAGCACTTTTGGGCGGCCGTAGGGCCAGGCGAGCATGAACGCGTTGGCCAGGGTGTATCGGTCGCCGTCGGCGTAGGTCAGGGTGGAACCGTTGTGTTCGGTGTCGTGGTTGGCCACGAAAACCACCGTGTTGTCGGACGGCAGCGGTGCGCTGAAGGTGCGCAGCCAGGCGAGCCGTCCCTGGCGGAAGATCTGGCTCAAGGTGCCTGCGTAGCGCAGGTCCATCACCGCGCCGGTCGCCAGATACTCCTCGGGTTGCACGGCTTCCTGCCAGCCGTAGATGACTTCCTGATAGACGTAGGCCGGGCGGGTCAGACGTTGCTCGATGGCCGCGAGGTCCTCGGGCGGAATGTATTTGGCCGAGTCGACGCGGAACCCGTCGACGCCGAGGGACAGCAGGTCGTTGAGGTACGCGGCGATCCGGTCCCGGACGGAGTCGTCCTCGGTCGCCACGTCTGCCCCGTTGAACGACTGGCAGCGGAATACCTGGTCGCGGTCATGCAGGTCCGTGACGGCATCGTCGGGTGTTCCGCAATGGTGGAAGTCGCGATCGTTGTACGGCACCGCGGGATACCAGTAGTGGCAGTACGGCGTGCCGCCGCTGCCGATACCGCAGCCGGTCGTCGCGGACATATTGTTGATCACCGCGTCGATATAGACCTGCACGCCAGCGGCATGGCAACCGCGAACCATTGCCGCCAGCTCATCGCGCGTGCCGAAGCGACTGTCCAACCTATGCGACACCGCGGAGTAACTCTGCCACCAAGGAAACCCCTTCTCCGGCAACAGCGAATGCTCCTCCGGCGGCGAGGTCTGCACCGCGCCGTAACCCAGCCTGCCGAGCGTCGACTGGCATTCGCGACCGATGGATCGCCAGTTCCAGCCGAACATCTGCGCGATCACCGAACTTCCGCCGGGCTCCGCCGCCGAAGCCTGCGCCGGCACCGCGACCCACGTCGTCGTTACCGCGGTAACCAGCGCGAACACCCATACGCGGACCATGGGGCGACTGTAACCGAGGCCGCGATTCGACAGACTTCCGCTCAGTCCCGGCGCGTCGGAACAGCACTGTGCTCGGCGAGGAAATCCAGCAACAGGTCGATGGTCCGCTGCGGGTCTTCGAGCATCGGCGTGTGGCCAACCCCAGGAACCATCTCGATCCGCGCACCGGGGACGATCTGGTACTCCTTGGCAGCGGCGGACCGCACCCGCCGATCCTCGCTGCCGAAGATGACCAGGACGGGACGGTCGAGAACAGCCAGGCGATCGGGCAGCGTCCGCGCGGCGATGAACCGGGCGGCTTTCTTGGGCGACTCGGTGAACGAGCGGTAGGTCATGCCGCGCACGCCATCGATCACGGCGGCGGGCAGGTCGATATCGCGGGTGAAGGCGGTGGCCAGTCCGGCTCGGATCTGCTCGTCGGCGCGCAATCGCCACAGCAGCTGACCGAGCACGGGCACCGGAACGAGCCGGGGAATCAGCGGCTGCCGGATGGGAGCGCCGGGGCTCGGCGCCGAATCGATGAGTGCCAGCGCGGTCACCAGGTCGGGTCGCCGCTCGGCCAGCGCGGTGGCGACCATGCCGCCCATCGAGTGCGCGATGATCGTGGCGTTGGCGATGCCGAGTTCGTCCAACAGCTCCGCCGAGCGGCGCGCCTGCGCCGGAACATCATATCTGGCAATGGGTTTCGCGGACTGTCCGTGACCGAGCAGATCGACGCGGAGCACCCGGTACCGCGCGGCGAGGGCCGGGACGACCGGCTCCCACCACGCCGTCGAACTGGCGTTGCCGTGGATGAGCAGTAGCGCGGGCGCGTCGCGCGGTCCGTCGTCGACGACGTGCAGATCGCCGTCGCGCAGCCGCACCAGCCGCGCCCCCGTCGCGGCCGCGGTATCCCGGGTCGCCAGGACCGTGTTCACCGCCAGCGCGGCAACGATCGCACCGACGACGATCGCGCCGGGCAGCCGCTTTCGGCAGGCGGCCTCGCCCGAACGTCCCAACTCGATGTCGTCGGACATGAAGCCCCTCCGTTCGCCGTACTTGGCACCTAACCACCCGCGCGGTCCGTCCGTCTGAGCCGGAACAACATTGGCCGGAATCCGCCGATGCCGATCTTGGCGAACTGCATGAACAGTTCGGTCAACTCCTGACAAATCTCCCAGTGACGTGGACCATTGCGCATGGCAACGTCACTGACCGTGAGAATTGCGGCGCGGCGTCTCGGACGGTCGGTACAACAGGGGCGGCGGCGCGTAGAGCGCCGAAATGGCTGGGCGGCAACGGTGGTGATGACGGTGGTTGCCGCGGGCCTGGTCCCGCCGGGGCTGGCGGCGGCGGCCGACGAAGCGCCGGCGTCGGTGGCGACGGACCGGCAGGAGCAGCCCATCGCGACGCGCGACGGAATCGTAGTGTCCTACGTCAGCTTCCGGCTGCCGCTGCCCGCCAACGCCGCCGCGCATCCGGAGGCCTGCGATCGCACGGGCTACCTGCGCTATCGGCCGGTCGGCGGCCCGGAGAACTCGCGCGACGCCGACGCGGTCGTGGTGCAGCAGCAGGGATTGGACGGTGGCGCAGTCAATTCCGAGGGCGTCGCGGGCAACACCGTGCGCTCGGCGAAGACCCTTGGCCGCAACATCGAGTTCTGGTCGCTGGCGCGGCGCGGCGCCTGCTTGGATGAGACAGCGGGCTTCGACTACGCCCTGCAGACCGGGAACTACCTGGACGCGGTCGACTACTACTTCAACGGCAAGCCGATCGACGGGCGCACCTTCCCCGGCTTCAAGAACTCGCAGGACCTGCCGATTCTCGACTCGATCGGCGTCGAGCGGGTGATCAGGGACCAGTACGAGATCATGCTGCACGAGATCCCGGATCAGGCTGAGCGGCAACGCAAATACGTCTGCACCGGCATTTCGATGGGCGGCATGGTCACCGGGTTCTTCGCGGACTGGGATTTCGACGGCAATCCGGCCACCCAGGCCGACGCGGGCTACCACCAGTGCGCCGCGTTCGCCGCGCAGGACTCGATGGTCTCCTCGGATCCGGCCGCCATTCAGAACACACCGTTCTTCCACGATGTCACCGACGCGCTCATGAGCCCGACGAACAACGTGCTGAAGGCGGGTTTCGACAGCGGCGTGCTGCCGATGCGCACGCTGGGCCCGGCTCCCGTGATCGGCACCAAGGCGATGATGCTCTACCGGCTCGCCGGACTCGCCGCGCATCTCGCGCCGAACGAGGAGAGCCAGCTGCTCGCGCACCTGCATGATCCCGAGATCGACGCGACGCTCACCACCATGTTCGGCCAGAGTTGGGCGGCCGTGGCGACCGGCGGTGGCGACGGTGAAGGCACCATTCGCGACTACCGGTACACCAATGCGGCACTGCTAGGCACGTTCATCGACAACAACTCCGGCAACTTCGCGCTGCTGCAGCAAGGGGTCGGCGCGCTGTCCGGTGGCCCGGTGCAGGAGAAGACGTTCCCGAACGGCGGTGGGGCGACCCAGATTCCGGTGCTCGGCAACTACCTGCGGATCAGCGCGGGCCCGCAGACCCGCGTCGCGCCGACCGACCGCAACGCGCTCTACACGTGGCGCAACTACAACGACGTCGTCGGCGTGCCGTGGACCGCGCCGAGCCGGGAGACCTCCGATATCAACGAGGTGGCCCGCCAATTGGGCACTGGCGCGCCAACGGCCTACTGGGAGACCTATTTTCCGCTGCGCATGATCATCGACCTCGGTGCCGGGATGACCGGCGCGCGCAATGGCGACATGGTCAACTTGCGCTACCACAACATGAGTCGCACCAAGCCGAACTTCATCGCCTACGCCGGCGACAGTGTCGTGCAGTACGGCGTCGGAACGTGGGTGCCTATCGGGGCGACCGCGCAGGTGGAGACGTTGCCGGGCTACACGCACATCGACACGATCGGCGCGGCCGCGGTGCAGAACAACGGTAAGCCCGACTACAGCGGTCAGTACTTGGCCGAATTCATCAGGGGGCTCACCTAACCGAACGTCAGTGCCCGCGTGCCGGACCACGTGGGCGGTGACGCCGGGCGACCTCGACCCTCATCAGGCCGCCCGGTGTACGTCCTGGACGGCGGCGTGGGCAGCTCCGCCGTCCAGGACGTCACCATGTCGCGGCGTGGGCCTGACCGCGCCGACAGGTCAACTGAGCACTGCACGCAGCCGGGTGACGAAAGCGGCCGGGTCCTCGACGAATCCGGTGTGACCGCCAGGGAACATGGTGGGTTCGATGCCGAGTTGCGCGGCCAGCGCGCGCGTCGTCTTGTCGCAGAATTGATTCGCCGAGGCGGCTCCGATGCCGGCCACCAACCGGACCGGCGTGGCGCGCAGTACCGCGAGATCGGGCTGCCACCAACCGGTTCCCTCGATCTCGTGCAGGTACCAGAAGCGTTCGCTTGCCACATCGATCGGATCGCGGTCGCCGCCGAACATCTGCTCGAACATCGGCTCCGGCATCTGAATGTTGGCGTTGGCGAAGAACTTCCGCCAGGCGCCGAGCGTGTCGCCGCTGGCGTAGGTGGCGACGAGATCCGCTGTGCTGATCCGCAATTCGTCGTGGTTGTCGAGCAGTTGATTCAGCGGCGGCTCGTGCGCGATCGCGGTGCTGACGAGTTCCGGATGCGCCTGGACCAGCGCCAGGGTGGTGACCGCGCCGCCGCTGGAACCCAGAACCACGGCGGGGCCAGCGCCGAGGTGGGTGATGATGCGGGCCAGGTCGTCGGCGCGCAGTTCGGGCGTCGAATCCTGCTCGGGATCATCGAGCACGCTGCTCCGGTGACCGCGCGGGTCCATGGTGAGCACGGTGTGGTCGGTGGCGAGCAGATCGGCCGCCGGTGCGAAGGCGGCGGCCGCCATCGGGGCGCCGACCATGGCGATGAGCGGGCCGCTGCCACGCAGCTCGTAATACAGGTGGGCGCCGGGGACGTCGAGGGTGTGGGTGGAGACGGACGAGGTCTGGGTCATGAGTGCTCCTCTGCGGATGGTGCTTGGTGCTCATGACTGTCGACGGTGCCCGCGTCTGAAACTCATCGGCCGACAGCGGAATTGCTCGATGCGGGGTTGTGACGCCTCGACGGACGAGAAATAAGTAAGGACAAGGAGGTGAACTCACTCCCTGTCCCCCTTCAACATATATCGCACCGGGGGCCTTGCCGCAAGACCCCCGTCGTGCCGCACAATGATCGGCCGATGCCAGTACCTGCGGAAATGATGAAGTCGCGCGCGCGTTGAGCCGGGATCAATGATGTGGTCGCGGACATAGTGGCATTGGCGGGCCGCGCGGTGGTCGAAATGCAACCTTGTTGAATGGAGAGTTTTTGATGATTGACGTGATCGTTGTCGGCGGCGGACCGACCGGCATGATGCTGGCCAGCGAGTTGCGGCTGCGTGGCGTACGGGCTCTCGTGCTGGAGAAGGATGCGGAGCCGACCAAGATTGTCCGTGCGCTCGGCATGCACGCGCGCACCATCGAGATCATGGATCAGCGTGGCCTGCTCGAGCGGTTTCTCGCGCTCGGTACGCAGAACGAGCTGCATGGCTTCTTCGCGGGCATTCGCAAACCGACGCCCGAGCTGGACACCTCACACCCGTACGTCCTCAGCATCCCGCAGCCCACCACCGATCGCCTGCTGGCCGAGCACGCCATCGAACTCGGCGTCGAGATCCGCCGCGGCTGCGAGCTGGTCGGGTTGAGTCAAGACACGGACGGGGTGAGCGCCGAACTGGCCGACGGTACGCGGCTGCGCTCGCGCTATCTCGTCGGCTGCGACGGTGGGCGCAGCACGGTGCGCAAGGTGCTCGGCGTCGACTTCCCCGGCGAGCCGACCCGGGTCGATACGCTGCTCGGCGAGGTAGAGCTGACCGCGCCGCAGGAAACGATCGACGCCGTGAACGCCGAGGTCCGCAAGACTCAGTTGCGTTTCGGCGCTGGGCATCTCGGAAATGGGGTGTACCGGGTCGTCGCGCCTGCCGCGGCGGTGGCCGAGGATCGCACGGTCCCGCCGACCCTGGACGAGCTGAAGCAACAGCTGCTGGCGACCGCGGGCACCGACTTCGGCGTGCACTCGCCGCGCTGGCTCTCCCGTTTCGGTGATGCCACTCGGCAGGCCGAGCGTTACCGGGTGGGTCGGGTGTTTCTGGCAGGCGACGCGGCGCATATCCATCCGCCGATGGGTGGGCAGGGGCTGAACCTCGGCATCCAGGACTCGTTCAACCTCGGCTGGAAGCTGGCCGCCGCGATCGACGGCTGGGCGCCGGCGGGTCTGCTGGACAGTTACCACACCGAGCGGCATCCGGTCGCCGCCGACGTGCTGGACAACACGCGCGCCCAGATGGAGTTGGTGTCGCTCGAGCCGGGGCCACAGGCGGCACGCAGGCTGGTGGCGAAGCTGATGGACTTCGACGTCGTCAGCCGGTATTTGACCGAGATGATCATCGGGATCGGGGTTCGCTACGACTTCGGCACGGGCCATGAACTGCTCGGCCGTCGGCTGCGGGACGTGAATTTGAAGCGGGGGCGGCTCTTCGAGCTGATGCATGAGGGCCGCGGGCTGCTACTCGATCAGACCGGACGGCTTTCGGTGGCGGGCTGGGCGGATCGCGTCGATCACGTCGTCGATGTCAGTGAGGAACTGCATGTGCCCGCGGTGTTGCTGCGGCCGGACGGTTACGTGGCGTGGGTTGGTGAGGATCAGCAGGAGTTGGACGGCCAGCTGCCCACCTGGTTCGGCGCTGCCGCCGGCTGAGCTCGCGGCGGCGGTGCGGGCGTCAATCAATCTGTCCTGCAGCTTGATTCGCTGAATCGTTCGGCAAATCCCGACGGGTGCGGGTCGTCGCTGCGGACGGCGACCCGCAGGGCATCGACTTGCCAAAGCTAATTGCCCTAGGTTATATACTAGGTATCTTAGCTTTGGAGGTGGGCAAATGATGGCACGAGCCGGATTGACCGTCGAGCGGATCACCCGCGCTGCGGCCGATCTCGCCGATGAGATCGGCTTCGACAATGTGACGATGTCGGCGTTGGCCAAAAAATTCGGCGTCAAAGACGCCAGTCTCTACTCCCACGTCAAGAACCTTCAGGAACTCAGGGCGCGGGTCGCCATGCTCGCCGCCGCCGAAAAGACCGACCTCATCTCGAGCGCCGTCGCGGGACGAGCGGGCCGCGACGCGCTCGCCGCCTTCGCCAATGCCTGGCGCGAATACGCCCTGCGGTATCCGGGCCGCTACACCGCCACCCAATCGCCGGTGCCGCCCGGCGTGGTCGAGCCCGACCCCGGCGCGGTGCGCGGCATCGAACTCACCTACAGCATGCTGCGCGCCTACGGCCTGACCGAACCCGACCTCACCGACGCGGTCCGGTTGCTGCGCAGCACCTTTCACGGGTACGCCGCCCTCGAGGCCACCGGCGGCTTCGCCCACTCGCGGGACACCACCGCCTCCTGGGAACGGATCATCGACGCACTGCACATCACCCTCGAGCACTGGCCGACCAGCAAGGAACAGCAATGAGATCCGGAACCCTGAAGGTCCCCGGCGCCACCCTCTACTACGAGGTGCGCGGCACCGGCCCCGTGCTACTGCTCCTGCCGGGCAGCGGCGGTGACGCGGCCGTCTTCGACCCGATCGCCGACATCCTGGCCGCGCATTTCACCGTCGTCACGCTCGACCCGCGGGGCTACTCCCGCAGCGTGCCCGACTCCGCCGAGCCGGTCGGCCAGCTGGTCGCGGTACAGCGCGACGACGCCTACCGCTTACTCGAAACCCTCACCCCCGCAGGCGAAGACGCCTACGTCTTCGGCGGAAGCGGCGGCGCCGTCATCGCCCTCGACCTGCTCACCCACCATCCCGAACGCCTGCGCCTGGTCATCGCCCACGAACCACCATGCTTCGCGGTACTCCCCGACGCCGCCGAGCACAAGGCATTCATCGACGAGGTGTACACACTGTTCCGCACCGAGGGGGTCGCGGCCGCAGGCGCCCGCTTCCTCGAAGGCATCGGCGCAACCATGAAGCCGATGCCCGACCCCGCCGAATTACCGCCCCGCGCAGCCGAAATGACGCACCGCCTCTATGCCAACGCCGCCCTTATGATGGCCAACGAACTCCGCCCCATCACCTCCTACCTCCCCGACGAACCCATCCTCGCCACCCGAACCGACCGCCTGATCCTCGCCGCAGGCCTGGAAACCCGCGGCCATCTTCCACACCGCCCAGCCGCCACCCTCGCCACCAACCTCCACCTCCCCCTCATCGAATTCCCCGGCGGCCACAGCGGTTTCACCGACGCCCCCGCCCCATTCGCCCACCAGCTACTCGACCTACTGCTCACCGCGAAGGAGCGTCCGCCGTATCCGCCGGTCGGTGACCACACCTCGCGTTAGGTATGACGCAGGCCACACTCGCTCCGCGCACGCGACGATACCAACCCTCGTAGTATCGACAATTGGTTCAGCAACTGAGGGGCGCTCGGCGGCCTGAACAAACTATGTGAAGCGTTGACGCCGGAGGAAGGGATAGGACAGGCGGTCGTGGCGACCGCACCGTACGCGAAATTGTTGCCGCTATAAGCAGCATTTTATAGCGGCAATCGGTAGGTCCTATCCTCGATCGGTGACCACAAGTTGCCGGGGGGCGGGCATCGCGTCTATTTCATAATGTCGACAAAATCGTCTGTGTGATTCGGGAGTGTTGTTGTCCAAGATTCGTATTATCAGCGCCGTTGGAGTCGTTGTCCTCCTGATCCTGGCGGGTTCGCTCTACTTCGGCTTGCGCGACAGGTCGAATGAAGCTCCGGCGAATCAGAAGGCGATCTCGGTGGCGGTCGACGTGACCAATCTGCCGCAACGCATTATTCAGGTGAAACAGACGATTCCCGTTCAGTCGGGCGAGGTGGATCTACTCTTTCCGGAGTGGCTGCCCGGCAACCACTCGCCGTCCGGTCCGATCGACAAGATCGCGGGAATCACCTTCACCGGCGCGGGGAACAAGCTGGAGTGGAAGCGTGATCCAGTGAACGTATATGAGTTCAAGGTTACTGTGCCCGACGGCGTGGAATCAATCGACGCGAACTTCCAGTACCTCACCCCTACCGATTCCGGCCAGGGGCGCGTGGTGATGACGCCGAATATGCTGAATTTGCAGTGGAATGCCGTGGTCCTCTATCCGGCCGGTGTTCCCGTCAGTGAGATTCCCTTCGTCGCGAGCGTCACTTACCCGCCAGGATTCGAGGCCGGAACCGCGCTGGACGTCGCCGACAAGAACGGCGACACCGTCAATTACAAGCCTGTTTCGCTGGACATCCTCGTAGATTCGCCCGTGTACGCGGGGCGCTATCACAAGGAGTTCGACCTGGCTCCCGGCGCGAAAATCCCGGTGCGGTTGCAAGTATTCGCCGATGCACCGGAGCAGCTCGCGGCCAAGCCCGAGCACATTGAGCAGCACAAGGCGCTGGCGCAACAGGCCGCGAAACTGTACGGCTCACAACACTATGACCACTACGACTTCCTGCTTTCGTTGTCGGATCAGCTCAGCTCCAACGGCTTGGAACACCAACGATCCAGCGAGGACGGCGAACCCACGGACTATTTCACCGCGTGGGACCCCGCGATCGGTAGCGACGATCTGCTCGGGCACGAGTACACCCATTCCTGGAACGGCAAGTTTCGACGCCCGGCGGATTTGTGGACGCCCAACTACAACGTCCCGATGCAAGACAGCTTGTTGTGGGTCTATGAGGGACAGACGCAGTATTGGGGCAATGTGCTCACCAACCGGTCCGGCTTGCGACCCGCGGAACTTTCTCGTGATGCGCTGGCTTCGGTAGTCGCCGCATACACCGACAACCGGCCCGGACTCAACTGGCGCAGTCTGCAGGACACCACCAACGATCCCATCATCGCTCAGCGGCGTACGAAGCCGTATCGGTCCTGGCAGCTCAGCGAGGACTACTACCAGGGCGGGCAACTGGTGTGGCTGGGGGTGGACGCGCGCATCCGCGAACTGTCGGGGAACACGAAGTCACTCGATGATTTCGCGCGCGCGTTCTTCGGTGTCGACGACAGTAAGTGGGAGTCGCAGAACACCTACAACTTCGACGACATCGTCTCGACGCTCAACGGTGTGGTAGCCGACGATTGGGCGAAGTACCTGCGCGATCGCCTCGACGGAAAAGAACCGTTCGCCGCCAGTGTCGAGAAGACGGGGTGGAAGTTGGTCTACGACAACAACCCGGGTGCCTTGCTCACGGCTCAGCGGAAAGCCGCCGAGGGCGCCGTCAACTACACCTATTCGATCGGTCTGAACGTGTCCGGCGAAGGCAAGGTCACCGACGTGCGCTGGGACGGACCCGCGTTCAAGGCAAAAGTCGGCTCCGGAATGACGGTGGTTTCGGTCAACGACGCCCCCTATTCCCAGGCCACGATGGAAGCCGCGATCGAGGGGGCCAAGACAAATCCCGCGCCGATCCGATTGCAGGTCAAGGACTTCGATCAGACCCGGACCATTGAAGTGAACTATCACGACGGCCTCCGTTACCCGCATCTGCAGCGCATCGACGGCACCCCGGACTACCTCACTCAGATCCTGGCCGCGCGGAACTAGCGCATTTGGTCCGGCAAGGTGGCTTGATCCTCGGCAACCCCGGGGGTCAAGTCACCTGCGCCGGAACCGGTTCCGGACGACGCTTCCACTCCGGAATCGACAGATAGGTCGCGGCTCGCAGCGCCCACTCCACCGGACCGTACCGGTGATTACGCAACCACCAGCCGCTCAGTGCCAGTTGAGCGGCGTAGGTGAGCAGGGCGATGCCGACGACACCGGCCGGCGGGATCGTGTCGACCAGCGCGAACCCGTAGCCGGTGTAGATCACCATGAGCACGATGGACTGCCCGATGTAGTTGGACGCCGCCATCCGCCCGGCCGGAGCCAGCCTGCCGATCAGCTGTGCGGTACGCGGCGATTGCGTCAGGCACATGATGCCCGCCAGGTAGGCGAACGTCATCAGCGTGTTGATCACTTCTTGCACTCCGGCCCAACTGGACGGCGGGGTAAACCAACCTATCGATCCCGCGAAGGTCACCGCCGACACCGGCAGCCCGATCGCCAAGCCGCCGACGAGTACCCGAGGCGCCCAGCGCCGCAACGTCTCCCGGTCGGTGAGCAATTCTCGCTTGCCTGCCGCCATGCCCATCAGGAACATGCCGAACGCGGTCACGCCCTGGGTGAACCAGATCAGGAAGATGAAGATGGGCGCGAGCCACATCTGATCGGCGAAGGTGTCGCCGAAGGTACCGGTGTATCCGTCGTGGATCCGCTGCAGGTCGAAGAGGCTGGCCAGCGCGGACATCCCGTCGCCGTCCTCGCTCGGCGCGAGCGACCAGCCGCACCACAACACGTACAGCACCGCACCGATGACAACGGCGGTCCGCGGCTTCAGTTTCTTCAGCGGTATCAGAATCAAGCACAGGAACGCGTAGAGGGTGAGGATGTCACCGATCCACAGCAAGTACACGTGCGCGAGCCCGATAACCAGCAGCGCCAGGCAGCGTCGTAGTAGCCGCCTGTTGGCCGAGGCGCCCGCGCGCTGCGCCGCCGCGATCTGCAGGGTGAACGAGTAGCCGAACAGGAACGCGAACAGCAGGTAGAACCGGCCCTCGAACAGGGCGCCGACCACCGCGCTCACCAGATGGTCGATGGGTCCGTCGAAGCGCAATTTCGGATCGTCACTCGCGCCGGTGAACGACCACAGCGTCGTCGCGAACACGGCGTTGGTGATGAGGATGCCGAACAGGGCGAAACCACGCAGAATGTCTACCTCTGCGATCCGCCGACCCGAAGCGGTGGCGGGCAGAACCGATTCGGTCATGGTGTCGAAAGTAGCCAGTGATACCAGGGTCGCGCGTCCGTCGGCGGGCTGATCGACGCCCTGACCTTGGCACATCGAGGCTGCGACCTGAGGCGTATTGACATCGGCCGTTCGGCGGTCACGCCAGGTCGGCGACCTCGAGATAGATCTGCCGCTCGACCGCGATGTCGGCCAGGAAGCCTTGTGCGCCACCGGCTGTCGTCGGGAACGCCGCGACCGCCAGTTCTCCCGCGCGCAACCGCGCACCGGTGAATTCGCGCTGGCCGAGGATGATCGGCTGCGCGTTGGCGAAACCAGACCCGGCGATCTCGTCGGCCAGCGGCTCACCGAGCAGGTCGGTCACGGTTCCCGGGATGATCCGGGCCGCGACGATCTGATCGAAACTGGGTTGGCAATTGATGTGGTGCGCCAGGTACATCCGGTCGGGCCTGCCGAAGCACAGGTGGGTGAGCAGTCCGCGGCCGCGTTCGCGGTGCGGGTCGAGTTCGGCGAAATACACCACGCGCTGCACCGTCGCACGCACCTCGGTGGCAATCGCGACGCCGCCGCGCTCGCGCCTGCCTCGGATCAGGGTGCCGCGGAACGACCTACGTCGGCGAACACACCCTGGATCCAGTTCCGCCACCGGGAAATCCTCGGGATCGAAGGTGTGGATATCGGTATACCCGATCCGCCGATCCGCGCCGAGAGCCCGCTTGCCCCGCTCATCGAACTCGACGGAAAGCAGTATCTGAAAGTTGTAGGGCGCCTGGAACGTCGGCCGATACGACAGATAACAGTCGACCCCGGTACCGAAAACCACCATGCCGTGCAATCCCGCACCCCCTGCCAAACCGGCCCGATGGTGGTGTCCAGGTGCACGAATATGAATCGCACTCATCCTGAGCTCCTTTCCTCGCATCCTCACAGTGCCAAGCGCCGACCTCCCTGCCACGAGTGCCGCACTACTCGAATTCCCTGACACCGACTACCCGACAGGCGCCATGAACTGCGCTCGCCACCGCCGACGAGTTCAACGGGACACGCCGGCGGCATGCCCCGTTGCGCAGATGGCGCACCGTCACGCGACAGCCAGCAGTCCGGTCCACCAGATATCCATCGCGTGCATCACTTCTGCGCACCCCGCCAGGAAACGCTCACCGCCCTCGTCGGTGTGCAGCCGCCCGCCGATGACCCGGCGCAACCCGAATTCGTGTTGCGGCTCGAACCCACAGATATGGGATTCCAGGAATCCGGTTCCGCGACCGGGCAGTACGTGAGCGACGGATTCGATGTCCGAAGGTCGATCAGTGGGGTGCGGCCATTGCCCGCAGATCCGGTAGGTTGCCGATTCGCTGACTGGCCGGTCGGCCCGGCGCGCTCGTCTGCGGGGAGCCGGTGGCGCGCAGGCGGGCGCGTACCTCGGCGGGTATCCGGCGTTGACCGGCCGCGGTGCTGATGCCCTGATAGCTGGCGACGGTGCCGGTGATGATCGGTGCGGCGCTGGATGTTCCGCTGAATACGTCGGTGTACCAGAGGTCTTCGTCGGAACCGCCCTGGAGATCGCCGTAGCCGGTGGTGGTGACTTCCCTCCCCCACCCTTGGGCGTCGACGCGGGAACCGAAGTTGGAGAAGTCGAGTCGTGCTCGGGCGGGTCCATAGTCGCGGCCGTGGAAGCCGGGAGGTGGCGCGCCCGCGCCAACGATGATCGCCCCGGAATCGTCGGCCGCACCGCGAAACGGGTTGCGCCACGAGCTGGGGAAGTCCGCGGGACGGGTGTCGTAGAGCGCGGCATCGAGGTCTTCGGCCCCGTTTCCGCCCGCCGCCACCACGATGACGCCGCGACCGACGGCGTAGCGGACCGCGGCGAGGTCGTCGGGCCACCATTCGATGGCGATGTAGCCTGCCTGGTCCGGGCGGGGAGCGTAGTTGAATCGTGGTCCGGGACGGTGCAGTTCGAGCAAGATGACATCGCCTGCATCGAGCGCGTCGGCGGCCGTGCGGATCGCGGCGGCCGATCCTGGCCCGAAGATCGATACGGCGCGCAGCAGGGCGTCGGGTGCGATGCCGGTGATGCCGAAGGTGTTCACGTCGCCGCCGATTTCGCCGGCGACCGCGGTGCCGTGATCGCGCCAACCCTGATCGGAAGAGGGGTCGCCGCCGATCACGCCGCCCTGGTTGGCGAGCAGGTCCTCGTGGGTGAATCGCCACGCGCCTTCGATATCGATCACGCGCACCCCTTGGCCGCGTCCGCCGGGCACGGTCCAGGCCCAGCGGGCGTCGATGCCTTGCGGTGCCGGGTCCAGATAGCCCTGGCGCGCTTCGAAATTCGGGGTCACCGGTGGCGCGTCGGCGGCCGCGGTAAAAGTGGTGGCGTCGGGGGCGATCGGAGGTTCGGCGGGTGGTTTGAGGTAAGCGCCGTCGACCGCGTCGTCTTCGCGCAGCCGCGCCGCGATGGCGGCGAGATCGGCGGTGACGCCACGGACGGCAAAGTACCGCAGGTACTGCGCGGCGACGGGTTCGTGTGGTGTTCCCGCGACGCGCCCGTGCAGGCGGTTGACCGGTCCGAAGATGCGGGCGAGGCGACCGCCCGCGGGCAGCAGCGTGGTCAACCGGGCGGCGGTGCTGAGACTGTCGCTGAGTGCGCCCGGGGTGAGCGTGGTGTCGGCGCCGTGGGTGACCACGATCAGCTCCGGCTGCATGTGGAGTGCCATGGTTTCAGTGAACCCGGTACGTGGACCGGGCACCAGCGCAATGCGTTACGCAGCGGCCGCATTTCGGCATCACCTGCCGCGGCGGCGCTCACGGATCGAGCCGCACCGCCCCCATTCGCGAAACACCAGGCAGATCCACCACGCTGTGGCGCACCGCGGCGACGCTGAGCACCTCCATTGTCCCGATCACGATGAGGAACAGGCCGACCACCAGGCCGAGCACGTCCACCGAGTCGAAGGGCAGCACCCCGACCAGGATGCCGAGCACCATGGTCGCCAGGCCGAACACCTCCTGCCTGCCGCCGCCCGCCAGATTGTCGGTCCAGACCGCGACCGTGGCGTGGCAGATCCCGCGCACCGACCAGGCCAGTCCGATCCAGAACGACAGCAGCAGCGCCGAATTGCCGCCGCTGAAACACAGCACGGCGAGCAGCATCGAGACCAGGCCGCTGGCGAAAACGAGCACGCGCAGGGCGGGCGCGAACTTCGCGCCGAACGAGACGACCATCTGCAATCCGCCGTTGAGCAGCAGGTAGAGACCGAACAGCAGCTCCACGGTCGGCAGCGATTTGTGTGGCCACACCGCTACGACCACACCCACGATCATCGAGCAGGCACCGGCCACCAGTATTGCCTGCCGGGCACCCCCGGCCAGTGGTTCCGTACGCCCTTCGAGCTCGTTTTCGGGCATAGCTACATGATATGACGCACGGTCGGTGAATGTTGCCATGCCGTTGCCGGATCCGCGAATGGATCACCGCGGAAAATTTCTGGAATTCAGCACGCTGCCGATGTCGAGAAGATCGCCCCGGCTCCGTCCCAGGGTTATCAACGACCACCAACGACAACGAAAGGCATTACCGTGCAACAGAACGAGATCGCCGAAGTCCTGAACCGCCCGCTCAGCCAGGAACTGCTGGCCCGCGACCTGACCCGCTTGGCCTACGTCGCCAAGGACGGCACGCCGCGCAACGTCCCGATCGGATTCACCTGGAACGGCTCCGAAGTCGTCCTGTGCACCTCGACGAACGCCCCGAAACTGCATGCCCTGCGCGAGAATCCGATGGTGGCCCTGACGATCGACACCGAGGTGCATCCGCCGAAGCTGCTGCTCATCCGAGGCCAGGTCGAGCTGGACGTGGTCGATGGCATCCCGGCCGAATATCTCCAGATGAACGGCTCCTACGAGATGACCGCCGAGCAGCGAGTCGAGTGGGAAGCGGAGGTGCGCGCGCTCTACGACGGCATGGTCCGGATCGTGGTAACCCCGACCTGGGCGAAGCTGATCGACTTCGACACCACGTTGCCGAGCGCGGTCGAGGAACTGATCCAGCAGCGCGCCGAACGCTCGGCCGCCTGAGCACCACACCGTCAACGACGGCCACAATAGGCCGTACAGATCAAGGAGAACACGATGGCCAAGTACTTGCTGCTCAAGCACTATCGCGGTGCGCCTGCCTCGGTGAACGACGTGCCAATGGACCAGTGGACGCCGGACGAGGTGTGGGCGCACGTGCGGTACATGCAGGATCTCGGCGCTCGACTCGAGCGCACCGGTGAATTCGTGGAGAGTCAAGAGCTGTCACCGAAGGGCACGTTCGTCCGCTCCGGCGGCGAAGGCAGGCCACCGGTCACCGACGGCCCGTTCGCGGAGACCAAAGACCTGATCGCGGGCTGGATGGTGATCGACGTCGACACCTACCAGCGGGCGTTGGAGGTTGCCGCCGAGTTGTCCGCGGCGCCGGGTGCGGGTGGGAAACCGGTCCAGGAATGGCTCGAGGTGCGCCCGTTCCTCGGCGCGGCGGCAACGGTCACCGAGTGAGCGGAGCTCAGGTGCTCGACGAACTGCTGCTACGGGAGCTGACTCCCGCGGTGATCGGCGTCCTCGTGCATCGCGGTGTCGACTTCGCGACCGCCGAGGACGCCGTGCAGGAAGCGCTGCTTCAGGCCGCACTGACCTGGCCGGACCAGCGGCCCGCCGACCCGAAGGGCTGGTTGATCACGGTCGCCTGGCGCAAGTTCCTCGACGCGCACCGTGCCGAGGCGGCCCGGCGCGACCGAGAGCTGCGGATCGACGCCGAGCCGGCACCCGGGCCGACCGAGACCGCGGACGACACCTTGCAGCTCTATTTCCTGTGCGCGCACCCGTCTTTGACGCCCGCCTCCGCGGTCGCACTGACGCTGCGCGCGGTCGGCGGCCTGACCACGCGACAGATCGCGCAGGCCTACCTCGTGCCCGAGGCGACCATGGCGCAGCGGATCAGCCGGGCCAAGCGAACCGTGTCGAGCGTCCGGTTCGATCAAGCCGGTGACGTCGCCACGGTGCTGCGCGTGCTCTATCTCGTCTTCAACGAGGGTTACTCCGGCGACATCGACCTGGCCGCCGAGGCGATCCGGCTCACCCGCCAGGTGGCGACCAAGATCGAGCACGAAGAGGTGGCCGGCCTGCTCGCGCTGATGCTGCTCCATCACGCGCGGCGCCCGGCACGGACCCGCGCCGACGGCAGTCTCGTGCCGCTCGCCGAACAGGACCGCGGCTTGTGGGACACCCGTCTGATCGCCGAGGGTGTCGACGTGCTCCAGCATGCCCTCGCCCGCGACCGGCTCGGGGAGTTCCAGGCCCAGGCCGCCATCGCCGCGCTGCACGCCGACGCTCAGACAGCCGAGGAGACCGACTGGGTGCAGATCGTCGAGTGGTACGACGAGTTGCTGCGGATCACCAACAGCCCAGTGGCCCAACTCAATCGGGCCGTCGCGGTCGGTGAGGCCGACGGTGCCAGGGCCGGTTTGGCCGCACTCGCGGGTCTCGATCCCACGCTGCCCCGATATGACGCAGTCGCGGCATACCTGCACGAGCGCGACGGCGACCCGGCGACCGCGGCTCGTCTTTATCACGACGCCGCCCAATCGGCGACAAGCCTTCCCGAACGCGATCACCTCACGCGGCAGGCGGCACGGCTCAACGCGCAGTTGCGTGGTTGAGTCGGTGCATGTCCGGGCCGAGGAACGGATGGACCCGTTAACTCGCCGCGTGCCCGTGGAAGGTGAGGAACACCCCGCGGACCGAGGAACCGTCCGGCAGTCGCCACGGCGCGGTGACGTGACCCGCACCGGCGTCTTCGGACGACTCGTCACCGGGGCGCAGCATCCGGTTGATCCGAACGATCGCGGTGTTGCCCGGCACCCGCGCGCCGACCATGATGTCGGTGCCCGACGATCCGTCTTCCGCCGTGACCGGCTCGGATCCGAGGGTGGGAACCGCGATCTCAGGGGGCGTCACGGCGACCGACTCGTCCACCGTCGTGCTGTCGTGCTGTGCTTGTGGCTGCGCCGTTCCACCGAGCAGCGCCAGGATTTGGGCCACAACCACCGGATCGCGTGTCCCGTCATAGAGCCACCGCTGCCCGAGCACGCCGTGCATCGACGTCCCGATCAGCGCGTCCTCCGCTCCGTCGAGCGGCGACCCCCGGTACGCGAACGGCACCTGATAGGTGACCGGCTCCGCACCCGAACTATCGGTCACCGCAACGAATTCGATCCCGACCTCCCCGTCCGGATCATCGAGCCGAAACCCACCGACCCGGTCCAGCACCGGCTGAGCGCCACCGCGATACCACGACCGCGTCGGCAACCACGAGGACAACAACTCGACCTTGGTGGGAACCATTGTGGTCTCGTGGATTACCGCCATGCCCGACTCCTCCTCCGCCGCGCCAAGGCAAGCCGCCGACGCCGCGCATCGCAGTCTATGGGATCCGGCATTTACCGGTAGCAGAGTCGTGCCCGACCGCGAACCGCTTACGCCCCTGTGCGACTGCCTATTTCGGTAACCGCGGTTGGTTTGCGGCGGGTTTCGGCGAGGAGTTCGTCGAGTTGGGTTTCGGCGCGTTCGGCGCGGGCCAGGGTTTGGGTGCGGGCTTGGTCGAGGGCCTCGATGCGGTGGGCGGCTTCGGCGCGGGCCTTGTCGATGGTGGCCGCGGCTTCCGCGCGGGCGGCGGCGATGTCGGCGGCTGCGGCGCGGCGGATCTCGGCGAGTTCGGTGCGGGTGGTGTCGAGTTCGGCGCGGACCCTGCGCCATTCCTCGCGGGCCTCGTTTGCGGCTTCGATCCGTTCCATGGCCGCTTGCTCGGCGCGTTCGGTGGCGCGTTCGGCGTCGGCGGCGCGTTGTACGGCGAGGTCGCGTTCGGAATGGGCGGCGGCGATTTGCGCGGCGGATTCGCGTTGTGCGTGCGCGATTTCGGTCGCGACGCGACGTTCGGTGCGCTCGATCTGTTCGGCGGCTTCCGCGCGGACGCGCTCGATTTCCTCGGCGGCTTCGCGGCGGGCCGTGCGGATGTCGGCCTCGGCTTCGCTGCGGGCGGCGAAAACATCGTCGGCGGCCTGGCGGGTGGCGCGCTCGACTTCGCGGAGCGCGTCGTCGCGGGTGCTGTTGGCGTCGGCGACGGCGGCTTCCGCGCTTTCGGCGGCACTGGCGGCATCGTCGGCGGCTTCCTCGGCGAGCGCGCGTGCTTCCTCGGCCTCGCGTCGTGCCTGTTCGGCGGCGACGGTGGCCATTTCGGCTTCGGCGATCCGCCGCGCGGCATCGGCTTGGACGGCCTGGACCTGCGCCTCGGCGACGGAGGGGTCGCCGAGGGTGGCCAGTTCCGCGACGGCCGCGTTGAGGGTGTTGCCCAGTTGGTCTGCGAGCCCACGAAACTGGGTGAGCAGCTCATCGGCCCGGAGTCGGGCGACGGTAACCGGACCTTGCTGCGTCACAGTGACGTTAGCGAGGGGTACCTCTGACTCCTGCTGTAGCCGTTGACGTTCCCGCCACGCGCGCCATCTCGTGTGGTCCGGGTGATCACAGTATTCGGACGGGCGGCCGGGTCCCCCGCCGCGCGTGATCGGTCGGGAGCAGCCCGGATAGTTGCAGACGTTGGACACCGGAGAATCGTAGCGTTGGTTTCGTCACAATTGACGTATTCATACGAAACGAAATGTGGCGTGTCGCAGGACGACTCATTTACCTGGCTCGTTTTCTGACCGCCGATAAGTGAACATTATCGGCGGTCAGACTCAATCACGATTCCACCAACTCCCCCAACCACGTCGGTATTAATACGTTTACGTTTGGTAGCAACCAACGAAACGAAACAGTCACGAAACTCCTCGAAAACTGTGTACCCCTGTACGCCCGTACCATTTTCGATGTTCTCGAGCACATCGGGCTGATGGAGTTCGGCGTTGGCTGCGACGGCGACCTGGTCCGCCGACTTGACTTGGAGTGCGCTCCAGGTCCTAGTGTCGGAGGCGTTCGTCAGCCCTCGAGGTACCGCCCGGTCCCGCCGGGCAGGAGGAGTATCCGCGCATGATCACCCGAACCACGCTCGGCTCGCCAGGTCTCACCGTCAGCGCGATGGGACTGGGGTGCATGGGGATGAGCGAGAGCTACGGCGCCGCCGACTGGGACGCCGGCTTGGCCACGATCCACCGGGCCCTGGAGCTGGGCATCACGTTCCTTGACACCGCCGACGCCTACGGCACCGGGCACAACGAGGTGCTGGTCGGCCGAGCCATCCACGGCCGCCGGGACCAGGTGCAGCTGGCCACCAAGTTCGGCATCGACCGCAGCGCCGGAGACCGGGCACGCCGCATCCGTGGTGCCCGGGACTTCGTGCTGCGCTCCTGCGACGCCTCGCTGCTGCGGCTGGGCGTCGAGGTGATCGACCTCTACTACGCTCACCGCCCGCCCCAGGATGTGGAGATCGAGGAGACCGTCGGGGCGATGGCCGAGCTGGTCGAGGCGGGCAAGGTCCGCCATCTGGGCCTGTCCGAGGTCGACGCCGAATTGCTGCGCCGGGCGCACGCGGTGCACCCGATCACCGCGGTGCAGAGCGAGTACTCGCTGTGGACCCGCGACGTCGAGGCCCTCACCCCGGTGATGGCCGAGCTGGGGGTCGGGTTGGTGCCGTACTCGCCGCTGGGGCGAGGGTTCTTGACCGGCACTCTGGACCGCTCCACGCTGGGCGAGAAGGACTTCCGGCGCACCAACCCGCGTTTCGCCGGCGAGGCGGGCGCGGCTAACGAGAAGATCGCGCAGACCGTGCGCGAGGTGGCCGACCGGCTGGGTGCCACCCCGGCCCAGGTGGCGCTGGCCTGGGTGTACGCCCAGGCCGAGCGACTCGGCGTGGCGGTGGCGACCATTCCGGGCACCCGCAGCCCGGCTCGGCTGGACCAGAACGCGGCCGCGCTGGAGCTCACCCTGGACGCCGAGGCACTGATCGCGCTGGACCCGCTGAGCGACCAGGTGATGGGCGAGCGCTACACCCCCGCGCACACCGCTGAGGTCGCTCGGGGTTAGCCGGTAGGCTCGACGCGTTGGGTGGCCGTCCACGACGCCAGAAGCGCTAAATTGTCGGCGGTCGGCGTGCCCGCGGGTGCGGTGTAGACGGTGAGGTGCAGGCCGGGTTCCGCGGGCAGTTCCAGGGACTCGACGTCCAAGTCGAGCTGGCCGACGACCGGATGGTGCACCCGCTTGCGTCCAGACCGGCGCAGCCGCACGTCCCTAGATGCCCACCGCTGCCGGAATAACTCACTGCGCGTTGACAGTTCACCGACCAGAGCGATCAGGTCCTCGTCGTGCGGATCGCGGCCTGCTTCCATGCGTAGCTTCGCGGCCACGTCACCGGCAATGTGGTCGTAGTCGACAAAGAAATCTCTGGCCGCCTCGGGAGCCAGATAGACGAACCGCGCTGTGTTCGCGGGCCGTCGCGGGTCGGCCAGCACCGGCGAAAACAGCGCGCGGGCAAGTTGATTCATGGCGAGCACGTCATAACGCCCGTTGCAGATCCAGGCCGGCGCATCGGAGATGGCGTCGAGCACCTGCTGCAGCGTCGAGCGCACCGCAACGGCAGGCCTGCGCCGGCGTGGACCGCTGGCCGCCCCGGATCGGCGCGCGAGGTGAAACAGGTGGTCGCGCTCGGCCTCGTCGAGTTGCAAGGCAGCGGCCAACGCGTCGAGCACGCCGTCGGAGGCACCAGCGAGGCTGCCGCGCTCCATGCGCACGTAGTAGTCGACTGATACCCCCGCCAGTAGCGCTACCTCCTCGCGACGCAGACCTTTGACCCGACGATTGCCGCCGTAAGCGGGCAGGCCCGCCTGCTCGGGTGTGATGCGGGCGCGACGCGAGCTGAGAAACTCCCGGATATCGGTGCGCAGATCCATCGTGGCCATCCTCTCACCGTAGGCCCGCCCCGCATTCCAAGGGAGGCACTGCGGGTACCCCCGACAACTGCGGGTGTTCACGAGGCCGTCGGCCGCTGGCAAAACCTCGCGCTCAGGGGGTGCCCGATGCGGTTGTCGCGATGCCGCCGTCTACCGGGATGATGGTGCCCGTGAGGTAGGACCCAGCCCGGCTAGCGAGAAACACGGCGACACCCGCCATGTCGTCGTCGCGGCCGAGCCTGCGCAGCGGGGTTGCCGCCGCGATCGTGTCGCCGACGGCATCGAGCGTGGACGCCATCATCTGCGACGGAAACAGTCCCGGTGCTACCGCGTTCACCGTGACGTGCTGTGGGCCCAGCTCTCTGGCAAGCACCCTGGTGAGCTGATGGAGCGCCGCTTTGCTGCTGGCGTACGAGTAGTTGGTCGACTGGGCGACGTGAATGGCGGCGATACTGCCGATGTTGATGATCCGCGCGGGATCAGCGACGGTGCCCGCCCTGCGAAGTGCGGGAAGCAGCGCCTGCACCAGCCAGAACGGCGACTTGAGATTGAGGTCGAGCACTGCGTCCCAGGCCTCGTCCGGGAACGTCTCCAGCGGCTCGCGCCACATCGCTCCCGCGTTGTTGACGAGAATGTCCAGGCGTTCCGAGTCGGCCTCGACAAGATCAGCGAGGCGCTGACACTCGTCGTGTCTGGACAGGTCGGCAGGGATTGCTTGCACATCGCCGAATTCAGACAATAGACGCTGTGCCTCGGCGCACCTGTCTGCCTTACGTGAGCTGATAATGACGCTGGCGCCCGCCTGGAGAAGGCCGCGCGCTATCATCATCCCAATGCCGCTGGTGCCGCCGGTGACAAGTGCGTACTTCCCACTTAGATCGAAACGTTCTGTGTGCGTAGTGAATTGGTTGTCCGTCATTGGTCTCCGTCGCTTCTGTCGTGGAAGAATGCGCCGACACGGTCGCGCATTGAACTGATGGGGGTAAATCTGCAGTGCGTGTCCATGGAATGTTGTCGGCGCTTTCGTTCAGGGCGCCGACTCAACCAGGTTGACAGGCGTTTTGGACGTCTGGGAGACCCTGGTGATACAGGTACTGTGAGAGCCCCCTTGCCCGGTACGCCGACTCACGCTGCCATAATCATTCCTGCACAATCACTTTCGTGATTGCCTTGATCTGTATTGTGACCCGGCATTGTCATCCGACCTGTTAGCCATTCGATGACCGGGGTTATCGCTCACCGCGCTTAACGTGACTTCGATCTGTCGACTCGACCTGACTTACCGACCGAAAGCGAACTCATCAGTGATTACCCAACCCGAAATCCGCACGACCGCTGGCGTTGTGCGTGGCAAGTGGGAAAACACCGTCGGAGTCTTCCGGGGTATCCCCTACGCCCAGCCACCGGTCGGCACACGACGGTTTGCGGCTCCCGTCCCGGCCCAACCGTGGGACGGTGTCCGCGACGCGGTTGAGTTCGGTCCGCCGGTTCCCCAAGCCGACGCGATTCCGTCGGCATCCAGTGATCGAAACTGCTTGACCCTCAACGTCTGGTCACCTGACCTCGGTGCCGCCGCGCTGCCGGTGCTGGTGTTCATCCATGGGGGCAGGTACTTAGAAGGCACCTCCAGTAACCCGCACCAGGACGGTGCGATTCTGGCCGCGGCCGGGGCGGTGATGGTCAGCATGAACTACCGCGTTGGTGTGGAGGGCTTCGCCAATGTCGCCGGGGCGCCGAACAACCGCGGCATGCTCGATCAGATCGCCGCGCTGCGGTGGGTGCAAGAAAATGTCGCTGCGTTCGGTGGCGATCCCGACAATGTCACTGTGTTCGGCCAGTCCGCCGGCGCGGGTTGCATTGCGGCGCTGGTGACAATGCCGTTGGCGGCCGGGCTGTTTCGGCGTGCGATAGTCCAGAGCTGCCCGGGCACCTTCTTCTCGCCGAGACTGTCCGCCGTGATCTCAGCGACGATCGCCGCGGAACTCGGTGCCCGAGCCACCGTTGATGAGCTCGCCCGTTTTTCCCCCGGCGAGCTCATCAACGCCACCGGGGCGGTGATGAAGAAGATGCCGGACTTCGTCGAATCATGGGGACCGACAGCGCTGACCCCGACACCGTTCTCACCCGTCGTCGACGGTGACGTCCTCCCGCAGGCACCGTGGCCCGCGCTCGCCGGCGGTGCCGCACGCGACATCGATCTACTCGTGGGACACACCCGCGACGAATTCCGGCTGTTCAACCCCATGCTCGGCAGCGAGGTGACCGACGCGCAGCTCACCACCACGCTCGACCGTTTCGCCCCCGCCGCTGACACCAGCGGCGGCTACCGCGCCCTCTACCCCGAGGCCACCCCCGGGCAGATATACGAACTCGTCAACTGCGACTGGCTGTTTCGGATGCCGGGCCTGCATCTGGCCGACGCCAAGCACACCGGAGGCGGCCAGGTCTGGAATTACGAACTGTGCTGGAGCTACAACCGCGACCAGGGTGCCTCGCATAGCCTCGACCTGCTGCTCGTCCTCGGCACCCTCGACCTCGACGAGGTCCGCGACCATCCGTCAGCGTTCCCGAACGCCGCAGCCGAAGCCGTGCACGTCGCACACCACATGCGCACCGACTGGCTGACTTTCGCAACCACCGGCACCCCCGGCTGGACGCCATATGATCCGGACACCCGCGCCACCCGCGTCTACACCGCCGAACCAACCACTCGGCCTTACCCCGAGGAACGCTCACGCCGCATCTGGGCCACCCACCAGTTCGACACCTTGGACCTCATTCACACCGACTGACCAGCGCGCGGCGGCACCGGTTGCGGCGCAGCAGGACCGACGTATCGCGCGGCCGGGCGGATGACCTTCGTGGTATCGGCCTGTTCGAGAATGTTGGCGGTCCAGCCGACGACGCGGCTGGTGGCGAAGGTCGGGGTGAACATCGAACGGGGAATCCCGCACAGCTCCATCACGACCCCGGCATAGAACTCCACGTTGGCATAGAGATCCCGGCCGGGTTTGAGTTCGGCGAGCACCTCGGTGACTCGTCGTTCCACCGTGGTCGCGAATTCCACGAGTTCCCCGCCGAGTCCAATGCCGATGGCGCGCAACAGAACCGAGCGAGGATCCGCGGTCCGGTATACGGCGTGGCCGAAGCCCATGACCCGGTCACCCTTGGCGAGCTTGTCGCGCACCCAGCCCTCGATGCGGTCCACGCTGCCGATCTCATCCAATCCGTCCAGCGCACGGTCCGGGGCGCCGCCGTGCAGCGGTCCGGAGAACGCGCCGATCGCCGCGATAACCGCCGAGGCGACATCGGCACCGGTGGACGCCACGACCCGCGCGGTGAAGGTGGACGGATTGAACCCGTGATCGATCGTGGCGATCAGGTACTGCTCGATCGCCCGGGCGGCCGGTGGGTGCGGTAGTTGACCGGTCAGCATGTACAGCCAATTCGCCGCCGTCGACAAATCCGCGCGTGGGGCAACCGGTTCCAGGCCACGGTAAAGCCGGTGCAGCGCCGCCAGGATCGTTGGTGTGACCGCGCAGATCAGCAGCGCGTCGGACTTGCGGGACGCGCGGTCGCCGTCCCACACCGGCTGCAGATCGCGAAGCGCGGCCAGCATCGACAACGCTGTCCGCAGGCCGACCATCGGACGGAACGGATCCCCACCCGCCGCGATTGTCGGCAGCATCGGCAGCAGTTCAGGTGGTAGCAACCGTGCTCGCGCCACCTCGCCGGTGAACCCGGCCAGCTCGGCCCGGTCGGGCAAACGTCCCTCGAACAGCAGAAACCACACTTCTTCGAAGGTGCACGCGGCCGCCAGGTCGATCGCCGAGTACTGGCGATAGTGATAGAAGCCTTCCTGCCCGCGAACATCGCCCAGTCGCGTCTCGGCCGCCACCACATTGCGTAGTCCGGCGGGCACGTTGATCAGCTCGTCGAGCTCGACACCGTTGATAGTCATCGTTCAGACCTCCTTGACTGAACTGTGCGAGCACGGTCAACTAGAGTCAATATTGATCAAGTCAATATGAATGCGGAGAGGCAGGTCATGGACGAGAAAGGTGACGCACGCCACCTCACCACTGCCGAGGTGGCGAACCGTCTCGATATCAAGCCCGAGACCGTCTACGCCTATGTCAGCCGCGGGCTGTTGACCAAGGTCGCGGCTTCGGGCCGTCGAGGCAGTCTGTTCCGGGAGGACGAAGTCGCCCGGCTGGCGCGTGGGCGGCGGCACGGCGGCGAGCACACGATGGCCGACATCGCCTCCACGATCTCGCGCATCGAGGACGATCAGTTGCGCTACCGAGGCCACCACGTCGCGGATCTGGTGACGACGCAACCGGTCGAGGCCGTGGCAGGCTTGCTGTGGACGGGCGATTTTGCCGCAGCACCACCGCAATTCACCGCTCCCGCTGAACTTCTCACCACCTGCCGCGCGGCAGTCGGCGCTCTCCCGGAGAATGTTCGGCTGACCGATCGGATGCGCGTCGCGGTGACCGTTGCCAGCGCGAGCGATCAGTGGCGATTCGACCTGTCGCCGCAGGGGGTGCTTCGAACGGCAGGCATCCTGCTCGCGGTCGAGGTCGATTGCCTCGGCAAGGCGCACCGCGATTCCGGGGCGCTGGCTGAACGGCTAGGGCCCAGCTTGACCGACCAAGCCCTGCCCGCCGGACTGCTCGACGCGACCTTGATCCTGCTGGCCGACCACGGGCTCGCGATCTCCACCATGGCCGCCCGGGTCGCGGCCAGCGCGCGAGTCCATCCCTACGGCGTCGTCTCCGCTGGTCTCGGGGCGCTGGACAGCCAATATCACGGCGCGGCAAGCACTGTCGCGTATCGCTTCCTCGGCGATGCGATCGCCGATCCGCTCGGCGCGGCGTCCGAACGGCTCCGCCTCGGCGGCGGGCTGCCAGGTTTCGGACACCTGATCTACCGCGCCGCCGATCCGCGCGCCGACCTGCTGCTGGCCATGCTCCGGTCCATCCCCGCCGCCACCCCGGCGCTGACCGCGATCGACACCATCACCGACCAACTCGGCCCACCCCACACCGCCATACCCAACATCGACCTCGCCCTGGCGGTACTCATGCACGCCTATCGCATGCGACCCGATGCCGGAGAGGCGATCTTCGCCGTCGCCCGCACCATCGGCTGGATCGCGCACACGCTCGAGGAGTACAGCGAACCGCCGATGCGCTTCCGCCCCAACCGAACTCCGGTCCCCGCGCCATAGAGTCGGCCCACGATCGATGGCTCGTCCCCGGTTGTCAGCGCGCGAATTCGGCTTTCAGCAGCCCCGGCGACGTCACAAAGCCACCGCGGACATACGCGCTGATCGCCCTACCACTCGAGTTGACGGTCAGCGGCTTCAATCCCAATTCATCGGCCAGACGCACAACCGCATCGATAAGCTGGCCGCCGAGCCCGCTGTCTCGGCGATCGGGCACCACATACATACTCTGCAAATCACCGGAAAATCGGTGCATATTGCTCGGGCTCGGTACGCGTTGATAGATCGCCAGCCACGCCATCCCGACGACAACACCATCGTCGACCACAACCAGGCACCGATGCGAGGACCTGTTGTCCTGCGCCCAAGTCACGAACGCCGGTACGAACTCCTCCTCGGTAGTCGACGCAGTCCCCTGATTTTCCTCGAGCCACTGCCAACGAAGTCGAGCGACGCCAACCAACTCGTCATCCCGCACTGGATGGATCACGGTGTTACTCATTCGCGAATTCTGGCATAGGACAGTGGATTCCAAGTATGTGACGGCCGACAACGACGGCGATGCCTCCGTGGGGCCAGGCCGAAGAAGACGGGCTGGTCACCGAGGACGGCGCACCGATACGGCAACTTCGATGCTCGGGTGAATTATCGTGCGCGACATCTTCGCGGACGGCATCGAGCCAGAGCCGCGCCGCCCTTCGACGCATCGCGAATGCCACTCCGAAGAGACCGTCGTCGTTGTCGGCCATGTCGCCAGCCTCACCCTGACGGTCGCGTCGCTATGTGGGCTCTGGGATACGCCGTTGCCGCACGCCGCGCCGTTTGTTGTGGAATGGGACGGACGCTCCTGGCACTGCCCCAACTCATCGGACCGCGGCAAGCCATTCAGCTCGGTCTACGGCTGCGGCGATCGTCGACGCCACCCGGAATGCATGTCACCGTCCGTCCGAGACCACTAGAGCGAGCTGGATGGAACCGAGTTGCGGGGTGACCGCGTTACCAAGTGCTGGCGGCGGGTGATGGCGACGCGCGGGGAGATGGTCGATGCCGCGAATTGGGCTGTGGCAGCAGGACAATGGTGGGGGTCTAGGAGCAGGGAGCTGGTCGATGGAAGAGCGCGCCGCTGTCGTGGCGATGCCGGAGTCGGTGCGGACCGAACTGCGTCGCGGGGTGCGGAGCGTTCTGGTGGACGCGGCCGCGTTGCGGTTGGTGCGGGAGCGGTTCGATGACAATCAGGCGGGGTCGCTGCGGCGATATTTGGAAGCGTCGCAGTCGGCGAATACGTTGCGCGCCTACCGGACCGACTGGATCGCGTGGTCGGCGTGGTGCCTGGCCGAGACTCGGCAGGCGATGCCCGCCGATCCGCTCGATGTCGCCGTCTATCTGGCCGCGGCGGCGGACGCGCGCCGAGATACCGGTGAGTGGGCGTTCAGCGCGGCCACGCTGGAACGCAAGTCGGCCGCGATCGCGGCGGTGCACGCCGCGAACGGATTGCCCTCCCCCACCCGCTCCGACGTTGTCCGACTGACCTTGCGCGGCATTCGGCGCACGCGGCGCACCCAACCGAAACGCAAACGCCCCGTGCTGTTGCACACCCTCGACCAGCTGCTGGCTGGACTGCCCGAACCTGGCTGGCCCACCGAACCCGCCCGGCGTCGCGATGCTCTTGTCTTGTTGATCGGGTTCGCCGGTGCATTGCGTCGCAGTGAGCTTGCCGGGCTGCGCATCGCCGACGTCGAAGTGCAGCTCGATCACGCCACCGGCGAACCGGTGTTGCTGGTGCGGCTGCCGTCGACGAAAACCGACCCGACCGGTGTTGCCGAACAACGCGTCGCGCTGCCACGCGGTCAACGTCCGCGCACCTGCCCTGTCTGCGCCTTCGCCGACTGGGTGCGCCTGCTCGAAATACACGCTGCCGAAGGCGCATCGGGCCTGCGCACCCATCTCACTGCGCCCGCGACCGACTCGAACATCCACCGCTGCCACGGCTTCACCGGAACCGCTCTCGCCGAGCAACCCGACCTACCCTTGTGCCCCACGATAAATCGTCACGGTACGGTCGGCGCCACCCCCATGTCCGGCCGCGCCGTCGCCGAACTCGTCAAACGCTACGCCGCCCGCGCCGGTCTCGACCCCGACCTCTTCTCCGGCCACTCCCTGCGCGCCGGCTTCGCCACCCAGGCCGCCCTCGGTGGCGCCAGCGACCGCGAGATCATGCGCCAAGGTCGCTGGTCCAATCCGCGCACCGTACACGGCTACATTCGTACGGCAAATCCCTTGGAAGACAACGCCGTTACCAAACTCGGGCTTTGAAGACCAGCCGACCGGCAGGCGCTGATCCCGCACGGACACCATGCGGTTGCCGCGCCTCGCGTGGAGCGAACCAGACCACGATGCTGGCGTCAGGCGAACAGATCGTCGGCGGTATCGGCGAGCATTGCACGGCGGTGCCAGATTCCGAGCTGATCTACGTCACTGCAGTTCGAGATCCGCGCGCGAACCTCGTCGCTGACAGAAATGCCCCGGATATCAAGGACCTCCAGGACCATGCGCGCAGCTCCCGATGCTTGGCCTTCAGCCACATACTTGCGGGCGAAGTCGCTCTGGTACTCGTATCTCGTAGTCATCAGCTCCTCCAGGTGGTGTAGCGCAGCCTCGGACAGATGCCGAATCCCGCACGGACACAATGCCGTTACCGTGCCTCGCGCGCAGCGAACCAGACCACGATGCTGGCGTCAGGTGAACAGATCGTCGGCGGTATCGGCGACCACCGCTCGGTCAACCCAGTCCTCCAGCTGATCCATATCTTCACAGCTCGAGATCCGCGCATGAACGTCAGCGCTGACAGAAATCCCCCGGGCATCGAGGACTCTGAAGATGATCCGTGCCGCTTCAGTCGCACGCCCCTCCGCCACATACTTGCGGGCGAAGTCGCTCTGGTACTCGTATCCCGTCGTCATCAGCTCCTCCAGGTGTTGTCGCGGAGGACAGAGCCGTGCGCACGATGTCATAGTACATTTTCGTTTGCTGGTCATCGGTCTTCTGCAAGCCCGCGAGCAGGGCGGATAGGACTTCGTGTGCCTGTGGACCGTCGGCGTGGGCGATGGCGGACAGCACGCGCGCTCGGGCATCGCCACCGCCTCGGCACCGTCAGTCACGGCGGGTACCAATTCAGGACCCAGGACCAGCGGGCACAACGCCAATCCGGGGTGTCCCAACTCGATCGGCTGCCTCGCCCATTCCGCGACCCCGGAATCCGGGGTAACCACGAGCAGAAACACCGGGCATTTCAACCGCGCCCGGAGGGTGACGAGGTACACCGGCCAACTCCACTGCCGCGTGCCGTCTTGCGCAAGCTGCACCTCGACCGCGATTCCGACCAACGCGGTTCCGCTCGCATCGGTCACCGCGAAGGCCGCATCACCTCGAAACTCTTTTGGGCCCATGTCGGTGAAATCGCATGGCTCGGCATGGGTCTGGTGAGAATCGGGCATCGGTAGCCCGAACACTTCCTGCAGAAAGCCCGCCGCCAGCTCAGGCCGACTGCGGAACAGTTCCACAAAACCCTCGTGGACGAATGATGGCGACATGATCGAGGAGATTACAGTGCGCCACTGACACTTTCGGTGAAACTCCAATAATTCTGCGAAACGTTTTCTCCTCACATTGCGGCAGAACACCTTGCGTCGGAATCAAATTGGAATATTGCAGTGACGTAATATCCTACTGGAACGTTGCAACGGCGTATTCATAAATAAAGGAGTATCAGCGTGCAACTGTGTCGAGTGTCGGCTAGATGAGCTCATCGGTAGCCCAGCGTGCGACCTCGTCCGGCTAGGGCGCGGGCAGCACCGACTTGATGTACGCAACGTCTTCATGACGTAGGTTGCAGCATGCGTCAAGAGCGTGGTTCGTACGTCAAGTGCGAGTGATGAATGGGGTTGCGGGGGAACGGGGTTTTTCGTGTCGATGGTCACTGGGCGAGGTTTGCGGCGCTTGGATTTCCGCTGCGTTGGGGAAGGTCTGCTTTGGCCGTTTATGGACCAGCGGCACCGCACGGGTAGTCGATGACACGCGCGGGTTCCTCGCCGAACAGGGGCGATGACACCTGCATCCCGTCCGGCTCAGCGCCACCGCTATCGAGTTGCCCGTTCAACACTCCCGAGCCCTCGATATTCGTATTCGAGCATCAACAGGTGGCCATGCCGACGCACTACTTCACCTTCGGCTCAAAGCCAACTCGCCAGACCACTCCCATTACTGACCAGACAAATCGGTAGCTAACAGTATGCTGATCTTGTGCAATCAGTGCCGGCGCCGATGCTGGCCGTCCCCGGGCGGCCACCGGTAGATACTGGCATGTGGGCGATCGAGATGAAATGGGACGGTATTCGTGCCATTGGGCGGGTGGGCGGCGGGGAATGCCGGTTCTACAGCCGGAACAATCGGGATCTGAGCGGTTCTTTTCCGGAGTTGACCAGCGTTTTCGCCAATTTGCTCGGCGGCAGGGATGTGCTGGTCGACGGTGAGATCGTGGCCCCTGAACCGGGAACCGGCGTACCCTCTTTTCGTCGGCTGCAGCGCCGGATGCACGTTGTGAAACCCACCGCTGAACTCCTCCGGCAAGTGCCGGTCCAATACCTCATATTTGATTTGCTCGCCGACAGCGGAGAGTCCCTGATAGCCCTCCCCTATATCGAAAGGCGCGCCCGGCTAGACGAATTGGCGATCGACCTGCCCCTGGCCCGCACCCCGCCCTACTACGCCAACGTCGACGCCACCACCATGCTCGGCGTCGCCCGCGATCACGGGCTGGAAGGCATCATCGCCAAGCGCCTCGACTCCACCTACCAGCCCGGCCGCCGCTCCCCCGCATGGATCAAAACCCCGCTGCGTAGAACGACGGAGGTCGTCGTCGCAGGCTGGCTCCCCGGCAACGGCCGCTACGCCGGCATCTTCGGGTCCCTCGTGATGGGCGCCTACGACGAAACGGGCCGCCTGGTCCACATCGGCAATGTCGGCACCGGCTGGACCATGCGCGACCGCAAGCAACTCCAACTCCAACTGAACGAAATCGCCCGCCCCGACAGCCCTTTCGACATCCCACCGCCACGCCCCGTAGCCACCGCCGCCCATTGGGTCAACCCCGAACTCGTCGCCGACATCGAATTCCGCGAAGCCAGCCCCGACGGCTTACGCCACCCGAGCTGGCGCGGCCTGCGCCCCGACAAGGCACCGCACGAAGCGACAGTGCCAGAAGTCGGGCGCTGACACCTCTCGGAGCTGCGCTGACAACGACTCAGCGGTAACCGCACCAATGCCGGTGCGCCGCTGCTAGACCATCCAACTGTGACTCGCAGTGCTGAGTGGCGATGATTTCGCGCTCCGAGGTGCCGCCGCGGGAATGGTCGATGGGGCAACTCGCGTGCTGGTGCTGCACCGACCGCTTAGTACGGAACCCTCATATTCCGCCGTGGAGATTGTGGGAACCCGCTGATGCCGATCCCCTTGCGAACCGTAATGCTCAGTGGGGCCGAATATTTCGGCTGAACGAACTGATCCACTCGACGTAAGGATGTGCATGTCGAAACCGACCACCCCGCGATCGGTCCTGGTCACCGGAGGCAATCGCGGCATAGGTTTGGCCGTCGCGCGACGGCTGGCCGAGGACGGTCACCGGGTCGCGGTCACCCACCGCGGCACCGACGCCCCCGCCGGACTACTCGGCGTGCGATGCGACGTCACCGACACCGCATCGATCGACGCGGCTTTCACCGAAGTCGCCGAGCACCACGGTGCGGTCGAAGTGGTGGTCGCCAACGCCGGTATCACCGACGACATGCTGTTCACGCTGATGAGCGAGGACCAATTCGAACGCACCTTGGACACCAACCTCACCGGTGCGTTCCGCGTCGCCAAACGCGCGAGTCGATCCATGCTGCGCGCACACTGGGGACGACTGATCTTCCTCGGCTCCGTGGTCGGCATGCTCGGCACCCCCGGCCAGGCGAACTACGCCTCCGCCAAAGCGGGTCTGGTCGGACTGGCCCGATCGATCACCCGTGAACTCAGCTCCCGCTCCATCACCGCCAATGTCGTCGCCCCCGGCTTCATCGACACCGACATGACCCAGGCCCTCGACGACAAATACCACCAGCTCGCCAAGCAAGCCATCCCGATGCAACGCATCGGCGCCCCCGAAGAAGTCGCCGCCGCGATCAGCTTCCTCGCCTCCGACGAAGCCAGCTACATCTCCGGCGCCATCATCCCAGTCGACGGCGGCCTCGGCATGGGCCATTGACCCATACACTCTTCGACTGTTGGTGAGCCATTCGGCGGCTGAAGATTGTGGCCATTGTCGGACGACGTTAGGGGCTGGGCGGCGGAAAGTGGTTAGCGGGTGGATGATTCGCGTCCGCCCAGGTGTCGGGCGAGGAAGCGTTCGATGGTGTGGAACAGCTCGATCTGGTTTTCCGGGTTGGCGAAACCGTGGCCTTCGTTGTTTTTGACCAGGTATTCGACGTCGACGCCGCGCTGCCGGAGTGCTTCGACGAGGTTGTCGGATTCGGCGCGTACTACTCGAATGTCGTTGGCGCCCTGCACTACCAGCAGTGGGGTGTGGATGCGGTCGACGTGGGTGATCGGTGAGCGGGCGAGCATGTCGGCTTCTTGTTCCGGGTCGTCGGGGTCGCCGACGAAGAGGTGCCAGTTGTTGGCGGTGTGCGGTTTGCTGTAGGCGGGGATGGTGCGCAGGAAGTTCGCCAGGTTGGAGATGCCGACGTAGTCGATGGCGGCCGCGAAGACGTCGGGGGTGAAGGTGACACCGACCAGGGCCGAATAGCCACCGTAGGAGCCGCCGAAGATCGCGACCCGTGCCGGATCGGCATAACCCTGATCGACGGCCCATTGCACGGCGTCGATGAGGTCGTCGTGCATCTTGCCCGCGAACTCCTTGATCGCGGCTTTGACGAACGCTTTGCCGTATCCGGTCGAGCCGCGGTAGTTGACCTGCAATACGGCGTAGCCGCGGTTGGCGAAGAGTTGTGCGGTCGGGTCGAAGTCCCAGCTGTCGCGCAGCCACGGGCCGCCGTGGACCATCAATACCATCGGCAACGCGGACGGCTCGATGCCGACGGGCAGGGTCAGATACGACGGGAGGCTCAGTCCATCGCGCGCCGGGATGGTCACCGGTGTCATCGGGGCAAGCGATTCGGGATTCAGATGCGGGAACGGCCGGAACAACAGCCGGCTCTTCCCGGTGGAGTGGTCGTAGTAGTACGCGACTTCGGGGTCGCGGTCGTGTGTGAAGGTGACGACCCACCGTTGGCCGGTGCGATCGGAGGACACTGCAGCCAAGTCTCCCTCCGACAGCTTCTGCAAGTTCGCAAGCACCGCGGCGAAATTCGGATCCAGTGCGTGGATCACCTGCCGTTCGCCGAGGTAGCGGGCGCCGATCAACTCTCCGGTTCGCCGGTCGAGGATCAACGGTGACGGCAGCGTGGGAATGACGGCGCCGCGCGTATCGAGGTCGAACGTCGGGTGACTGTCGACCTCGGATTCCTGCCCGGTCGCCAGGTCGAGGCGGACCAGCCGGGTCCGGTCGGTGCCGCGGTTGGATCCGAGCCACACGCCGGTCCCGTCCGGGGTCAGCCGGACCGGCAACACACCCATCGGGTAGTCGGCACCGTCGAACACTGCGATGGGGTGCAAAGTGCCTGCGTCCCAGCGATATAGCTCGATATCGCCCGTCGCGGTCAGTCCGCGACCGTACACTTCGCCGCCGGGGCCGCACATCCAGGCGCCGATATGGCCGGGGTTTTCGGCCAGCACCGTGAGGTCGCCGGTGGCGAGGTCGATCTCGCAGAGGTCGAACGCCTCGACCTTCCTGTCGTTCAGCTGAACCAGCACTTTCCCCGGCCGTCCCGCGGGCAACTCGAAGTCGATGACCGCCGTTCGCGGGAACGGTGTCAGGTCGAGCACCGGCGCGTCGGAGTAGTCCAGGTCTACCCGATACAGGTGCCATTGCTCGTCACCGCCGTTGTCCTGGGTGTAGAGCAGCCATCGCGGATCGTCGGTCCAGCGGAAGTTGTACACGTTGCGGTGCTCGTCCGCGGTCACGCAGCGCGCTTCCGCGTCGGAGTCGAGGTCTTGGACCCACACGTTCAACCGATCCTTGCGCGGCGCGAGATACGCAATCCTGGTGCCGTCCGGAGAAATCGACGGCGCAGCACTCATCGGCGGCTTGAAAAAATCCTCTACAGAAATGAATTCCGGCAACGCCATGGCGATCCTCCTGGCCTGAGCGCGTACACCCAGAACACCGTTGGCCGTCACGGCACAGTCAATGCCGCCCCCGCATGATCCACGCCACATCGTCGCCGAGCAGACCTCGATCGAGGGGGAACTGGTGTTGGCATCGTCCGACCGAGTGCCGGAGAACACCAGTTCCCCCTCGACGGTGGCGAACTGTGAAACTCCGCAAGCCATCAATGTGATCGTTCCGCGCGAGCACCGAACACCCTGAGGCACTGGATGATCACGCCGATACTGGACTGCGGGGGCCGTTAACTACAGCCGGGGGTCACCGCTGGGTTGATGTTGCGCATGCGCTGAGTGGGGAGGAAGTCCGTCGACAGCGGACATAAAAATGGAAAGGACCTCAATCCTTTCCGTATCCAATTATATATCGCACCCGGGGGCTTGCGGCAAGACCCCGGCGGGGGCGCATACTCGCTGGCCGAGGCCAGAGCCTGCGGAAATGGGAGTTACGGATCGGGTGTGTTGTTGTCGACGCGTGAGTCGTGTGGGGATGGCGAGCTGATGGTGGGGCTCGCGGCGGCGTTGCGGGCACTCGGCGCGTACGCGTTTGCGCCGCCGGAGTTCGCGTAGCCGCGGACCGAGCGACCGCACGAACACAGCGACATCGCCGAGCCATCAAAAAAGAAGGGGCACATGCTAACTCGAGAGTATGACGAGGAATTACAGTCCGAGCGTAGCTACGTGGCCGAGCTGTACACGCGCCTCGACGCCGAGCGCGCGCGAGTGAAGGGCCAGTACAGCGCCGCGTTGCGCGGCAGAGACGGTTCCGCCATGGAGCGCGAGGACCAGGTGCGCGCGCTGGGCAAGTCGGTGCAGCGGCTGGATGTGGCCGACAACGGGCTGTGTTTCGGTCGATTGGACACTCTGTCGGGCGAGCGTTCCTACATCGGCCGGATCGGTCTCTACGACGAAGCGAACGAATTCGAACCGCTGCTGCTCGATTGGCGAGCACCGGCCGCGCGGGCGTTCTATGTGGCCACCGCCGCGACACCGGAGAACATGCGCAGGCGCCGCCAGTTCCACACCCGTGGACGTCAGGTGGTGGATTTCACCGACGAGGTGCTCGGCCGTCCCGATGACGGCGAGCGCGGCGACGCGGCGCTGCTGGCGGCGGTCAACGCGCCGCGTGGCGAGGGGATGCGCGACATCGTCGCGACGATCCAGGCCGAGCAGGACGAGATCATCCGACTCGACCATCCTGGCGTGCTGGTGATCGAGGGCGGTCCGGGTACCGGGAAGACCGTGGTGGCGTTGCACCGCGTCGCGTACCTGCTCTACACCCAGCGGGAGCGGATGGAACGCCAGGGCGTGCTGGTGGTCGGGCCTAATCCGGCCTTCTTGAACCACATCGCCCACGTCCTGCCGTCACTGGGCGAGACCAACGTGGTGTTCACCACCGCGGGCGAACTCGTGCCTGGCCTGCGTGTCACCGCCGAGGACACCCCGCGGGCCGCGAAGCTCAAGGGCTCGCTGAAGATATTGGACGTGCTCGCCGCGGCGGTCGCCGATCGTCAGCGACTACCCCAGGATCCGGTGACGATCGAACTGGCCGACGTCACGGTGCGCATCGACGCCGAGACCGCCGAGTGGGCCAGAGCGGAGGCCCGCGCGAGCGGCCGGCCACACAACGAGGCGCAAGCGGTGTTCCGCGACATCATCACCTACGTGCTCACCGAGCGGGCGATCGCCCGGATCGGGCGCGGCTGGCTGACCCGAGACGACCGCGAGGCATGGGAGCAACTGCGCGAAGACCTGGTCGAGGAGCTCGCGAGTCACGACACCTTCGCCGCCACACTCGACGAACTGTGGCCGATTCTGACACCGGAAACGCTACTGGCACAGCTATATTCGTCACCTGAACGACTGCGCGCGGCAGGCGCCGACGAGGCGCTGGCACGGGCCGACGGCGCGGCATGGACGGTGTCGGACGTACCGCTGCTCGACGAACTGGCCGATTTGCTCGGCCCCGACAAACCAGCCGATCGAACCGCGGAGCGGGAAAGGAAGGCCGAGGCCGAGTATGCCGCCGGCGTGCTGGATGTGATGGTCAGCCGCGAGGACATGATGGACGACGAGGACCATCTGTTCGCCCAGGACCTGCTCTACGCCGAGGACCTGGCCGATCGATTCCTCGAGCGCGACACCAGGGAACTCGCCGAACGTGCTGCGGCAGACCGTGATTGGACCTATCGGCACGTCGTGGTCGACGAGGCGCAAGAGCTGTCGGAAATGGATTGGCGGATACTGATGCGCCGCTGCCCGAGCAAATCGTTCACGGTGGTTGGCGATCTGGCCCAGCGCCGGTCGGTGGCCGGTGCGACCTCGTGGGACACGATGATGCAACCGTATGTGCCCGGCCGCTGGGCCTACCGGTCGCTGACGGTGAACTATCGCACCCCGGCCGAGATCATGACCGTCGCCGCCGCGCTACTCGCCGAGTTCGCGCCCGGCGTGCAGCCACCGGAGTCGGTTCGGGCGTGCGGTGTCCAGCCCTGGTCCAGGCAGGTCACCGAGGACGAATTGGCTACTGCCATCGAAGAATTCGTCCGGCAGGAAGCTGATCGCGAGGGCACCAGTATCGTCATCGGTCCGGCGGGGGTGCCGGGCACGGTGACGGCATCGGAGACGAAAGGATTGGAGTTCGACGCCGTGCTGGTCGTGGACCCCGAACGGATCCTCGCCGACGGCCCTCGCGGTGCAGCCGAACTCTATGTCGCCCTCACCCGCGCAACCCAACGTCTCGGCGTCCTGCACGAGGGTCCCTTGCCGCCGGCCCTGACCGGACTCGAGCAAATCGACGCACCCGTGCAAGCCGGAATGCACCGGTAGCGCAATTAGTCGATGCCCTCGGACTTGTTCGAGCGACAAGTCCGAGGGCATCGTCGCCGCGGCGAACCGTTTCGATTTCGCCAGCGGCCGACAAACTGGCGGGGCGATGTTCGACCTGAGCGCCCGACCGGCAGCGCATTAGTAGGGGCTGGACGCAATCTCACACGGCGCCAACGCAATCGACTCGTCGACGAGCCGCTCCGCCTGCGCTACACCGTCATCGGGCCCGCCTGGTTGCGGAATGCACGGCTGAATGTCGCACGTGTCGCCTCCGAACGATCCAGCAATCACGCCATCCGGACCAAGCGGCATGCTCGCTATCGATATCGGCTGCTCGACCGTGAATTCATCTGCCCAACAGCACTTTACGCCCGATCAGTGGCAGGCATCGGAGATGCCCTCGAGCCAGTCGCGGATCGCGGCCTGCTGGGCGGGGGTGAACGAGGATTCGAGTTCGGCTTCGCGGCGACCGACAGCGACGCGGGCCTGCGCCAACCGGGCCCGGCCGGATTCGGTGACGGTGATTTGATGGGTGCGCCGGTCGGAGGGGTGCGGGCGGCGTTCGATCAGGCCCTCGTGTTCGAGTCCGCTGAGCATTTCGTTGGCGGCCTGGCGGGAGCTGGCGACCTCGCGGGCGATGTCGGCGACCGACATTCCGGGACGTGCGGCGGTCATCATCAGGGTGGCGTACTGGGAGGTCGACAGCCCAAAGGCCTTGAGCTCCTCCCCGATTGCCGCCCGCATGTTGAGCCAGACCTTGCGAACCATGAAGGTCAGTGACCCGACCTCGCTCCGGTAGGAACCCAACGAAAAACCTCCTCGATATTGACAGGTTCCTGACGACTATGCGAAGTTAATCGTCAGGTTCTTGCCAATCTTAGCGAAGGTTTCCATGATCACGTCTCCCACGTTGCCGAAGCCGAGGCAACGGTTGATCCTCGCCGTACTCGTGCTGTCCTCGTTCCTGATCTGGATGGACAACACCATCCTCAGCCTGACCTTCCAGACACTGGCCGACCCGGTCCGCGGCCTCGGCGCCACCCCAGCCCAGCTGCAATGGGCGACCGGCTCCTACACCCTGGTCTTCGCCGCGCTGATGTTCACCGCGGGCGCGCTGGGTGACCGATTCGGTCACCGGACCGTGCTCGCCACGGGCCTGACGACCTTCGCCGCCGCGTCGATCTGGGCTGCCTACGCCGGTGACGCGGGCCAGTTGATCGCCGCCCGTGCCGCGATGGGCGTGGGCAGCGCGCTGATCATGCCCGCCACCATGGCCATCCTCACCTGGACCTTCACCGGTCCCGCCAGGGCCACCGCGATCGGCATTTCCTCCGCCTCCGCCGGCGTCGGATTGGCGGCCGGTCCGCTGCTCGCCGGTGTGCTGCTCGACCATTTCTGGTGGGGCTCGGTGTTTCTCATCAATGTCCCGGCGGTGCTGGCCGGGTTGGTGGGGATCGCCGCGCTGATCCCCGAATTCCGCAGCCCCACCCCGCGCCCGCTCGACCTGACCGGTCTACTGCTCTCGATCAGCGGACTCGCCGCCCTGGCCTATGGGCTGATTCGCGCGGGACAGGTGGCCTCCTGGACCCCGGTGGATGTCTGGGCGCCGATCGCCGCGGGAGTGATTCTGCTTGGCGCGTTCGTGTTCGTCGAACTGCGTAGCCATCAGCCGAGCTTCGATCCCCGGCTCCTCGCGCAGCGCACGTTCGGTGGCGGCAACGCGGCGCTCGGGCTGCTGCTTTTCGCGATGACCGCCGCCGGTTTCTACGGCGCGTTCTATCTGCAAGGCGCACGGGGCTTCTCGCCGCTGCAGGCCGGTTTCGCCACGTTCCCGGCGGCGCTCGGCGCGATGGTCGGCGGGCCGCTCGGCATCCGATTGGTGCGCCGCTGGTCGCTGCGCCCGGTCACCGCGACCGCGCTCACCGTGGCGGCACTGGCGATGGGCAGCTTCGCGTTCTTCGGACTGCACACTCCGCTCGTCTGGAACGAGATCGTCTTGCTGATCCAGGGCCTGTCGATCGGCATAGTCATGGGCAGCACGACCGCGGCGCTGATGAACACCCTTCCGCTGACGCAGGCCGGTGCCGGATCCGCGGTCACCAACACCGTGCGACAGACCGGCAGCGTGCTCGGCATCGCGGTGGGCGGCACGATCATGTCGATCGCGTACCAGCGTGGCATCGGATCCGCACTGCACGACCTGCCCGCCGATGTGCGGGAACGGGCACAGGTCTCCGCCGAGCAAACCAGACACGCCGCAGCGGTGATCCACCGCCCCGACCTGACGCGCGCCGCCGATGCCGCGTTCATCCACGCCATGCACGTGGGCGCGGTATGGACGATGCTCATCGCGCTGGCCGGAGCGGCCGTGTTGGCGATAACGTTGCGCCCGAACGGAATTCGGACGGACGCGGCACCGGAACAGGCCGAGGCTCTTGAACCCGCGGAAGCTCTGTAACCTGCCGCTCGGTAATCCGCGATTCGCTGCGAAACTCAGCCGCGAGCTATTCCGAGCCTCTCCCGGCGACACGGGCACGCGCTCTGCTCAGCGCTGTCGTGCCGCATGGCAGGCGCCCGCAGGGTTGTCCGCCGGGGTCGGGTGGTGTCAGCTGGCGGCGGGCAGGGCCGGTCCGAGCAGCAGCCCGCCGTCGACGACATAGTCCTGTCCAGTGGCGAACGAGGCGTCGTCGGAGGCGAGGAACAGCACGAGCTTGGTGATCTCGGCGGGATCGGCCAGGCGGGGGACGGCGAGCGGTTCCGGGGAGAAGTGGTCGGCGATGGCGGCCTGACCCGGGGCGGTCGGCTCGTGAATGAAGGGAGTGGACACCACGCCGGGGTCGACGGCGTTGACGCGGACGTTGTCACGAGCCAGTTCCAGGGCGGCGGTGGCGGTCAGCCCACGCACGGCCCACTTGCTGGCCACGTACGGCCCGAACATGGCGGTGCCACCGTGGCCCATGGCCGAGCCGATGTTGACGACCGCTCCGCCGCCTGCGCGTCGCAACGACGGCGCTGCGGCTTTGATGCCGAGGTAGGTGCCGGTGAGGTTGACCGCGAGCACCCGTTCCCAATTCTGTCGGTCGGTATCTTCCAAGGTCGCCGCAGGATTTTGGATGCCTGCGTTGTTGACCAGCACCGACACCGGCCCGAACGCGGCCTCAGCCGTGGTGATGGCGGCATGCCATTGCTGCTCGTCGGTGACATCCAGTGCGACATAGCGGGCCCGGTCGCCCAGTTCCGCCGCGAAGGCGTATCCGGCGTCAGCGTTGCGGCCGGCGATGATGACGTTGGCGCCGGCGGCGTGGAAGCCTCGGACGTGGCTGGCGCCCATGCCGCCGTTGCCGCCGGTAACGACCACGGTGCGTCCGGTGAAGTCTTGCATGAATGATCCCCTAGTCAGGAGCTGTGAGTCGATTGACTCGCCTCACGGTAGGCGGCGCTGAGTTGTGAGTCAACCGGCTCGCCTCACTCCTGGCCCGCGGGTGCATACTGGCTGGCGTGAGCAAGACGGCATATCACGAGCAGCTCGCGACGGAGAAGCGGGCAGCGATCATGGACGCGGCGACGGCGTTGTTCGGCGAGTTCGGGTACGACGGCACGTCGCTGTCGAAGATCGCGGCCGGCGCCGGAGTGTCGAAAGCCACGCTGTTCAAGCAGTTCCCGACCAAGGCGGAACTGTTCGAGGCGATGGTCATCGAGTTCTGGCGACCCGCCGACTGGACCGACGAGGTCACCGCCGACGGCCACATCCGTCGCAACCTGATCACGCTGGGGCGGCGCTACGTCACGGTTCTGAGCCGCCCGGGGATGGCAGAACTGTTCCGGATCGTCATAGCCGAGGCACCCCGCTTTCCTGAACTCGCGAAAGCCAATTTCGAACTCGGCAAGCAGCCGTTCTGGCGGTCGGTACACGATTACCTGCGGGCTGAGTCCGGCGCCGGCGCCCTGCGGGTCGACCACCCCGACATCGCCGCGACGCAGTTCCTCGGCATGATCGCCGACAACGTGTTCTGGCCCCGACTCCTGCTCATCGACTGGCGGCCATCACGCGACGCCGTAAACCGCGTCGTGAGCGAGGCAGCCGAAACCATGGTGGCCAGATACGCGTCGTGACTGGATACGTCGATTTCGACGCCCCGACGGAGCCTGGCCGCAAGTCCACCCGTGCGATATATGTTGAAAGGGAAAGAGCTTCGGCCCGCCGAATAGCATCTGTTCGGCATGGTCTGCTTGTTTACATCGGCCGCAATCTCGACGCCGCACAGCCGTTCGCCTGACAATTTCTCCCGGAAACCCCGCCGTAAACGCGTGCCGCACAATCATTATCGGCATCGCCTGCTGATGCGCACTCGATGCAACGACGCGCATTGCGCCGCAACAAAACTCGACTACACCGCTGCCCCGGCTAAAACGTGCGCGTCCCCGAGCGAGTCGGCGAGTGCGACAAGAACATCCGAGCATCCGGCGTCAACAGTCAGCGACGCCAACTCATCCCCACGAGTATTTCCGCGATTGACGATCACCACCGGCCGCGCACGCTTCGCCGCATGCCGCACGAACCGCAGCCCCGACATGACGGTCAACGACGACCCCGCGACCAGCAACGCATCCGCGTCATCGACGAGCTCGAACGCCGCCGCCACCCGATCTTTCGGCACGTTTTCGCCGAAATACACGATGTCGGGCTTGAGCATTCCCCCGCACCCCGCGCAATCGACCATCCGAAAACTCTCGGTATCAGCGACAACCGCGTCGGCGTCGGGTGCGACCTCCACCCCGTTGGTCGTTGCCCCCTCGGCGAACCCCGGATTCGCGGCTTCCAACCGTTCTGCCAACGCCATCCGCGAAATCAACGCATCGCAACTCAAGCACCGGACCCGCGCATAGGTGCCGTGTAGATCGATCACCCGACGATGGCCGGCCTTGGTATGCAACAGATCGACGTTCTGGGTGATCAGCCCACTCACCACGCCCATCCGTTCCAGCCGAGCCAGCGCGCGATGCCCCGGATTCGGCCGCGACGCATCCATTCGCCGCCAGCCGATGTGATTACGCGCCCAATACCGCTGCCGGAATACCGCGTCACCGACGAACTGCTGATAGGTCATCGGATTGCGCGGCGGCGAGGACGGACCGCGATAGTCGGGGATGCCACTGTCGGTCGACACACCCGCACCGGTCAGCACCACCACCCGCCGACCGGCCAGTACCTCGACCAGCCGCCCGAAATCCGGTTCCGCGATCTCCGACATCAGTTCAGGGTACGACGATGCCGATCAGACGCGTCGCATCACCGACACCACCTTGCCGAGCACTGCGGCCTTGTCGCCATCGATGACTTCATAGGCGGGGTTGCGCGGCTCGAGATACACGTGACCGTTGCGCCGCCGATACACCTTCACCGTCGCCTCCCCCTCGATCATCGCGGCGACGATTTCCCCCGAATGCGCCTCGTTCTGCTGGCGCACCACCACGATGTCACCGTCGCAGATCGCCGCGTCGATCATCGAATCCCCGCGCACCCGCAGCCCGAACACCGTCCCGCGACCGACCAGCTGACGCGACATCGTCACCATGTCGTCGGTGTGCTCCTCGGCCAGAATCGGCGTGCCCGCCGCGATGTCACCGATCACCGGCACCGCCACCGAATCCTCGTTCGTTTCCCGCGGCGCCGAACCCCGCAGGAACATCCGGACATCGATCGGCCGCGACATCGTCTCGCTGCGCCGCAGGAACCCCTTCTCCTCCAGGCTGTTCAGGTGCTTGGACACCGACGACGAAGACCGCAACCCCACCGCGTCCCCGATCTGCCGTGAGTTCGGCGCGTACCCCTGCCGCACCACCCAGTCCCGAATGGTGGCAAGGATCTGCTGCTGCCGCTCGGGCAGGCGGGAGGTGTCGAGGTGCTCGAGGTCGTCGTAGGTCACCGGGGCATCGTAGAGGTCAGCGCCGATCACACGGTCGCACAGGCCATTACGGAGTGTCGCGGTACCGGTTACGCTCCGGCTTGTTCGGCCTTGGATCGTTCGGAAGTGCTTCGCTCGACACAGAATTCGTTCCCCTCGGGGTCGAGGAGGGTGACCCAGCCTCGACCGTCGGCGGTGCGGTGATCTTCGTACAGTGTCGCGCCCACCGTGAACAGCCGCTCCACTTCCTCGTCGCGGGTACGTTCGGTGGGCATCCAATCGAAGTGGATCCGGTTCTTCACCGTCTTGCCCTCCGGAACCCGGATGAAAAGGAAACCGGGAAGCGGCTCGGGCGCGGTGAGCAGGGTCTCGTCGTCGTCCACTTCGTCCTCCGCGGACAGCGGCCAGCCGGTGACGGCGCTCCAGAACGACGCGAGCTTGTACGGGTCGGCGCAGTCGATGGTGACGTGGCGAAGAATCATGCGGGCGAGCCTAACGGGGACCCGAGTGCCGATGCACCGCAATAAAATTGCCGTTTGCCCGACAATCGCCTCAGGGGATAACCCAGCGATGAAGGGCGTCCGCGAGCCCTGCGTCGTCCGCGACGCTGGTACTCAGCCAGGCAATGTGGCCGTCCGGGCGCAGCAGCAACGCACGGATATCCCGATACGCCCGACAGGTCGCGCTGACCACGGTGACCGACGCCGACCACGACGAGAACGCTTGTCCGGCAGTCAGATCGAGCAATACCGGACGACCCGGATGCAGCAGTGTGGCCAGGGTCGTCTCGCCGTCGGCGGTCGACAAAGCGAGGTCGGGAGCGAGGCGGCCGAGCCAGCGGTGCTCGCCGGGTAGGTAGCAGGTGTCGAGGCCGGTCAAGATCTCGGTGAGCGCACGGTTGCCCGCGGGGTGTGCCGCGACCTGCTGGACCAGGTCCGCCAGCGGCGACGCGGGTTCGTTGAGCAGTACCAGCGCGCGCTGGTTCGACAGGAGTGCGGCACCTGTCGCGTGCCGTTCGTCGTGGTAGGTGTCGAGCAGGGTCTTCGGTGCGCTGCCGTGGACCGTGGCAGCGAGCTTCCAACCCAGGTTGAACGCGTCGTCCAGGGCAACGTTGACGCCGATGGCGCCGGCGGGCGGGTGGATGTGTGCCGCGTCGCCGGCCAGCAAGACTCGACCCTCGCGGAAGCGCTCGGCCAAGCGCGCCGCGTCCCCGAACCGGGTCAGCCAGCGTGGTGCGCGCAGTTCGGTGCGCCTGCCGAGCACCTCGGATACCTGGGACTGCAGCAACTCCAGGGTCACCGGGGTGTCCTTTGCCGGGGGCGGGTCCTGTTCGCGCACGATGACGCGCACATATCCGGGTCGCGGAATGACGAACACCGTGCGCCCGTCGGGACCGGCCGAAATACCGTACGGCAGATCGCATTCGACGTCGCCGAGCAGGGCGAAGAAGCTGGCGTCGGTGCCGGGAAACGCGATGCCCGCGCTCTTGCGTACGACGCTTCGGCCGCCGTCGCAGCCGACAAGGTATCGCGCGGTCAGCTGAGTATCGAACTGTCCGTTGTGGACCGTCGCGGTCACCGAGTCGGCGTCCTGCGCGATGGCGCGAACCTCGCGCCCGCGCAAGACCGTGGCACCCAGCTCGACGGCCCGCGCGGCCAGCACCTCTTCGACGCGGGTCTGCGGAATACCCAACGAGAACGGGTGATCGGTATGCGCCCCCGCCAGCGGCAGTGGTCGCGAGATCCCGGTGGCGGGGACGTTCGGCACCTGGTGGCCTTCGGCTATGAGCTCAGCGGCAAGGCCGCGCCGCGCGAGCAGGTCGAGCGAACGGGCATTGAGGTTGTATCCACGGCACCACAGTGGTTCCAGCGAACGTTCGACAACAGTCGTTCGCACCCCGGCCAGCGCGAGCTCATAGGCGAGCAGCACACCCGCGGGCCCCGCGCCGACGATCAGGACATCGGTATCCAGCGGTCGGTCGGTCATCGTGTTCCCCCTCAGAACGTGCCGGGCTCAGGCCACGGCAGTGAGCCGTCTCGGATCTCGGCGATGGTCTGCCTGGTCCAGTCGAGTTCGGCCTGCCAGGCATGGCGCTGGTACTCGACTTCGATCATGAACAGCCGTGGAGCTCCCACGCCGACGGTCTGCTCGAGCGTGCTGTCCGCACCGGAAATGCGTTCGGCCAGATGGCGAGCGCGCTCTTCGAGAGCATCGGCCGCCCCGACCGGCCCCAACGCCCCGAGGTAGCTGACCGCGGCAAGGAACTTCGGGAACTCCGCGACCGGCGTTCGCACCAGTTCGTCCAGCCATGCGACGAATTCCCGGCGCCCGAGTTCGGTGTGCGCGTACACCGTTCGCTCCGGCCGGTTGCCATCGCGGACCGTCTCGACCGGCTCGATCCAGCCGTGCCGCGCCAACGCCTCGACGGTGTCATAGAGCGAGCCAGAATTGATTTTGAAACTGTCGCCCTTATGACGTTCCCGCAGCGTAGCTGCCATTTCATACGGGTGCATCCGCTGCTCGAGCAGCAGCCCGAGCAGCGCGAGTGCCAGCGTGTTGGTTATCTTGCGGCGTGCCATGGATAGTCGCTTCCTACTAGTCGGATCCGACTATACGCCTCGGCGGGATGTGAGGCGCCGACTGGTGAGATCTGCGCGGCCGGTGGCCGATTGGATCGCACGTAGGATTCCCGATAAGAATTCTCGCCGCGGCGGGAACCGATTGCGGCGGGGAGGCCGATGATGCTGGAACAGGCGATCAGTGTGCTGCGGGAGGGCAGTGGGCCGGAGGTTGTGCTGGTGCACGGAGGGGCGGGGCCGACGACTACGTGGGCGGGACTGGAACCGTTGCGGGCGCGGTGGACGCTGGCATCGGTGTATCGGCGGGGATTTCCGCCCAGCCCGGCGCCGGTCGGCGGGAGCCAGGACTTCGAGGTGGACGCCGACGATATCGCTGCGGTGATCGGTGACATGCGCCCGCACATTGTCGCTCATTCGTATGGCACGCTCGGGACGCTCATCGCCGCCGCCCGGCACCCGAACTCCGTACGCTCGCTGACCATCATCGAATCGCCGCTGTACTTCGTGGCCGGCGACGATCCGCTCGTGCACAGGTTGCGGCAACTCGGCGACACCGTGCTCACGAATGGTCTCGATACCGACACCGCGCAGCTGCGCGAATTCCTCACTCTCGCAGGCTCACCGGTCACCGATGGGCAGCCCCTATCCGCCGGAACCGTGGCGGCGGTGCGGCGCGCGCATCGCGGGCGACTGCCGAGTGAGGCGCGACCACGGTTGGAAGCGATTCGCGCGCACGGCATTCCCACCCTGGTCGCCTCGGGCGGTCACTCCCCGGCAGTGGAACGGATATGCGACGGGCTCGCGGACGCCTTGAACGCACAGCGGGTGGTCGCACCGGGTGCAGGGCATTTCGTCCCGGCGGCACCGGGTTTCGCCGAGCGCTTGGAGCAGTTCCTCGCTTCGGTGTGAAAGACCTAGGATTGGACCCCAGAGCAGTTCGCAGGCGTTCGGCCAATGCCTCTGCCTGCTCCTGCCGCGGCCTTCGCTGTTACGGAAGGTGTTGTGCCGCAATGGTGGCGGGGGGTTGGTTCACGGTCAGGGCGGGGGCTGTTCCTTCGTATCGCTCGATTTCGACCAGCGATAGCTGGCCTGTGCAACCCTGGCTCAGGGCTGAGGAGGGGCGGTCGGGGGTCAGGACGTTGGGGTTGCCGTGGCGGCAGAAGGCGGGGTTGGCCGGGTCGGGGTCGTACCAGGCGCCGGTCGATAGTTGGGCGACACCTGGGCGCACGGCGTCGTCGATGGTGAGTCCGGCCAGGCAGCTGCCGCGTTTGCTGCGGATGCGGACGGTGTCGCCGTCGTGCAGGTCGCGGGCGGTGGCGTCGGTGGGGTGCAGGCGAACCGGTTCACGTCCGGCGATCTTGGTGGATTGGCTGTAGGCGCCGACGTCGAGTTGGCTGTGCAGCTTGGCGCGTGGCTGGTTGGCGACCAACTGCAGCGGGAATTCGGCTGCGGCCGGGGCACCTAGCCATTCCTCGGGTTCGAGCCACGTCGGGTGGCCGGGGCAGTCCGCGTAGCCGAAGCTGTCGATGGTTTCAGAGAAGATCTCGATCTTGCCGCTCGGGGTGGCTAGCGGAAATCGGTCCGGGTCGCCGCGGAAGTCGGCAGCGAGTATCTGATCCTCGTCGAGGATCGGGAGTTCGATGTGCTCGCTGGCCCAGAACGTGTCGAAGTCCGGCAGATCGTGGCCGCCCTGGTGCTGTCGCCATTCCTCGTAGAGGTAGCGCAGCCACTCGTCGGCGGTGCGGCCCTCGGTGAATTCCTTGCCGACCCCGAGGCGTTCGGCCAGCTCGCCGAAGATGGCGTAGTCGTCGCGCGCGCTGCCGTGCGGGCGGGTGATCGCCTTCATCGGGAACAGCACGCGGTCGTTCTCGCCCGCGCCGTAGTCGTTACGTTCGATCGTCATGGTGGCGGGGAGCACGAAGTCGGCATGCCGGGCGGTCGAGGACCAGAACGGATCGTGCACCACCACCGTCTCGGGCCGGGCGAACGCCGCGCGCAGCCGGGCCAGATCCTGGTGGTGGTGAAAGGGATTCCCGCCGGCCCAGTACACCAGCCGAATATCGGGGTAGATCAGCTGCTGCCCGTTGTATTCGAAGGATTGACCTGGATTGAGCAGCATGTCGGCGATGCGCGCGACCGGAATGAAGGTGTCGACTCCGTTGACACCCTGCGGCAATCGCGGCGGCGAGAATTCCCGCGCTGGCTCGCCCACGCTCGCCGCCGACCCGTAGCCGTGCCCGAACCCACCACCGGGCAACCCGATCTGGCCGAGCATCGCCGCGAGCACCACCCCCAACCACAGCGGCTGCTCGCCGTACTGTGCGCGCTGCAACGACCAGCTCACCGTCACGAAGGTCCGAGCCGCCGCCATCTCGCGTGCCAGCGCCCGGATCCGTTCGGCGGGCAGGCCGGTGAGCGCCGCGGCCCACTCCGGGGACTTGACGATCCCATCCGTCGAGCCACGCACATAGCCGATGAATCGCTCATAGCCGACGGTGTACTTGTCCAGGAATGTCTTGTCCGCCAACCCCTCCGCGTCGAGCACCTGCGCCAACGCCAGCATCAACGCCGTATCGCTGCCCGGCCGCGGCGCGAGCCACTCCGCCTCGGCCTCCGCCGGAATGTCGTCACGCAACGGCGAGATCGACACGAACCGGCACCCCCGCGCCCGCGCCGCGCCGATCCAGCCCCGGCTGTTGTGCCGGGACACACCACCCGGCGACACCGCCGAGTTCTTCGGCGACAACCCGCCGAACGCCACCACCAACTCTGTATGCCGCGCCAGCACCGTCTTCGCCGTCGCCCGCTCGATAACGAAACCGAGATGGCCGAACACATGCGGCATCAAGACCTGCGACACCCCGAGGCTGTAACTGTTGACGTGCCGCACATACCCGCCGAGGCAGTTGAGGAACCGATGCGTCTGGCTCTGCGCGTGATGAAAACGCCCCGCACTCGCCCATCCATAGGATCCGCCGAACACCCCCTCGGCACCGTGCTCGCGATACACCCGCCCCAGCTCACCGGCCAGCAGATCCAGCATGGTCTCCCACGACACCGGCACGAACGGATCTGTCCCGCGCCCTGCCGCGCCCGGCCCGCGCTCCAACCAGCCTTGCCGAACATAAGGCTGATCGACCCGGGTCGGATGATGCTGCGCGGACGCCACATTCTCGATCAGCCGCATCGGCTCCGGATCGCCGCGCCATGGGCGAACAGCGGTCAGCCGCTCACCGTCGCTGTCGGCCTCGAAGGCACCCCAATGCGTCAGATGCGTGGTCATCAACACACCGTAACCCGGACCTCCGACAAACTGGGAGCCACCTCGACAAGATCGCGAAAGCGCGACTCACCCCCGCCCCGAACACATTTCGCGCAGACTCAAACCCGGCGCAGCTCGAACATCCGGAACTGACGCCCGCCGGACAGCTCGTACTCCATCTCGTATCCAGGCCAGAACTCGACGGCCAAGTCCCAGGCGGATTTGCGATCGACACCGGTGAGCTCGGTCACCGACACCGTGAACTGCTCACCCTTGTGCCGAACGGTCGCGATACCCGCGGCACGCAAATTGGCCGACCACACCGGATGCTTCGGGCTGCCCCAGTTCGAGCCGAGCACGAGGAAGCCGTCACCGCGCGGCACGTACAGCAGCGACGTGGTCCGCGCGATACCGGTCTTGCGGCCCGCGACGGTGACCTCGATCGAGGGCAGCCCGACCACATCCAGCACGCCCCTGCGGCCGTTGGTCCAGCGCCGAACGACGCGCTCGACCGGAATGACGACCGGCGCCGTGCGCATGACCCAGCGCTGTTGGGCCAGCTTGCGAGCAATCGGCGGCAGCGGATTCGACACCATCTCAGAATCCTGACACGTCGCGGTTCGTCAGCGGCACCGCCAGGCCGGGACCGAGGGGCATGTCACAGCGAAACTCGCGCGCAGCGCGCAAAGTCGTTGACAGACAACGCCACAAACGGCGAAACGTTCCGCGACAAGCCCGCGCGGCGGACCATGGAAGCTATGCAGGACTCAGCGCCCGCCGAGCCGACCAGTGAACGACTGCGCAAGATCCGGATCGCCGCCACGGCCGAAGCCGAGAAACACACCCGCCTGGTTCGCACCGAGCGAGCCGGTCGCATCGTCAGCGCCGCGATGCTGCCGTGGTTCCGGGTCCGAGCCCCCGAGGGCTATGGCGTGATCACCACCACGGGCCGAATGACCGGCAAGAAACGCCAGAAATGCGTCCGGGTGATCCGCCGCGACAACCGCGCCTACCTCGTCCAACTGGTCCCGCCGCACCTCGCGATCACCAGGCCCGCGGCGGCCAGCGCATGGCTGCTCAACATCCGCGCCGACCCCCACGTCCGAATCCGTCTGCCGGACGGCACTTTCGACGGCATCGCCCGCGAGATCACCGACCCCACCGAACGCGCGATCGCGCGCACCATCCTGTGCGAAACAGTCACTCCGATGGACTACGGCGAATGCACGTTGCACCTGCGCGGGCGACCGAGTCGAGCCAAAATCCAAGAACTACACCGTTATTGGTTCGACACCGGCACTCCGCTTGCTATCGAGGTCGCGCCGTAGGGAGTTCAGGCCCCTCCTCCACCGGAAGCCCGGCCTCCGACCAATCCTGAATCCCCGCCCGATACGCGCGCACATTCGTGTACCCCAGCCCCCGCAGCTTCACCGCGACATTCTCACTGTTGCGGCATGCTTCGTTCGCACAGTAGGTCACAATCGCCGCGTTGCGATCCGGAAGCAGTTGTCCGGCAACCGTTTCCACGTCGGATTCGACCAGGACCCGCGCGCCGGGCAGATGCGCCTTCTCGTAATAGCCGGCCCCGAGCGTGTCGAGAACCGTCACCGAACCCGCCTCGATCGCAGCCGCCAGCTCCGCCCGGGCAATGACATCGGTCATGAGATTTCCTTTCTCCGAACACAATTTATGTGCGTGTGCACGCTACTATATGCGTGCGGGCGCACACAAGTGGGTAAGCTCGCCCCGTGACCGACAACCACCACGCGGCAGCCAACGCCTGGTCCGCGTTCCTGCGCGTGCACGCCAAGCTGGTGCCCCAACTCGACGCCGACCTGCGCATCTCAGTCGGACTCCCCCTCGCCTGGTACGACGTCCTGCTCGAACTCGACGGCGTACCTCCCCTGCGCATGACCGACCTCGGCACCCGCGTCGTCCTCAGCCGCACCCGAGTAAGCCGCCTCGTCACCGAACTGGAAAACGCAGGCCTTGTCACCCGCGAAGCCAACCCCGACGACGGCAGATCCGCCTTCGTCACCATCACCGAGACCGGACGCACCCGCCTCCACGAAGCCGCCCCGCGCTACCGCGCGGGCATCGAACAACGCTTCGCAGGCAAACTCGACCCCGACGAACTGCGGACACTCACCAGAACACTCGGCAAAATCCTTGGGCCAACGGATATTTCCTAGCAAAACTCTCAGGAAGACCCCTCCGGCGCACCGGTACTTTGGATAGCGCGCATATCGGGCGCGACCACCGGAAGGAAGCAATCTCTTGATGATCGGTGCCCTCAGGCCGCTGCTCGCACGACCGACCTGTCCGCACCTCCGAAGAGCCGCCTGATGTTCGCGCGCTGGGGAGATGTCGTCCACCGGTTCCGATTCCTCGTCATCGGCGTCGTCGGGGCGGCACTGCTCGCACTCGGCGGGTACGGATCCGACCTGTCACACCACCTGGCCTCCGGCGGGTTGGACGACCCCACCTCGGAATCCGCCAAAGCCGCCCGCTTATCCGACCAGGCATTCGAGCGCGACCACCGAGCCGACGTCCTCGTGCTCTACACCGCCCCCGCCGGGGTATCGCTCGACGATCCAGCGTTCAGCGCCAAGATCGTCGACAACCTCAACAGCCTGCAACGCCTGCACCCCGACGAAATCGACAAGGTCAACGGCTCCTACTGGAAGACCGAGACCGGCCAACAGCAACCGAGCGCGTTCGGCCGAGCGGACCTGAACCGAGCCTTCGCCTCGATCGCCATCAAAGGCAACACCGACACCGAGATGGTGAACAACTTCCGGAAAGTGAAGGACGTCTTCTACATTCCGGGCGTCGACGTCCAGGTCGCCGGACTCCAACCTGTCGCGGGAACACTGACCTCCTCGCTCGACGAGGACATCCACCTGATGGAAATGGTCGCCTTCCCCGTGGTGGCCGTGCTGCTGTTCTTCATCTTCGGCGGATTGGTCGCCGCCGCGCTCCCGTTGATCGTCGGCGGACTCACCGTCATCGGCGCCAACGGCATCATTCGCGCCTTCACCGAATTCACCGACGTCAATTCCTTTGTCTCCGGCGTCGTCTCGATGATCGGCGTCGGCCTGGCCATCGACTACGGCCTATTCATCGTGAGCCGATTCCGCGAGGAACTCGCCGAGGGCTACGACACCAAGACCGCCGTGCGCCGCGCGGTGATGACCGCGGGCCGTACCGTGGTGTTCTCGGCGACCATGATCATCGTCAGCCTCGGCGGCATGCTGATGTTCCCGCAGGGCTTCCTCCGATCGATGGCCTACGCCTCCATCGCATCGGTCTCCCTGGCCGCGTTGACGGCACTCACCATCCTGCCCGCGCTGCTGAGCGTCCTCGGCCCGCGCGTGGACATGCTCGGACTCGAGCGTTTCGGCAAGAACAAGACCGCGCAAGAGGTGGAGAACGGTTTCTGGGGCCGCTCCACCCGATGGGTGATGAAGCACCCGAAACGAATCGCCGTCCCGATCTGCCTCGGCCTACTGCTGTTGATCATTCCGGTGAAGAACATCGCCTTCGGCGGATTCAGCGAAACCTATCTGCCACCGAACGACCCGACCCGGATCGCCCAACAAGAATTCGACACCACCTTCCCCATCCGCAAAGCCGACCCCGTGCAGCTCCTGTTCATTTCCGACAACACCACCGCCATCGGCAATGTCCTGAAGCAAGCCAATCGAGCGCCGGGTCTGATCACACCACCGGGCGGCACCGGCCCCTTCGCCACGCCGAGCTCCTCCACCAAACGCCCCGGCGTCTATCGCACCGAAGCGGCACTCGCCGTCAAGAACGCCAACACCACCGTCGACTATCTGCGCTCGATCCAGCTACCCGACGATGTGACCATGCTCGTCGGCGGTACGCCCGCGATTCAAAAGGATTCCATCGACGGCCTTTTGGGTCGCATCCCCTTCATGGTCGCGGTGGTTCTCTTCCTCACCACGATGCTGATGTTTCTGACCTTCGGCTCGCTCATCCTGCCGATCAAGGCCGCCCTGATGAGCGCACTCGGCCTCGGCTCCACCCTCGGCATCCTCACCTGGATCTTCGTCGACGGAAACGGCTCAGGACTACTCAACTTCACCCCACAGCCGATCCAAGCGGCGATTCTCGTGCTGATCATCGCCATCATCTACGGCCTCTCCACCGACTACGAGGTATTCCTGTTGTCCCGCATGGTCGAAGCCCGCTCCAAGGGCGCGACCACCACCGAGGCGATTCGGATCGGCACCGCGCACACCGGCCGCATCATCACCGCCGCCGCGCTCATCCTGCTCGTCGTCACCGGCGCGTTCGCGTTCTCCAAGCTGGTGATGATGCAGTACATCGCCTACGGCATGATCGCCGCACTGATCATCGACGCGACCATCCTGCGCATGCTGCTGGTACCCGCGGTCATGAAACTCCTCGGCGACGACTGCTGGTGGGCACCGGCCTGGATGAAACGCCTACACGAACGCATCGGCCTCAGCGAACCGATCCTCGCCGACGAGCACCACGCCACCCGCCACATGACCGACCTCGTCCAAACCACCCCCGTCACCGACCCGGTGACCGTGCGACTGCCCGTCGTCACCGCGGATCAAGCCCGGCGCTGACGCCGAATTCGCCCTCAGCGGAATCACTTACGCCGCACGGCCGACCCGAATTAGCGTGGGCAGCTCGAAGGGAGGCGAGCATGAACGCTCCGATCAAGTTCTCGATGACCGCCAATGTGATCGAGGTCGGCACCTGGCCGGACTTCGCCCGAGGGTGCGAGCGAGAGGGTTTCGACGCGCTCATGGTCCCCGACCATCCGGGGTCGTTCGTCTCCCCTTTCGTGGCCCTCGCCGCGGCCGCGACGGCCACCGAGACGATCCGCCTCGGAACCAACGTGGTGAATGCCGGGATGTGGGAACCGTTCCTGCTGGCCGGTGAAGTCGCCACGCTCGATGTCGTGTCCGGTGGGCGTGCGCTGTTCGGGATCGGCGCCGGGCACACCCCCGCCGAGTGGACCATGCAGGGGCGCGAGCATCCGTCGGCCGCCGCACGGGTCGACCGGATGGTCGAGGTCACCGATACCACGCGCCGGTTGCTCGCCGGAGACACCGTGACCTTCGCGGGTGCGCATGTGCAACTCCAAGAGGCCGTGCTGACCAGACCGCAGCCCATTCAGGACCCGATACCGCTTCTGGTCGGCGGCAATGGGACCCGCGTGCTGCGGTACGCCGCCGCGACTGCGGACATCGTCGGATTCTCCGGGCTCGGCCGGACCCTGCCCGACGGGCACAGTCACGAAACCCGGTGGAGTCGCAATCAGATCGACGCGCACGTCGAGATCGCGCGCGACGCGGCACAACAGGCAGGCCGCACGCCCGCGTTCGAGGCGCTCGTGCAGCACGTGGAGATCACTGACGACGCCGAGGCCGCCTGTGCGCGCTTCGCCGAGGACATTCCCACCACCAACGTCGCCGAGTTGCTCAGCGCGCCGTACGTATTGATCGGCACGGTGGACGAGCTGGCCACCGAGCTGCGCGCGCACCAGCAACGTTGGGGGTTCGACCGATTCGTCATGCGCACCCCGGCCCGTACGGCAGGCGCCCAACTCCTCGCGGCACTCGCCGCAACGGACAAGTAGACCGGCTGCCTCGTCCTCTCGTCTTGGCTGATGAGGGGGCGGGACAGTTGGATTCTGCATTGGTGATTTGTGGTGAGGTTCAATCGAATAGTTCTGCATGCGTAAATGCGCATATCTACGTAACTAGATGTCTTTTCTATTTTGATACCTTCCATCGACTTCACCTGCTCTCCACCCCAAGACGTCACCACGCCGGAAACTCCAGGCCCACAACCAGACTCCCGTCTAGGCGTGATCGATCCCTACCCCACCGGTGAAGCTCGACTCCCCTACTCCGGAACAACGCACCGCCCCAGATCCACCGGAAACGGACATACGACCAGTTACGCTGTCCCCCAGGTCCATGGCCCCGGTCATCCGCTGAACAGGAGTCCGATGCGAGCACAGCGCCGTCGCCACGTCTTGCTCACCCTCGCGGCCACCACCGCCGCGCTGCTCGTCGGCAGCACTGCCACCGCCGCCGCGCGTCCAGCGCCGCCCGCTCAGGTCGCACCGCTGGGTGCGGACTTTCTCTGGGGTGTCGCCGCATCCGGATACCAGTCGGAGGGCCACGCACCCGACAGCAACTGGTCTCGCTACGTCGCGGCCGGGAAAACCCCTGACCCATACGGCGATTCGATCGATTTCTTCACCCGATACCGCTCGGACATCGCGTTGGCCGCCCAGCTCGGCGTCAAGGTCTATCGGATCGGCCTCGAGTGGGCGCGAATACAGCCGAGGCCCGGCGAGTGGGACGAGACCGGACTCCGCTTCTACGACAACGTCATCGCCGCGATCACCGCGGCGGGCATACGACCGATGCTCACCATCGACCACTGGGTCTATCCGGGTTGGGAGGTGGACCGCGGCGGCTGGCGCAACGCGGGCATCGTCGAGGACTGGCTCGCCAACGCCCGCGCCGTCGTCGACCGCTACGCCGCCGGCGACCCGCTGTGGGTCACCTTCAACGAGCCGACGTTCTACCTCGTCAACGAACTGCAAAAGGGCGGCATCTCCCCCGTCGACATCCCCGCCATGCACGATCGAATCGCCCAAGCGCACAACAGCATTTACGACTACATCCACACCGTCCAGCCCGGCGCGCTGGTCACGAGCAACGTCGCCTACATACCCACCGGCGAGGACATCGTCAACAAGCCGCTGCTCGACAAGATCCGCGCCCGGCTCGACTACATCGGCATCGACTACTACTACGGCCTCTCCCCCGAATCCTTGCTGGCGGGCCCGCCCGACTTCGAAAGGCTGTGGACCCAACCACTTCAGCCGGAAGGCATTTACTACGCCCTGCAGCATTACGCCCGGCAGTTCCCCGAAAAGCCGCTCTACATAGTCGAAAACGGCATGCCTACCGAAAACGGCGCGCCCCGAGCCGACGGCTACACCCGCGCCGACAACCTCCGCGACACCGTCTACTGGCTACAGCGTGCCAAATCCGACGGCATGAACGTCATCGGCTACAACTACTGGAGCCTCACCGACAACTACGAATGGGGTTCCTACACCCCACGTTTCGGCCTCTACACAGTGGATGCACTGACCGACCCGACCCTCACCCGCAAGCCCACCGACGCAGTCCCCGCCTACACCGCGATCACCCAGGCCGGCGGCGTCACCCCCGACTATCGCCCCACCCGGGCACCGCAGCCGTGCTCGTTCGTAGACGCCGCGGCCAGCTGTCTGGATCCCGTCACGGTGCCACGATGACAGCACCCCAACCCGGAACCCCCAGCGCCACCGCGATTCTGCAACGCTGGCAGGACTCCGGCGCCATCTGGCGCGTCCTCTCCCGCAGATCGGACCGCGTCACCGTCGGCCTCTACGAATGCACCGGCGGCCAGGAAGTCGACCGCTTCACCTCCGACGACCCAGCGCTGCTTCAGTTCCTTGGCGAGCGGCTCAGCAACGAGGACTGACCATCGGGATGACCACTCCCGCAAGGTAAGTCAGGGCCGGTATCCCAACATGTCCAGCAGGGCGTCGAGCTGGAGTTCGAAGAGCTCGTCGCGGTCGGCGAAGGTTTCGGTGCCGTACATGTCGAAGACGTCGGCGGTTACCGCACCGAAGAGGCTTGCCCAGAAGGTGACGCCGCGGGTGATCAGCCAGTCGGGGATGTCGAAGTGGGCTTCGTTGCGTATTTCGGCGAAACTTGTTGCGAGAGGCGCAGATATACGCGGGTCGGTAGCGGGTGCGTGGAGTAGGCCGGACTGGTGGGCGCGGGCGAAGAGGGATTGCAGGGCGATGATCACGCGGGTGCCGGGGGCCATGGTCTGGTCGGCTGGCGCGTCATAGCCGGGCACCGGGGTGCCGAAAAGCAGGCCGTAGCGGGCGGGTTCGGCGGTGGCCCAGCGCCGGACGGTGCGGGCCAGCACGCGCATTTGCTCGATCGGATCGTCGGGTGCGTCGGCGAGGGCGGCGTCGACCGCGTCGCCGAGTGCGTTGTATCCGTCGATGACCAACAGGGTGAGTAGTTCGTCGCGACTGCTGACGTAGCGGTAGACGGCCGAGGAGACGACCCCGAGATCACGGGCGACCGCGCGCAGCGACAGTGCCGCGGCACCGTCGGTGGCCAGATGTTCGCGGCCGATGCGGACTATGTCGGTCATGGTCTGTGCCCTTGCTCGGGCGCGCGGCGTAGTCGGCATGACTCCACCGTGCAATATTCAGAGAGCGTTGTCAACAACAGTGAGCATTGCTCTCCTCAGCCCTTCGGAAGTCACAGCCCTGACCTCGAAAGCGACTGGCATCGGTACAAGACCGCGGCACCCGCCCTGGTTCGGCGCACAACCTACCCGGTAGTAGTGTTACCCCAGTCACTGGCGACACTATCGAGGAGCTTCCTATGGACCAGCGAGCAACGGATTTCGACGTCCTCATCGTCGGTTCTGGGTTCGGTGGCAGCGTCACCGCGCTGCGGTTGGTCGAGAAGGGCTACAAGGTAGGCGTTCTCGAAGCGGGCCAGCGGTTCGCCGACGACGAACTGCCGAAGACAAGCTGGGAGCTGAAGAAGTTCCTCTGGGCGCCGAAGCTCGGCTGCTACGGCATCCAGCGCATCCACCTGCTGCGCGATGTCCTCATCCTCGGCGGCGCCGGTGTCGGCGGTGGCTCGCTGAACTACGCCAACACGCTGTACGTGCCGCCGGAGCCGTTCTTCCGGGACGCGCAGTGGCGCGACATCACCGACTGGCAGACCGAGCTCGCGCCCTACTACGAGCGCGCGCAGAAGATGCTCGGCGTGGTGCGCAACCCGCACATGACCCCGGCCGACGAGGTGTTCAAGCAGGTCGCCGACGACCTCGGTGTCGGCGATACCTTCGTGCAGACCCCCGTCGGCGTGTTCTTCGGCGAGCCGGGAAAGACGGTGGCGGATCCGTACTTCGGCGGCGTCGGGCCCGAGCGCACCGGCTGCGTCGAGTGCGGTGACTGCATGGTCGGCTGCAAGTTCGGCGCCAAGAACACGCTCGTGAAAAACTACCTCTACCTCGCGGAACAGGCCGGAGCGCAAGTCATTCCGATGACAACCGTCACCGACCTGCGCCCGCACCCGGACGGCACCTGGGACGTGTCAACGGCGCGCACCGGCGCTTGGCTGCGTAAGCAGCCCAAGACATACACCGCGGCGAACGTCGTACTCGCGGCAGGCACCCGAGGCACCCAGCAGCTGCTGTTCGCCATGAAGGACAAGGGCGCGCTGCCGGAGCTCTCGGAACGCCTCGGCCAGTTGACCCGCACCAACTCCGAATCGATCGTCGGTGCCGCGACCAAAAAGGTCACGCCCGGTGTCGATTTCACCAAGGGCGTGGCGATCACCTCGTCCATCCACCCCACGCCGGACACGCACATCGAGCCGGTTCGCTACGGCAAGGGCTCCAACGCCATGGGGCTGCTGCAGACGCTGATGGTGGACGGCGGCGGTCGCATTCCGCGCTGGCTGCGCTTCCTCGGCATCCTGCTGCGCCGCCCGATGGACCTGCTCAGCTTCCTGAGCACCAAGGACTGGAGCGAGCGCACCATCATCTCGCTGGTCATGCAGCACCTGGACAATTCGATCACCACCTACACCAAGCGCGGGCTCTTCGGCCGCAAGCTGACCAGCAAACAGGGTCACGGCGAACCGAACCCGACCTGGATCCCGGTCGGCAACGACGTCACCCGGCGGGTGGCCGCCAAGATCGGTGGCATCGCGGGCGGCAGCTGGGGGGAGATCTTCAATATCCCGCTCACCGCCCACTTCCTCGGCGGCGCGGTCATCGGCGCCGACGCCGAGCACGGCGTAATCGACGGCTACCACCGCGTTTTCGGCTATCCCACGCTCAGCGTCGTCGACGGCGCGGCGGTCTCGGCCAACCTCGGCGTGAACCCGTCCCTCACCATCACCGCCCAGGCCGAACGCGCCGCCGCCTACTGGCCGAACAAGGGCGAGGTGGACACTCGGCCCCCGCTCGGCGCCACCTACCAGCAGATCGCACCGGTCGCACCGGTCGCCCCCGCGGTACCGGCGAACGCGCCTGCCGCACTTGTGCTTCCGATCGTCGAGATCAGGAAGACCCCGGCCGCGGGCTGACACGTTGTGGCGCAACGGTTCTGGATCGCGGCGTAATACAGCGAGACCTGGCCGCCGAGGTTCCTATCGTGGGCTGAATGTCGGCTATGCGTCGGCGGGGTTGAGCATCCGGAACACCAAACCCGCTGCGGCGGCGCCAAGCAACTGGACGATCAGGTAGAACAAGGTCGATGTGCCGAAGATGCCCATCACCATGCCGCCGAGCAGCACGGCCGGGTTGAACGCGGCGCCGGAGATTCCGCCGACCGCGACAGCACCGGCCGCGACGGTGAATCCGATGGCCAGCCCGTAGAACGAGTTGTTCGGATGGTCAGCGCTGGTCGCCACATTGAGCACAACGTAAGCGAGGGCAAAGGTGAAGACGAGCTCCGCGACGAGCGCGTCGGCCAGGAGATGACCCGACGGGCTCAACGATCGGCCCGGTGCACCGCCGACGACGAGGCGGACGACCACCGCCGCGACCACGCCGGCCACTACCTGGGTGAGCCAATAGCCAACGGCCGCAAGCAGTTTGATCCGGCCCCGGACCAGCGCCGCCAATGTCACCGCCGGGTTGTAGTGCGCACCGGAGATGTGGCCGCCCGCGTAGACCATGACCATGAGCACCGCACCGATCGCCAGCGGTGCGAGCGAACTCCCGCTGCGCACCGCCGATCCGACGGTGAAGACGAGAAAGAACGTTCCGATCCCTTCGACGGTGAGCTTGCGTGCGATATTCCAACCGGGTGTGTCAAGGGCCGTGGGCGCGGCCGTCTTATCCGGGGCCGAGGTAGTCATACTTCCGTCTCCATTTTCCAACCATCGGTTGCCGTTCTTCGGCAACTATGCGCATGTGCCGGCGGTGCCTGAGCGCAATTCCTGGGCACGCGCGAGCGCGGCGGCACGGTCATGACGACGCAGCCGCGCATCGGGATCCAGGCAGATCTCCTCGCAAAAGTTCGAAACACCCCGCGTGACGATCGGCAGCGAATGTCCGCACACCCAAAAAGCCTGAGCTTCGGCGTCGTAGGCGAGGGGAAATCGACAAATGCACTGTGTGTCCGATGCCATGGCTGATCCGTTCACCGATCATGGTTCGCCCGGGGTGTCGGCCGACCGGGACGACACCGCCTGTGTGTTGAAACGTATTGCCCGACAGAATGGTTCAACCCGGCACGAGATTCCGCCACGGAAGATCTTCGGCAGAGTTGGTGTTCCGCCACGCGGAACGTTTCGCGTCCGGCGCCGCCGCCCCACTTGTATCGTTGGTGGCAAGCTGTCCAAGCTTGGGGAGAATTACGATGAAGATGCATTCCGGTTCCGGCGGCGATTCGGCCAACCCAGCCGAGGGCGGTGACCAGCCGTTCTTCGATCCGGTGGTGTATGGCAACGGTCCCGACGACAACGTCACCGACACCGCCGAAACCGCGGCCGTCACCCATCACACGATCACCATCGACGGCAACGACATTCCGTATACGGCGACGGCGGGTCACCTCGTCACGGTCGATCCGAGCAACTCGATGCCGAACGCGAAGATGTTCTATGTAGCGTTCACGAAAGACGCGCAGCCAGAAGAGACGCGACCGGTCACGTTCTTCTACAACGGGGGTCCGGGTTCCTCGGCGGTATTCGTACTGCTCGGTTCGTTCGCACCGCGGCGTATCAAGACCAAAATGCCCGACTTCACGCCGCCCGCACCGTATTCCATGGAGGACAATCCCGACAGTTTGATCGACACCAGCGATCTGGTGTTCGTCAATCCCGTCGGCACGGGCTACTCGGCAGCTGTCGCGCCACACAAGAATCGCGATTTCTGGGGTGTCGATCAGGACGCCGAGTCGCTGAAGCAGTTCATCAAGCGATACTTGACGAAGACCCACCGGTGGAACTCGCCGAAATTCCTGTTCGGCGAATCGTATGGCACCGCGCGCAGTTGCGTTCTCGCCTACAAGCTGCATGAGGACGGCGTCGATCTGAACGGCATCACACTGTTGTCGTCGATCCTCGATTACCGGCAGTCGGGCAACCCGATCGGCTTGTTGCCGACGGCCGCCGCCGACGCGTGGTACCACAAACGTCTCGGGATCACCCCGCCCCCTGCCGATCTGGACACGTTCATGGCGGAGGTCGAGGAGTTCGCCACCGGCGACTATTTGACTGCGCTGCAAGCGTTTCCGAAGTTCGATCCGGCCGTGCTCGACAAACTCGCGGCGTATACCGGTATCGATAAGATCGTTTTGACCTCGTGGAGCCTGTACATCGGCTGGCCGTTCTTGACGACCCTACTGCAGGATCGCAACCGCGCGCTCGGCGCGTACGACGGCCGGGTCACCGGGATCGATTCCGGTATCGCGGGCAAGGTCGACCCGAACTCCGGCGGCAACGATCCGACCATGGCGGCCGTCTCCGGTGTCTACACGGCGATGTGGAATTGGTATCTCGAAGAACAGCTGCAGTTCACCTCGGACTCGGCGTTCACCGATCTCAATGACCAGGTCTTCCTGAGCTGGGATTTCAGCCACGTCGATCCGACCGGCGCGAAGCACGGGCCCGACTCGTTCTACACGGCAGGCGATTTGGCCGCGGTGATGGCGATCAATGTCGATCTGAAAGTGCTGTCGGCCAACGGCTACTACGATTTCGTCACGCCGCAGTTTCAAACAGTGCTCGACTTACAGCAGATGCCGCTGGACGATCAGACGACTCGGCAGAACCTGTCGGTCCGTTTCTACCAGTCGGGTCACATGGTGTATCTGGACGGCCATTCGCGCACCGCGCTCAAACAGGATCTTGTCCAGCTGTACGACATCGTGACCAGCGACAGAGCGGCGATGAGCCGCATCCTCACCTTGTGGCAGAGCAAGAGCTGAACGTAACGGGCGCAGGCTGATTCACACGGCCGTCGGCACCGCGTGGTACTGCAGACGGTGCTCGTCCCAGGGCTTGCGCTGTTCCTCCGGACTCATCGCGAGCAGCAGTCGCAGTTGGGCCCACTGGGCTTCGTCGGTCGGGGTGTAGATCTGTACCCAGGCACCGGCGACGACGGGCAAGGACATGCTGGTGATGAACATTTCCAGTTCACCGATGGCCAGATTGCGGAGCTGTTTGATCCGATTCGACGGGACCGCGACGTCGTTGCGGGCCCACAGCGCGGCGAAATCGGCGCTGTCGGTGCACATTTCCTCGATGAACCGCTGCCAGGTCGGGTCGTCGAGGTTCTTCGCGTAGGCGCCGCGCAGGTAGGCGACCATGCGGCGCAGATCGTCCATGCTGCTGCGGTAGGTGTTGCAGCACGGCGGCGTGAGGAACACGCGCCGCATGACGTTGCGCTCCCCCATCAGGAATCCCGGGCACAGGGCCGCGTAGGAGTCGTTGAACGCCAACACGTCGTATCGCGCGCTCAGCACCGCCGCGGGCAGTGGCGTCAGATGATCGAGGATGGTCTGCATCTCCTCGGGCAGCGCGCTGTTCGCGTGCGGGCTCGGCACGGTCGGTACATCGGCGAGCCGATAGAGATGACCACGCTCGGCATCGTCGAGCGCCAGCGTCCTGGCCACCGCGTCGAGTACCTGCACGCTGACATTGATCTGACGGCCCTGCTCGAGCCACGTGTACCAGGTGACCCCGATGCCGGACAGCTGTGCGACCTCCTCGCGGCGCAGGCCGGGCGTGCGACGGCGCGGTCCGGGCGGCAACCCGACGTCGTCCGGTGAGATCTTGGCCCGCCGCGACTTCAGGAAGGTTCCCAGCTCCGCACGGCGCGCTTTGCGCACCGCCCGGACATCGAGCACATCGGTCATCCACTGATCGTGCCCGAAATCGGTAGCGGTATCCAGGTGTTGCTAGTACCCGTTTTAACCCAAGGGTTCTCCTGTGGCCGATTCGACGAGTGCATCGAGGCTGTTCATCAGATGCGCGCGAATCGCGGTCCAGTCGGACCATTCCGGTGCCGCGCCGGGAATCGCGCCGACGAGTGCCACGCCGCGGACGGTGGCCACGGCCATGTCCAACAGGCTGTCGAAGCCCGGCGCCGCGGCATACGTGGGCAGCAGCGTCCTGGCCTGCCTGCGCAGGCTGTCCATGCCGACGGTCGTCAGTTCGACTGCGCTGCGCGCGATTTCGCTGTCGGTGCGGGCCACGTTGAACAGCTCGAACACCGCGGGCGTGATGGGTAGGCAATGCAACCGCCACAGGCGATCCAGCATCACCACGGCGATCTCGCGCTCACTCGCCCCGGGCGCGGGCGTGGTGACGAACTCGCCGAACATCTGCTCCCCCAGCCGCGCCATCGCCGCGTCGACCAGCGTCGCCTTGGACGGAAAGTAGTGCTGCTGCGCCCCCTGGCTGACGCCGGCCCGCTCGGCGACGCTGCGGGTAGAGGTGCCCGCGTAGCCGACCTCGATCAGGCTGGCGACGGTGGCGTCGAGCAGCGCGGCGACCGTGCCCGCTCGCCGTTCCGCTTGTGTCCGCTTCGCGCTGCTCACCGGCCCACTATAGCAAAACCTGTCGACTGACTTGTTAAGTCGGTCGACTTGGAATAACCTCTGGTGCACCCGAACCAGGAGGCTCCGTGGCCGACACGACCCAACAACCGATCCGGCGGTTCCTTTCCTCCGTGTTCGCCGTCCCGTTGTTCATCGCGATGCTCGTCGACGGGAACATCCGCACCTTCGCGATCGTCAACGCGGTCGCGCAGCTCGTGTTGTTCATCGCCGTCGCGTGCATTCCGGCGTGGCGGACCCGACGGATGACCTACGTCGACATCGCCTGGCCGTGGGGGCTGGTCGTGCTCGGTGTGGAAGTCCTGACACTCGGCGACCTTTCGCCGTTCGCCGCGGCGATCGCCTGCTTCTACCTGGTGGTCGGAGCCCGGATGGGGCTCGCCGCGGTGACCCTCTGGCGCACCGGCGAATTCGACAAGGAACTGCCCCGATATCGATTCCAGCGGTTGCGCTGGCGGCGCACGTCGCTCGGGAGCGAACGCGTCGACCTGGTCGCCGAGGTCCTCGTGCAAGGCTGGGCGAACTGCACGGTGCTCGCGGTGCCCGCCGCGCTCGCCGTCTCCACCGACAATCCGGCGTTCGGCGCGCTCACCATCGTCGGGCTGGTTGCCTGGGCGGTTTCCTGGATTCTGGAATCCACTGCGGACATGCAGAAGCTGCGATTCGGCGCGGCCTCGAAACGGGCAGGCGTCAAACGCAGCTGCGATGTCGGGCTATGGAAGTACAGCCGCCACCCGAACTACTTCTTCCAATGGATGCAGTGGAATGCCGTGGCGATCATGTGCCTACCCGAACTCGTCGACCATCTCAGCCGGACGAACGTGTACAGCGCGGTCTGGCTCGTCATCGGGCTGGTCGGATGCTCGGCGACCATGTACTGGTGCCTGGTCTTCTACACCGGCGCCGTCCCCGCCGAGTACTACAGCGTCCAGAAACGTCCCGACTACCGCGACTATCAGGCGCGCACCAACCGGTTCTTCCCCGGCCCGGCCCGCGCGTAGGGCGGCGTGGCATGTCGCACAGTCGGACAAATCCCCTGGTAGCGGTAACAATTCGAGCACCGCGACGGGACCGGGGAGTTCGGGGCGTGCTCCTGCTCGTGTTATTCGGTAAGTTGATCACTTGTGCCCAAGTCCCGGATGCTGGAGTTTCCACGCACGGGCCCAACACTTTTCATACTGGCCGCAAGTGCCGCTCTGGCGGTGATCCTGCTGTTCACCACGGTCGATCCGTGGCTGGACCGGGCAGGCATCCTGGACGGCGGGCTGGACGTGCACGTATATCGGGACGGCGCCTGGCGCATCCTGCACGGACTGCCGCTCTATACCGAGCCGACCATCGCTGGGCTCCTGTACACCTACACCCCCTTCTCGACGATTGCCTTCATACCCATCGTGGCGATCCCGTGGTCGTGGGTCGCCGACACCTGGCTGGTGTTGAACCTGCTCGTGCTCTGCGGGTGCGTACTGCTGAGCTGGCGCATCCTCGGGTATCGGATCAACGCCCAACTCACCGCGGTCAGCGCGCTATTGGCGATCACCTTGGCGTTCATCGAGCCCGTCCGCACCACGCTGTTCTACGGGCAGATCAACCTGATGCTGATGCTGCTGGTGCTGTGGGACTTCTCCCGCACCGACCGAAGCAAGCTGCGCGGCATCGGCGTCGGACTGGCCGCGGGCATCAAACTCGTCCCGGCCTACTTCGTCGTGCAGTTTCTCGTGCTGCGCCAGTGGCGGTCGGCCGTCACCGCGGTGGCGACCTTCGTCGCCTCGATCGTGCTCGCCTGGATCGTGCTGCCCGCCGACTCCAAGCAGTACTGGACGTCGACGTTCTTCCAGTCCAATCGGATCGCCGACGACATGCACCCGTCGAATCAATCGATCCGCGGCGCGATCGCGCACCTGACGCACCGCCCCGCGCCCGTGTGGCTGTGGCTGCTCATCGCGGGCGCTGTCACGCTGGTGAGCCTGGCGATCACCGCGGGCCTGTTCCGGCGCGGCGAGCGGCTGCTCGCGGTGACGCTGGCCGGTCTCACTGCCTGCGCGGTATCACCGTTTTCCTGGGATCACCACTGGGTCTGGTTCGTTCCGCTGTTCGTCTACCTGGTACACAAAGCGCAATCGCGATGGGGGTGGTGGCTCGTCGCCGCGGCCCTTTTCGCCTCGATCGGCGCGTGGACATGGGAGTACGACCCGAATTACGTGGTCGTCGGCCTCTTCCTGTTCCCACCGTGGTGGCCGGGCGCCCAGATCCTGATCAACAGTTTCGTCATCGTGTACGCCATCGTGCTCGTCAGCGCGGGACTGGTCCTGGTTCGACTCCGGCGCCAGGGTGCCGAGGTCGGCGACGAGGCGCGAGCGTCGGTATGAGCGTGCCGCAGGCAGCCGTGCTCGAGGCGTTCGCGGCCGAGATCAAACCCGTTGCCGACGTCGTCGCTCTGCTGGTGAGCGGCTCGCTGGCGACCGGTGACTTCCGGCCCGGCGTGAGCGATTTCGACTTGGTGGCGTTGATCGAACGTCCGCTGACCGATGATCAGCGACGACGCGTCGCGCAGCTGCACCGGGCGTTCATCAGCCGAGTTCCCGAAGCCACCAAGCTGCATTGTGTCTACGTGCCGGTGGACGACCGCAACGAGGTCCCGACTCCGCATGTCACCTGGGCCGCGCAGATGATGTTCGAGCGACCGCTCACCGGCATCGCCCGAGCCGAACTGTTGCGCTTCGGGTTTGCCGTATTCGGAGAGCCACCGGAGGCCGTGATTCCGCCGGTTACCGCGGCCGAGTTGACGGCGGCGGTCCGCGGCGACCTCAGCGGATACTGGGTTCCCGCGCTCCGGCGGCCGTCGATCTGGTTCCGTGACTCCTACGTCGACCTCAGCCTGTTCACACTGGCACGCGCCGAAGTCACCTTGGCGACCAACGAATTGATCACCAAACGAGAAGCGCTGACACGGCTGGACCGCTTCCATGTCCCGGCCGAACTGATCGAACAGATACGACAGCGACGAGACGGGTACACCGTGCCTATTTCGCCGCTGTCTCGGCTGCGCCGGGCCAAGTCAGTACATGGACTGGTCTCGGACGGGCTTCGAGTTCTGTTGTCCTACTGAAGTGATCAGAGCAGTCGGAGCAGTTCCAGATCGCTGACATACTTCTCGATCACCGTCTCCGTCAAATGCGGAATGTCCTTGTCCGCGCCGATGCTCGCGGCCTGCACCGCCGCCTGGAACTTCTTGGCAGGCAACACCGATCCCCGGACCGGCGGGCGCTGACTGCGGTAGGCATCGAGCAACGGCAGAACCGAGGCATGGCGCTGCTTTTCGGGCAAACCGCGGATCGCGGTCTCGAAACGGCCGAACCAGTCCGCATAGTCGGCGATCCGCTGGATCGGGCGACCGGATGCGATCAGCCAGTCGACGAATTCGTCCATGGAGATGCCGTCGTCGTGCGGGTTGAGCACGTCGTAGGTCTGGAAGCCCTCGGTCGCTTGGATACCAAGGGTGGTGATCGCCTCGGCGGTGAAATCGGCGGGCAGACCGTCGTAGTGGGCCCGCTGCCGGTGTCCGTCGGCGTCGGTCCGGTAGAACGAGTACGGCGCGATGCCGGTGGCGACCAGGCTCAGAATCAGCCGGGTGAACACGTCGGGCACGTTGAGCTGACCGGCGTACCGGCGGTCGGCGAGGATCATGTCGGAACGGAACACCGCGACCGGCAGGCCGCACAGATCATGCGCCTCGCGTAGCAGGACCTCGCCCGCCCACTTGCTGTTGCCGTAGCCGTTGGCGTAACTGTCGCGCACGGCACGCACCGCACTCATTTCGCGAACGTCGCTGTCCTCCTGGAACGCCGCCGGATCGACCTGATCGGCCACCCCCACGGTCGACAGGTAGGTGACGGGCTTGCGCCGCGAGGTGATGGCGAGGCGGATGATTTCAGCGGTACCAACGACATTCGGACCGAACATCTGGCTGTACGGCAGCACATGATTGACCAGCGCGGCCGGATGAATGATCAGGTCGACGGTCTCGGCCAGCCGCTGCCAGGTCGCTTCGTCCAGCCCGAGATCCGGATCGCCGATGTCGCCCGCGAGCACTTCAAGGTTCCTGGCGGCCAGTTCCTGGTAGTGGGTGACCAGCTTGGGGTCGCCGCTGTCGAACGCCGCGTCGAGCCGCTTGCGTGCCGCGGCCGCGTCGCTGCCGCGCACGATGCAGATCAGCTTGCCACCCGACTTGTCCAGTCGCTCCAGCCATTCCAGGCACAGGAAGCGACCGAGGTAGCCGTTCGCGCCGGTCAGCAGGACAGTCCGCGCGGGCACCGGCGCGGGCGCAATCGTGTTGGCGGCGGCCAGGGTTCGGTCGTCGATGAACTTGTCCAGCGTGAGATCGGCGGCACGGATCTGCGAACCGGCACCGTGCACCGAGGTAACCGTTGGCCGCTTCGCGCCCGAATCACGTTCCGCCTCGATGTATTTCGCGATCTCCCGAAGGTTGTTCGCCGGGCTGATGATGACACCGACCGGCACCTCGACCCCGAAGGTCTCCTTGAGCAGGTTCGAAAACGACAGCGCCGACAGCGAATCGCCGCCGAGGTCGGTGAAGTGCGCGTCGGGGCGCAGCTCGGTGGCGGCGATGCCGAGCATCGCTCGCGCCGCGTGACTCACCGTGTCGAGCACCGGGCGTTCCGCGGCTTCGCGCCGCAGCGCCAGCATCTCGTCACTCTGCCGGGTGGCATGATCGACGTAGAGCTGTTCGAGGCGCTCCCCGTAACGTTCCTTCAGCTTGGGGCGCAACAACTTCGCGATACCGGAGAGCAGGCCGTTCTCCATTGTGAACGGCTCGGTCTCGAGCAGGAAATCGCGGGGAATCTCGTAGGGCTGCAGGTCCGCGTCCTTGGCGAGCTGCTGAATCGACTCGGCCAGCGCCGATTTCAAAGCCTCGGCGTCGTAGTCGCGCAGCGCGGACTCGGTGGGCACGATCACCGCTACCAGGTAAGAGCGTTCGCTGCTGCCGTAGATGAAGATCTGCCGGATCAGCGGGCTACTGGCGAACACGGCCTCGAGGTGCGCGACGGTGACGAACTCGCCCTGCGACAACTTGAGCACGTTGTTGCGGCGGTCGACGTACACCAGCTCATCGGGACCGAGTTCGGCCACGATGTCACCGGTCCTGTAGAAGCCGTCCTCGTCGAAGATCTCGGCGGTGACCTCGGGCCGCTTGTAATACCCGGGAATCTGCGTCGCCGCCTTCACCAGCAGCTCACCGCGCGGATGCGGCTGATCGGTACGGAAGTAACCGAGCTCGGGCACATCGACGAGCTTGTAATCGGTCACCGGCGGCCGCTGCACCCGGTTGTCCATCAGGATGCCCGCGCCCGCCTCGGTCGAGCCGTATCCATCGTGTAGCTGTACGTCGAGGACGGACTCCATGAACGCGCGCATCTCCGCGGACAGCGGCGCGCTACCGACGATCGCGCCCATGAACCGGCCACCCAGGAAGTTCTGTCGCAGTTCGGCTTTCACCTCTTGATCGAGCGCCGCCGGGTCAACGCCGGGGACCGAGCGCCGGTCCATCTCGCTGCGATAGCGCTGAAAGATCATGTCGCACACGCGCGGGACGAAGAATATCTCGGTGGGCCGCACCAGCGCGATGTCCTCGAACAGCGTCGACATGTCGCTCTTCGCCGCGAAATACGCGGTGCCGCCGCGGGCGAGCACGCCGATCATCGACAAACGCCCGGCGATGTGACTCATCGGCATGTAGTTGAGGTTGATCCCGACGCCGTCGCGCAGGCCCTGCCACATCACCCGGGTCAGCCGCTCGGTGTACATCGCGCCCTTCGGCGTGCCCGTGCTGCCCGAGGTGTAGATGAGCAGCGCCAGCGGATCCTCGTCGGCGGCGGGGACGAACAACGGCGCTTGCGGCTGTGTGCTGCCCCGTTCGAGCACGTCGCCGAACGTCTCGACGATCACCGCGCTGCCCGCGTCGGCCAGGCGCTGACGAGCGGCGTCGAATGCGGCGCGCTGCGCGTCGTCCTCGGGGTGGTAGTCGAACACGACCAGCCGCTCCGGCGAAGCACCCGCGAGCAGGCAGTCGACTGCCGTCTCCAGGTAGTCCGGCGTCGAGGCGAGCAGCCGCGGCGAAGTCTCGGTGAGGATCGCCATCAGCTGCGGCGGCGCCGCACTCGCCTGCAACGGCACGGTGACCGCGCCGAGATGGACGGTGGCCAGATCGAGCGTCGCGTAGTCGATGCTCGTGAACCCGAGGAGGGCAACGAAATCGCCAGCGCGCAAAGGATTTTCAGCCTCGCGCTGCCAAGCGGTCGACACCGCCCCGGCCCGCCGCCACAGCTCGCGGTAGGTGATGGCCTCCAGCCTGGGCAGCAACCGCACCGACTTGGCGCCGGTGGCGTCATCGGCGACGAACTCGATGGCACGCTGCCCGAGGGCGGGGCGGTCCGCGTAACCCTGCATCACCGTGGCGATCACCTGCGCCACCCGCAGACCGGGTTCCCGCGCCGCGTCCGACACCGCCTCCAGCGGCCGCGCGGCCTTGACCTGTTCGTCTTCGGCGAACAACTGCGCGATACGGCTCCTCAGCCGCTCGTCCCGTGACCCAACCGCCATGGCAAATCTCCCTCGCTGAGAAAGTTAGAAACGCCTGCAACTTTCTAAAACAGATTAGCCTGCCTAAGTATTTCGAAAAAGGGCCTGCTCCAGCGACGAATTTGGTGGTCTTCGCCACACCTGACAGGAATAATATGCCGTATAGCAGACATTCCTCGCTATCCGCGCGCTTATCCAGGTGTTGCCGGTACCAGTTTTAATGGGCTCCTGTTACTGGTGTCGTACTGCCCGCAAGATCAGTGCATGACGCAGACCTTGTCGCCGGATTCGGCAGCCGCACCGCCGGTTACCGCGCCCCCGGCAGCTCCACCCGCCGCGTACGGTGCGCGGCGCACCCTTGCCATCCTCGCAGTGATCCTCACCGGCCAGTTCATGGCCGTGCTCGACGCCTCCATCGTCAATGTCGCGATTCCCTCGATTCGCAGTTCCCTGCACACCTCCGGCGCGGCTTTGCAGCTGATCGTGGCCGGATATGTGATCGCCTACGCCGTTTTGCTGGTGACCGGCGCCCGGCTCGGCGACCGATTCAGCCAGCGGCGGATGTTCATCGCCGGCCTGGCGCTGTTCACCCTCGCCTCGCTGATCTGCGGACTGGCGTGGAACGAAATATCGCTCATCGTGTTCCGATTCGCCCAGGGCGTCGGCGCGGCGGCGATGGTGCCGCAGATCATGACGCTCATCCAGCGGAATTTCACCGGTAACGCGCGGGCCAAGGCGCTCAGCGTGTACTCCGCGATCATCTCCGGCGGCATGGTCGCCGGGCAGGTGCTCGGCGGGCTCATCGTCAGCGCCGACGTGGGCGGCAGCAGCTGGCGCGGCGTGTTCCTGGTGAATGTGCCGATCGGCCTGGCGCTGCTGGCGGTCGCGCCGCGGGTGCTGCCCAAGGTGACCCAGCGTTTCGACCGCAAGCTCGACCTGGCCGGGCTCACCATGCTGACCGCGGCGGTACTGGCACTCGTGCTGCCGCTGGTGCTCGGCCGGGAGCTGAATTGGCCGGTGTGGTCCTGGATTTCGCTTGGCGCCTGCGTGCTCGCGTTCGCGGCGTTCGTCGGCATCGAGCGGGCGGTGGCGGCGCGCGACGGTGAGCCGCTGTTCTCGCACCGGGTGCTGGCCGCGCCGGGGCTGCTGCTGGCCGCGGCGACGCTGTTCGTGGTGATGGCGACGTTCGGTGGCTGGATGTTCGTGATGGCCATCCATCTGCAGAGCACGCTCGGTTACAGCGCGCTGCACGCGGGTCTGATGTTCATCCCGTTGGGCGTGACGTTCGCGATCGCGGGCCTGAACTGGGAGCGCATCCCACATCGGTTCCACGCCACGATGATTCCGCTCGGCCTCGTGCTCGCCGCGATGAGCATGGTTGCCATCGGCGCGCTGCTGCGCAACGGTGCGGACGTGGGCCCGCTCGTGCTAGTACTGCTCGGGCTCTGCGGAATCGGCAACGGGCTCGCGTTCAGCCCGCTGATGACGCGGACGCTGGCCAAGGTGCCGATGAGCCTGGCCGCGGATGCCAGCGGAATCCTGGTAACCAATGTGCAGCTCGGCATCGTGGTCGGCATCGCCTCCTTCGGCACGCTGTTCCTCGGCCTCGCTGGTAGTACGGCGCTGTCCGCGTCGCACGCACTCGGCGGCACCGCCATCGCCGAAGGTGTGACGGTGCTTGTCGCGGCAGGTCTTTCGGCCCGCGCGGCACGATAGCGATCACGACACCGATCCCGGGTCACGCGGTGGCCCGGGATTTGTGCTGTGCGGCTTCGAATCAGCGCGACGCAAACCGTCGCGCCCGCCCGCACCGGACAGCATGCTCGAGCAGGGCTGCTTCGTCAGTCGGACAGCGGGTGCCGAAATGCCGGTCGGGCGAGCCGGTCTCGTTGCCGACAGCGGCGGCCGCACCGCAATTCTCGATCGCAGCACGGAAGAAGGTGTCGGATGGGCGTTTTCGCGCTCGGTATAGAACTCGACGGCGAAGGCTTCCACCCCGAGGCCTGGCGGCGCGCCACCCACGCGCCGGATCGTCTGCTCACCGGCGACACCCTGCGCACCCGCGTCGCCACGGCCGAGAACGCGGGATTCACGCTCGTCACCTTCGCCGACTCGATCCTGCCGCCGGAATCCGTGGCCGGTCGCATCGACGCGGTCACCCGTGCGTCGTTCGTCGCGGCGACCACCAGCACCATCGGGCTGGTTCCGACGGTTGCCACCACCTACGCCGAGCCTTTCCACACCTCGTCGCAGATCGCGACGCTCGACTATGCCTCGCGCGGTCGGGCCGGGTGGATTGCCGAACAAATCGACGATCCGCGGGCCGCGGCGACGTGGGGACGCACTCAGGTCACCGGCGACGAACTTGCCAGGGAGCACAGCGATTCCATCGAGGTCGCCCGTCGGCTGTGGGACTCGTGGGAGGACGACGCGGTGATCCGCGACTACCCCAGCGGACGCTTCCTGGACCGGAACAAACTGCACTACATCGACTTTCGCGGTGCGTCTTTTTCGGTGAAGGGCCCGTCGATCGTGCCGCGCCCACCGCAGGGGCAGCCGGTGGTGTTCGGTGCCGACGGTGATGTCGATGTCCGGCTCGTCGCGGCCGACTCGGTCGCGGCCGCTATCGAATCGGCTGAACAGGCACGCTCGGCCGGGACACCGCTGGCCTTCGCCGAAATCGACGTCACCCTGGACACGCCCGACGCGACGGCCGTCCAGCGACTCGGCGCCGCGCCCTCGAATTCTCCTGCCCGCCTAGCTTTTTCCGGGTCTGCGGCCGCGCTCGTCGACCTACTGACTCACCTCAGCACCCACTTGGACGGCGTGCGCCTGCACCCCGCCGTCATCGACGAGGACCTTCCGGTCCTCGCCCGCCAGGTGCTGCCCGCGCTGGTGCGTACCGGTGTCGCGCACCGCCCGGTGCCGGGTTCGACCTTGCGCGCGAACCTCGGCCTGGCCCGTCCCGCCAATCGCTACGCCGCGTCGAACTGACAGGAGCCAACGACAATGACAGTCCAGCCACGTCCGGACGCCCAGGTCCATTTCGGTGTGTTCTTCCAGGGCGTCAACCACACCACCATCTGGTCCGATCCGGCCAGCGGCTCCCAGATCGACTTCGAGACCTTCCGCCACGTCGTGCAGACCGCCGAGCGCGGATTGTTCGACGCGTTCTTCCTCGGCGAGGGTCTGCGGCTACGCGAGCAGGACGGCAAGATCCTCGAACTCGATATCGCGGGCCGGCCGGACGCGATCGCCCAGCTCGCCGCGCTGGCGGGCATCACCCGCCACATCGGCCTGGTCGCTACTCAGAACACCACCTACAACGAGCCCGCCGACCTGGCCCGCCGCCTGAGCAGCCTGGACCTGATCTCGGGCGGGCGCGCAGGCTGGAACGCCGTCACCACCGACAATGCCTGGACCGGCGAAAATTTCCGCCGCGGTGGCTATTTGGATCATGCCCTGCGCTACGAGCGGGCCGGTGAGTTCCTCGCCACCGCCCGCGCGATCTGGGATTCCTGGCGCGACGGTGCCATCGCCACCTCGCAGCAGAGCCCGTCCTGGGCGGGCGAGGACGCGGTACATCCGGTCGAAAGATCCAACGACCACTTCCAGGTGCGGATCACCCCGACGCTCCCCCGCAGCGTGCAGGGACACCCGGTCATCTTCCAAGCAGGCGACTCCCCTACCGGCCGGGATTTCGCCGCGGCCAACGCCGACGTCATCTTCTCCAGGCACGGAACACATTTCGACGACGCCCTGGCCTTCGCCAACGATATCCGTGCCCGCCTGCACGCCGCGGGCCGACCCGAGGACGACATCAAGATTCTGCCCGGCACCCAGATCGTATTGGCGGAGAAAGAATCCGAGGTCGAAGAGAAGGTCCGCTGGGTAAAGAACGGCCAATACACCGGCCAGACCGCCCTTTCCCTGGCCGGCCAGGTCTGGGGCCGCGACCTCTCCCACCTCGACCCCGATGGCCCGCTCCCGAAAGAAGACCCCGAACACCGCCCCATCTCCGAAACCCGAGGCTCCCCCCGGCATGGCCAGGACCCGCACGCCATCGCCCGCGCATGGCGCACCCGCGCAGAGGCCGAAAACCTTTCCCTCCGTGAGACAGTCATCGCCACCACCGAACGCTCCGGCTTCGCAGGTACCCCCGCCCAGGTGGCCGACGAACTGGCCCGCTGGGTCCGCCAGGGCGCGGTAGACGGCTTCAACATCTCGCCCTACCTCATCCCCACCGGCTTAGACGAAATCGTCGACTGGCTGGTCCCCGAACTCCAAGAACGCGGCGTCTACCGCACCGAATACACCGGCACCACCCTCCGCCACCACCTCGGCCTCCGCGCCCCTCTAACCCGTCGCACCTGAGAATCCCCAGCGACTCTGCGGGATCCGGCGGTCAGGGCAGGGCTACGTGGACGCGGTGGTCGGCGCCGTAGTGGAAGCCGGTGCCGACGAGTAGGAACCCTAGGCGTGCGGCGAGATTGAGGCTGGGTTTGTTGTCAGCGTGGACCAGAGCCCATACCGAGGTCAGGCCTAGGTTGATGAGGCCGTGCTGGAGTAGGGCGGCCGCGGCCTCGGTGGCCAGGCCGCGTCCGCCATGGATCGGGCTGAGGTACCAGCCGATTTCGGGGAGGTCGCCGGGGAGTTCCCAGGACGGGCGAAGGTGGCCGATTCCTACCACCGTGTCGCCTTCCAGGAAGGCCCAGTGGCCCATGTCAACTGCCCCATGGCTCGATCATGCATGCACATAGTGCAAACCCGCACAGCATGCCGTCGCGGCGAATTCGAGCGCCTCCGAACATGGTTCGAGGCCCGTCCGGGTGGACGGGCCTCGAAAGTGTGCACTCAGAGCAAAGATTCGATGGCGGTGACGAGTGCGGCCGCGTCGGGGGTGACGGTGGGGCGGAAGCGGCCTGCCACCTTGCCGTCGCGGTCGATCAGGAACTTCTCGAAGTTCCATTGGACGTCGCCTGCCGCGCCGTCGGCGTCGGCGATTTCGACCAAAGTTTCATACAGCGGGTGCTGGTTTTCGCCGTTGACATCGGTCTTCGCCAGCAGCGGGAAGTCGACGCCGTAGGTGGTCGAGCAGAACTCTTGGATCTCCTCGGCGGTGCCGGGTTCCTGGCCCATGAACTGATTGCTCGGCACACCGACCACGCTGAAACCGCGCGGGCCGTAGGACTTCTGCAATTCGACGAGTCCGGTGTACTGCGGCGTCAGCCCACATTTGGAGGCCACGTTGACCAGCAGTACCACTTTGTCGCCGACCAGCTCGGACAGCGTCGCGGATTCGCCGCTCAGTGTCTGCAGCGGTACGTCTCGAAGATTCATTCGTATCGGACCTGCCAATTCTTGATTCCGTTGATCCACCCCGATCGCAACCGTACCGGATCGGCCACCTGAGTGATCTTGGGCATGGCGTCGGCGATGGCGTTGAACATGAGGTCGATTTCGAGTCGGGCCAGGTTCGCGCCGACACAGTAGTGCGCGCCGGTGCCGCCGAATCCGACATGCGGATTGGGGTCGCGCGAGATGTCGAAGGTGAACGGATCGGTGAACGCGTCCTCGTCGAAGTTGGCCGAACCGTAGAACAGACCGACCCGCTCACCCTGCCGGATCTGGGTGCCGCCGAGCTCGGTATCGGCGGTTGCGGTGCGCTGGAACGCCGTCACCGGCGTGGCCCAGCGGACGATCTCGTCGGGCGCGGTGCGTGGGCGCCGCTGCTGATACAGCTCCCATTGCTCCGGATTGTCGACGAAGGCTTTCATGCCGTGCGTGATGGCATTGCGTGTTGTTTCGTTGCCCGCCACCGAAAGCAGGATCACGAAGAAACCGAATTCGTCGGAGCCGAGCGACTCGCCGTCGACGTCGGCGTGCACGAGTTCGGACACGATATCCCCCGCCGGGGCACCGCGCCGCTGCTCGGCCATATTCCAGGCATAGCCGAGGATTTCGGCGGAGGCGAGCGCGGGATCGCCGTAATCCGGGTCGTCGTAGCTGAGCATCTGATTCGACCAGTCGAACAGCTTGCGCCGGTCGGCCTGCGGTACGCCGATGAGCTCGGCGATCGCCTGCAATGGCAGCTCGCACGCGACCTGTTCGACGAAGTTTCCGCCGCCCGATTTTTTCGCCTCGTGCACAATGGCATGCGCTCGTTCGGTCAATGCCGCGCGCAATCCCTCGACCGCGCGCGGCGTAAAACCCTTCGTGATGATCTTCCGGAATTTCGAGTGCTTCGGCGGATCCATGTTCACCAGCAGCACGCTCGCCGCCGCCGACTGCTCCGGCGTTGTCGCGTCGGACGGCCGGATGATCGAGCCTTTTCGCTCGGAGGAGAACAGTTCCGAATTGCGCGAGATCTCCTTGACGTCAGCGAGGGTGCTCACCACCCAGTAGCCGCCGTCCCGGAACCCACCGGAGTGGTCATCGGCCTGCGGGTTCCACCAGACCGGCGCGGTCCGGCGCAGCATCGCGAATTCCTCGATGGGCCTTCGCGTCTCCCAGAGCGCCGGATCGGTGAAGTCGAATCCGGCCGGCAACGACGGTGTCGCCACGGCTACCTCCTCAGGTGGGTACTGCGAACCGCGCCTCAGCGCAGCCTTGTTCGGCGCATCAGCCGCAGGGACATCAGCGTGATCTTCAATTGCTTCTCGTACGGCTGCCCCGCGCGGGCCGACATCACCTGACGCTTGAGCACGCCGACGTTGACCGTGTCGGTGTACTCGAGCAGGCCCTGATCGCCGTGTCGCGTCCCGACCCCGGACTGCTTCACCCCACCCGACGGCGTGCCCTTGGCCGCGTAGGTCGCCACGAACCCGTCGTTGATGTTGATATTGCCAGCCTGCAGCTGGGCGGCAATGCGGTTGGCGCGCGCCAGGTCTCGGCTCCACACGCTCGCGTTCAGGCCGTAGTCGGTGTCGTTGGCGAGCCGGATGGCTTCCTGTTCGTCGTCGAACGGGTAGACGCTCACCACCGGGCCGAAGGTCTCCAGGGTCGCGTGCGTCATCTCCGGAGTGACGCCGGTGAGCACGGTGGCCTCGTAGAACGCGGGACCGATGTCGGGTCGCACCTTGCCACCGGTCAGCACGGTGGCACCCTTGGCGCGGGCGTCATCGACGTGCGCGGCGACCCGATCCCGGTGCTGCACCGACACCAGCGAGCCGAATTCCGGCGTGTAGTCGTAGGCGGCACCGATTTTACTGTTCAATTCGTCAGCGGCAGCGACCAATCCGCGCACGAACTCGTCGAAGCGACTGCGCTGCACATAGATCCGCTCGATGTGCATGCACGCCTGCCCCGAGTTGGCGAAGACCGCGAAGGCCGCCCCGGCGATCGCTTCGTCGAGGTTCGCGTCGGCGAGCACGAGCATCGGATTCTTGCCGCCGAGCTCGAGGCTGCAGCCGATCAGGTTGCGCCCGGCCTGTTCGCCGACCACGCGCCCGGTGGCGGTCGAGCCGGTGAACATGACGAAGTCCACGTTGTCGATCAGGCTTGGGCCGATATCGGGCCCCTCACCGCACACCACCTGCACGAGCCCGCGCGGCAGGCCTGCGCGATGCAGCAGCTCGACGCCGTAGAGGACGCACAGCGCGGTCTTGTTGTCCGGCTTGAGGATTACCCCGTTGCCCGCCATCAGCGCGGGCATCGCGTCGGACAGCGCGATCGCGAACGGGAAATTCCACGGCGCGATCACCGCAACCAGACCCTTGGGCCGGTGTTGTTCGGTCGAGGTGGTCACGATCGGCATCGCGCCACCGCGGCGCTTCGAACGCAGCACGCGGCGTGCGGTTTTCAGGTAGTGGCTGATGACCATGGGCACGTCGCACGATTCTTCGACGGCCATCCGGCGGGTCTTGCCGCAGCCGAGCTGGATGAGATCGGCGATGGTTTCGACCTCGGTGAGGACCAATTCGTGCATCCGCTCGAAGACTCGCAGCCGCTCACGTAGCGGCAGCGCGGCCCATTCCGGTTGGGCCGCACGGGCAGTCGCGACCGCCGCGACGACGTCGTCCGGCGCGGACTGTGGGAGCTCGCCGACCGCAGCGCCGGTGTAGACCTCCGTCATCGAGTACGGCGCGACGGAACCGCCCGCGGCGACCAGTCCGGTCAGCCGTTCGATCAGTGCGCCGGTGATCCGCGCGGGCAGCGCCGCCGTCGGACACTTCGTGGTCATGCCTGTCCCCCGCTAACGCTCGGTTCCGGCGCGCGCACCGCGCGCTGGCATTCGCTTCGCTCTCGCATGGGACTCCTCCATGACGTGCGGAATCGCCGCAGGTATCGGGCCGGGTGCTCGCATCGAATTAGAACACGTTCCTATTGCCTGGCGTGGCCGTTCGCACAGTCTCATGGGTCAGTCCGCGTGATAGTCCGGCGCACGCCGCGCGGTGTAGTACTTGGCCCAGCGATAGTCCGGTTTGCCGCTGGGCGCTCGGGCAATGACATCGGCCAGCCAGACCCGCTTGGGAACCTTGTACCCGGCGAGATGCTTGCGCACGTGCCTGTCCAGTGCCGCGAAATCGATCGACCCGACTGCCGAGACCACGGCGGCGACCTGCCAGCCCCACCGCTCGTGCGGGACGCCGACCACCACCGCGTCGTAGATCCCGTGGTGGGCCTTCAGCACGCCCTCGACCTCTTCGACGAACACCTTCTCGCCGCCGGTATTGACGACCATGTTGCCGCGACCGAGCAGCGTCACCGACCCGTCCCGCTCGATCCGCGCGCGATCGTCGGTGACCACGATGCGCACACCGTCGACCGTCTTGAACAGCTTGCCCGTCTTGACCGGGTCCTTGTAGTAACCGAGCGGCACCGATCCGTTCTTCGCCAGCCACCCTTCCTCGCCGGGCCGCACCGGACGTCCGTCGTCGTCGACCACGATCGAACCGCGCCCGGTCTGCACCCGGGGCCCTCGACCGGGGTTGTCGTCTTTCTGCGCGAAACCCATTCCGCCGAAACCGGTTTCCGACGAGCCGATCGAGTCGGTGACGACCACCGACGGAAACAGTTCCAGGAGTTCGTTCTTCACCGGTTGCGAAAGCAGCGCGGCACCCGAGCCGATGGCGAGCAGCCCCGACGCGTCGACCGGCGCGGCCCGGTAGGCGTCGAGCAGCGGCCGCGCCATGGCGTCGCCGGTGATGACCATGACCTGCGGCCGGTGCCGAGCCACCGCCTGCCACACCCGATTCGCGTCGAATCGCGGCTCGAACAGCACCGCGTTGCCCGACCACAGCGCGGCAAAGGTCGGCATCATGGCGGCCGCGTGGATCAGCGGCGGCAGCACGAACCAGGTGCTCTGCTCCCCTTGCGCGCCGACGCGGGACTGCTCGTATTCGTCGGACACCGGCACTCCGGTGTAGAAGTCGATGCCACCGCCGAGCACCCGCCACATGTCTTCCTGGCGCCACATCACGCCCTTCGGTAGGCCCGTTGTGCCGCCGGTGTACATCATGAACAGGTCGTCGGCGCTGCGCCGCGGAAAGTCGCGCTCGGTGGCACCCGCGGCGAGCGCGTCCTCGTAATGCACGGCGTCGACCGGCGATTCGATGTCGGCGAGGTCGTCGTGTACCACGATCCGGTGCCGCAACGACCGGACCTGCGCCGCCGCCTCGTGCACCGCGGGCGCGTAGGCGGCGTGGTAGATCAGCGCCCGCAGGTCGGCGTTGTCGTAGACATAGCGCAGTTCCTCGACGCCGTAGCGATAGTTGATATTGATGGGGACCGCCCGCACCTTGAAGCAGGCGAGCAGCGTCTCCATGGTCTCGATGCCGTTGTGCATCTGGAATCCGACGTGGGTGCCCGCTCGAATACCCGCGGACATCAGGTGCGCGGCAAGCCGATTCGCGCGCGTGTCGACCTCCGCGAAGGTCAGGCGGCGCTCGCCCGCGAGCAGTGCCACGCGATCGGGCATGGCGTCGACGGAATGCTCGAACAGGTCGGCGAAGTTACGTGCCACGGTAATTCACTCTCTCGATACTTCTCACACCACCGTCAGCGGCAAGGGGATGCCGCGGTCGGTGAAGGCAAAGGCGGCGCCGGTGCTGAATCGGGTCAGTGCGACCTCGTTCGACTCACGGAAGGGCTGATCCGCGCGGCCGATCTCGATGGTCAGCTGTGCTTCGGTGGAATCGACCGTGCGGACGGCGAATCGAGGGTTCACCGCGCGAGCCATCGCGTCGATGGGTGCGAGGTGATCGGCACCGACCAGTGCGGGCCAGGAACCGTCGGTCTCGGCACCGCTGTCGCGTGCGATCGTCAGCTGGACGTTGCCCTCGGTTTCGAGGACGCCGATGCCCGTGTAGGCCAACGGGTTCCAGGCCGGATGCAGGCGAAGCACGTTGGCCAGCGCGGCCATGTCATCGCCGAGCTCCAGTGCCTTGCAAAGCCGTTCGGCGGTGAGCCCGGCAATGCCCGCGAATTGCTTGCGGCACACCTGGATCGCCGCGGCCGGATCGAGCCGGGAACGCAGCGCGATCAGGAAACCGAGCGTCAGCAGATGGTGTTGCAGGCACACCTCGTCCGCCATCCGCACCAGCGCCGACTTCGAGAAGTCCGCGAACCGAAGGTCACTCAGTAGCGGTCCCGCGTAGTCGTGCCGACCGTCATCGGCCGGGTCGATGTCGGCGAGCACCAGCCGCGCGGCCGCGGTAGCCGCCATCGCGTCGGAGTTCGGCGGCACCGGCGGCGGGACGTGCGCCGCGTCGATGGTTACCGTCCACGCGCACATGGGCTTCCGGTCCGCCGGTCGGCGCGGCGGCCGATGAATCGGCCGGACCTGCGCGTGCGGGTTGGTGGCCAGGGCGGTGGCGTCGAAGGTCGGATCCTCGATGTCGTGGCACATCGCGACCACGAAATCGTCGCCCATCGGCTCCACATCGAGGAGCGCGCCACAGTGGTCGAGCCAGAATTCGCCGTGGTCACGATCCTCGACGCGGAACCGGAAGTCCATGAATTGCGGTGGGGCGCCGATATCGAGCTGCAATCCCTTGAAGATGGTGACCACGTCGTCGCCGGTGAACCCGAACGCCCGCTGCATGCGCCGGGTGTAGACCGGACTGGCGAGCTGCCACTCCTCGATCGCGACGGCCGTCATCCCCTCGCGGCCGAACGCCGCGATGGTGTGCGCCATGCCGGACCGGTCGATCAAGTGCCCGCACAGCAGCAGTTCGGGCAGCAATGCGGCGAGCTGTGCCCGCGACAGCTGCTCGAAGTTGCTCCCCGACATGGCTTTCACCACAGCGAGGCCGGCGATTCACCGACCGGATACCACCCAGGCAGCGGCCCGGCCACCGACCGTTCGATGCGCTCCTGCATGCCCTTGGGCAGTACCTTGCCGGTGATCATCTCCATGAACATGTGCGACACATTGCCGAAGTCGAAAAAGTCACGCTGCCAGGACCATTGGAAGTCGCCGCCGTAACGGAACCAACTGCCGCCGATGCCCTCCGGCGAATAGTGCCGTCCGTCCGGCCGCTTCACCTCCGACACCTGCTTCCAGAAGCCGATGACGGTGCCTTGACGGTCATCGATGACGAACTCCTGGTACGGATAGGTCCACCCGTCGAGCCCCTGCATCTCCTGGCCGAGGGCGAGCGCACGGATCTCGTCGCGGCCCACGGCCATGAATTCCTGGGTCGGGCCGTAGTTCCAGCCGTACGTGGCGTCCTCGGTGTACATCTCCGCTAAGGGTGTCCAATCGCCCTTCTCCTCGCAGCGCTGGTTCTCGATCAGCCAGCGCCGAACCATTTCGTCCAGCTCGTCACGCGCGAAACCTGTCATTACCGAGCACCTTCCGTGGGAGCGATCGACAGTGCTTGCGTCGGGCAGTAATGGATGGCCCGGTCGATGTCGGCCCGGTTCGCCGGGTCCGGCGTGTCGACCAGGATTTCCACCTTGCCTCGCTTGGGCACTCGGAACGCGTCCGGCGCTTCGTCCTGACACACGGCATGCCCCTGGCACAGGTCCAGATCCGCGACGACTCTCACTGTTGGCTCCCGCCTTGTTCTTTCGACCGATCCCGCACCTGAGCCTCCGGCTGGACCTCGACGAGCACGAGATGCGCGCCGCGCGGCGTCGACACCACCGCGGCCACCGCGGCGGCAAGGTCCGCCGGGCGCAGCATGTTCGGATGCCGGGCGAATCCCCAGTCCTTCCATGACTCCAGCAGCGGCCCGATGACCTCCGGGGTGGAGTTCATCCCCATGCCGGTGAGCGTTGGACCGGGGCGCACCAGCGAGGCCCGGATCCCGCTGCCTTCCAACTCCATTCGCATCTGCGACGCCATGGCCTCCAAGCCCGCTTTGGCCGCGCTGTAGGCACCGGTGCGCGGTCGCGGCTCGGGCGCGCAGTCCGAGCTGATCAGCACGACGTCACCGCGCTGCCGGTCGAGCATGCCCGGCAGCACCCGGTGCACCAGCCGATGCGCACCGACCAGATGCACCTGAACCTGATTCAGGAACCGCTCCGGATCCATCTCGTGCACCGGCGCGAACTCGATGTCCCCGGCGCTGGAGACCAGAATCTCGATGGGGCCGACCGCATCTTCTGCCGCGGTGACGAATTCGTCGATCGACGCCGCATCGGTGACATCCAACCGGTGCGCGAAAGCCTCGCCACCGTTGGCCCGAATCTTGTCCGCCAGTTCCGCGCACTGGTCGGCCCGGCGCGCGCCGAGCGCGACCGGATACCCGAGCTCGGCCAGTGCGGCCGCGGTGGCGGCGCCGATGCCCGACGACGCGCCCGCGACCAGCACTGGACGGCGGGCCGGATGAGGTGCGAAACGGGGCACTAGCTCGCCTCCACAACGATCGGCAGCTTGGCGAAGCCGCGCACGTTCGACGAGTGCACGCGCACGATGCCCGTTTCGACCACGGCGTACGACCGCACCCGGCAGGCGAATTCGCGCAACGCGACCGCGGCCTCCAGCCGAGCCAGGTGCGCGCCGAGGCAGTAGTGCACGCCCGCACCGAAACTCGCCAGCCCGGCCTTGTCGGCGCGGTCTATCCGGTAGGTGTCGCCGTCGTCGAACACGGCGGGATCACGGTTCGCCGAGCCGATCAGCAGCAGCACCTTGGCGCCCGCGGGCACGGTGTCGCCGTAATAGTCGAGGTCGACGGTGGCGGAGCGCGCGATCACCTGACTGGAGGTGTCGTAGCGCAGCGTCTCCTCCACCCAATCCGGCACATGGGCGGGCTCCACCGCGACCTTGGCGTACTCCCCCGGGTTCCGGGCGCCCCAGTACAGCGCGTTGCCGAGCAGCTTCGTCGTGGTCTCGTTGCCCGCGACCACCATCAGGAACAGGAAGCCGATGATCTCCTCGTCGGACAGTGTGTCGCCGTCGACTTCGGCGTCCAGCAGCGCCGAGGTCAGATCGGCGCTCGGCGCGCGCCTGCGCTCGGCCACCATCTCGGTGTAGTAGGTGAGCAGCTTGATCGACGCCTCGACGGCCGCCTTCGGTATGTCGAGCACCCCGTCGTCGCGATGCACGACAAGGTCGGCGAGCCTGCGGATTTCGGCGCGGTCGCTCGCTGGGACGCCCATCAGCTCGGAGATGACGTCCATCGGCAGCTTGCCCGCGACCTCGTCGATCCAGTCGAAAGATCCGGTGGAGATGGCTGGTTCGAGGTAGGACAGGGTCAATTCCTTGATCCGGCCCTGCATTTCGGCTACCCGCTTCGGCGTGAACCCCTTGTAGACCAGCCTGCGCATGCGCAGGTGCCGCGGATCGTCCATGGCGAGGAACGACATCACCCGGTGCGCGTGCGGACCCCACGCCGCCGGATCAAGGGAAACGCCGTTGGCACTCGACAGCCGCGCGCTGTCCCGGAATCCGTTGGTGACGTCGGCGTGCCGCGACAATGCCCAGAAATCCAGGTCGGCGTTGTAGTACAGCGGCGCTTCGGTGCGTAACCGGTGATACGTCGGATACGGGTCCTCGTGGAACCGATAGTCATAGGGATCGAACGTCAAGGGTTCCAACGCGGCCGTCATTACACCCACCCCACATTCGAGAACAAGTTCCCCCGAGCGATAACGCCTATCGAACTAGCGGGCGACAGATAGCTGGACATGTGTCTGGACAGTACCATCGGCACCCACCTCCGACAACGTTTCCAGTGCACTACCAACACCATTGCGCACAATCCGGCCGACTCGCCCGGAAACCGCCGAGATTCCATCGCGACCGCGCGGCAGCTGGCCCAGACTGGCGGAGTTAGAACCTGTTCTTGCGATAAATCGCGGCCCCCGACTATATTCCGAACACGTGTCCAGACAGCATCGGAGAACCGCATGACCAATCTCCTGCCCGCCGACGGCGCACGCGTGCTCATCGGCGGCAAGCTCGTCGAGGGCGGCGACGGGGTCTTCGCGACCGTGAATCCGGCGACCGAGGAGGTCCTCGGGCACGCCGCGAACGCGAACGCCGCCGACATGGACGCGGCCGTCGCAGCGGCCCGCACCGCGTTCGACGCGACCGACTGGTCCCGCGACCACGCCTTCCGCGCGCGCTGCCTCGAACAACTGCGCACCGCACTGCAATCGCACACCGAGGAGCTGCGCGAGCTCACCATCGCCGAGGCGGGCGCGCCTGCCATGTTCACCCGCGGACCGCAGCTGGAAGGCCCGATCGCCGACCTCGCGTACTCCGCCACGCTGGCCGAAAACTACAGCTGGGAAACCGATCTCGGGGTCGCGGAGCCGATGGGCATCAAGACCCGCCGGGTGCTGCGCCGCGAGCCCGTCGGGGTGGTCGGCGCGATCACCCCGTGGAACTTCCCGCACCAGATCACCTTCGCCAAGCTCGGACCCGCGCTGGCGGCCGGAAACACGGTGGTGCTCAAGCCCGCTCCCGACACACCGTGGTGCGCGGCGGCCGTCGGCGCGATCCTTGCCGAGGAGACCGACATCCCGGCCGGTGTGGTGAACATCGTGACCTCCGCCGACCACGGGCTCGGTACCCAACTCACCGAGCATCCCCTGGTCGACCTGATCAGCTTCACGGGTTCGACGCAGACCGGTCGCGCGGTGATGCGCGGTGCCGCAACGACACTCAAGAAGGCCTTCCTGGAACTGGGCGGCAAATCGGCCTTTATCGTGCTCGACGACGCGAATATCGCGGGAGCCTGTGCGGTGGCGGCGTTTTCGGTGTGCGTGCACGCCGGACAGGGCTGCGCGCTCAGCACCAGGCTGCTCGTTCCCCGCGCGGCTTACGACGAGGCGGTGCAGGCCGCCGCCGCGACCATCGCCGGGATCAAGCCGGGCGATCCGGCCGGCTCGCGAACCGTGTGCGGGCCACTCATCTCCGAACGGCAACGTGCCAGGGTCGAGCACTACCTGGATATAGCGCGGTCGGAAGGCGGCCGCATCGTGGTCGGGGGCGGCAGGCCGAAGAACCTGGAGCGCGGCTTCTTCATCGAGCCGACACTGATCGCGGACGTGCCCAACACCGCGACCGTCGCCCGCGAGGAGATCTTCGGCCCCGTGCTGGTCGTCATCCCCCACGACGGCGACGACGACGCCATCCGGCTCGCCAACGACTCCCCCTACGGCCTGTCCGGCTCGGTCTGGGGCACCGATCCCAAGCGAATCCGCCACGTCGCCAACGGCGTCCGCACCGGGACATTGAGCGTCAACGGCGGCGTCTGGTACGCCGCCGACGCCCCCTTCGGCGGCTACAAGCAGTCCGGCATCGGCCGGGAGATGGGCATCGCCGGGTTCGAGGAATACCTGGAAACCAAGCTGATCGCGACCGCTGGATAAGAGGAGCACACCGTCATGGCCCGTTTCGCGGGAAAATCCGTCATCGTCACCGGTGCCGCACAGGGCATCGGTGCCGCGTACGCCGCCGCGCTGGCCGCCGAGGGCGCGAAAGTCGTTGTCGCCGACAAAAATATCGAGGGCGGGCAGGAAACGGTGGCGAAGATCACCGCCGACGGCGGCACCGCGCTGTTCGGTCAGGTCGACGTGTCCGACCCCGAATCCGCTTCGGCGCTGGCCGAATTGACGGTCGCCGAGTTCGGCGGCATCGACCACCTCGTCAACAACGCCGCCATCTACGGCGAGATGAAGCTCAACCTGCTGCTCACCGTGCCGTGGGACTATTACAAGAAGTTCATGAGCGTGAACATGGACGGCGCGTTGAACATGACCCGCGCCGTCTGGCCGCACATGCGCAAGGCGGGCGGCTCGATCGTCAACCAATCGTCTACCGCCGCATGGACCTACGCCAGCTTCTACGGCCTGGCCAAGGTCGGCATCAACGGCCTGACCCAGCAGCTGGCGTTCGAGCTCGGCGGCTCCAACATCCGAATCAACGCCATCGCACCGGGTCCCATTGATACCGACGCCACCAAGGCGGTGACGCCGCAGGCCATCGTCGAGGACATGGTGAACCGGTTGCCGCTCAAACGGATGGGGACCCCGGCCGACCTGGTCGGCGCGTGCCTGTACCTGCTGTCCGACGAGGCGAGCTGGGTCACCGGGCAGATCTTCAATGTCGATGGCGGACAGGTGTTCCGCTCGTGACCGAACCGAGGATCGGCTTCATCGGACTCGGCGCCATGGGCGCGCCGATGGCCAAGCGGCTGCTCGACTGGCCGGGCGGCCTGACGGTGTGCGACGTGCGAGCCGAGGCATTGCAGCGCTATACCGAGGCCGGTGCCGATGCCGCCCTATCCCCCGCCGAGGTCGCCGAACGCGCAACGATCATCTCGGTCGCGGTGGTGAACGACGCCCAGGTGCGCGACGTCCTCACCGGCCCCGACGGTCTATTGCGCAGTGCCGCACCGGGAACCGTGGTCGCGGTGCACTCGACGATCAGCGACCTGACCGCCGAGGCACTGGCCGCCGAATGCACCACGCACGGTGTCGAATTCGTCGACGCGCCGATCAGCGGCGGTGCACCGGGGGCGAAAAAGGGCACCCTCGCGGTCATGGTCGGCGGTAGCGACACGGCATTCGAGCAGGTTCAGCCGCCGTTCGGCTGCTTCGCCGATCTGGTCGTGCACGCCGGACCGGTCGGCGCCGGAACCCGAATGAAATTGGCGCGCAACCTGGTCCACTTCATCGCGTTCGCCGCGACGACCGAGGCGCAACGGCTGGCCGAGGCCGCCGGACTCGATATCACGCTACTCGGCAAGGTGGTCCGTCATTCCGACGCCGTCACCGGCGGCCCCGGCGCCATCATGCTGCGCGACCGCACCGCGCCGATCGAGGAGGGCGACTTCTGGCTGCCGATCCTGCGACACGTGCGTGACCTCGGCGAAAAGGACCTGAGCCTGGCCATCGACCTCGGCGCCCGGCTCGACATCGCACTCCCGCTGGCCGAACTCGCGCTCGAACACCTCGGGCCGGGGCTCGGCGTCGGCGCCTCCGAAAGGCAAACCTCATGACCGACAACGATTCCGTACGCGAGCGCGGCCTGGCCAAGATGGCCGAGGTGTACGGCACCGAGTTCCAGGACTACCCCGGCAGCCACTTCGCCGTCACCGCCGATCACCTCTTCGCCGACATCTGGTCGCGGCCCGCCCTGTCCATCCGGGACCGGCGGCTGATCCTGCTCGGCGCGCTTACCGCTCAGGGCGCCATCGACACCGCGGGCATCCAGATCGGCGCCGCGCTGCGCAACGAGGAACTGACCGAGGAGCAACTACACGAGATCGCGGTCTTCCTCTGCCACTACGTAGGTTGGCCGAACGGCACCAAACTCGACCTGTTGGTTGGCACCATTGTGGCGCAGCAAAAAAAGGCCGCCCGTCAGCAGCAATCCGATCGCACCGAGTGAAGGACCCGAAACATGTCTGATGCCAACACCCTTCGCCCGCTGCGTGCGAGCGGCGTCACCGAATGGGACCACCAGGCCGACGTCGTCGTCGCGGGTTACGGCATCGCCGGGGTGTGCGCCGCGATCGAGGCGGCCCGCGCTGGCGCCGACGTGCTGATCCTGGAACGCACCGGCGGCTGGGGCGGCGCGGCCGCGATGGCGGGCGGCTTCATCTACCTCGGCGGCGGCACCCCGCTGCAACAGGCGCTCGGCTTTGAGGACACGCCGGAGAACATGGAGACCTTCCTGCTCGCGGCCCTCGGCCCCGGCGTCGACAAGGCCAAGATCGCCGACTACGCCCGCGGCAGCGTCGAGCACTACAACTGGCTGGTCGCCAACGGCGTGCCGTTCCGCGAGGCCTTCTGGGGCGAGCCGGGCTGGGAGCCGCCGCACGACGAGGGGCTGATGTACTCCGGCGGCGAGAACGCCGCGCCGTTCAACGCGATCGCGAAACCGGCACCGCGCGGCCATGTTCCGCAGATGGCGGACAAGAAGATCGGCCGCAAGAGCGGCGGCTATATGCTGATGAAACCGCTCGCCGAAACCGCCGAATCCCTCGGTGTCCGAGTCGAATACGATCTGCGGCTCGGCCGGCTCGTGCTGGACGACGACGATCGCGTCGTCGGAGTGATCGCCAAGCGGTACGGCAAGGAGGTGGCGATCCGCGCGGACCGCGGCATCGTCTTGGCCACCGGCAGTTTCGCCTACCACCAGCAGATGATCGAGGGCTACGCACCGCGCCTGATCGGCAGGCCCGCGGCCGCGATCGAGGAGCACGACGGCATCGGCATCCGCGTCGCGCAGGCCCTCGGCGCGGAGCTGGCGCACATGGACGCGACCGAGGTGGCCTTCTTCGGCGACCCGCAGCTGATGGCGCGCGGCATCCTGGTCAACGGGCGCGGCCAGCGATTCATCGCCGAGGACACCTACCCGGGCCGCATCGGCCAGGCGACCCTCATCCAACAGGAGAACCAGGCCTTTCTCGTGATCGACGAGGCGTCCTACGAAGCCGGGCTGGCCACCGAGACCTCCACTCCGTTCTTCCGGCAGCCACCGACCTGGGCCGCCGAAACCGTGGCCGAACTCGAAAGCGACATGGGCCTGCCCACTCTCGCGCTGCAGGCCACCGTCGACTGCTACAACCTGCACGCCGCCGACGGCAAGGACCCACTGCTCGGCAAGAAGCCGGAATGGGTTCGGCCGCTGCGTGGTTCGCTGGCAGCGTTCGACATGCGCGGATTCACCGCGGGTTTCACGCTCGGCGGGCTGCGCACCGACCTGGATTCGCGGGTACTGCACGTCTCCGGCGAGCCCATCCCCGGCCTGTTCGCCGCCGGGCGCTGCACCTCCGGGCTGTGCGCGGGCGGGTACGTGAGCGGAGCGTCGCTGGGTGACGGCAGCTTCTACGGCCGACGGGCCGGCCTCGCCGCGGCGAAGAACTGAGTAGTATCCAGACACATGTCCGAACCCGATTCCGTCATTCTCGAGGCGACCCGCCGCAGGCTGTCCGGGAAACAGGCCGACACCGTCGACAAGCTCACCAGGTCGGCGGTGGAAGTGCTTGCCCGCGAAGGGTTCGCGGGCATGACAATCCGGATGGTCGCGGCCGCGGCGGGGGTCGGCGCGGCGACCGCGTACACCTATTTCTCCTCGAAGGAGCACCTGGTCGCCGAGATCTTCTGGCGGCGTTTGATTTCCGCGCCGTCCCCGGTCAGCGAGGACGCGGACCCGACCGTGCGGGTGGTCGCCGAACTGCGGACCATCGCCATGCTGGTGGCCGACGAACAGGAACTGTCCGGCGCGGTGACCAGCGCACTGCTCGGCCGCGATCCCGATGTGGTGCACTTGCGCGGCCGCATCGGCGCCGAGATCCGCAAGCGGCTCATCCGCGCCCTCGGCACCGACGCGGACCCGGATGTCGTCGAGTCACTCGAGTTGCTCTACGCGGGCGCCCTCGTGCGAGCGGGCATGGGCTACGCGTCCTATTCGGAAATCGCCGACCGCATCGAGAAGTCCGCGTTACTCATCCTGAAATAGTCCGCTCGACACCGCCGGGCCGCACGATCAGGACTCGGCGGGTACCGGCAGTTCGGTGAAGCCGAACGCGACGAGCTGACGCACCGGATCGTGGTAGCTGACCCACTCGGCGATCTTGCCGTCGCGGAATCGGAAGATATTGAGATAGTCGTTGCGGTACGGCCTGCCGGTATCCCGAACGACCATGTCGCCCTTGACCTCCACCAGGAAACTGTCCGGGTTCAACATGGGCTCGACCTTGACCACCGTTTGCGCGGTGGAGCTGTACCGGTCCATCGCGCCGTTCAATTGGCGCAGATTCTCTTTGCCCTCGCCATGATTCGGGAAGCCGGGCAGCTGGTACGGAATCGACATCCGCACATCGTCGGTGCACAGCTCGTACAGCTTCTCGTACTCCGTTGCCGAGATGAACTCGTAGAACTGTTCGATCATCGCGATCTTGCGCGCGCGGCCCTCGTCGTTCATATCCATCACAGCCTCTCGATCAAAGGGAACCGAATGGTCTCAACAGAGATTACCAAGCCAATACGACCGATCGATCGTTTTGTGACTGGCGCCACTCGAGTCGTTACTTTATCGGCGGCCGACAAGATCAGTAAAGGAACCGTAGCCGATGACTTGTGCCCGGTTGCGCCGAAATCGAACCCCGGCCCAGCTCCGCCTCGTATCTTTGCCGTAGGCGTCATAGATCGGAGTGGGACTGTGCAACCAGGTGGCCTTACCGCGGACTACGTGATCGTCGGCGCCGGATCCGCGGGAGCGGTGCTGGCGAATCGGCTCAGTGCCGATCCGAATACCTCGGTGGTGCTGCTGGAGGCAGGACCCGCCGACAAGAACAAATTCGCGCATATTCCCGCCGGATTCGCGAAACTCTTTCGCTCCGAGGTGGATTGGGACTATCTCACCGAGCCGCAGCCGGAGCTGAAGAACCGGCAGATCTATTGGCCGCGCGGCAAGATGTTCGGCGGCTCCTCATCGATGAACGCGATGATGTGGGTGCGCGGTTTCCGCGCCGACTACGACGAGTGGGCGTTGCTGGCCGGCCAGGAGTGGGGTTTCGCGGCCGCCGTCGAGCAGTTCCGGCGGATCGAAAATGTCGAGGACGCACAGTATCCCGACGAGGGCGCCAACGGGCCTTTGCACATCTCGCGGCAACGCAGTCCGCGCGCGCTGACCGCCGCATACCTGACCGCGGTGCGGGAGGCGGGTTTCCAGGTCGAGCCGCCGAATCGGCCGGAGCCGGAAGGCTTCAGCGAGACCATGGTCACCCAGCACGGCGGCAGGCGCTGGAGCACCGCGGACGGGTACCTGCGGCCCGCGATGCGGCGGCCGAACCTGACGATCCGCAGCGAAGCGCTGGCCACCCGCGTGCTGTTCGAGGGAACGCAGGCGGTCGGCGTCGAATACCACCAGGGCGGCGGCCCGCACACGGTCACCGCGCGGCGCGAGGTGGTGCTGTGCGGTGGCGCGATCAACAGCCCGCAGCTGCTCATGCTTTCGGGCATCGGCGATCGAGATGAATTGGCGCGGCATGGCATTCGTGCCCTCCGGCACGCGCCCGAGGTGGGCGCGAACCTGCAGGATCATCTCGTCACCGGCGTCGGCTACGGGGTGGCCGGCGATTCGCTGTTCGCGGCCGAGAAGCCACGCCAGCTGCTCGACTACCTGATCCGGCATCGCGGCATGCTCACCTCCAATGTCGGTGAGGCGTACGGATTCGTACGCAGCAGGCCCGAGCTGGACCTGCCCGACCTCGAGATGATCTTCGCCCCGGCGCCGTTCTACTACGAGGGCCTGGTCGATCCGACCGAACACGGCGTCATCCTCGCGACCGTGCTGCTGCGCCCGCACAGCCGCGGCCGGATCGCGCTGGCGTCCGCGGACCCGGCCGCCAAGCCGCTGATCGACCCGCGCTACCTATCCGACAGCGCGGGCATCGACCGGGCCGCCCTGATGTCGGGCCTACGCACCTGCACCGAAATCGCGGCCGCACCGGCTATGAAAGCCGTACTCGGCCCGATCATCTACCCGCCGCAGGCACCATCGCAATTGGAAGCCACCCTCGAACTGACCCTGAACGGCTACTCGCACACGCTGTATCACCCGGTCGGCACCTGCCGGATGGGCACCGACGTGGCCAGCGTCGTCACGCCGAAGCTGGAAGTCCGTGGCGTGCAAGGTCTTCGAGTGGCCGACGCCTCGGTGATGCCACTGCTCGTGCGCGGCCACACGCACGCGCCGGCCGTTTTCATCGGAGAGCAGGCGGCCACATTCATCCAGCGGGGGTAGCGCCGAGTTCAGGACGCGACGAACAGGGCGAGCGACGCGGCGGCCAGTCCCAGATAGGGCATCGGGTAGGCGAGGTCGCCGTAGCCGCGGGCGCGGACGATGGCGATGATCGCGCCGAGGAAGTAGAGGACGAGGCAGATCGCGGCAGCCAACCCCAGCGGCGGAATCGCCAGGCCGACGAGTAGGCCGAAGGCCCCGGCCGCCTTGATGACGGCCAGGGGGTACAGCGTCCAGTCCGGTATGCCGTAGCTCTTCATGTTGTCGCGCACCCATTGAGCACGGAACACATCGACTCCCGAGGCGATCAGCACGGCGGCCGCGGCGGCGATGGTGACGATGACGTAAGCGGTGGACATGGGGTAACACCCTCCTGTTTCGTGGTGTGGCCGGTCTGCGATGGTGTGCGGACGCAGATCGGCCATCCGTCGACGGTGTGACGGATGACGGAACGGAAAGGTGACCGATGCACGCCCAAGACCTGCTGGCGCGACGTTTCGAGACACATCGCGGCCATCTGCGGGCGGTCGCGTATCGGATGCTCGGTTCCGTCAGCGAAGCCGACGACGCCGTGCAGGAGGCCTGGCTCCGGCTCGCGCGGCACGACACCGAGGACGTGACCAATCTGGTCGGCTGGTTGACCACGGTGGTGTCTCGAATCTGCCTGGACATGTTGCGGACTCGCGCGACTCGGCGCGAGGCCCCACTCGATCTGCTCGCCGAGCTCGGCAACGCCGATTTCGACAGCGACCCGGAACACGAAGCGGTCCTGATCGATTCGGTCGGCCGGGCCCTGCTGGTGGTCCTCGATACGCTCGGCCCCGACGAACGGGTGGCGTTCGTGCTGCACGATCTGTTTGCCCTGCCGTTCGATCAGATCGCGCCGATCCTCGGGCGGACCACGGCGACCACGAAGAAACTCGCGAGCCGCGCCCGTCATCGGGTTCAGGGCGAAACAACCGCGACAGCAACCGAACTCGCCGAACAGCGACATGTCGTTGAGGCATTCCTGACGGCTGCTCGCGGCGGCGATCTCACCGCCCTGCTCGCCGTGCTCGCCCCCGACGTGGTCCGGGTCGCCGACCCTGCCGCGCTGCCCGCGGGCCTGTCGGCGGTGGTCCGGGGCGCGACCACGGTGGCGAAGGAAACCGTACTGCTGCAACGCCGTTCGCGGGTCGCGACGCTCGCGCTGGTAAACGGCTCGGTCGGCATCCTCGTCGCACCGCGCGGCGCACTGCTACTCGCCATTACGGTGACGGTGCGCGGCGATCGGGTCGCCGGTTACCAGGTGATCGCCGATCCCGCCCGGCTGCGCGAACTCGACCTCGCCGTGCTCCCGCAATAATGCTGGGCGACAACGCAAACGTGCCCGCGCACCGTCTGAACGGTGTGCGGGCAACAGGCCGGTGCTATAGCGCGGGCACCCGGGCAAATCCGACCGGCGGTGTCGGATTCGGTCCGGTGCGCACGACCGGGCGAAAGTCGGGCAACGCGGGCAGTACGTCGACATTGCCCGCGGCGTAGCAGCGGACCTTGGGCAGCGCGCGCAGCACCTCGGCGCGTTCGACCGGTTCGTCATCGATGAAACCGATGGTGTCCAGCGTCAGGCCCAGCGTGGTACCGATCCGGCTGATCGCCGAAGACTTCGGACCCCAGCCGATTTCGAGGGCGGAGAACATCTCGTAGACGCCGTGCCGGTACAGCTTGTCCATGGTCAACTCGCGATCGCCGCGGCCGGCCACGGCGTGCCAGATGCCTCGATCGCTGAGCAGCCGCAGCGTGCGCAGCGCGGCGGGCCGCAGCGCCCCGCTGGATCGATCGCTCACCGCGCCGTCCCACAGTGTGTTGTCCAGTTCTCAGACAGAACCAGCGGTACCGCATTCGGTCACGGAACCGCTGTGACGCAACACAACCACCAACCGACCAGTCTCTGATGCCCGCTATAGAACCGGGCGAATCGATCCGCGACGGGTATCCAACGATTAGTGTGAATGCGCTGTACAGCTATCTCCCGGGGGCGGAAGGAAGTCGTCAATGTCGATCGACAACTCTGCACGGCAAAGCCTGACTCTGGCAGGCAAGCCGATGTCGTCCCCACTCAAGGACGTTCGCGCGTTATCGCGCCAGATGGTGGGGCACTTCGTCGAAAACGTCATCCCCTGCGGCACCCTGCCCGCGGACGCGATCTCCGGCGATGTCACCACCATCACCAGGGTCTGCCTCGAATTCGCGGTCAGCATGCTGGACGGGCAGGACATCCCCGGCAAGTTGCAGCGCCTGCAGGACGCCGCGTCGAGCTGGGCCCGCGAGGGCGTGCCGATCGACACCATCCATCACTCCATCCACGAAGGCTTCAAGATGGGCCTGGATCTGGTGGTGTCGGACGCGTCCATCAAGGACTACGACAGCCTGGTCGACGGCGCCAAGATGGTGCTGGAGATGCTGGACATGTTCAGTTCCGCCATCTCGGTGGCCTACATCAGGGAACTGCGCTCGGTGGTCAGCGAACACCACACCGCCGTGCACACCCTGACCTCCGCCCTGCTCGGCGGGCACAGCACCTCCACCATGGCGCGCGAATGCGGCATCGCCATCGCGACCTCGTATGCCGTGCTCGCCGTGGCGATTCCGCCGCATCGGGAGGAGCACAATCCGATGCTGGACAGTCAGGTGGTCGCGCGCCGCAAGCTCAGACGGGTGCAGGCCGAACTCGCCACCCGCTGCGGCGACAGCGCGCTTTCGCTGCTCAGCGTCGACGGCGGCACCGTGCTGATCCCGTCGGCCACCTTCGACAACGCGGGCTACGAGGCCCTGGTGACCCAGCTGTCGCACGCCGCGCAGGCCGGCATCACCGCGACCATGGTCGAGGCCACTCCCGAGCAGATCCCCAATGCCGCCGACCAGGCGCACGAGTTGCTCGACATGGTGCAGCGGCTGGAGGCGGTGGCCGGGCTGTACCGCTTCGACGAACTCGCGCTCGAATACCAGCTCACCCGCCCCGGCCCCGGCCGTGAATATCTCGGCCAGCTGCTCGACCCGCTCGACGAGCACCCCGAACTGCTGGAAACCTTGCAGCGCCACATCGCCAACAACCTCAACCGTCAGCGCACCGCCCGAGTCCTGCACGTGCACACCAACACCGTGGACTACCGGCTCAAGCGGATCGGTCAGCTCACCGGCTTCGACCCGTCCCAACCGTCCGGGCTGTGGTATCTGCGATCGGCCTTGGTCGCGCGCAGCTATCGCACGATATGAGGTCGGTGCCGAATTCGGCTGCGGCATAACGTCGGATGCCGAGCGCCGAGCTCGCGACAACCTCCCGATTCGCCGCACCGCGCAGCGCGATATCGCGCCCGTCCTCGGCTACCGGACGTTCGGTGACCAGCGCGTCGACCGAGGCGCGCAGCCAGGGGAACCGCTCGTCGAGCACGGCGGCCGATCGACCGGAGTAGAGCAGGATGTCGGCGGGGCGGGCGAGCCGCGCGCGCCATCCGCCGATGCCGTCGAGCAGGGCACGCAGCGCCGCGGGCTGGCCGGTCGGCTCGCGGCCATAGATGGTGACGCCATCGACCAGGTCGACCGGTAACTCGTGCAACCAGCCGAGTATCGTCGCGACACCGCAGCGCGTCGATTCATCGAATACCCAGGTGTTTTCGGCGAGGCAGCCGCGGCAGAAGATACGGCAGCCCGGCAACCACAGGCCTGCCCGAATTCCGAATCCGATGTTCGCCACCGGAAAACGCGGGCGCGACAACAACATCGTGGCGCTGTCCGGGTGCCGAGTCGAGTGCACGTCCATCTCTCCTGAGCCTTGCCGCCAGGCGGGGCCGCGCCCCGCGTCCTCACCTAGTGACGAGCTTCGTGGCGCCGATGCCCGCTGTCTGTCCGCTGAACACACGACACCACTCCATGATCGGGGATTTCGCCGACATCCATTCCGGCGTCAGCGAAGTCAAAATGGGTAATTCGACGAACTTCCAGGAAATAATGCAACCACTCCGATCACGTCGACTAACGTAATATTTTCGCACGGAAATTCACATTGGGACGCTGTGCAGTTTCGCACACGGCGACGATAGCCTGTCATCCGCCGGACCCTGCCGCTGATCACCACTGCCGCAACCTGATTCGAGCCGCCCATCATAAAACCGACCGGTCGATACCGATTTACACTGTCCAGGACCACCATTCGATCATCATTCGATCCACCCCAACAGGCGCGAAACTCGAATAATCGAAGGGCCCGACTTGGCACCTTCGTTACCGAGTGATTTAATTCCATTCATGGTGATCCGTCGACTGCTCACTATGGCGGGGGTGGCCGTCACCGACCTGCCCGGCCCGTACGCGAAGCCGGGCACGGTGCGCCGGATCGGCATCGTCGAGGACCACCAGGCGGTCGCGGTCGGCCTGGCCGCCATCCTGTCCGACCAGCCGGACCTCACCGTCGTCGCGATCGCGCCCACCGTCCCCGAATTGCTGAAGCAGGCAACGGATCTCGATCTGGCCGTCCTCGATCTGCGGCTGCCCGACGGTTCCAGTCCGCGCGAGAACGTCGAGATGCTGCACAACCTCGACATTCCCTGCCTCGTCTACACCACCGGCGATTGGCGCGACCTGATCCGCTCGGCCGCGCGCGCCGGCGTGCTCGGCGTCGCGCTGAAAAGTGACCCGGCCGAGCGCACCACCGCGATGATCCGCGCGGCCGCCTCTGGCAGGCAGGTGGCGACGATGGCCTGGGCCTCGGCCATCGACAGCGACCCGGCGCTGACCAATATCGATCTGCCGCCCCGGCAGCGAGACGTGTTGGAGCACTACGCGAACGGCGAGACCGCGGCCTCGGTGGCGCACAAGCTCGGCCTGTCCGAGCACACGGTCAACGATTACCTGAGCCGGATTCGCCGCCGGTACGCCGAGGCGGGCCGGCCGGTCCGGTCGCGGGTCGACCTCTACCGTGAGGCCAAGCGGGACGGTTTTCTCGGCGGCGATCCACGGCCGCGATGATCGAAGCGGCCGCGCCACGGCGCAGCGCCGAATCTCGCCTCGTCCGCGGCGCGGGCCTTTTCGTCGGGTCCGGCGGCCTCTTCTACGCGGCACTCACCGTGCCGACCGCGCTGACCCAGTCGTCGCTGGCGGCGCCGTGGTGGACTCCGTTGTCGCTCACCGTGATCTATCTGCCCACCGTGTTCATCGCCGCCGCCGCGCTGCGCTGGCGTTTCGACCTGACCCGGTACGCGGTGCTGATTTTCGCGTTCGGCTATCTGTTCGCCGCGGCCAGCTGGCTTGCCGTGCGCGCCGATGCCGTCGTGCCACCCGAACAGTCGTTGTGGATCACCTGGATTCCCGGCCTGCCCGCGGTAGCGCTCTGTATCTTCTGGCGCCGCATACCTTTCGCCTATCTCGTCCTCGCTGCTGCGCTCGCGCAGATCGACGCGGCCTACGCCCGTGGACCGGACGCGCACAACCCGGTGGTGCCGGATTTCCTGTTCGCCGTTGCCTATTCGGCCCTCCCCTGCGCGGCATGCGTCGTATTGGTGCGGGTCGGGCGAGTGCTGGATCAGACCTCACACGAGGTCCGCGCGAAGGCGTCCACCGCCGCCGCGGCCGAGGCGCGCCGCTTCGAACGCCGCCGCTTCGACGCGCTGGCCCACGACTGGGTCATCGCGACACTGCTAGAGGCCTCGCGCGCACCCAACTCCCCCGTGCTGACCCACCACGCGGACGTGACGCTGCGCGACCTCGAACGATTGAGCTCCGGCATGCCGCTGCGGGACAACCTCGACCTCGACCAGGTGGTGGCGAGCATCCGGGCGACCGCGGCCGAGGTCGACGACTCGGTGCGACTGCGCACCGACCACGCCGCGGGCGCCGCCCTCGCGGTACCCAGCGAGGTGGCGACGGCGCTGGCCGCCGCGGTCGGCGAGGCGCTGCGCAACTGGCAGCGGCACGCCGGTTCGGGCACCCGAGAAGCGGTCTGCGAGGTGCTGGTGACCGCAGACGCGGACTCGGTACAGGTAGATGTCGTCGACGACGGCGTCGGATTCGATCCCGCGACCGTCCCGCCGGACCGAATCGGCCTGCGCGCCAGCATCATCGACCGGCTCGCCGAGTTGCCCGGCGGTTGGTCGGTCATCGACGCCGCGCCGGGCCGCGGCTGCCGGGTCAGCACCGGCTGGGTGGCGCGATGATGGCGAACCGGACCGTGCGCGACGACGTACGCGACATTCTCGGCATGCGGACCAGGGCGGCCTGGCTGGTGTCCGGTCTGTTCGCCGTCGCGATCAGCTCGATGGCGTTCGCGGCCGACGACGGGATCCGCGATATCCGGCTCACCGCGCTCGCGGTGCTGCTCATCCTCGGCGCCGGATCCGCCATGCTGCTCGCGCCGGGCGATCCGCTGCCCGCTCGGTTCGCGGCGCCCGCCGCCGTAGCGGCCCCGCTCGCCGCCGCGCTTGCCATCTCGCAGCTGCCCGTCCCGATGGGCAACTCCACCCAAATCTGGTTTCTCGGCGCGGGATCGGCGTATCTGAACTTCTTGTGCGTGCGCGGCGCACCGCTGTGGGCCTGGACCGGCGTGCTCGGCCAGATCGTCGTCAGCACCTGGTGGACGACGCATACCGGTCAGGGTTGGCGCACCGGGGTCGGCTTCTCGTTCATCAACCTGACTCCGCTGCTCATGGCGACGTTCTTCGCCAGGGTGGTCCGCCCGCTCGCCCATTCGATTCTCGCACTGCGCCAACAAGATACCGATCGCGCCGCGGCCGAGGCCGCCGCGCAAGCCGCCCAGCAGGAGCGCGACGAACGCGTCGCCCGGCTCGGCAGCGCCGCGCGGCCGCTGCTCGAGATCATCGCCTCCGGCCGCCCGCTCACCGCGCAGGAACAGAACGAGTGCAGCCTCGTCGAGTCGGAGTTGCGCGACGACATTCTGGGCGGACTGATGATCGACGCGTCGGTCGGCGCCGCCGCGCGCTGTGCCAGGCAACGCGGGGTCACCGTGGTGCTCGACGACGGCGGTGGCCTCGACGAGGTCGACGCCGACCTGAGGCAGCTGGTGCGTACCGTCTTGCGCGACGCGCTCGACTACGCCGACGGCGGCACCATTACCGCCAGGATCCTGCCGCCTGGGCGCGGTACGCTGGCATCGGTTCTGCTGCGCGACAACGGCGAACTCCGGATCGAGGTCGAGGCCTCCGGCGCGGTGCGTTCCGACCTGGACGGTCGCCAAGATGTTCGCGAAGCGAAGCAAGACCCCAGACCTGCGGGCTGAAAGCTGGGGAATTCACAGCGCGGTAACCGGAACATATATTCAGTGGGCACATCGGTTATTGGTCTGCAACCTTCGGGGAGGTGCGGCACCGGAGCCGACTGACACTGCACGAAGCGGGAAAAACTGATGACTGCGATCGTTCCGGATCCCCGACCACAACCGAACCCGATCACGTTGTGGCGCGACCCCCACCTGTCGGCGCGGGAGCTCGAAGTACTTGTCGCCTGGGTCAAATGCGATTCGAAAACGCAGGTCGGCATGCAGCTCTACCTGTCGATCGGCACCGTCAACACCCACATCACCCGCATTCGCGCCAAGTACGCGGCGGTCGATCGAGCGGCCAACACCAAGGCCGCGCTGGTGGCCCGTGCCCTGCAGGATGGCGTGATCACGCTGGACGAGTTGTAGTCGCATTGCGCCACTGTCTTTCTCTCGATTCGACGCTAACATCGTGATAGCAGTACCGAAATCATTTGAACGACGGATGTGAATCGAACGTGACCCACTGTCGCTCGCCGTGGTGTCGGACATTTGACCGACAGACAACGATGCGAAATCGTGACATCGTCAGATTTCGCGGACGAAACAGACCACGACACTAGGCGAGCACCCCGCCGTCGTGCAGATCGGTTGCGCCCACGAGTTTCTCGGGCATTGCTTGTTCTGGACTCGGTCGCCGGTACGACACGTCGCGACCGCACGCGGGAAGGTGTGGGCACGGATCGTGAACCGACGATATGCCTATGAGGTGACCGTCCCGACCCCGGCGCTGGACGACCTCATCCTGGCGGTGCACGAGGCCGCGGGACAGTCGGGTGGGCGGTCGCCGCGCCGGTGGCGGTTCGGCAACGTCGTCGGCATCAGCGCGCCGCGGGTGCGCGACCTCGCGCTGGCCACCGTAGAGACCAAGCATGTGGTCGATCGCCGCGCCATCGCGGCGATCACCGTCACGCTACACCGCGGTGCCGCCGTCGACGTGATCTTCGCGATCGACGGCGCGCTGGCCTGCGCTCAGTTCTACTGTGCGACACCGAACTCCGAGATCGCCATGGCGCAGGAGACGTCCTGGGCCGAGTATCTCGTCACGAAAACGTCGGAGACGCTCGCCGCGACCGGCGTCACGACCAGTGTGTCGTGCGGTTGCGCGAGCACCACCGACTGAAGCGTGCGTTAGAGGTGCCCACCGCCGCCGATCAGCCACGGGTTGAAGGTGCAGGCGAGGTTCGGGTGGCCTGCGGGGTCGAGGGCGCGCAGCGCGATGGAGAGGGCGCGCGGTGAGTACATCAGGGTCTGATGGTCGGACAGGTCCAGTTCGCAGCCGTCCTGGAGGGTGACGTTCTCGACCGAGGCGCCCCGGCCTTGCCGGAGGAAGGTCAGGTTGTACGGGGTCATGATCTCGTCGTAGCGGGTGCCGACGACCGTGTAGTCGATGCCGGGGACGGTGTCGCCGTTTGCGTTGAGCCGGTTGACGAAATCCGAGCCGATGGTTTGCTCGGCGACGGCGTGCCCGACCACGATCGAGCTGGCGCCGACCACGTCGACACCGATGTTGTTGATGGCCCGGCCCAATGCGGCGATGCCGTCGATGGTGGAACCGTGATGCGTCGCGCCGAAGGTGATCAGGTGCTGCACCTTGTCCGCGCCGCCCTCGAACTTGGTGTACCAGTTCGCCATCGCGCCACCCTGCGAGTAGCCGATGATGTCGACGGCGGGGGCACCGGTCGCCGCGAGTACCCGGTCGACGAAGGTGCCGAGCTGCTTGGCCGAATCCTCGATGTTGCCGGTACCCATCACGCCGGGCAGCACCGGCGGGAGGCCGCCGCCCTGCACCGGGCCGGACCGGCCGTAGTTGAACGCGAAGGTGCAGAAACCCGCGTCCTTGATCGGCTGACTCATGAAGGCGAAGCTGTTGTAGGCGTTCATCCAGGTGCCGTGCAGCAGCACCACCGGACGCGGGTGCGCGGCGGTCGGCTTGCAGTTCCAGTCGTTGGCGCCGGGCGGCGCGGCATCCGGGTTCAGCAATCCGTAGCCGAAAGCGGCCAGCCACGCGGGCAGAGCAGGTCCGGAACCCACTGTGTCGCTGGCGAATCCACCGGACAGGCCCGCACTGAAGCCATAGTCGGCGACTGCGGCACCACGCCCGGCCGCGTCGATGCGGTCGGCGATGAGCTGCTCGATCGACTGGTCCGGCGGCGCGGCGCTCGCGCCCGTGCCCGCGACGCCGAGAACCAGCGCCGCGACGCCGACCAGCACCGCTGCCATCGATGATCGCCTGGAGGTCCTTGATTTCATTGATATGCCTTCCGGCGTCGCACGCGGCGTTCGGGATATACGGAAACGGCACAGTCCGGCACGGGCAGGTCCGGAGGTGGAACTCCTCCGCACAAACCCGTGCCGGACAGTACGACCTACAGGCAAACAGCGCATCATGGAGCGGATATAACCATGCGACCAATGGCGCGTAAATTTCATCCAGACGCGGTAAACCTCTTAAAGATTCGGTGAAAAGCACAGTGCCCACCGGGCGACGCGTGCGGTCGCTGCCCGGTGGGCACTTTCGCCACGGCTCGGACTCGGGGCGGCAGAACAGTGGGCGGGGTTGAGGTCCCGTCCTGCGCACCGATCACGTGGCGTGCGGTGCATCTGTCGAAACAGGCTTGGAGAGTTAGGGTTTCGCCTGTTTGTCGAGATACACGTTCTTTCGGGTGCTACAGCCCGCCGCCACCGCCGATCACCCACGGGTTGAATGTGCACTCCAGGCTGGGGTGTCCGGCCGGGTCGAGGGCGCGCAGCGCGATGGACAGAGCGCGGGGCGAGTACATCATCGTCAAATGGTCCGAAACGTCTTGTTCGCAGCCGTCCTGCAGGGTGATGTTCTGCACCGACGCACCCGGTCCCGGCTTGAGGAATGTCAGGTCGTAGGGATTGGTGATTTCGTCGTAGCGGGTGCCGACAATCGTGTAATCGACACCGGAAATGGTGTCGCCGTTGGCATTCAGCTTGTTGACGAAGTCGGAGCCGATGGTCTGCTGAATACCGGCGTGGCCGACGAAGATCTCGATGAAGCCGAGGATGTCGATACCGAAGTTGTTGATCGCCCGGCCGAGCGCGCCGATGCCATCCAGCGACGTGCCGTGATTCGTGGCGCCGAAGGTGACCAGGTTCTTCACCTTGTCCGCGCCGCCGTTGAACTTGGTGTACCAGTTGGCCATCGCGCCACCCTGCGAGTGCGCCACGATGTCGACCTCCGGTGACCCGGTGGCGGCGAGCACCCGGTCGACGAAGGTGGCCAGTTGCGCGGCGGAGTCCTGGATGTAGCCGGTGCCCATCACGCCGGGCAGCACCGAACCGAGGCCGCCGCCCTGAATCAGGTTGGACCGGCCGTAGTTGAAGGTGAAGGTGCAGAAACCCGCGTCCTTGATCGGCTGACCCATGAACGCGTAACCGTTGTAGGCGTTCATCCAGGTGCCGTGCAGCAGCACCACCGGACGCGGATGCGCGGCGGTCGGCTTGCAGTTCCAGTCGTTGGCGCCGGGCGGCGCGACGTCGGGATTCATCAGGCCGTAGCCGAAGGCGGCCAGCCAGGAGGTCATCGGCGGGCCGAAACCGACTGTGTCGCTGGCGTATCCGCCGGACAGCCCGGAACTGCTGCCGGATCCGCCGTAGCAGTCGCCGGAGCCGTTGCCCGATCCGGCGCCGCTGCCCGAATTGCAGGCGGAGCCGGACGCGCTGCCAGAATCGGCGACCGGTGCCGCCGTGCGGCCCGCGGCGATGTAATCGGCCAGGGTCTGCTCGGTCGGCGCGGGGTCAGCGTTCGCGCCGGGCCCGGCGATGCCCATGACCAGCACCGAGACGCCCGTCATCACCGCCGCCGCGAGCGACGACCGGCCGAGGGTACTTCGTTTCATTGCATGCCTTCCTACGTCGAGCACAGAATTCGAGAGACAGTGCCGAGGTATGCGAGGTAGACGGCACTGAAACTGCGCCAACGCTAAAACCGGGCGGCCGGGCAACCCATCGGTCGACGCGCTTTCTGGACAGCTCACCAAACCCGCTGTCGCGGTTAGTTAAACGGCACAGTCCGGCGCCGGAGAACAACTCGGTGAGGAATAGTCACAGTGCGACGCCGGGGTTTTCCGGGCGGCGTCCAATGGCACGTGTCTTCCACTAGACAGCGACCGGGCCGGACGGTGAGGTCTACAGATAAACGGCGGAATTATGGAGCGAATAAACGGAGTGGCCGACCATGAGTGAATCCTTTCCAGCCATCGGAGATCGCCATGTTCGCCACCTTGTTTTCGAATTACCGCGGCACCGCGTGCGCGGTAAGGCGCACGGCCCGCACCCTTTTCGGCGCCGTCGCCGTCGCGGTGACCCTCGTCCATTTACCCGCCGCCCTCGCCGAGAGCACCGGTTCGGCCGACAGCGCGCTCCCGGACGCGCTGCGCGACCTGGTCCCACAGGCACCGGAACCCCTTCCGGCGCTGCACGGTCCGGCCACCGCGATCGTGGTGCTCGGCTACGGCCTGCTGCCCGACGGAACGATGCGCCCGGAGCTGATCGATCGTCTGCACGCCGGATTCGTGCAGGCACTGCTCGCGCCCGCGTCGCCGATCATCGTCACCGGCGGCAACCCGCACAACGGCGTCACCGAGGCGCGGGCGATGGCGGACTGGCTTGTCCAGCACGGCATTCCGGCCGAACGGATCCATCTGGAACCGGACGCCGACTCGACCGTGCAGAACGCCGAACGCTCCGCGCGGATCATGCGGGCGATCGGCGCGCGGGACGCGGTGGTGGTCACCTCGGCCGACCATATCGACCGGGCCGTCGACACATTCATCGATGCCGGGGTGGATGTGGTCGGCGCGGTCACGCCCGATCGAGTGCCACGGCTCGTATGGCAATTCGGGCCCGGCAGGTAAAAGGAGCAATCATGCGCGACATTTCCGTCAATCCATCCGATCAGGTCCAAGCATTGGTCGACCGTCGGTATCGGTCTACGACGCCGTATGACGTAAGCCGAGGCAAGATTCGCGAATTCGCCCGCGCCGTGCAGGATTATCATCCGGCGCATTGGAGCGAGGGCGCGGCCGCCGATCTCGGTTTCGCCGGGCTGGTCGCACCGGCCACCTTCTCCGCTATCATTCTGAACCGGGTGCAACGGGAAATATTGGACACCGTGCTCACCGGCTATCGGTCCACCCGGATTCTGCACGCCGATCAAGTACTCGACATCGCCAGACCGGTGGTCGCGGGCGACCGGCTGACCTGCGATATCTATTTCGAATCCTTCCGCCATTTCGCCGACTACGACGTGCTGGCGATCAAGAGCGTGCTCATCGATCAGCGCGGCGAAACGGTACAGACCGGCTCGACCGCCCTGCTCGCCAGAACCGGTCTCGCGGATCCTCGGCTTGCCGAGACGGTCCGCACCATCGCCATTCAGGGCTACTCCCCTACCCGGCCGCGCCCGAGGGCCGGACAGCTCGCCGTCGCGGATGCCGGCCCGTTCGAACCACTGCGTGGCAGCCGGATGCCGCGCACGACAGTCGATTTCGACTCGCTCGCGGTCGGCACCGAGCTGCCGCGGCGCACGGTTCGGCTCTCGCGCGTGGACCTGGTGAATTACGCCGCGGTGGTGGGCGATGCCGATCCGGCCAGGTGTGAGGACGACGGCGCGACGGCGAGCGGGTTACCGTCGGCGGTCGCGCCCGGAATGCTGAAACTCGGCATGGCCGCGGCATTTCTGAGTTCCTCGCTGGGAGATCCGGCCGCCGTCACCAGGTTTCGCGCGCAGTTCGCGCACTACACCCACTACCTGCGGATCCCGCCGCTCGCGACGAGCGCGATCGAGTTCAACGGCCGGGTCACCTCGCTCGATCCGCGCCGTCGCCGCGCCACCATCGCGATCGACGCACGGTCGGACGGCCGCAGGCTTTTCGGCTACGCCGCGGCGGAAGTCCGCTTCCCCCTTGCCGATTGACCTATCCCCTGCCCGCGTCGGCACGACCCGCACCCGCGGCGTCGAGCAGACCGGCCACTCGGGCCAGCCGACGGTGCGACTCCAGCCGTGCCGCACGATCGTAAGTGCTGGTGTGCACCAGGATTTCGTCCGCGCCGGTGCTGGTCACCCATCGCTCCAACTGCTCGGCGACCTCGTCTTCGGTGCCGTGCAGGTGACCACGTAGCGACTCCTCGAAGATCCGGCGCTCCCGATCGGTCATGGTGAGCGCCTCGATCTCCGCGGGCGGGAGCAACGTCGGAAACTCGCCGCGGGTCCGCGAATACGCGTTCGACCAGGCCTCCGGTAGCAGCAGCCGGTGCGCCTGCTCGGCGGTATCGGCGATCACCACCGAGCCGGACACCACGACATAGGGCTCGGCACCCCACGCCGTGGCGGTGAACTCGGCACGGTAACGCTCGATCGCCTCGATCATCCGGTCCTGACCGCCAACGGCGGCGATGACCAATGGCAGCCCGAACCGCGCCGCCCGCTGCGCACCCGAACCGGTCGCCAGCACAAACGCCTGGACTCGCAGTCCCTCGGCGGGCCAGCCGTGCACGCCGTCACGGCCGTGGTCGAAGTAGTCGAGCAGTTCGGTGAGCTGGGCGTCGAAGTCTTCGGCGGCCCGTTTGTCGTGCCCGAGCGCGCGGCGCACCCCGTCGGTGAAGCCGACCGATCGGCCGAGACCCATGTCGATCCGGCCCGGATACAGCGATTCCAGCACGCCGAACTGTTCGGCGACGATCAACGGCTGATGGTTGGGCAGCATCACCCCGCCGGTCCCGATCCGAATGCGCTCGGTCGCCGCCGCGGCGGCCGCGGCGAGTACCGTCGGCGCCGACCCCGCCACGCCAGGCACGCTGTGATGCTCGGACACCCAGAACCGGTGATAACCCCACTCCTCGGCGAGCCGCGCGAACTCGACGGTCTCGCGCAACGCCGAAGGATGACTCTGGCCGCGCCGCACGCGGGAGCGGTCAAGGATGGACAACCGGACGGAGGGAAGTGCCGAGGTCATACCTGTGTCAACGCGGCCAACGCCCGGTGATTCCGCGGTGCGGTCACGGTCACTTCGGGGAGGGCAGCTCCAGTGCCTTCGAGAGCACGGCCCAGGCTCGTGGCAGCTCTGCCTCGAAGTCGGGCCAGGAATGCATGCCTGCCGCGTCGTATTCGATGGTGGCGGGAATGTTGAGCTCGGTCAGCCGCGCGGCGAAACGCTCGGTGCACGAGCGGGCACCCGCCTCCAGCGCCGCGCCGCCGCCGGCCAGCCGCAGCGCGTCCACGACGGTCGGCGACTGCGCGATGGCGACCAGGTCGGCGCCGGTCGGCACGCCGGTGGCGGCCGAGAGATAGATCGCGGTGCCGCGCAGGTCGGCCGCGCCGAGCAGGCTGTCGTGCTCCGCCCATTCCGGCGAAGTCGGTGGGCCCCAGAGGTTTTCGACATTGCCGCCGCGCGAGGCGACGGTGATCGTGGTAACGGCGTGACCGAGCGGGTCCGCGGTGGAATAGCACCCGCTCATGCCTGCCACGGCGCGATAACGTCCAGGATGCCGTTGGGCCAGCATCATCGCCGCTTGCGCGCCCATCGAAACCCCCGCGATGGCGCGCCGCCCGCTCGATTTCAGCAGCGATTCGACAATCGGCGGGAGCTCCTCGGTGAGGAAGGTTTCCCACCGGTTCAGGCCGAGGGTGGCGTCGTGCCGGTCCCAGTCGCTGTACATGCTGCCGGTACCGCCGCTGGTCAGCACCACGTCCACCGGCTTGTCCGCGAAGAACTCCGCCGCGCCGCCCTTGCTCAGCCAGCCCGAGGTGGTTTCGCCGTCGACACCGTCGAGCAGATACAGCGTCGGACGCGGTCCCGAACCGGTGCCACGCAGCACGTCGACCTCGATGATCCGCCGCATCGCCGCGGACGCGATCCGCAGGTGATCGCGGTGCGGGCCGGCACTCTCGATCGAGATCAGCCCGGTGCGCGTCATCGCCGGGTCGACGGCGGGCGGCGCGCTCGGCACGCCGGGGTCGTCCGCCACCGCGGGCACCGCGACCGTCGCGGCGATCACCGTCATCGCCGCCACTGAGATCGAGCCCCGGAATCTCATTGCGCCGCAGCGGCTCGTTCTGCCTGCCTGGCCGCCACCCGATCCCGCTGTTCCTCGAATCTGGTTGCCTTCTCGGCTAACTCGTCGAGGTACGCGCTGAGCTTGTCGCGGGCGCGTTCGCCCTCGCCGGATAGATCGGTGCGCTCGAACACATTCCAGGCCCGCAGCACCGGCCGCACCACCACGTCGAGATGCTGGCGCAGGTCGTAGATGCCGTGTTTGGCGAGCAGGACCGCGTTGCGGCGGAAGTTCGGCTGAGTGAGACCCGGCATCTGGAAGCGCGTGACGATGTCGGTGATGGCACGCAGCGTCTCGTTCGGCATCAGGTCCAGCGCGGCGGCACTGAGGTTGCGATAAAAGATCATATGCAGGTTCTCGTCGGCGGCGATCCGTTGGAGCATACGCTCGGCGATCGGTTCGTCGCACGCTGTTCCGGTGTTCCGATGACTGATTCTAGTGGCCAATTCTTGTAGGGTCACATAGCTGACCGAACGCAGAAATTGCGGTCCTTTCACAGGTTTCGCTACACCCGTGGTCATATGCGCCATCCTGGCCTGTTCCAGAAGCACCGGATCGACCGCGCGGGTGACCACCAAATAGTCGCGCATGACGATGGCATGGCGGTTCTCCTCGGCGGTCCAGCGGCCGACCCAGGTGCCCCACACGCCGTCCAGGGAGAACGATTCCGAGATCTCGCGGTGATAGGACGGCAGATTGTCCTCGGTGAGCAGGTTGGTCACCATCGCGGTCCTTGCCACCTCGGTGAGCTTCGATTGACCTGGCTCCCAATCTATTCCACCCATCGCGGCGAAATTGCGTCCGTCGTCCCATGGCACATAGTCGTGTGGGTGCCATGCCTTGGCCTTGCGCAGGTGGTCGTTGAGCAAACGTTCTGCGACGGGTTCGAGTTCGCGGAGAATATCGCGATCGGTCAGCGCGGTGGTCACACGTGCTCCTTTTGCTCGGCGCGGGCAGCTCGGCGAATTCGACACTAAGCGGGAAAGATCAAGCGGAGCGTCCTATTTCGTGATCATTGGTCGAGGTGACGACGGGAATCCGGGCCTGCTGGGCCGGATCACAATCGGTCGCCTCCGGCGATTCGGCCACCCGGTAGAGACCGGGCGGCCTGCCCGCGGCGCGGATGCGGTCCAGCAGATCGTGGGTGCGAGCGGCGAGCTCCGGTATGCGCGACGTAGCGCCGGTGGCCAGCACGGCGGTCAGCGGCACCGCCGCGGCATCGGCCAGCATGGCGAGCACCTCGGCGGTCATCGCCGGTGCGCCGATGCGCACGGGCCGCACGTCGGCAGGCACCAGCACGGTGCCGCCCGCGGCGGACAGCAGCGACAACGCGCGCGAGCCGAGCGGATCGGCCAGCGCGGCCTGCACCCTGCGCAGCTTGCGCCGGGCCACCGCGGCGCCCGCACCCGGTCTTCGCTCGTCGGGATGGGCCGGAATGCTCAGCGCCACCACCTGATACGCCGGCGCGACGGCGATCCCGGTCTCGCTCACCAGTTCCCCCACCGCATGGCCGCCGAGCAGCGCGGACACCAGCGTCTGCGCCGCGGTCTGGTGTTCCCTTGCCACTAGGCGATGTTCGTCGACATACGCGGTCGACGACGTGCCGGTCACCATTTCCAGCACCCGCAGCATCAGCTGTGCACCGGCGACGACATCGCCGCCTTCGGTATGTGCCGCAACGAATTCCAGGCCGGACCGGATTTCGTCGTGATAGGCGGCGAGCACGGTTTCCAGCGACACCCCCTCGCGCGCCCATCGCGTTGCGGCACCGGCGATTTCGGGTGGCTGGACGGCTAGGGCCGACGTGCGCGGCGCGAGCGACTTGACGGCCGCCGCCACACAATTCCTGGTGGTGGTCGCGACATCACCGGGCGGCGCGCTGCCCGCTCGTGGCGCCAGGTAGTCGAGAAGTTTCGACGCCAGTAGCTCGGAACTCGAACTCATCCGCATAGCCGTCATGACTCACAAAGGCTAGCGACGAATCGTGATGAAATCGGGATACGATCGCGAAATCGGGGAAGTCATCAGGGATCACGACACTCGTTGGGCGAAATCACAAGCACCCGAGTGAGTTTCGCTACGTCAACCGCCCCATACGAGAAATATTCCGGTGCCGAGGCGCATTTCGTGCACAATGGTTGTCACTTCGACATGGCTCCGCGGCCCCCGAACAATGTGTCGACGCAGCGCCGACCGCGCATTTCGGCGCTGCGTCGACGTCACCTTAACGCCAGCTGACCGCCCCGAACAGACATCTCCGCGATCCTGTGGAACTGTCATCGGCGCGTAGCGGGCCGACTGTTGAGTTGCACAAAATCCGTGTTCCTTCGCAGGCAGCGCGGGCTCTTCGTTAGACCACGCGCGTCACGGCCAAACCTGTGAGCTGGTCCACGGGATCTGACGAACAACTGTGCAGTAGCTCTCACCACGGTTAACATCGAGCGCTGCGCCCCGTACGGCGACGCTGCAGAGTTTCGAAGGGCATGACAAACCACAATGAACGAACGAAGTGAGCCGAGCACGTCGCGCGAGAAGCTCGAGCAGTTGCGGGGGATCCTGGAGCTTGCCGCGGAACCCGCCGGCGAAGTCGGCATCGCCAAGCGCAAAGCCAAGGGCATACCGAGCGCGCGGCAACGCGTACGCGCGCTGCTCGACCCTGGCAGCTTCGTGGAGATCGGCGCGCTCGTCCGGCAGCCCGGCGCGAGCAACGCGATGTACGGCGACGGCGTGGTCACCGGTCGCGGCCACATCAATGGCAGGCCCGTGGTGGTGATCGCGCACGACCAGACCGTGCACGGTGGCTCGGTCGGCGAGATGTTCGGCCGCAAGGTCGCCGCCGCGATGGAGTTCGCCTACGAGAACGCCTGCCCGGTGGTGGCGATCAACGACTCCGGCGGCGCCCGCATCCAGGACGCGGTGACCTCGCTGGCCTGGTACGCGTTGATGTGCCGGCGGCAGGAGGATCTGTCCGGCTTTGTGCCGCAGGTGGCGATCATGCTCGGCAAGTGTGCGGCAGGCTCGGTGTACGCCCCGGTCAATATGGATGTGCTGGTCGCGACGGACAAGTCGTACATGTTCGTCACCGGCCCCGAGGTGATCAAGGCGGTGACCGGCGAGGTGGTGAGCGCCGAGGAGCTCGGCGGCGCGGCCGTGCAGGCGCGCAACGGCACGCTGCACCATGTGGCCCGCGACGAGCAGGCCGCCTTCGACTGGGTGCGCGACTATCTCGGCTACCTGCCGACCAGCTGCCTGGAGCAGCCGCCGGTCGTCAACCCAGGCCTCGAGCCCGAGGTGACCAGCCATGACCTGGAACTGAATTCGATCATTCCGGATTCGGACAAGGTCGGCTACGACATGCACGAGATCCTGCTCCGGATCTTCGACGACGGCGAGTTCCACGAGCTGGCCGCGGCCACCGCGCAGAACCTGATCACCGGCTTCGCCAGGGTGGACGGCCGCAGCGTCGGCGTGGTCGCCAACCAGCCGCAGGTGCTCGGCGGCGCGCTCGACGCGCAGTGCTCGGACAAGGCGACACACTTCATCCGGCTGTGCGATGCCTACGGGCTGCCGATCATCTTCGTGGTGGACACCCCTGGCGTGTTGCCCGGCATCGAAGAGGAACGCAACGGCGTGATCAAGCGTGGCGGACGGTTCTTCCGCGCGGTGATCGAGGCGACCGTGCCGATCGTGACGATTGTGACCCGCAAGGCCTACGGCGGCGGCTACGCGGTGATGGGCTGCAAGCAGCTCGGCGCCGACATCAGCTTCGCCTGGCCGACCGCGCGCATCGCGGTGATGGGGGCGGAGAGCATGGTCGGCATCATCGGCCGCAAGCAGCTCGAGGCCACCCCCGTCGATCAGCGGGCCGCGGTGCGCCAGCAGATGATCGACTTCTACAACGCGACCATGGCCACCCCGTGGATCGCGGCCGAGCGCGGTTACGTCGACGCGGTCATCGAGCCGTCACAGACCCGGCTGGAGATCCGTAAGGCGCTGCGCCTGCTGCGCGACAAGAACACCGCCAAGGCGAATCCGCGCAAGCACAGCCTGCTGCCGGTCTGATCCACTCGCCCGGTTGTGCCGAGTCACAACCGAACCGGGCGCCGGTCGTGGCGTATCCGGTGATCGGCGTTCTCGCCGAACAACTTCGGGCGCGATACCTTAACGTCGAGACCGTGCCCGGATGTCGTTCGCCGCGACCCGGGCACGCGACGTGCCCGCCAGGCCTGAACCCTACCCTCGCCCGGCGGGCGCGTCGCACTTTCGATCAGCTGTGGCTACCCCACCGCAGATCCGCGGTGGCCCACTCCATTTCCCACATCCGCAGGCGCTTACGGTCGAGGCTGCGGCGCAGCGCGAAGTAGCAGGCGCCCACCGCGATGAGCACGCCGAGCAGCGCGCCGGAGGTGAGCAGCACCGCCTTGCTGAGCGCCTGGGTTTGCGACGGCGGCTCGACGATCTTGTTGGCACCGTTCAGCCAAATGGCAACGGACTGACCGGGTTGCACCACGGTCGTCGATTGATAGTCGGCGAGGTGTGTGACGCCGTCGGCGTCTTTCCACTGCACCTTGGTCGGCATGATCGGCGCGTACAGCGGTGCCTTGCCGGTCTCGGTCACCGTCGCGTCCACCTGATGCAGCTGCGCCGTTTTCGCTTGCACCACAGCGGTTTCGGTGTGATAGACCCGGACGCCGACGGCGAGCACCAGCACCGGAACGATGATCAGGAACACCAGCGCCAGTGCCGCGGCGACCATGGTCTGCACGCGATCTTCTCTGCGGCGCATCGGATTTCGGTCCAGTCCGACGCGGCGGCACGTCCTGCGATACATATTCACCGACGCTGTGGTCATGACGGTGACTCCTCGGTCCGGAATTCGATGGTGAGTGCGACGAGTGTGGCGAAATAGTCCTCGATGAGGTCGGGTAGGGCGCTCGGATCGTCACCGGCGGCCCAGGACTGCAGCGCCGAGATGAGCAGGCCCGCGCCCGCGGCTACCGCGGTGGCCGGGCGCAGGTCCCGCTCCGGGTCGACGTCGAGCCGGGCGGCAATGATCCGCACCGATTCTCGCTGACCTTCGATGCGGATGCGCTGATATCCGGCGAAAAGTTCGGGTTCGTCCTCGAAACGCTGGAACAGCGCCCAGCGCCGGGCCAGCAGCGTGGCGCGCTCGCCGCCGTATTCGACCGCGAACCAATCGTGGACCGCGTTGCGGTAGGCCAGCAGCGGCGATTCGTGCAGTGGGCGGCGGCACAGCGCCTCGTTGAACAGGTGGACGTCCTGGTCGACATCGCCGAGGACGGCTTCGGCGATGGACGTGAAATGACGACTGAAGGTGCGCCGGGTTACCCCGGCCCGCACCGCGATGTCCTCGACGGCTACCGCGCCGAGCCCCCGCTCGGTGAGCAGGTCGAAGGCCGCACGCGACAACGCTTCCCGGCTGCGCCTGGTGCGCAGCCGGCGGCCATCCAGATCGACACCATCGTCGCTCATATCGTCAGTTTACCACCTTATTGTCCCAATGGGACAATACTTCGCGCCCAGTGCCGACCCGTGTCGGGGTACCAGAGCGGGGTGGGTCGCACTCAGCGCGAGACGAGCATTCGTCTCACCTGTCACATGCCCAATTCAGCCGAGCCGAATCATGTGGCGTAGTGGAACTCAGACCCTGCGGGTGCTCGACGGCTGATCGAGGATCGGCGGCTGACGGCGGCGCAGCGCTTTCAGCAGCGAGATGGTGTATTCGGGCGGCGCGGCGTGCACCGAAAGTTGGTTCGCCACAGCGCGATACGCGTCCAGGTCGGCCTGCTTGTCCAGATACAGCGCACTGGTGAGCTGCTGCAAGTAGACGATATCGGGCAGGTCGGCCTCGGCGAAGCGCAGGATGGTGAACGCGCCGTCGGCGAGCGCGGGGCCGCCGACATGGTCGGCCAGCACCTGGACGATGACGTTCTTCTTGTCGACGACGCGCAGCAGGTGATCGATCTGCTCGTTCCACACGGTGGAGCCGCCGATCGGGCGCGACAGCGCCGCCTCCTCGACGACCACCCACAGTTGCGGCGGGTTCGGCCGGTCGAGGATCTCCTGGCGGCGCATGCGCAGCGCGACCCGCCGCTCGATCGAGGGCGGCGGCTCGCCCGAGTGCGCCAGCGACAGCAGCGCCCGAGCGTAATCGGGGGTTTGCAGCAGCTCGGGCACCGCCCGCGGTTCGTAGGCGCGCACCAGCGTGGCCGCCTGCTCGAGGCCGAGGTAGGTGTCGTACCACTTGGGCAGCCAGTCGTTGTCGCGATGCCACCAGCCCGACGCGTTGCCCTGCCGCGCCAGTTCCAGGTATTCCTCGCGCTCGATCGGATCGGTGACCTGGTAGAGGTCGAGCAGATCGACCAGATCGCGCACCCGGAATCCGGTGCGGCCGAGCTCGAGCCTGCTGATCTTCGAATGCGAGCCGCGAATGGCCTCGCCCGCGTCCTCGCGGGTCATCCCGCAGTTCTCGCGAAGTTTGCGCAGCCTGCCGCCGAGCACCATCCGCAGCACGGTCGGCCCGCCCGCCGGACTCACCCCGTGGACTATCGGGGAATCAGCCGAATGTCGAGCCGCCAAAGGACGCATACCTAAAGTTTGCCATGCGAAGCTTGCCTGTTTCTACTGACCAAAGACTCTGTGCCGATATCGAGCCGCAAGTCCAGTGCCCGCCCAGAACGCGAAATCTGGGCGGAAGGACCGGTCCGCGTCAGCGCAGCGCGACATCCGCCGTCGCCCGCCCGAACAGCTTCCTGCCGTCGCAGGTCGCGGTGAGCGCGACGGTAGCCATTCGCCGCTCGGGATCGAGCGACTTGATCTTGCCCCGGAACTCGATCTCGCTCGCCTTGGTCGCCGCGACCGGCGCGAAACCGGCGAACCGCACGCCGTAACCGGTGACGGCCGCGGGATCCCCCAGCCACGAGGTCAGGTAGCCCGCGCCAAGGCCCATGGTGAGCAGACCGTGCGAGACGACATCGGGCAGTCCCGCGCTGCGGGCGACCACGTCGCTGAAGTGGATCGGATTCGAATCACCGGACACGCCTGCGTAATTCACCAGATCGCCGCGGGACAACGGCATCGAACGCACGGGCAGTTCCATGCCGACTGCGAGCTCGTCGAAGCTCGGCACGGTGCGCGGCGTCCGCCGGTGATCGAGCGGGTCGGCCTGCGCGGGTGCGTCGAAACATTCGACAACGCCCGCCTCCGCGCCGATGGTGGCCCGCTGGGTCGCGACGTCGGTGCGGTCGGCCGTGGACTGCCCGCTCATGATCACGCCGTCGACCGCGGCCCGCAGGTCGGTGGCGATATCCACGCCGGTTTGCGCGACCGCGGTGGAGGTCGCGGTCTGCAGCAGTTCCTTGTGCTGATTGGTGAGCAGGTTCTTGGTCACCATGAAGTCTTTGTCACCGAACTGCCGGAACGACTCGATGTAGGAGACGCAGTGCAGCTGATCGCCCGCCAGCACCGGTCGGTGCACCTGGATCGACTGTTCGGTCTGCAGCACCTGGCCGATGTCGTAGGCGGTGAGCACGGACTCGAACATGTTGCGCTGCATCAACATCAGCACGATCGAGGTGAAGGTCAGCGGCGCGAGCAGGGCGTCGTACCCCAACTCGGCGGCGGCGTCCTCGTGCCAGTGTGCCGGATGCCGGTCGTGCACAGCGCGGGCGAATTCCCGGATCTTCTCGCGCCCTACCTCGTAGTGCTCGGTCATCCGGTACTGCCGTCCTACCAAGGCAAGTGCCTGTTCGGACGCGGTGGTCGTGATGTCGTTCATGTGCCTCTTTCGCGAATCCTGGCGTCAAGCTCGCCCGGACCGGCCCACAATACCGAAACGCGGCAGAGTCGCACCGCCGGGGCGGCAGGTCCGGACTTGGCCCGACCGACATCGGGGGGAAAGGGTTGTCCGTGATAGATCGCGGCAAACGTGGCAAACGCTAACACCGATTATCTAGCGGGCTTGACGACACACCGGTGAATGGCAAACGGTCAGCACTCATTCGGCGCTTGCACACCATGCAGCCGTTGATCCAGCCACAGCATCGCCTCGGGATAGCCGAGGCCGCCCGCGATAAGGTGCTCGCCGAGCACGCTGCGATATACCGATGGCACGCCGAGCCTGCATTGCTCGAGGTAGAGATTGCGAGCACCCTCGGCCGGGATCCAGAATTCCTGCTCGCCGTTGTAAATATAGAGCGGCGTACCAGATTTCATATCCGCCATCTTGGTTATCCGGAATATCTCGTCGGCCACCCCGGAGTGCAGCGGGTCGGGGATGTTCGCGGCGATATCGATCGGCAGCATGAGCACTCCGATCAACCCGTAGGTGCTGCCGCACAGGTCCTTCGCCGGCGAGGTCGCCACCCACTGCGCCAGATTGTTCATCCTGGCCAGGATCTCCGGGCGTTCCCTGCCGATGCCGAAGACCGCCGCCATGAACACCGCCGAGGCCAGGTTGCCGTTCATGCTGCGCGACAGGATCTCGTAGTCCGCGGGCACACCGCCAAGCGCCGCGCCGACGATCACGTCCGCCAATTCCGGTGCGTAACTATCGATCAGTTTCACCGCACCGTGCGTGGCGATGGCGCCCCCCGAGTAACCTGCCATGCCGAATTTGCTCGCGCCGAACTCCGCCGGGAGGAAGCCGCGCACCGCGCGGATCGAGTCGAGTACCGCGTGCCCGGCGACGTATGGCTCCGCGTAGGCCATCCACGGGCCCTCGTGATCCGGAATGAGCACCGCGTATCCGCGCAACGCCGCGACGTAGGTGGTGGGCGGAATGAAATCGGTGACGCTGGTGTCCGGGTTGAATCCGTGCGACAGCGTGTAACTGGGGGTGCAGGTGCGGCCGAGCGCGTCGATAGGCAGGTTGTTGACCACGACCGGCCGTGCACCCCCGCCGGGCCAGGCCGCGGCCGGAACCACCAGTGTCGCAGTGGCATAGGACGGTTCGCCGTGCGCGTCGGTGGTCCGGAATTTCAGCAGCTGCGCGCGTTGGATCGGCAGCAGCATGAGTGGCGCGGTCGTCGGCGTAATGTCACGTGACTCTATGACCTGGCCCTCGGCGAAGTCCGCGAGGTTCGCCGGCCAGGCATCGAACATCGGATCACCGATGTTTCCCGGCAGCGCGGCGTCGCGCAGCGCGATCAGCGGCGGCGGCATGCTGGCGGCCTCCCACACCGGCGACGGCTCCTGCGGCGCGGACGCGATCGGCGGGGGCGGAATCACCTGATCGATCAAATTCTGCAGGCCGGGCAGCAGCGAACCACCGTCCGGAGGCGGCGGGAACAGACCCGGAAACTGCGGCAGTGCGGGCAGTTCCGGCAGCGCCGGTGGCCCAGGCAGCGGCTCGGCAACCGCCTGCCCCGTCATTGTCGGGCAGATGATCAAGAGTGCCACGGCAATGGCAGGCAAGCATCTCATGGCACACGCCTTTGGGTGCGGACGTCAGGTTCACCTGGCACCCAGGAAGACGCGGCTTCCCCGATAAGGCCCCCTGTTGTACCAGACAGTCAGGCTAACCCGCCGCACCCGCCACAATGCGATGAAACGACCGAGTTGTGTATGACACGTGGCCGAACCGCAACAACCGAGCTCGCGTCTCGCGTCAGCAGTTGCTTGGTGCGGCCTCCCCTCGGAAGCGTGCGTCCAACCAATTCAGCGCGTCCGGAATGCCGAGCACCGCAGCGGTGAGGTGATCGGGCACGGGGATCTGTTCGGTCTGCACCGTCGCACCGGCGGTGCACCAGCGCTTGTCGGTATTCACCACCGCGTCGACCGGTATCAGCCCGTCGATCGGTGAATGCCATTCGAATACCGGCATTTTCGGTACCCCGTCGTAGAGCTCGAGGCTGTTCTCCTCCACCACGCCGCGTGCGGTGTTGTCGTTGATCATCGACGTCGTCTTCGCGAAGTCGAGCGCTCCGTGTCCGGCACCTGCGGAGAGGATGTCGTTGGTGCAGCTGTTGGCCATCTGCGCGCGAGCGGCGAGGCCACGATCATTCAGCTGGTCGCTGAGCGGGAAGCGGTCGGGATACTCACGTTCCAGTCCGAGACCGGCGGCCAGCGCCAACCCGAACACCGGATGCGAACTGAGACCGAGCGACTCCAGCATCTTCACCAGATTCATCGGCACGCCACCCATGGCCGCGCCCGCGATGTCCAGATCCGGCGCGTAGGCCGGTTGCAGCGCCGCGGCCCAGGCGGTGGCCATGCCGCCGCCGGAGTAGCCGACCATCGCCACCTTGCTCTTCGCCACCTCGAGCTCGGCCACCTGTTTGACCGCGCGGATGCCGTCGAGGGTGATCTGGCCGCCCAGCTTGGCGGCACCGTAGGCGAAATTCGGGCCGAGATGATCAGGCAGTGCGACAGTCCAACCACGCTGCAGCAGCACATTCCAGCCGGGCGCCTCGCGGACGATCAGGTTCGGATCGCCGGTGTAGAGGACCTTGGAGACCGAACATTCGGCGCCGAGTCCGTTGATGATGTGCTGAAAGGACAGCAGCGGGCCGTCCTTCGCGTGCACCCGCGGGGTGAGCACGGTGGTGGTCGCCGCGATCGGCTGGTTCTCGGAGCTGGTGGAGCGGAACCGGACCACGGTGACCGTGGTGTCCGGGAAGATCAGCAGCGGCGGCATCACGCGGGTCGCGAGGACATCGCCCGGCTTCTTGTCCGCGATATCCGCCGGTGTCGCATAGAAGGGATCCGGGTCCGGTGCGGGATACAGGGGGGCGCTGTGGCCTGGTCCGGCCATCGTGGCGACGAGCACCAACCCGGCCGCCATCGCGCCGAACGCGCGAGCCAATCGGGTGCGGGTCGCTCCCCTGCTCATCGAACGTAGGGCCTGACTCATCGATAGGTGCCTCTCGAATGGTCCAACGTTGTGACTCATCCTCGACAATTTCGGCACCGAGCGGCAGATCGCGTAGCGATCATGTTGAGAACTCACAAGTTTGGAGCGACCGGTCTGTGATGGTTCGGCGCATTCGCTCGTGACACTGCCCCACCGCCGCGAGCACCCCCTGTGACATGTCCAGCCAACGAGACGGAACATGTTCTCCTCCATGTCACGGCTCTACCTTTCACAGGTAACCGGCGCGGATGCCGCGCCCGGCCCGGAAGGAGACGGTGGCATGGACGGCACTGCGCGCAAACTCGCTTACCGCGAAGATATCGACCAGGTACCGACGCGACGCGTCACCGTCTACTTCGACGGCCCAACCCCTGACGACGCGATGGTCCTCGAGTACGCGGCAAGCAGCACCGAGGCGTGGGAATTCACCTCCGCCGCCGTGCATGCCGGACTCACGGTCACGGTGGACGGCATGCTGCGCCCAGGGTTGCGCCGGCTCCCCTGCCGATCGCTCTGGCACTGAGCGGGTTTCGTCGGACATGCGACGAAAGTCGCCACGTTTCAGCACATTCTGCGCATCAGCAGCGCATGCCAGTCGGCAGTGAGTGCCATTCTGGCGGTCTAGACAGGAAGAACGCGGCGTAGGAAGGCAACGGCGTCGGGCAGCGCCGCCCGCGCGGCACCGAGGTGATCGCCCGGGTACAGATGGGTTTCGAGGTCGGTGCCCGACGCGGTCAGCTCGGCGACCAATTTCGCGGTCAGCGGCGGCGGCACCTCCATGTCGGTCAGGCCCTGACCGACGAAGAGCGGAATCGTGTACCCGCCGGTCGGTATTCGCATCATCTGGCTGGCCGCCGCCGTCAGCGCAGGATCATTCAGCGATCTGGCCAGCATCGCGCCGATCGGGACATCGGCAAGACGGGCGTTGGCCTCGGTGACGCACTCCGTCTCCACCACCCGCAGCGCGTCCTCGCCGATCGGCGTCAGGTAGCTGTCCACATCGAGTTCCGGTGCGCTGGCCCGCAATCCCGCCAGCAGCATGGCGACGTAGGCGGGGGTCTTCTCCAGCGGCAGGCGCGGAATCCACGGCCCGGCAAGCGGGAGCAGCAGATCCAGGTTCGACGGCGGGCCGGTCGCCGCCGCGCCGCGCAGCTGCAGTTCCGGCGCGTCGGTGGGGCCGAGGTGCGCCGTGAACAGCGCGGCCTGCGCGCCCTGCGACTGACCGAGCACCGCCCATCGGGTACCCAACTCCGGCGCGACCGCCCTGGCGGCTCGGACACCGTCGATTACGCTGCGCGCCTGCGAAGGTCCGTCCAGATAGGGATGCGTGCCCGGCGTGCCGAGCCCGACGTAGTCCGAGATCACCACCGCGTACCCGGCCCGCAGCAGCTCGGGGTACAGCGAATCCAGGTAGTACACGCGGGGTTCCAGGGTGAACGCGCACTGATCGGCGATGCCGGTAGTGCCGTGCGCGTAGGCGACGATCGGCCAGCCGCCCGCCGGTGCCGGGCCCGGCGGCACGTAGACGACTCCGGTGCTCTGCATCGGCCCGCGTGGCCCGCGCGACCAGTAGGTCAGCCGCTCGGCGGTCGCCGCGCCGTCCACCCGGAAACGCCCGGCCAGCTCCACCTGATTCGTCACCGTCCCCGGCGCCTCGCCCGTACCCGCCACCGCCGGTGGCGCGAGTGCGACACCTACCGAGATCACGACCCCGGCCGCCCCCGCCATGATCCGTGCACATGTCATCGAACGACTATCCCGACCGCACGATCTTGGGGCAAGCCACCACAATCGGTGGCCTATGCGGGGGCAGGCTTGACGTTTCAGTACCTGTCGCAGGGTATAGCTAGGCTTCGTTGCGAGCTGGAGAACTATCAAAGGTACCGGCCGGTCGCTAGGCTCGAAGGACAGCGCCGGGCGATCCTGGGCTGACGCGAAAGGAGCCGGAGTGCGACACCCGAACCGGCCGACTCGCATGCCTGTTGTACTCCACGCCCGAACGACCGTACTGCTGTGTGCCGCAATACTGCCGACCGCGGCGGCCTGCGGGTCGAGTGAACCCGCCGCCGTATCCGCCGTCACGACAACGATTTCCGCGACGCCGCCCCCGACGTCCGCGGCACCGAGCACCGCGCCCACCGTCGACCCCTTCGCCGGCCTGCCGCTCATCGACCACACCGACTGGACCGAGGCCGTCGACGGCCCGCGGCTGCTCGTCTACCCCACGCCCGCTGGACGGCAGACCAGCTTCCCCGGCACCGACGAACGCGCCTGGCAAGAGGTGCTCGAACACGCACCGGACGCGGACACACCCGGCATGCGCGACCAGTTCGTCTGCCATTGGACCTGGGCGCGGCTGGTCCAACCGGACAAACCGAGCTGGAATCTGGAACCCTGGCGCCCGGCGGTCGGCTACCAGGCCACCGTCGACGCGCGCTGCAACCCGGGTGGCCCCGAACGCTGAGCCCGGACCACCCTCGATCGGAAGGACCGACCCATGCGCACTGTCATCGCAGGCGGACACGGCAAGATCGCGCTGCTGCTCGCCGAACTGCTGACCCGCCGCGGCGACCAGGTGGTATCGCTCATCCGTAATCCGGATCAAGCCGCCGACATCACCGCCGTGGGCGCCGAACCCGCCGTGCTCGACCTGGAACACGCCGACGCGGCGGACCTGCTCAGCACGCTGCGTGGCTCGGACGCAGTGGTTTTCGCGGCGGGCGCGGGACCGGGCAGTAGTGCCGAACGGAAGTACACTGTCGACCGGGACGGCTCCGTCCGGCTGGCCGACACCGCCGAACGGGCGGGCATACGGCGTTTCGTGCAAATCTCCACGATGGGCGCCGGTCGACCTCCCGCACCCGGGAGCGACGACATCTGGGCCGCCTATATCGACGCCAAGACGCAGGCCGAGAACGACCTGCGCAAGCGCGCGCTGGATTGGACGATCCTGCGGCCCGGCCGCCTGGTCGACACCGCGGCTACCGGCCTGGTCACCCTTGCCACGCCGCCGGTTTCGCGGGGCGACATCGCGCGCGCCGACGTTGCCGCCGTACTCGCCGGACTGCTCCCCGCAGCGCACACCGCGGGCGCGACACTCGAGCTCGTCTCCGGCGACACGGCGATCGACCGGGCGGTGGCGGCGCTGGCGGACGGTACCAATTCCGAGGGTGCCGCCCCCCTTACCGATTGACGTTCACCTTCTCGTTAGGAGCGAGCAACCTTGTTCAGCCGCATCGTATCCATGAAAATCCGGGAGGGATCGCGCGCCGACTTCCTCGACGCCATCTCGCGTAGCGCGGTCTCCTCGCTGCGAGACGAGCCGGGTTGTCTACGCTTCGATGTCTGCGCCGACCGCCTCGACCCGCATCGATTCTTCCTCTACCAGCTCTATACCGATGACGAGGCGGCCGAGGCGCACCGCTTCACCGAACATTTCCTGGCGATGCGCGACGCGGCGGACAAGTACGTGGAACCCGGAACGCAGATTCACTACAGCACAGACGTTCTTTTTGCCAACTGATCGTCTTATTGCTACACCGTGTCAGCAAACTTGCAGACGCCTAAACCCGCACGTGCGCTTGCAAATCGATCGTGCAGATGTACTTGCATCTGAAAGGTGCAGCGACCTAAACTCAGTCGCGCAACGCTTTACAGGGGACAACCAGGGGAGGCCGGATGGTCGAGCCGAAGGCCGAAGTCGCCGTGGGTCCGCCGCCGCCAAACGTCAGGGGCGTTCGAATGAACCAACCACTTTCCGGCGCTCGGCTCGGAATAGCCGCCGCCGCACTGGTCGACAAGCCAGCGAACGGTACAAAAATGAGCACACCCACGGCCCGGAGCGGCCAAAGGAACACCGCGTACTCGCGGGAAACCGCCGTCGCGTTCGTCATCGATGCCGTCGAGTCCAAGGGCGCGGCCACCCGGCACGATTTCGACATCGACCGGATCGTCACCACCGCGCACGATGTGGTCGACGACTGGGACTTCCACACCATGCAGCCCTCGACGTTCTGGCGGATTGCCTCCAGCTTCATCAGGCTGTAAGACTTCCGGGCATCCCGATGTCCGGCGGACGCCGAATTGCCTTGTACCGCAAGCGCTGAGCCAACATGCTCCACTGGCGATGATCTACCCTCGGGCGCAGGGTTTGCGGCACAAGGCAATTGGGCGCGGAGTCGGATCGAGCCATCAGACGGCGCACGCGCCGCATGATGATGCGCCCCGGTCGAATCACCTCGCGCCGCTAACGAACTACCAGGCGCCCAATTCGAATTATATTGTGCCCGTATGACATTGCGGGGCACTTGTGCCAAGTTCCGAGACGCCCGTGCCGAATTCCGAGGCGCTCGTACAGAATTGCACCGTGCCCGCGTTGAGCTACACCGCGCCCGCGTCGAACGCTGCCACGTCCGCCGTGAATTGCACTGCGTCCACGTGGAATTGGTCGGTGTCAGCATGGAATCGCCGGGCGCGCAATCGCATCGGCCTCCCCCACCGAATTGCCCCGCGCCACCCGCACTCATCGCCCCGCCGCGCGGCGGTGACGTGGCACGTAGCAGTCCATTCTTGACGGCTGATCGCGTGCGTGGCCACGTAACGCGCGCCGAATAGCGCAGCGCGCCTGGCGAATCTCGTTGCCACGCAGAATCGCACACAGCGGCCTGACGCCCGCGCGGCAAACGGGCCCGAACAGCACTCGGACCAGACCACCACGGCCGGTTTCGTGACGCGTGGCGTTCTGGTCTATCTGTACTGACGCGCTTCACAATGATCCCCTCGCGGGTGATCAGCTACCGTAGCCCTCGGCATACTTCCGAAGGATCTCCACCGACTTCTCCGGCCGCTCGGCCTGCACGCTGAGCCGGTCCATTACCGACAGGTACAGCGCGAGGTCTTGCCGCCGATCCAGATACAGCGCACTGGTCAGGTGTTCGAGATACACGATGTCGGGTAGCTCGGACTCAGCGAAGCGCAAAATGCTGAACGAGCTTCCCGCGGCGGCATGTTCACCCGCCGAGTAAGGCAACACCTGCACGGTGACCGTCGGCAGGCTGGCGAGCTGGATCAGGTGCTCCATCTGCTCGCGGTGCACCCGAGGCCCACCGACCGGCCGATGCAACGCTGCCTCGTCGATTACCGCCCACACGATCGGCGGATCCGAGCGATGCAGAATCTCTTGCCTGCGCTGACGTACCTGGACCCGCCGATCGGTGTCGGCATCCTCATACCCGAGCGCCACTACCGCCCTGGCGTATTCGGGGGTTTGCAGTAGTCCGGGAACAAGATGCGCCTCGTAGGTGCGAATCTTGCTCGCTGCCTGTTCGAGTCCGAGGTAGGTGCCGAACCACTGTGGCAGCAGATCGCTGTAGCGATGCCACCAACCCGGCTCGTTCGCCTGCCTGGCCAGATCGAGGAACCGCTCGCGCTCATCGACGTCGTTGACGCCATATAGCGACAGCAGGTCCCTGATATCGCGTTCCTTGAAACCGGTGCGGCCCAACTCGAGACGACTGATCTTGGCGTGCGAGCCACGAATGGCATCGCCCGCCGCCTCGCGGGTGATTCCTTTGGCCTCTCGCAGCCTGCGCAACTGGCCGCCGAGTGCGATACGTAGCACTGTCGGACCACGTTCCGCGACAACGGGATGCACCTGACCATCGTCGTCGGGTTCAGCGATCATTGAGTTCGTCTCCGATACTCGGGGGTTGCCCACAGTGTGTCACAACCACCTGTCGCGAAACACACCGCACCGATCGCCTATGTTACCGCTCAACTCGTCAGATAGTCGAACTCCCCCGCCTTCGCGCCGCGAACGAACGCGTCGATTTCAGGACGGGTGTAGAAAAGCGTTCCACCTTCGGGATCGCGCGAGTTCCGCATAGCCACCTCGCCGTTGGACGCCTCGGCGACCTCGACGCAGTTGCCGCTCGGATTGCTGTAGGAGCTCTTGCGCCAGGTGCCAGTGATCTTGGTGATGGATGTATCCGACATGTTCCCCACTCCTCGGTTACGCCGTTCGGGTCATTTGGTTCGTGCATCTGCACGCTCAAACGTTCTTGCATTTGCACCAACAGTTTGGACGATAGCACGAAGTTCGCCACCGCGCCTCTACTATTTCCGACCATCCGGTCCGGGATCTGAGGCGCCAGTGTTTCGCCCAAAGAACCGACTGGTCAGGAGGTCGATCGGGACCTTCCTGCGTTGGTGAATCTTGTACTGTCGCAGGCTGAATTGGAAGTAACAGTCCGTCGCGACAGCCCCGGTGCGCACCGCCGGCACGCGCCCGCACCGGTGTCCCGAGGAGCCGAATCCCATGCCCGACTAGGACAACCAGCCTCGTGATCCGCGTCCGCGTCCGCACGATCGATGGTGCTTGTCCAATCGGGGACGTCGCCCACCAGCACCTCGCCGGAAGGCGTGACCCCTATATAGAGGCCGACGACCACGATCGCGTCGTCGCCGCCACGCAGCACGTGCTCGACCTCGACTAGCTGTTCGGCGGGATGTTCATGGGCGTGCCCGACCACGCCGTACATCGCGCGGACGCCATGCCATTCGGCAGCTACCTCGTCGTGGGGGACGACAGCGTTGGGTACGCGAAGCTGAGCGAGAACTACTCCAGAACCCGCGACGCGCCGTAGATTTCGCGCCTCGAGCAACAGATCCGCGATCGCTTCGACGGACTGGAACCCGTTGAGCCAGGCCTGGTTGCGATCGCCCGATGGCGAACCGCCGCCGCGCTCAAGGCCCTGACCAGGCGGAACTCTTCCTACCGCGCAGTAGCTCGCAAGCCGTAGCCGGACCGGAGACGCGAACGATGGGCGGCGACGTCTGCCATTCCGATAGATGTCGGCCCAAGTTCATCGTGGCCGTCTGTGCAAATGTACTTGCATCTGTAAGCTACGGCGGCATAGACTCGAACCCATATCGGGGAGGTACGCAGGGAGATTCGAGCCGGCGGCGCCTACACAGCAACCTTCCCACACGCCACACGCGAGGGGCGGTCGAATGAGCCAGCCATTCCGGACTCCCCGCCGGGTTGCCGTCATCGGCACCGGCGTCGAGACTTTGCGGCAGTGTCCCGCTCCGGTCCAGGTCTCCGACTGCGGTGTCGAACCACCCGGCCTTACCTACCGGCTGGCGCGCGACATCCTGTCCGCCCACGAGGTACACGGCCCGCAGTGCAGGCAGTGGCTCGCCGCGGCGGCCTACCTCTCCGCCGGTCTCGACGACGAATAGTCGCTCGAACCCCTTTGGCACACATCAATGTTCGAGCCAGCCGAACATTCCACGCAGCATAACGCGCGCGCGCCGATGTCCCGGCACAGTGGGATGTCACGAACGGATCAACCCATAATGCCGTAGGCTCCCAATGGATCTCGCCGATAACTCCCCCGGCGCAGTACCCTTTCGTATAGTGAGCCGAACGATTCGGGCACAGTTCTATTACGCCCGACGTGGCAATGGAGCGACCGAATGACCTTCTCCGCGCTGCATCTTCCCGCCGATTCGTCCGACACGGCGCTCGAAATCGGTGGCCAGCCGGCTTCGGTGCCCCTGCAGAACACCGACCGAGTGGCCTCGCGAATGGTGGGATATTTCGCCACCTGCATGGCACCGTGCCGCTCTCTTCCTGGCGAACAATTACGCGGCGACGTCACCAAACTCACCCGCAGCTGCCTGGGTTTGGTCGCCGAGATGTTCGACCGGCGCACCGTTCCCGGTGACGAACAATTCGGCGAGGTCCGCGAGGCCGCGGCCCAGTGGGCCAGGGAAGGCGTGCCGCTCAGCACGATTCTGCGCGGCTACCACGAAGGGGTGCGCATCGCGTTCGGCCTGGTCACCGCGCCCGCCAGGGCCGATGACCTGGATGAACTGCTGGTCGCGACCGATCTCATGCTGGAACTGCTGGAGGCGGTCACCGCCGCCGTGGCCGATTCCTACGTCGACGAACAGCATCTGGTCGCCAAGGAACACCAGACCGCGGCGCAGACCCTCGCCTCCGCGCTGTTGAGCGGACGGGGTAGTTCGGCACTCGCCAGGCAGGCCGGTATCCCGATCGCCGACGCGTATCAGGTGGTGGCCCTGTCCCTTTCGGAACATCCGGATGAACGCGATTCGCGGGTCGACGCGCACGTCGCGGCCCGCCGCAAGCTGCGCAGGTTGCAATCCGCGCTGGCCACCGTGTTCGCCTCGCGTGCGCTCGCGCTGCTCAGCACCAAGGGCGGCACGATGCTCATCCCGGTCGGCGAGAGCGACGACACCGCCATGACCGCCGAGACACTGACCCGGCTAGCCGAGGCCGCCGAGGTGCCGCTCACCGCAACGGTCGTCGCCAGCGGCACCGACGAGGTTCCCGAATCCGCCGACCAGGCACACGAATTGCTCAATCTGGTGCGGGTGGGTGGCAAGCCCCCTGGCCTCTATCAAATGGCCGACCTGGCGGTGGAATATCAACTCACCCGCGGCGGCCCGGCGACCCGGCGGATCGCCACCATCCTCGACCCGCTCGAGGCGCATGCCGAACTGTTCGAGACCATGCGCGCCTACCTCGGCAACGATATGAATCGCCAGCTCACCGCGCGTCAGCTATATGTGCACCCGAATACGGTCGACTACCGGCTGCGCCGGATCGCCCAGCTCACCACCATCGACCTGGCCACTTCGGCCGGGATTTCGCAGGCGGCCATCGCCCTGCTCGCCCGCGATTTGGACAACAGCGTCACCCGCCGCCTGTGACAGTCGTATGACAGGGCACTAGCCACCAGAGCGGAACCTTGGGATCCTGAAACTGCCGCGGACATCTGGATGGTGAAAATGCGAATAGCCGAGATCTTACGCAGGAAGGGCAGCGACGTCGCCACGGTCGCACCCGACACGACAATACGAAGCCTGTTGGCCACGTTGGCCGAGCACAATATCGGTGCTGTTGTCGTGTCACGTGACGGCGAAGGGATCGTCGGGATAATCTCCGAACGCGACGTGGTGCGCAACCTGCACGCGCGCGGCGCGGAGCTGCTCGACACGCCGATATCGGAGATCATGACCACCGACGTGCGTACCTGTGCGCCCGACGACGAGGTCGACGGGCTACGAAACACCATGACCGAGCATCGGATTCGGCACCTGCCGGTGGTGGATCAGGGCAGGTTGGTCGGCATCGTCAGCATCGGCGATGTGGTGAAGAGCGCGATCTCCGAACTGGCGACCGAGAAGCAGCACCTGGTCGAGTATCTACAGGGCAAGTACTGAGCCTGCCGCGGCCCTCAGACGCTGCCGAGGTCCGCGGAGAGCCAGTGCTCTGGCCGCAGATACACCACGACCTGATCGCCGAAGTTCGCCGCCTGCTTCAGGTAATTGTCGACGGCGTCGCCGCTCAGATACCGCTTGACCATTTCCATGTGCAGTTCGTCGGTCAGCGGCACGATCTTGGACACCGAACCCTCGACCGAGACGTACCGAGTGGTCGGTTCGGTGCGCTGCGCCATCAGGGTGAACCGTCCGGCCTCTTTGATCAATCGGATTTTTTGCGAGTCGGCCCCGGTGGTCAGCCACGGCTCGGATCCGGGCTCGTACTGGTACCAGATGGGGACGGACAGCGGGCCCCGACCGGGTCCACCTGCCACGGACAACGCCGCGATATGCGGCTGCGCGAGGAACTCTTGACGCTCTTTCAAGGTCAAAGCCATGGTCTCCACCTTAGCGTGTGAAAGCCGTTGCCCTCGATAACCTTCGAAGACGCAACCAAAAGTGCGTATCGTGGGTGGCGTCCAACGCAGCTTGTGAACGGGTTTTGCGGAGGGAGCGTCACGTTGCGATCCCATGCCTCGAGGTCGCATGTCGCGCGGCCACCGGCCGCTCGATTATCGGCAGCGTCGACACAGTCTCCGGCCGACATTCGGAAGCTCTTTCCCGCGCTGGCCGAATCCACCGAGATCTACCTGGACAGCGCCGCGACCACGCAGAAGCCGCTGCCGGTCATCGAGACCATTCATCGTTATCACAGCTCACGAACCGCCAATGCCGGGCGCGGCACCTACCCGTGGGCGACCAGCCTGACCACCCGATTGAGCAGAATCCGGCATCGCACCGCGGCCTTCATCGGCGCCGAGTCTCCCGACGAGGTGGTTTTCACCGGTGGCGCGACCGCGGCGCTCAACGCCGTTACCCTGTCCTGGGGGTTGGCCGTGCTGGAGGACGGCGACGAAATCCTGTACAGCCCAGCCGATCACGCGTCGAACGTGCATCCCTGGTACCACTTGCGCGGCCTGCTCGCGCGGTTCGGGCGCCGGATCGAGCTGGTCCCCTACCGGGTGACCGGCACCGGGGAAGCCGACACCGCCGACATCCTCGCCAAGGTCACCCCGCGCACCCGATTGATCACCACCAGCCATCTGCATCATGTGTACGGCGGCCTGACTACGCTCGCCGCGCTGCGCGGTCTGCTCGACCCATCGATTCTGCTGTGCTTCGACTGCAGCCAGAGCGGTGGGCACGTGCCGGTGGACGTGACCGAGCTCGGCGCCGATTTCGCGATCTTCGCCGCGCACAAGATGTTCGGCGCACCGGGAACCGGAATCCTGTACTGCCACAGGCGAGTCCACGATACGCTTGTGCCATTCCTACCTGGCGGTAACTCGGGGGTGCTGGTGAGCGAGGCTGGATTGGTGCCCGCGGCGATGCCCGCGCTCTTGGAGGGCGGCACCCACAACATCCCCGGCATCCTCGCGCTCGGCAGCGCGCTGGAGGTGCTGGAGTCGTTCGATATCGGTGCCATCGCGGCGCACAATCGCGAGCTGACCGCGCGGCTCATCGGCGGTCTTCGCCCCATCCACGGGCTCGAATTCCTGCCTGGCCCAGCGCATGCGCCGGGCACGGACGGCTACGGCATCGTCTCCTTCACCCTCGACGGCATCTCCGCGACCGACCTCGGATTCGTGCTGAGCGAGCTGGGTTTCCTGGTCCGCACCGGCCTGCACTGCACCGTCGCCGTCAAGGACAGCGCGTTCGATCACCGGCTCGCCGACGCCGACGATTCGGTGCGCGTCAGCACCCACATCTACAACACCGCCGACGAGATCGACCGATTCACCCAGTGCGTCAAGACGATTGCCGAGGAGGTCAGATGACGATGGACACTCCGCGCTACGACCGGCGGGCCGCGTCCCGGGTGCTCGCCGGGCTGGCGCAGCCGGGTCTGTTCGCGGCACCGGTGCCCGTCCCCGGCCGGCGCCGGATCGAATTCACCTGCACCGCACTGCATACCGAGCCGAACAGTCACCTCACCTACTCCCAGCGGCTGTACCTCGAGCGCTTCATGCGACCGTGCCGGTCGTATCAGGTCACCAGCGCCACCCACCGGATCACCTGGACCGACAGCGACGGCATCCCCAACACCGGACACTATCGCGCCGACGGCCTCGGCCCGCTGGTGCCGATCGCGATGCGTGAGACGGTGCTGGCACTGTGGCACGCGCTGGACGCGAATACCGCGTTCGCCGAACGGGTTTCCGCGCTCGGTCCGCGCGACCACGCGATGCTGGAAGGCACAACTACCGACCACGACCCGATGGACATCTTCCGGGTCGGCATCGAGGCCGCCGGGCGGGCGCTGGCGCAGCACGCGTTGCTCGCCAGGCAGACGCCGTATCGCGGCGCCGCCGAATTCGCCAGGGGCATGCACGAATCCGGGCTGTTCGCCGCCGTCGCCACCCGCTGGTATTGGGAACTGCAGGCCTCGACCTATCGGCGCGGCATGATCCCGGTGACCCTCATCGCGCAGCCCGACGGCACCGTGCGCTACTCCGCCGAGACCGTGGCGACGCTGCGGGCGATGAAGGACGCCACCATCGCCGACGCGCACACGGTGATGCGCAGGGCGACCCACGTCGAAGGACTCAGCATTCCGGCGGCGCTGGCCAAGTATCACGACGAACTCGACCTCATCTCCCGCCAGTACGCGCTGCTGCCCGCGGGGACCAGGCCGGCCTGTCTGGCCGCGATGCCGCATCACCTCGGCGGCGGGCACTACAGCATTCTGCCGGTGCTGGTCGATCAGTTCGTCGCGGTGTTCGCCCAGGTCGCCGGGCGGTGCGAGCTCGTCGAGGTGAGTGCCGAACTCGATGGCGACACCGCCGATCGCGCGGCCACCGCCGAGGATCAGGTGTTCTATGTGCCGGATATGACGTGCAAGCACTGTGTGCGGACGATCGGTGGGGTGCTGGAGTCGATGGATATCCGGGTGGTCGAGATCGATTTGATGAGCAAGCGGGTGATCGCCGAGTTCCGCAGTCCACGCAACCGCGCCAGGGCCTTCGAGGCCATTCGCGACGGCGGCTACAACCCGGTCGCCGACCGGCCCGCGGTGGCGGCCGAGGGCGCCGTGGCGTCGGAATCCGCGGTATGACGGCACCGATTCCGGCGCTGCCCGCGAAGATCGATCCGCTGGTGCGCGCCTTTCTCGATACCCCAGGCGCCGTGGCGGCGGCGCTGGACCGGTTCGGTTCGCCGGTGCACCTGGTGTTCCCGCAGGTGTACGCGGAGAACCTCGGGCGGTTCCGCGGGGTGCTCGATCGTCTGCTGGCGCGGCACCGAATCTGCTACGCGCACAAGGCGAATCAATCTCGAGCTTTGGTCAGGACGGCCGCAAGGGCCGGGATCGCCATCGATGCCGCGTCGCCGCAGGAGGTGGCCAGCGCGGTCGCCGCCGGGTTCGGACCGCGGCGCATCGAGGTGACCGGGCCGAAAGGTGAGGTGTTCCTGCGTGATCTGATCGATCGGGGCGTCACGATCAACGTGGACAACCTGTGGGAGTTGGCGCGCATCACCGAGCTGGCCGGTGCGCACACGAAAGTGCCGGTGCTGCTGCGGGTTTCCGGGTTCGACTCGGGTCAGGTGAGCCGTTTCGGGGTGCCGATCGGGCACATCGAGCGCGCCTTCGACCTGCTTTCGGCGCACCGCGACCGAATTACCTTCCTCGGCTTCGCGTTTCACCTCGACTCCGGTGACACGAACGAACGGATCCGGGCGATCGACGCGTGCCTGGCGCTGGTCGAGCAGGCCTACGGGTACGGGCTGGCGCCCTCGGTGCTGAATATCGGCGGCGGCTACCGTCAGGTCTTCACCGCCGACGCCGATCGATTCGACGGCTACGTGCACGCGCTGCGCGAATCGCTACTCGGCCGCGGCGAGCCGATGAGCTGGGGCAGCAACACCTTCGGCTATCACGTCACAGGCGGCGCGGTGCACGGGATACCGGTGTTCCACAAGTACGCCAACACGATTCCGGCGACTACCATGCTCGCCGACCTGTGCACCGCGCCGCTGGATCGGCACGGTGGGCGCACCGTCGCCGAGGTGGCCTCGGACAATCTCCTCGATGTGTGGCTGGAGCCGGGCAAGGCGCTGCTCGATCACGCGGGGGTGACGGTGGCCATGGTCGAGTTCGTCAAGGAGGTCGCCGACGGCACCGTGCTGGTCAACCTCGATCTCAGCCGTGACGCGGTGACACCGGCCGATCAGGAGGTGATGGTCGATCCGGTCATCCTGCCGCGGCATGGTGATGGCGCCGAAACCTCGCCTGTTGGTGTGTATTTCGCCGGACGACTCTGCCTGGAGCGCGATCTGATCACCAATCACAAAGTGTGGCTGCCGGCGCGACCGCGTCGCGGCGATCTGGTGGTGTTCCCGAATACCGGTGCCTACCACATGGATCTGTCCGCGGCCACGGCCTCGATGCGGCCACCGCCGATCAAACTGGCGGTCGCGCATCGCGGTGGCGACTTCCAGGTCTGTCTCGACGCCGACTACGAACCGGATCTGCCCCTCGGCCCACCACCGCACCACACCCCGCCGCGGCGTTCGCCGCGCATACCCACCGAGGCGCCCTGATGCGCTACGACCACATCACCGAACTCATCGGCAACACTCCCCTGCTGCGCCTCGACCCAGCGGTGCACGGCCTGCCCAATGTCGAGCTGTACGCGAAGCTGGAGTCCTGCAACCCCTTCGGCTCGGTCAAGGACCGGGTGGCCTGGGGCATGATCCGCGACGAGCTCGACGGCATCGTGGCCAACGGGCAGACCTTCATCGAGGCGTCGAGCGGCAATACCGCCAAGGCGCTGCGGATCCTCGGCGCGATGCACGGCGTCGGGCTGCGCGCGGTGACCAACCGGATCAAGGTCGCCGAGGTGCGAGATCTGTTGCAGCTCCTGGAGACCGAGATCGTCGAACTGCCCGGCCTGTCCGAGTGCCCCGATCCGACCACGCCGAACGACGTGTACTCGGTGATCGAGGCGACGATGGCGCAGCAGCCGGGCGCCTACGTGCACCCGTCGCAGTACACCAACGAGAAGAACATCGAGGCGCATCACCACGGCACCGGCCGGGAGATCCACGAGGATCTCGCCGCCGACGGCATAAACCGGGTCGACTACCTGATCGGTGGTCTCGGGACGACGGGGTCGACCAGGGGAACCGCCACCTACCTGCGCAAGCACAATCCCGAATTACGCGCCGTCGCCGTGGTTTCCGACCGCACCGACTTCATTCCCGGGATCCGTTCGGAGAGCGAGATGTGGGATGTTGGCCTCTTCCAAGCCGACTTCTACGACGACATCGTGACCGTCGAGGCCGGGCACGCGGTGGACGCCACCCTGCGTCTCGCCACCGGTTACGGCATCCTGGCCGGACCGACCAGCGGCGCCAGTTACGCGGCCGCGTTGGAATCCCTTGCCACGTCGGATATTACGGATGATCCGATCGTCGCGGTGTTCATCGTCTGCGACCGGCTGGAACCGTACCTGTCCTACATCAAGAAGCGCAGGCCCGACCTGTTCGACCGCGCCGACCGCCGACCGCGGCCTAGCGCCACGGAACAGGCTGCCACGCCGACACTTTCACCCGACGAGCTGGCCGAGCTGGAGCGCACCGGCAAGCCGACCATCGTGGACACCCGCGGCTCGATGGCCTACCGGATCGGACATGTGCCCGGCGCGCTCAACATTCGCGACGACCAGCTCGATGACATGTTCGCACAGGGCATCCCGTTCCCCCGCTCCCGGCCGGTGGTGTTCGTCTGCCCGGTGGGCGAGCTGTCGCTGCGCTTCGCCACCCGGGCCAAGCAGGCGGGTTACGACGCGAGCAGCCTGGCCGGCGGCATCGTCGCCTGGCGGGACGCGGGCCTGCCGCTGGAAAGTGGCGGGTGACGCGCGCGGGGCCATCCGCCATTTCGCGCGTGTCTCTTTCGCGTCGCGCGGAGACTACACACGAAGCGCGCAACCCTGCGCTGTCCGTCAACGCCCGAAAGAGATGATTCCTCATGTACCGGTCGAAGAAATCCGTCGCCGCACTGACCTCCTTCGGTGCCATCAGCGCGGCCCTGGTGCTCACCGCGCCCGCTGCGCCCGCCGCGGTCTCCGCCGTCGGAGTGGCACCTGGGCTCAGTTTCGGCAGCTCCACCTCGTTCGGCACGAACTGCACCTACATCGCGACGGCCACCGCGGCACCCGGCGACGTAGTCGGATTCTTCGACGCCACCGGCACCTTCGACCCCGGCGGCTGGCTCACCGTGCCCAGCTCCGGCACGGTGACCGCGAAGTGGACGCCGCGGCTCCCCGGCAATCACACCGTCTTCGCGGTACACAATTCGGGCGCGTTCGTCTCCACGGCGGCCACCGTCGGCAACGGCGTCAACCTCGGCCCGGTCTGCCTCGTATTGCCCTGAGCGGCAACCATCGGCGGACCGAGGGCCCCGTCTGCGGTAGATCGTCGGGCCCGCCGCCCACCAGGCACTAGTCTGGTGCGGTGCACTCAGGCCAGGATTCAGACGACGACGCGGGCCCACGAATCTGGGGCGGCACGACCCTCACCGAACGCAGGGAGGCGCGCCGCACCGCGCTACTCGAGGCCGCGCTTGACCTGATCGGCGAGGCGGGCGCCAGCGGCGTCACCATGCGCGCGGTCTGTCGCCGGGCCAACCTCACTGACCGCTACTTCTATGAGAGCTTCACCAGCCGCGACGAGCTGCTCGATGTGCTCTACCGGCAGGTGGCCGAGGAGTTCCTGCAGCCGATGACCGCGTTCGCCGCCACCGACGAGCCGACCCGCGACCGCGAACTGGCCAAGATCCTGGTCGACAAGGTGCTCGACGACCCGCGCAAATCCCGGCTGTTCCTGGTCGAGCCGTACTCGAGCACCGGCCTCGGCCAGACCACCATCTCCGTGATGCCGGTGTTCACCCGGCTGATGCAGGACCACCTGTTCTCGCACATCGACGACCCGGTCAAGCGCAGGCTGGCCGCGGTGACCATGGCCAGCGGCAACGCGGGCATGTTCTCCGCCTGGCTCAACGGCTCGCTGCGGGCCACCCGCGACGAGATCATCGACCACTGCGTCGCGGTGATCACCGCGTACCGCTCGCTGTACAAGTCCTGACGCACCGCGAGCTGCGCTCGGGCACAACGGAATTCGCCACCCGGCTGCGATCACGATCACATCCGGGTTGCCAATGTTTCCGTCTGGGTGTTAACTGACCAGCGCAAGGTGCCGATCGTTCGCTGAGGCTCCTTCACGGAAACAGGCCAGCGACCCCGAACGTCGAGAGACGCCCCGGGTCAGGACAGATCTCCCCGGCTTAAGGGGTGATCCCGATTGGCTCCCGGTCCCCCGGGTTTACGCCGTGAAGTGCCAAAGGTCTTACGAGGAGAAGTGCTCACCGGCGTTTTTGTCGGATTTCACTGCCGCGCTCTGCAACGATCAAGTGCGTGACGCTCGGTATTCGCCGTGCGCGGATGGACGAAGGAGGTGAGCCGGATGCCCGGCGGAGACAGTCCGTATCCCAGTTTGCCAAATATTCACCCGGTGACACCTCAACAGCCCATCCCGTTGCGAACTGTGCTCCGTAACCTCGGATCTGTATCCGGCGCGCGAGCGTAGCGAGCAAGCCCGCTGGACGTAGCAGGCTCGCGACCTAGCCGAGCGCCAGCTCGGCGTAGTCGCGAGCGGGCTGGCTGTTTTCGACGGTGCGCTGACGATAGTTCAGGGAGTGCGGTCATGACAACAGTGGAAATGATCCTGCGGCTGCTCGCCGGGGTCGGCTTCGGCGCGGCCATCGGCTTCGAGCGGCAGTACCGGGCCCGAATGGCGGGCCTGCGCACCAACGCGCTCGTCGCCGCGGGGGCGACACTGTTTGTACTGCTGTCCGCCCACGGCTTCTCCGGCGGCGACGCCGACCCGACCCGGGTCGCCGCGCAGATCGTCTCCGGCATCGGCTTCCTCGGCGCGGGCGTGATCATCCGCGACGGACTCAACGTGCGCGGCCTCAACACCGCGGCCACCCTGTGGTGCGCGGCCGCGGTCGGCGCGCTCGCCGGAGCGGGCATGTACAGCACGGCGGCCGCGGGGACCGTCGCGGTGGTCGGCGTCAATGTCGCGCTGCGCGCCGCGGGACGCGCCGTGGACAAGCAGCCCGAGGCCGGTCACGAACAGCCCGCCTCCTACGCGTTCGCCGCCGTCACCAACGACGACAACGAGGCGCATGTGCGCGCCCTGCTCGTACAAGCGTTGACCCGCACCGACTTTCAACTGATCTCGATCTCCAGCGCGAACACCGGCACGCCGGGCCGGGTCGAGGTGCGCGCGGAACTGTTCGGCGACCAGCGCGACGATCGCCAAATGGAGTCGGCGGTAAGCAGGCTCAGTTTGGAACCGTCGGTGACCAGTGTCGGCTGGCACATCGCCACCACGGATGTGAAGGGTCCGCAGGCATGATTCAGCTTCGTTCCTACCCTGCGGGCAGTGCGCTCGACCGGCCGCGCAACCGGTTCGCCGACGTCGTCGTGTTCGTCGGCGCGGCGGTGCTGATCTGGCTGGTCGTGCGGGTGTCAGCCAGTGCGAACGTGCCGTTCGACCAGGCCGACGCGCCCGCCACCGTGTCCACCGATCCGGCACAGCTGCCCTACTACGCGGCGCGGTCGCTGCTGCGGATGTTCGCCGCGCTCGCGCTGTCGATCCTGTTCACCTTCGTCTACGCCACGGCGGCGGCGCGGCTGCGGCGGGCCCGCACGGTGCTGCTGCCGCTGCTCGACATCCTGCAGTCGGTGCCGATCCTCGGGTTCCTGTCGATCACCGTCGCCGGGTTCATCGCGCTGTTCCCCGGCTCGCAACTCGGCCTCGAAAGCGCTTCCATCTTCGCGATTTTCACCTCACAGGCGTGGAACATGGCGTTCGCGTTCTACCACAGCCTGGCCGCGCAGCCGCGTGAGCTGGACGAGGCCGCACGCAATCTGAGACTGTCACGCTGGCAACGGTTCTGGCGCGTCGACGTGCCGAGCGGCATGATCCCGCTGGTCTGGAACGGGATGATGAGCTTCGGCGGCGGCTGGTTCTTCCTGGTCGCGTCCGAGGCGATCAGTGTGAACAACCACGAATACGCGTTGCCCGGCATCGGGTCCTATGTCGCGACGGCCACCGGCGACGGCGATCTCGGCAAGGTGTTCATCGCGATCGGCGTGATGATCGTGATGGTCGTCGGGGTGAACTTCCTGTTCTGGCGGCCGCTCACCGCGTGGGCCGAGCGGTTCCGGGTGGAGGACACCGGGGCGGCCGACGCGCCGCGCAGTGTGATGCTGAATCTGTTGCGGCGCTCGCACATTCCGCTGTTGCTCGGCAAGGTTTTCGGGCCGCTGGTATCGCCGCTCGATCGGCTGATGAGTGTGTTCGGGCTGGCCGAGTACCCGCTGCACGCTTCCCCGGTCCGGCGCCGCGCGGGCGATCTGGTGTTCGCGGCGGCGGTCTCGGCGGCGGTCGCCTACGGCGGGTATCGCGTGGCGGGCTACATCGAATCCACCGCAGGCTTCGGCGAGGTCGGGCACGCGTTCGGGCTCGGCTTCCTGACGCTGCTGCGGGTGGTCGTGCTGTTGGTCTTCGCGACCATCGTGTGGGTGCCCATCGGTGTGTGGATCGGGTTGAACCCCAAGGTGTCCCGGCTCGCGCAGCCGGTGGTGCAGGTGCTGGCCAGCTTCCCGGCCAACTTCCTGTTCCCCTTCATCACCGCGGTGCTCGTGTGGAGTGGCGCCAGCCTGAACTGGGCGGGCACCATCCTGATGGCGCTCGGCGCGCAGTGGTACATCCTGTTCAACGTGATCGCCGGCGCCAGCGCGGTGCCAACCGACCTGCGTGAGGCCGCGGCCAACCTGCAACTGCCGCGAAAACTGTGGTGGCGCAGGCTGATTCTGCCCGCCATCTTCCCCAGCTATGTGACCGGCGGGATCACCGCGGCCGGTGGCGCGTGGAACGCGTCCATCGTCTCGGAGGTCGTCGACTACGGATCGACCACGCTGGTGGCGGCGGGGCTCGGCTCCTACATCCACGAGGCGACCAAAGTCGGTGACGCACCACGGATTCTGATCGGCGTGCTGGTCATGAGCATCTACGTGGTCGGCATCAACCGGCTGTTCTGGCGGCGGCTCTACGCACTGGCCGAACGGCGGTACTCGCTGTGAACGCCCGCTTCTGCTCCACTCGTTCGACGGGAGACCGATCATGACCGTGACCACCACCGAGACCAACCGCGATGTGCTGCTGGACATCTCGGGAGTCGGCAAGCGATTCACCGGCGCCGCGGGCGACGAGTTGCGGGTACTCGACGGTATCGATCTGCAGCTGCGCAGCGGCGAAATCGTGGCGCTGCTCGGGCGTTCCGGCTCCGGCAAATCCACCCTGCTGCGCATCATCGCCGGACTCATCGCGCCGTCGGACGGCGAGGTGACCTACCGCGGCACCCCGCTCAACGGCAGCAATCCCGGTGCCGCGCTGGTGTTTCAATCGTTCGCGCTGATGCCGTGGCTCACCGTGCAGGACAATGTCGAACTCGGGCTCGCCGCCCGCAATGTGGCGCCCGCCGAGCGACAGCAGCGGGCGCTGGCCGCCATCGACATGATCGGCCTGGACGGCTTCGAAACCGCCTACCCCAAGGAGCTTTCCGGCGGCATGCGCCAGCGGGTCGGCTTCGCCCGCGCGCTGGTGCTCGAACCGGACCTGCTGTTGATGGACGAGCCGTTCTCGGCGCTCGACGTGCTCACCGCGGAGAACCTGCGCACCGAACTGGTGAACCTGTGGGCCACCGACGGTTTCCCCACCAAGGCGATCTGCGTCGTCACCCACAACATCGAGGAGGCCGTGCAGCTGGCCGACCGTGTTTTGGTCCTCGGCTCCAACCCCGGTCGCATCATCGCCGAAATCCAGGTGCCGCAACCGCGCCCGCGCGACCGGCGCGCACCGTGGTTCGAGGCCTTGGTCGACGAGATCTACGGCTTGCTCACCGGCCGCGACACCGAACCCGTTGTCCCCGAACCAGATAAGGCCACCCCCACCGCCCAGCCGCTGCCCGACGCCTCCGTCGGCGGCCTGGCCGGTCTGGTCGAGCTCGTCTACGCCAACGGCGGTCGCGCCGACCTCCCCGACATCGCCGACGAGCTCAACTTCGAAATCGACGACCTGCTCCCGCTCGTCGACGCCGCCGAAATGCTCGGCTTCATCACCGTCGAGGACGGCGACGTGCTGCTCACCGACGTCGGCACCCGCTTCACCACCGCCGACATCCAGGAAAGCAAGCGCATCTTCGCCGAACAAGCACGCCACCGCGCCCCGCTGGTCCGCACCATCTGCAAGGGCCTCACCGGCAGCTCCGACGGCAGCCTGCGCGCCGGTTTCTTCCTCGACCTGCTCCGCCGCGGCTTCGGCCCGGAAGACGCTCGGCGCCAACTCGATATCGCCATCGACTGGGGTCGCTACGCCGAACTGTACGACTACGACACGGATTCCGACAAAATCACCGCCGACCCCGCCGCTCAGGTTTTCGCAGGCGTTCGGGGGAAGTGGACGGCGTAGTGCCGCGGGGTCGATTACCTCCGAGGTAATCGACCCCCCATCGTCTTTCGGGAACCCTGGTACCCATGGCAACGAACATCGCGTCACCATCCCGTCCCCCACTGGCCGGTGCGCTGCGCGGGCTGGCGGTTGGCCGAATCGTGTTGGGTGCTGCGGCCATCGGGATGCCGCGGACGATGAGCGCCGCGTTCGGTATCCGGTCGACGCCCGAATTGACCTATATGACAAGGATTTTCGGCGCGCGAGCGATCGCGCTCGGCCTGGGATACCTGACCGCCCCCGCTGATGAGCGTCCGCGATGGCAGCGTTTGGGGTTGCTGGTGGACTTCATCGACACCGCGCACGGGGCGGCTCATGTCGCGCGTGGTGACCTCCCGCGCGCGACAGCACTCACCACAGTTGCACTCACCGGCGGCTACCTGGTCGTCGGCGCAACCCGGCTTGCGCACGATCTGCGGTAGCCGGGCCGGTTAAATCGGTACCTGCGCGGTGTCGCGGAGCCTGACCGCCGAGCGAACGAGTGCGGCGATCGCCGGGGAGAGAGTGCTTGGTGGCCAGGCGATTACCGTGGTGACGTCCGGTGCGTCGACGACGGGGACCGCTACATGTTCGGGCCACTGCCAGGCACGGCTGGAGGCTGGGATGACGAGCAGCGTTTTGCCGAGCGCGACGAGTTGAGCGAGCTGCGCTTGGGTGTGTACCTCCGGGCCTGGCCCGTCCGGGTAGGACCCGTCGAGGCGGGGCCATCGCGCGATCGGCAGGCCAGGCACCTCGCTGACTTCGGCCAGGGTGAGCCGATCGCGTGCCGCGAGCGGATGGGCCGCGGGCAGCAGGGCGATCTGACCTTCGACGTAGAGGTCCTCGGTGGAGAATCCGGCGAGGTCGTCGTACGGGCGATGCATGAGGGCGACGTCGGCACGCCCGTCGCGCAGCCGGTGGGCCTGCTCGCCGACCTCGCACAGCAGGATGTCGACCGGTGCGGCATCGGGTTCACTCGCGAGCGCGTCCAGCAGACGTTGCAGCAGCTCATGCGACGCACCGGCTTTCGTCACCAGCACCAGCGGCCGCTTCGGATCCCCGGCACACTGCGTCCGACGCGCGGCGGTCGCGACCGCATCGAGAGCCGCGCCGGCTTCCCGGAGCAGCACCCGGCCCGCCTCGGTAAGCGCCACGCCGCGCCGGTCCCGGTCGAGGAGCTGGACGCCGAGCCGCCGCTCCAACTGGCTGATCGCCCGCGACAGTGGCGGTTGGGCGATCCCGAGTCGGACGGCGGCGCGGCCGAAGTGCAACTCCTCGGCGACGGCGACGAAGTATCGGAGCTCACGGGTCTCGAGATCAGGCACGAGCCAACGCTAATACCCGGCGAGTATCACGGCCTACCGAGTCGGTGTTGGACGCCGAGCATGCAGCGCACCGAGGATGGATCGCGTGAACGACACGAAGACCGCGCTGGTCACCGGCGCGAACAAGGGAATCGGCTTCGCCATCGCACAGGGCCTCGGAGCGATCGGCTACACAGTCGCGGTGGGCGCTCGCGACGACATCAAGCGAAAGGAAGCCGTCGAGCGTCTCCGCGCCGCAGGCATCGATGCATTCGGCGTCGCCCTCGACGTCACCTCGGACGACAGCGTCACCGCGGCAGTCACCGCCATCGAACAGACAGCAGGACGACTCGACGTGCTCGTCAACAACGCGGGCATCGCCGGTCGAATCGACGGTGGCGCACAGGATCCGACCACGCTCGACCTCGACGTCGTCCGAACTGTCCTCGACACCAACGTTTTCGGTGTAGTCCGGGTGACGAACGCCATGCTGCCGCTGCTCCGCCGCGCACCCGCACCACGCATCGTCAACATCTCCAGCAACATGGGCTCACTGACCCTGCAGACCGGCCCGATCCTGACCGCCTACGCATCCTCGAAGACCATGCTCAACAGCCTCACGACCCAGTACGCCCGCCAGCTCTCGGACACGCACATCATCGTGAACGCCTGCTGCCCCGGCTATGTCGCGACCGATTTCACCGGCTTCAACTCACCGCGCACCCCCGACCAAGGTGCTGCGATAGCCATCCACCTCGCCACCCTGCCGGACGACGGACCGCGCGGGGGATTCTTCGATGATGACGGCGTGGTCCCTTGGTGAGCCCAGACGAAAGGTGATCCGCCGTCCGCGCCAAGCACTCGCTCACCGTCGGCGCGTACGACCGAGCTCGAAGATGCTGCCGACGGATCAGGCGGGAAACCCTCGATCCAACTGTTCCCAGGTAACCGTGACCTCCAGCGGGTCGGAGGTCTGGACCGCGCGCAGATCCTTGTCGCGGATGGCTCCCCCGCCGCTCACGTACACCTGGTCCGCCGACAGTCGCAGCCGCTCGATGGACATCGCGATGCCGTCATCACCCGCCATTCGAATGATCCAATAGTGTGGAATGCCTGCTTTCGCGTACAGCCTTCGCTTGGTGATCAGATCCTCGGTGACGGTGGAGGCAGACACCACCTCGACCACGACGACGACGTCGCCGGCGAGCGGCTTGTCCTTCCAACGACCACCGCGGTCCCGTGGTACACACCGGTACAAGATGACATCAGGGCGCCGGTAGTTGAATCGCGGCACTTCGGCGAACAGCACGTCGAGCTCGCCGTTCACCTCGTGACACGTGTGATTGTCGCTATCGTGCTTTTCCGCCGCGTCCAGTAGTGCTTGCACGAGATTCCGGGAAATGCGCTGATGGCTGGGACTCGGCGACTCGCAGTGAATGATGCGGCCGTCCTCGACCTCGATCTGCCGCGACAATTCTTCCGGTAGCTCGAGGTACGAATCTACCGTGATCTCCGGCAGGGCAGTCGCCTGCCGCAGCCATGACCAATCGAATGCCTCGGACATGCGCCTCCACCCGGTGCGGCGGGCTCGTTCCCGCGATCCAGCAGTCGGCGACCGCCGCGGTCAGCATATCCGAGCCGGGGCTCGGGCTCGCGTGTCTACTTGACGAGTTGGGCTCGCCAGTGGGCGAGGGTGGTTTGGGTGCGGATGGTGGCGGCGTGGGTGGGGCCGAGGGCGCGGAGTTCGGCTACCAGCAGGACTTCCAGGTCGGCTATCGCTCGGGGGAGGTCGCCGTTTTCGGCTTGGCGGGTGGCCAGGTCGTTGCGGGTGGCGAAGGTGTCGGGGTGGTCGGGGCCGAGGACGCGGAGACGGTCGGCCAGGAGTTGTTCGAGTTCGACGATGGCGTCGGGGAGGTTGCCGGTGTCGGCGTGGTAGTCGGCGAGAGTGCTTCGGGTGGTGAGGGTGTCGGGGTGGTCGGGGCCGAGCACGCGCAGGCGGTCAGCGAGGAGGTGGGTGAATTCGGTGGCGGCGCCCGCGAGGTCGCCGCTGCGGGCCCGGAACGCGGCCAGGCTGTTGCGGGCGGCCAGGGTGGCCGGGTGGTCGGGGCCGAAGATGCGCAGGCTGTCGGCGAGTAGTTGTTCGAATTCGGTTCGGGCGCCGGTGACATCGCCGTTTTCGCCGCGCCAGTAGGCCAGGCTGTTGCGGGTGCGCAGGGTCTGCGGGTCGTCGGGGCCGAGCACCCGGCAGCGGTCGAGGCGTAGCAGTTCGAAGTCGGCGATGGCACCGGCGAGGTCGCCGAGGTCGGCGCGGTTGGACGCCAGGTCGTTTCGGGTACGCAGGGTATCGGGGTCGTCCGGTCCGAGCAGGCGGCGCTGGTCGGAGACCAGTCGCTTGTATTCGCCTCTGGCACCGATGTAATCGCCGCAGCGGGCCCGGTAGGTAGCCAGATTCGTGCGCGTGCCAAGGGTTTTCGGATGATCGGGGCCGAGGATGCGCAGCCGGTCGGCCAGCAACAGCTCGAAGTCGCTGATCGCGCCGACCAGGTCGCCGCTTTCGGCGCGGTGGTATGCCTCGCGGCTGCGCGTGGTCAGCGTGTCGGGGTGGTCGGGGCCGAGGGTTTCGACGAAGGCGGGCACCCAGGCGGCCCAAAGATCCCGGTTGTCCGCGGCTCTCGTGGTTTGCAGCAGTTCGAGGAAGTGCAGGGCGCTGGCCGAGTCCCGATACGCCAGGCAATGGCGCACGGCTGATCCGCGTGCGTAGTCAGCTGCACGATCACCGGGACTCTGCTTGATGGCCGTCACGATGGCCCGGTGCGCGTCTTCGAGTTCCGCGCCTAGCTTTACGCATTCGGCACGCAGTCCGGGTAGCACGGCGCTGTGGGTCACGCCGAGCGACTCGCGCGGCGTGCCGGGACGGCTACGGGTGACGAGCGCCCCAAGCGCCACTGTGATGTCCCGGATTCGAGCGATGTGCAGATCGAATCCACGCGCCGTCAACGCGGCGTCGAGGAGCTCGATCGGCAGCACCGGACCGACCCCGGCGGCGACCATGATGCTGAGGAAAGTGCCTGTCGCACCGGCTGTTTCGGGATACAGCCCGCGTAGTGCCGCATCGACCCGCAGCGCGACGATCCGGTCGAGCCCGATACCGGCCGCCACGGCGCCGTCGGTGATGCTCGGCGCCACCTCCAGCAGCATCCTGGCCAGCAGCCAGCCGCCGGAGACGACGTGCGGGCCCTCGGCGTCCGTCGGCGTTTCGGCGAGCAACGACTGGATCCAGTTCACCCAGTCCGCCGGATCGGCGGGCGCACCGGTGCCGCGCGCCGAACCAACGACGGTGGCGATGTCGTCGGCGGCGGGTTCGCCGACGTCGATCCGGTACATGTGGGCCAGCGCGGGATCGTCCTCGACGCCGGTGCCGTCCCGGATGCCGACGATGACCCGCACGTGCCGCAGATCGTGGCGGCGGGTGAGGTCGGCGATGGCCGAGATCAGCAGGCGCCTGGTGCCTTCCTGCGGCTGATTCAATCCGTCCAGCACGAGCGTCACCCGGCGACCGGAGGTCGACAGCCGCGCCAGCGGATGCCGCACCGACAGGTCGAAGATGTCGAACTCGTCTCGAGCCAGGTGCACGTGCACCGCCTGCGCCGCCTCCGCGAAGCCGGGCACCCGCGCGCTCAACTGCGCGGCCAGCTCGGCCGCGACCGCCTCGATCGAGCTGGCGGCGGTGAGAAACACCGCGGCGGTGATGTATTCGGGGGTCACCGCCAAGCCTTCCACCAGGCTCGGCCGGATCAGCATGGCGAGCAGGGTGGACTTACCGGCACCGGCCGGGCCCATCACCACCCGCAGGCGATTACTGCCCGCGTCCACGATCGTGTCCAGATGCTCACGGACATCGGGCGTCACAAGCAGCCCGCGGGTCAGCTGGTCAACGAAACCCGCTGCGGAGCGCCCACTTACGGCATCGCGATGCCGAGCGGTGTTGGGCACCAACCAGAGTCCCGGATCCGCACCATGCGCCACCGACACGCCCGAGGTAAACGAAAGGTATTGCGGCTGTTGATGAACGCATTCACCGGCGATCGGGTCGACCAGATCCGCGGGCAGCAGGTTCTCGCCGCGCAGCGGCAACCCGTCATCGAAGGTGGACAGCATGGTCCTGGTGAAGCACCCGGAGAACGCGGGCCCGTCCCCCGCCGCGACCAGCATCTCCATCCGGCCCGCCGACTGCGCGAGCAGATCGGTCCACCGGCGCGCCGCACCGATCACCCCCTGCCCGGTCTCGCAGGCGTCGACCAGCACCACCAGGCCGTCGACGGCCGACTGGTCCAGTCGCTCCCTGATCTCCTGGGTGAGGTGAAAGGCGTTGTGCGAGTTGGGCACCGCGGGCGAGTCATGGCCGAGCAGATAGAAGTCCTCGGCGTTGGTCGCGACGCCGTGTCCGATGAACGCGAGCAGCAAGGTCGCCTGCCGCCGCCCAGCCGCCTCGAATGCCGCGTCCACCGCCGTGACCAGCTGCGCCGCAGTCGGATTCAGCACCGGACCGTCGTCTTCCGTCGCGGAGCGCCAGCCGCCCGCCCCGGTCAAACTCGCGTACAACCCCGTCGCGAGTTCGCCGGTGAACCCCAGTTCCCCCAGCGCCGCACACTCGGACCCGACAACCAACGCGAGTCGTCCTCCCATGCAAGCAACATACCCGCGTGCTATCGAAACGGATCACACACCCGCAACCTGGGCATACCGTCGTCACAACGATCGCGTCACCTTCGCCGAGCCGTTCCTATATCGAAACGTGCTATCCGAGACGTAGTGTGGCGGGCCTGGATACGAGTGGGAGGAGATCGTTGCGATGAGCGACCCCGTTGTCGGCTTGACGGGTACGCTCACCTCGCCGATCCGAGGCGCGGGGCTGCTCGGGGAGGTCTTAGTGGCAATTCGAGGGGGGACAGAGCTGTACATCGCACGTGCCGTCGAACCGATTCCAGCGGGCACAACCGTGTTGGTCATCGCCGTCAATCCTGGCCGCATCGTCGATGTGGTGCCCTGGATACCACTGACGCCGGATCCGGCCGAAACCATCTGAAAAATTAAGGGAGACAACCGTGCTGGGCTACCACGTACCAGACCCGGACGAGGCGATGCTGATCAGCGGCGCCAAGACCAAAGACAACGCGCCGTTCAAGGTGGTGATCGGACGCGGCACCTGGGCGGTGCCGCTGTTCCGCAAGGTCAGCTACCTTTCGCTGGCCATGTTCGAGGCCGAGATCAAGGAGCGCTGCGTCACCAAGCAGGCGATCCAGCTCGAGGTCCGCGCGGTGATCGCGTTCAAGGTCGCCAACGACACCACCTCGATCGTGAATGCCGCGCAACGCTTCCTGTCCGAGCAGGAAAGGGAGATGTCGGTCCTCACCGGCCGTATTTTTTCCGGCCATCTGCGCTCGATCGTCGGTTCGATGACGGTCGAGGAGATCATCCGGGAACGCCAGAAACTCGCCGATGAAGTACTCGTCGCGTCGAAAGTCGAGATGGGCAATATCGGACTCTGGGTGGATTCCTTCCAGATCCAGTCGATCGACGACGGCAACCTCGGCTACATTCAGGCACTCGCCGCGCCGCACAATGCCACCGTCCAGCGCGACGCGCAGATCGCGCAATCGCAAGCGGCGCAGCTGTCCGCACAGGCGGAGCAGGAGTCGCTGCGCAGGCAGGCGGAGTATCAGCGGGAGACCGCGATCCTGCGCGCGCAGTATCAGCGCGACATCGACAAGGCGAATGCCGAAGCGGCACAGGCGGGTCCGCTCGCCGAGGCGATGGCGCTACAGGAGGTGCTCACCGCACAGGCCGAGCAGGCGCGCAAAACGGCGGAGCTGCGCGAGCAACAGCTGCAGACCGAAGTGGTGAAACCCGCTCAGGCAGAGGCGGAACGGGTACGCATCCTGGCCGAGGCCGAGGCCGACCGCACCAGGATTCAGGCCGCCGCGGCCGCGTCCAACAACCGGATCGCGTTGGACCAGTTGTTGATCGAACAACTTCCGGAAATCGTCAAGCAGGCCTCGAACGGGCTGGCGAACGCGAATCTGACCGTGCTGAACGGCCCGGACGGCGTGAGCGAACTCGTCAACGGAATGGTCGGTCAGGGACTCACCGTTTTCAATTCATTGCAAAAGGCGCTTTCGTCCAACGCTGACGATAACGCGGGCTAAGGTGGCCGGGTAGCGACGGCGCGACGAGGAGCGGGTGTTGGTGTCCATCGGGAAATTGGTGTCGTTCGACAGCTCTCGGGGATTCGGGTTCATTCGACCGGAGGACGGCGGGCCGGACGTATTCGTGCACGTCAACGACATCGGTCTGGATGAAGACGAGTTGCGGCAGGGGCGGGTTTTCGAATTCGACATGACTGAGGGTGATCGTGGGCCGAAGGCGGTCAATCTGAGCGTGGTCGGTGGCCAGCCCAGTCCGCCGCCGATGCCGCACAAAACCAAACACAGGTCGAACTCGGGTCAGCTCAACGCCGCCGAACACAAACGACTGATCACCGAGCTGCTCCTCGACGCGAGCCCGGCACTCACCGCGGGTGAGATCCTCACCATCCGCGACCGGCTGACCGTCTTCGCCGAACAACACGGCTGGCTGGACGCATAAGAGGCACTCGTGCCGCCGCCATCCGCGAGTTCGATGATCTTGTCGGAGGCGGCGCTTACGATCATCGGCAAGTACCGATGAGTTCTGCGTGGTCACTCCGTCGGTATGGGAGACAGACGAACCGAGGAGGATCGTGTGGACCTACCGGTGATGCCACCCGACGTAAGAACTGGTCTCGCGAGTACATGGGTAACTCGCCGAGGACGGGCTGGTTCGGCGACATTTTCGCCGCCGGACGCCAACGCTACTGGTGTGGCAGGCGAGTCTGGCCTGAATACGCGGAGAGGCGGGACCACGTGGACCTACCGGTGATGCCACCCGTTAAACCGATGCTGGCCAAAACCGCGCCGGGGGTGCCACACGAGGCCGGGCTGAGTTATGAGCCCAAGTGGGACGGCTTCCGCTGCATTGTCTTCCGCGATGGCGACGAGGTGGAACTCGGCTCCCGCAACGATCGCCCGCTGACCAGGTACTTTCCCGAGGTCGCCGAGCTACTGAAGAAGGCGCTGCCGCAGCGGTGTGTGGTGGACGGCGAGATCGTGGTGGTCACCGACGAGGGCCTCGACTTCGACACCCTGCAGAATCGGCTGCATCCGGCCGCCTCCCGGGTCAACAAGCTGGCCGTGGAGACGCCCGCCAGCTTCGTCGCCTTCGATCTACTCGCCCTCGGCGATCAGGATCTGACCGAGAAACCGTTCGCCGAACGCAGGCGACTGCTGGAAACCATCCTGGACACCGAGCTCGCGCGGGTCCATCTGACCCCGATCACCCAGGATCCCGAGGTCGCCGAGGACTGGTTCACCCGGTTCGAGGGCGCCGGGTTCGACGGGGTCATGGTCAAGGCCAACGACCTGGCCTACCTGCAGGACAAGCGGGTGATGCTCAAGGTCAAACACGAGCGCACCGCCGACTGCGTGGTCGCCGGATTCCGCTGGCACAAAGACGGCGCGGGCGTCGGATCGCTGCTGCTCGGGCTCTTCGACGACGAAGGGCACCTGCACCATGTCGGCGTCGCGAGCAGCTTCACCGCCGCCCGGCGCAAGGAACTGGTCGACGAACTGGCACCGCTGCGCGAGAACGCGCTGGAAAACCATCCATGGCGGGAATGGGCCGACGCCGCGGCGCAGGCCAAGGCCGACGGCAAGATGCCCGGCGGGGTGAGCCGCTGGACCGGCGGCAAGGACCTGTCCTGGGTGGCGCTGCGCACCGAGCTGGTCGCGGAGGTCCGCTACGAACACGTGCAGTCCGGGCGGCTGCGCCACGGCGGCAGGCTGGTCCGTTTCCGCGCCGACCGCACCCCCGAATCGTGTACCTACGCTCAACTCGACGAGGCACCGCCCGCGGAATTGAGTGCGATCTTCAGTGAGGCACAGTGAGCGCGTCAGTCGAAATCGAGACCGACGGCCGGACCGTCACCATCAGCAATCCCGACAAGGTGTATTTCACCAAGCGCGGCGACACGAAACTCGACCTCGTGCATTACTACCAGGCGGTGGCCGAACCGTTCCTGAATGTGGTCGGCGGCAGGCCGCTACTGCTGGAGCGTTATCCCGACGGCGCCTCCGGTAAGTCGTGGTTCCAGAAACGAGTGCCGAAATCGGCGCCGGACTGGCTGCACACCGTCGAGGTGTCCACCCCGAACGGCACCACCGCCGACGCGCTCGTCGCGCACGATCTCGCGCACATTCTGTGGGCGGTGAACCAGGGCTGCTTGGGTTTTCACGTGTGGCCCAACCGGGCGGACAACCTGAAGATCGCCGACGAACTGCGCATCGACCTCGATCCCTCCCCCGGCATCACGTTCGACGACCTCAAGCACGCCGCCGTGCTCACCCGAGAGTTGTTCGTCGAGTTGGGCATCGAGTCGCGGATCAAGACCTCCGGCTCCCGCGGCCTGCACATCTACGTTGCGCTGGAACCGAATTGGGATGGCTACCAGGTGCGCGCCGCCTCCGTCGCGCTGGCACGTGAGCTGGAGCGCCGCCATCCGGCGGAGATCACCGCGCAGTGGTGGAAGGAAGAACGCGGCAACCGCGTGTTCGTCGACTTCAACCAAAACGCACCGCACAAAACGGTTTTCGGGGCGTGGTGTGTGCGCCCGAAGGTGGGCGCGCAGGTGTCGACGCCGATCGCCTGGTCGGAATTGGACAACGTCGCCCCCGATGAGCTGACCATCGCCACCGTGCCCGCCCGGCTGGCCGAGCTTGGTGACCCGTGGGCCGCTCGCGCACCGCAATCCATTGCGCCACTGCTGGAAATGTCGGAACGCGATATGGCGTCGGGTCTCATGGACGCGCCGTGGCCGCCGCAATATCCGAAGATGCCGAACGAGCCGCCGCGCGTTCAGCCGAGCCGTGCCAAGAAAGAGGAGTAGCCGACCCGGCTAGTCGGTCCATAGCACCCAGGTGCCGCTGCGAGTCGCAGGTTCGCACACCAGCGCGCGGCCATCCGCGGTGCGGCCTGTCTTCGCTGTGGTGCCATCACATTTCGCCCCGGGTTGCTGGACCGCCGTGGCCACCGTGTACGGGCCCGCCCACTGATAGGTGCTCCCCGCGCCGAGGCAGATCAGCGTGCCGCCGTCCGCGGCGCTGCCGATCTGACCGACCTGACCCTCGGTGCAGGACGCGCCCTTTTTCAGGTTGCTCTGATTCGCCGTCGACGGGCCGGCCGTCGTGGTCGCCACCGGCGGCGCGGCCGTGACCGTCGGCTGCGGCAGCTGCTCCACGGTCGTCGGTGCCGTGACGCTCGCCGCGGGCTTGTTCGCGCGAGTCAGCGAGTCCGGCAACATATTTCCCGACACCACGATGACCCCGGCCAGCGCCGTCACCTCCGCGACGCCGATCAGCAGCGCGAACATCGCCATCACCCGGCCACGGGGATGCGAGAACGCGATGAAGCCGAAAACAATGGCCACCGGGAACAAACCGACCAGCGCGGCCACCAGGGCGACGATCGCGTACGGATTCACAATGGGTGGAATTTCCACCCGCAACCGACCGGTCCGGCGCCGCGCAGGCGCCGGTTCCTGCCACCGCTCCTCGGGCTCCGGCTCGGCCCACTGTTCCTCTTCGCCCGCCGCGGGCCACCGGTCGTCCTGCCCTGCCGCAGGCCAACGTTCACTTTCACGGCGTTCCGCCCGTGCCATGCCAGGTCCCTCTCCACACCAACAAACCGTGCAGGAACCTCGGACTGCCCGGACCCGCCCCGATATCCCGACCCACAATAGGGGCCTAACGGCGCGACATCATCTGAAACGTCCAATTACAAGCCGTTTTCCCCGCTGAGGGTCCATGATGTTCGAAAAGTGCGGCCTCGGGCATTCGCCCTTGCAAGCGCTCCGTGTCACTGATCTTGCGCTGACTCCACAGGAGGATCCATGTTCGGTAGCACCAACTCCGACGGCCGGGACAATCGGCCGTGGCACGCTCAGGCCGGCGATCTGCTCGGCGACAATTACAACGTCCCCGGCCTCATTCTGTGTGCGCTCGGCATCGTCGCACTGGCGTGCACGCTCACCGCGGCGGGTTACGGCTTCAACGACTGGACCCAGACCGGCGCGATCGTCACGGCCGCGCTCTGGATTCTCGGCATCGGCGCCCTGCTGGTCGAGCATCGGCGCGAGGAGGTGATCGAGCTGAAGCACGGCAGGCTCGGTCACGCGCCGGGTAATCGGCGGCCGGTGCGCTACAGCATGGAACCGGACGAGACCGCGCCCGAGGCGCTCACCTAGCGAATGGGGACCGCCGCGCGCTCAGTGGCGGCGGTCCACCTTCGGTAGCGACTCGGTGACCAGTGTCATCAGCATGTCGGCGAGCAGCTCGTGCACCTGCGGGCGGGTCAGGGTGCCGCGGGTGATCCATTCCCGGCCCGCGACTTTCACCAGCCCACCGTAGGCGCGGACCATCGCGCGCAATGCCGCACTGCGCGCGGAATCGGCCAGACCGACCATCAGCAGCAGCCGTTCGGCGGCCGCGTCGTCGGCCTGGTCGAGGATCTGCTGCACCTCGGGGTCGTTGCCGACGCCCTCGTGGCTGGTCACCTTCACCCAGGTGCTGCCGTGCTCGGCGATGGTATCCAGCAGCCAGTGCACACTGGCATCGACCCGTTCGCGCTCGGTGCCGGTGGGCACGATCATCTCGTCGAGCCTGGGCAGGGTGACCATCCGGCGCACCACCACGAGGTACAGGTCGCGCTTGTTGCCGAAGTAGTGGTTGATCAGACCGCGGGCCACCCCGGCGCGCTGGGCCAGCTCGGCGGTCGAGACCGCCGCGTACGGGCGCTCGCCGAACATGTCGATCGCGCACGCCAGGATCTCGGCCCGCCGCTCGTCGGGTTCCAGCCGACGGCGGCGTGGCTGCGCGGCATCAGCCGGCGGCGCGGGCGCGTCCGGCGCGCCGGTCTCACTCGTCGTATCAGAGAGACCGGGCAATGAGATCCTTCATCACCTCGTTGCTACCCGCCAGGATGCGCAAGACGCGGGCGCCGGTGTAAAGCTGCGAAATCGGATACTCCGTCATGTAGCCGTAGCCGCCGAACAGTTGCAGGCAGCGGTCAACCACGATACCCAGCTGGTCGGTGAGCCAGTACTTCGACATCGCCGCGGTAGGAATGTCGAGCTCACCGCGCAGGTGTTCGACGATGCAGTTGTCCAGGAAGGTACGGCTGACCTTCGCGATGGTGGCGCACTCGGCCAGCTCGAATTTGGTGTTCTGCATCGCGAACAGCGGCTTGCCGAAGGCTTCGCGGCCCTTGGTGTAGTCGATGGTCAGCTGCACGGCCTTTTCCATCATCGCGACCGCGATAATGCCGGTGACCAGCCGTTCGTGGGCCAGCATCTGCATCATCTGATAGAAGCCGAGGCCCTCGGCCTCGCCGAGCAGGTTCGACGCGGGCACTCGCAGTCCGTCGAAGAACAGCTCGGCGGTGTCCTGGGCCTTGCCGCCGATCTTGTTCAGGATGCGACCGCGCTTGAAGCCGGGGGTGTCGTCGGAGACGTCGGCGAAGATCAGCGAGACGCCGGACGCGCCCTTGGTCGGGTCGGTTTTGGCGGCGATGATGATGCCGTCGCAGAGCCAGCCGTTGGTGATGAAGATCTTCGAGCCGGTGATGACGTACTCGTCGCCCTCGCGGACCGCGCGGGTCTTGATGTTCTGCAGGTCGGAGCCGGTGCCCGGTTCGGTCATGCCGATCGAAAGCACCATCTCGCCGCTGGCCGCCTTGGGCAGCACGCGCTGCTTGAGTTCCGCGGCACCGAACTCCTTTATGTAGGGCGCGATGATCGAGCTGTGCACCGGCATGCCCATCGAGCCGTCGCCCGCCCTGGACTGTTCCTCGATGATGGCCGCCTCGTGCGCGAAAGTGCCGCCGCCACCGCCGAATTCAGTGGGGATGGCGGTGCAGAGCAGGCCGAGCTCGCCGGCACGGTGGTACAGCGCGCGATCGGGGTGGCCCTGCGCGACGAATTTCTCCTCGTGCGGGACGACCTCCTTCTCGAAGAACGCCTTCGCCAGGTCGCGTACCGCCTCGACCTCGTCGTCACTCCATGCGGCGCGTGCCATCATCGGATCCTTTGCTCGCAGCTGTGCCTGATGTCGGCGCTCCCGGGTTCTCCGTGGTTACGCAGGCTGTCGCCGTCAGGGTCCGCTCGCGCCGCTCCGGCGTCGACGCCGGTCATCGCCATCAGATTCTCGCACTATTGGCAGCATGTCAACAAGCGGCGCACGCGGGACACCTGCTCAGCGCCTGCTGCGGTCAGCTCGCGGGTTGTTGCGCCTGGTTGACGGCGGCCAGCGAGGTGAAGATCGGCGTTTCCGGATCGGCCGAGATGCCCTGCCTGCGCAGGAAACCGTCGATCAGGCCCCAGACGAATTCGGTGGCCTGGTCGATGAATTCGGCGGTGCGATCCGGGTGCGGCAGCGTCGAATCGGCGAGCCACAGGTCGGTGATGGAGACGACGACGCCGACCACCGCGCGGGACAGATAGTCGATGCCCGCGGTGTCGATCGGAATGGATTCGGCGATGTCGCGCGCCTGCCTGGCGAAGCGGTCCGAGGCGGCGCGGCCGAGGTCGAACTGCAGCACCGTTCCGTCGGACTGCTGGGTCACCTGCGCCTGGCCCAGGAAGCGAAAAACGTTGGGATGCTGCAGAATACTGTCGGCGTATCCGGTGAGCACCCGTCGCAGCGCGGTCCGTGGCGGTTGCAGCATGAGCGTCAGATCGTTGCCCGCGGCGGCCGCGGCGGCCTTGGCCATCCGGTTGCCGATCTCAGTGTAGAGATCGGCCTTGTCGGCGAACTGACGATACAGGCGGGGCTTGGTGATGCCCGCCTCGCGGGCGATGTCGTCCATGCTCGGCCGCGGCCCGTCCCGGTCGATCACCCGGATCGCGGCATCGACGATCTCCGCACGGGAGGTCGTCGAATGGACGCTGGGACGTGGCACGACCGCAGCATACACGTACCGGCGGTACGTTATTTAGCGTGAGCGAGCTGGCGAGCGAACCATCAATACAGCGGTCTTACCTTACGGCGAAGCCGAGCGTCAGCGAGGCGTAGCCGTGAGGTACGCCATACTCTGCGGTTAGCTCTCCCGTTCCGGGAGTTTTCTTCGTACTGTCAGTATCGGAAAACGTACTACCGGTACGGGCCGATCGTTCCGGCGAGCTGCACTGCAGTCGCCAGTGTCCAGTGCCCGGCCGACCACCGCATGACCGTCCGGCAGCCCGCACCCGAACGAGGCAAGAAAAAATGACCAACGAGCTCGACACCGATACGCCCCGCCCGGATCGAGAGTGGACGGTGACCGCCGACGGCACCGAACTCGCCGTCTACGAATGGGGCGACCCCGCCGCCGCACCCCTGGTCCTGGTGCACGGTCTCACCGACACCCACCGCGTGTGGGCCACCGTCGCCGCGCTGCTGACCGACGGATTCCGGGTGATCACCTACGACGTGCGCGGCCACGGTCGATCGGCCACTCCGCCACTGCTTTCCGGCTTCCGCCTGGACCGGCTCGCCGCCGACTTCTTCGCGGTGATCGACGCGGCGAGCCCGAAGCGACCGGTGCACACCTGCGGGCACGGCTGGGGCGCGGTGCAGCTGTGGGAGGCGGTCTGCGATCCGCGGGCGAACACCCGAATCGCCTCGTTCACCGCCATTTCTGGCCCGAATCTCGATCACCTCGGTCTGTGGTTGCGGGCCATGGCGCCGCACGCGCGGCTGCACGCGGGCGATCTCGGCTGGTGGTTTAGTGGGGTGCGCTGGACACTGAGCCCGGTGCCCGTCGCTCGCAGGCTGTATCCGCCGAGGGTGCGCACGCTGCTGGTGGAACGACTCGGCGGTCTTTCCCCGGTGCCTGCCAGGATCGCGCGCACCTGGCGCACGGATCTGCTCGCGGGCGCCCGCATCGCACAGGCCAACCTGCTGCATCACCTACAGCGGCCACGGGTGCGGCGCACCGCGGTGCCGGTGCAGTTGCTCGTCGACACCACCGACCCGTTCGTGCCCGCCTCCATCTACGACACCTCGACGCGCTGGGTGGACCGGCTGTGGCGCTGTGCCGTGCCTGCCGACCACTGGCTGCCGGTCACCGAGCCGCTGCTGGTCGCCGAGGCGATCGCCAATTTCGTCGACGACATGCGGGCCGACCACGCCGCGATCACCCCGCGCAGCAGCTGACCTACCTGATAACTCGACATCGATACGGAGATCCCATGCCGGACGCAGCCCAGCCGCTGATCCGCACCCTTGGCGCACCACTGCCCGACGAATTCGACCGGCTCACCGACTCCGATCTCGCCGAACTGGACCGCCTGCTGCGCAACGCCGTCACCGCGCGAGGCGAGCGCCTCCGCGCGGCGGTCGAGTCCTCGCTCCAGCTCATCCCCCGGCTCATGCGACCGACCGTGAAGCGGGCGCTGGGCTTATGAGCGCGCAGCTGATGGCTCGTGCCGAGACGACCAAACTCGCCCGCCTGCTTGATATTTCCGATCCGGCGGCGCTCGACTTCCTCAACGGCCTTTCGCCGGAAGCTATTCGGGAATTCCGTGAGCGGGCCACCGATCTGCTGTTCAACGGCGACGCCGCCCGCATGAAACGCGTTGCGGCGGCGACTAAATTGGTGCCGACCGCGATCAGCGCCAAGGCAGCCGAGCGCGCGTTCGGTCCGGTGTTGTGCGCGGCGGTCGCGGGTTCGGTCGAACCCGCCCGCGCGGTGGACATCGCCAAGGCGCTGCCCGCTCGATTCCTCGCCGAGACCGCGATTCAGCTCGACCCGCGCCGCACCGCCGACATCATCGCCGCGGTACCGCCACGGCTGGTCGTCGAGGTGGCCCGCGAGCTGCTGCGCCGGGACGATCACGTGACGATGAGCCGTTTCGTCGGCGTGGTTCCCGAGGAGTCGATGCGGGCCGCGGCGCCCGCGCTCGGGGACGCGGATCTGCTGCGCGTCGGGTTCTTGATGGAGGACAAGTCCGCGCTGGACCGGCTGATGGGTCTGGTCACCGATCGGCTCGCCGGGGTCATCCGCGCCGCGCACGAACAAGACCTGTGGGCCGAGGGACTCGACCTGCTCGACAGTGTCGGACCGGAGAATCGGGCCGCGCTCGGCGATATCGCCGCCGGGCTCGGCGGTGCGGTGCTCGACGGCCTGATCGAGGCGGTCCGGACGCTCGACGCCTGGGACTCGCTGCTCCCGGTGACCGCCGCGATGAACGCGGACAGCTTGCGCGCGTTCGCCGAAAGGCCTGCGGTACAGGAGGAATCGGTGCTCGCCTCGATCATGAATGCCGCGCTGAACAAGGGTTTTTGGCTCGACCTGCTGCCGCTCGTTGTGCATCTGCAGCCGTCGCAGCTCGCCATTCTCGCCGCGCGCCTGGCCGACAAGTCCGACGAGGAGCTCGGTGACCTTGTCGCCCAAGCGGATACGGCGGGCCTGTGGAGCGCCATGCTGCCGATCGCGCTGGCGATGACCGAGACCGATCGTCGCCGGATGGCCGGTCTGCCGATCATGCGGGATCCCGACGTGCTGCGCGCGGTGATCAACACCACCGCCGAACACGAACTCTGGTCGCAGGCACTGCCTTTGGTTGACGCGCTGCCCGACTCCGCGACACCGATCCTGGCCTCGTGCATCGGCGATCTCAGCACCGGCCAGATGCTGGCCGCCGTGCTCGTCGCTTCGCGCAGCGACAACATCGACACCCTCGTCGATATCGCGCTCGCGCAGGACGCCGAGGGTCGGGCCCGAGTGCTCGAGATCATCGACGGGATGGCCGATCTCGACGAGTTCCTCGCCGCGCTGACGCCGGACACGCCAGCGGTGGTGTGGCAGGGCTTGATCGAAGTGCACGCGGAAATCCCCGCCGCGCTACGCATTCGGCTGGCCGACCGCGCGCAGCACTGCGGGCGGACCGCCGTCGCCGACAGCCTGCGCACGGATCCGGCCTGACGCGAACGACCGGCGGCGCCGCCGGTGAAGTGATACTTTCGCCCCATGATGGGACCGGCTGGTCAGCGGCGTCCTAGCCTCAGCAACGCCGGATGGCTGCACGAGCCGTTGACGCCGATCGGGGCGATGCGGCCGTACCCGGACGGCCCGGTGCCGCCGCAGCCGCTCGGCCGGTGGCGGCAGCCGGGCGGTCATCGGGGGCGATGGTGGATACTCGGCGCCGTGGTCGGCGTCTCGACGTTGGTGGTGGTCGGCGTGCTCGGCGTGTCCGACAGTCGGCCCGCCGATCCGGTGCCCGACCTGCGGGGCTACCACTATGTCGACAATCTCTGCGCGATCACCGACACCGCGCCCTACACGCACGCCGGATTCATCTTGGCGCCGTCGAGTTCGGCGACGCTGAAGTATCCGCTGCACCAAACCCGCCTGCACCCCGCGATCGACGCGATGACGTGCACCATCCGTCTCGCGTCGCCGGGATCAAGGGACCGGGCCGACGACACCACGCTGATGGTGAACGCCTTGGTGCACAAGCGGGCCGATCCCGGTCCCGAGTTCACCGCGCGGTTCGAGACCTGGACGCAGGCCGACCTCGCCGCGCACGACGACGTCACCAAGATCGGCGGCCTCGGCGACGAGGCGTACCTGGTCCGCAAGCAGACCGAGCACGCGCCGAACACGGGCGTCACCCTGGCCGTTCGCGACGGCTGGACCACCTTCGATATCAGCTGGTTACGCCCGCCGTCGGTGGTCACGACCACCGATATCAAGGTGCCGGAGGTCGTCGAATTGCTGAAGCGAACCGCGGCCACCACGATGGCGCTGCTTCGCGCGTAGGCCATCGAGAGGCAACCGGGCGGCAACCTGGTCGCGGAGTTTGCGACAATGGTCGGGTCGATTTCCCAGCTCACCGAAGGATGCCTGTACCACCGATGGCCGAAAGCATGATCGATCCGGACGAGCTCGCGACCTGTCTGCGGGTACTGGACCAGGCCGGACAGCTGGAGAAAGAGCATCCCGACTCGGTGGCGGTGCAGCGCGCGGTCGGCCACATGTTCAAGAAGCTCAAGCAGCGGCGCCGGATCGAGGCCAGGACGGCGGTGGCCGATGCCGACCGCGAGGTCATCGCCGCGACGGCCACCGGCTCGCCGCAGCGGATCGATGACGAGACCGCGGGCATCCCGCTCGCCTCGAACGCGCGCGGCGCCACCGCGGGCACGCTGATCCGGGCGCGTCCCTGTTACATCTGCAAGCAGCCGTACACGCAGGTCGACGCCTTCTATCACCAGCTGTGCCCCGAATGTGCCGCGAGCAGCCACACCAAGCGGGACGCCCGTACCGATCTGACCGGCCGTCGCGCGCTGCTGACCGGCGGGCGCGCCAAGATCGGTATGTACATTGCGCTGCGGCTGCTGCGCGACGGCGCGCACACCACCATCACCACCCGCTTCCCGAACGACGCCATCCGCCGGTTCGCCGCCATGGACGACAGCGCGCAGTGGCTGCACCGGCTGCGGGTCGTCGGCATCGACCTGCGTGATCCGGCGCAGGTGGTCGCCCTCGCGGACGACGTCGCGGCGCAGGGTCCGCTCGACGTCCTGATCAATAACGCGGCGCAGACGGTCCGCCGCTCCCCCGGTGCGTACAGCGCGCTGGTCGACGCCGAGTCCGGTGCGCTGCCCGCCGGTGCGCTGCCCGATGTGGTGACCTTCGGTAAGACGATGCAGGCACACCCCACCGCGCTCACCGCCTCGCTCACCCCGACGCTGACCGCGGCCGACGTCGCCGAGCTCGCACTCGTCGCGGGATCGGCCACCCCCGAACGCATTTCGCGTGGCGTGGCGATCGATGCCGGTGGCCTGGTGCCGGACCTGGCGCACACCAACAGCTGGGTGCAGACCGTCGCCGAGGTCGACCCGACCGAGCTGCTCGAGGTGCAGCTGTGCAATTCGGTCGCGCCGTTCATTCTGGTATCGCGGCTCCGCCCGGCCATGGCCGCCGCCGCGGCGCGCCGCAAATACATCGTCAACGTGTCGGCGATGGAGGGCCAGTTCGCTCGCGCCTACAAGGGACCGGGGCACCCGCACACCAACATGGCCAAGGCCGCGCTGAACATGCTGACCCGCACCAGCGCCGGCGAAATGCTCGAAGCCGACGGCATTTTGATGACCGCCGTTGACACCGGCTGGATCACCGACGAGCGGCCGCATTACACGAAGGTCCGGCTCGCCGAGGAGGGCTTCCACGCGCCGCTGGACCTGGTCGATGGCGCGGCCCGCGTCTACGACCCGATCGTGCAGGGTGAGCACGGCACCGACCTGTACGGCTGCTTCCTGAAGGATTACCGGCCTTCGCCCTGGTAATCCGACGGCACCCCGGGCAGAATCGGCCGCAATCCGACCTGCTTAAGGGGTTACATGGTGAATCAGACCGGGCTCGGCGCGAGGGTGCGCGATCGGCTGCCGTTCCTGCGCTGGTCGACTATCCGGATGGGGCTCGGCATGGGCAACGTCCTGCGCACGGGGCAGGTGGGTGACGGTCGCGAGCGCGCCCTGCTCGACCACGTTCGAGCCACGGCCACGGCGGGCGATCCGGACAGTGTGCTCGCCGCGATCGACGATTTCGCCCGTAATCGCAGTCTGCTGATGAACATCGGCGACGAAAAGGGCCTGATCCTGGACAGCGCCATCAAGCGGGCCGAGCCGACGCTGCTGCTCGAACTGGGCGCCTACTGCGGGTACAGCGCGGTGCGCACCGGCCGGATGATGCCGTCGAAGGCGCGACTGGTGTCGGTCGAGGCGAGCCCCGACAACGCCGAGATCGCGCGAGCGGTGATCGAGCACGCGGGCCTTGCCGATCGGATCAGCGTGGTGATCGGCAAGATCGGCGACGGCGGCGCGACCATGCGGCACCTCGCCATCGAGCACGACTTCGGGCCCGGCGCACTGGATTTCGTGTTCATCGACCATCTGAAGACCGCGTATCTGCCGGATCTGAAGTCGATGCTGGCCGCGAGCTGGCTGCATCCGGGGACGATCGTGGTCGCCGACAACGTCAGAATTCCGGGAGCTCCCGGGTACCGCCGGTATATGCGCGAGCACGAAGGGACGCGCTGGCGCACCACGGAGCACAAGACGCACCTCGAATACCAATCCCTGGTCGCCGATCTCGTGCTCGAATCCGAATACCTCGGCTGACGGTTACGCTGGTGAGATGCTGTATCGGCTGCTGGCCGACGCCACCGCCGCGGCGCATTTCGTGTTCGTCGCGTACGTGGTCGTCGGCGGGTTCCTCGCGTGGCGCTGGCCGCGCAGCATCTGGCTGCACCTGATCGCGTTCGGCTGGGGATTCAGCACGGTGCTGTTCGGGTTGGATTGTCCGCTGACGTATTTGGAGAATTGGGCGCGGCATCGAGCCGGCGAGGCCGGACTGCCGTCGAGCGGGTTCATCGACCACTACATCACCGGCGTGCTCTATCCGGAGAACGCGCTCGGGCTGGTTCGGGTGCTCGTCGCGGTGTGTGTCGCGGTGTCGTGGGTGGGCTATGGGTGGCTGCGGCGGCGGGCAGCCGGGTCGACTACCCACCTTTCCGCATCCCACTAGTTACATGTCGAAATAGATTGGCCGACAGACGCTTTCAGATATCCGACAGATTGCGCGCGAGCTGCTCGGCGACGACCTTCGCCACCTCGGCGGGACGCTCGTCCAGATAGAAGTGACCGCCGGGGAAGGTCGCGCGGTCGAAGGTTCCGGTGGTGAACTCGCGCCATTCGTCGGCTTGGTCCGGGGTCATCGTCGGGTCTTCGGTGCTGACGAGCGCGACGATGTCGGCGGTCAGCGGGGCGCCCTTGGTGTACCGATAGGTCTCGACGGCCTGGTAGTCGGCGCGCACGGCGGGTAGCACCAGTTCCGCGAGACTTGGCTCGTCGCGCAGCATTTGGATCGGCGCGGGGTCGGCGGCCAACCGCTCCAGCTCGGCGATCAGGTCGCCGTCGGAGCCGGCATGGACGCGCTGCGTCTCCACGAAAGTCGGTGCGGGACGGCCGGAGACGAACAATGCCGTCAACGATTGCCCCTTGCGCTCCAGCCGACGCGCGGTCTCGAACGCCAGTGTTGCGCCCATGCTATGACCGAATAGCGCTAGCCCATCAATGATTCCGAGCTTCAGCACTTCCTCGGCAATCCGCTCGGCGAGCGTATCCAGTTCGGTGATCGGCGCCTCGCCGAGCCGATCCTGCCGTCCCGGATACTGCACCGAGGACACCGCGATGCCCGCACCGAACTGTTTCGCCAAATCGCGATAGGCCGTCGCGGGACCGCCGCCCGGCGGGAAACACAGCAGGTGGTGCCGGGGAGTCGCGTCGGAACGCAGGCTCCGCAGCCAGTCACCGGACTCGATGGATCTGCCCATGTATAACTCCTCCTCAGACGGAACTATTACGCTCTTTCGCGTGAACGCGCATACACGGCTGGTCCACGACTACGAAGCCGGAATCGGTGTCACCCCCTCTGCCATTACGCCCGCACCCGATCCTGTCAGCAATCTGGCTGCGACACTGCCGGTCTGGTCACTGTCGGCCGGATCGGTCGCCGCGCTGATCGCCGCCGCCAACCGGATCCGCGGTGTCCGCGGACTCGACCCGGTCGCGCACCGCATCGACCCCGCGCGCATCACCGCCGCGTTCTGTAGTGAACGGTTACTCAGCATCGGCGGTCGCCCCGCGACGATGTTCGGCGACCTCTCCGGATTCTTCCCCACCTTCGACGGGTGGGTGCGCACGCACGCCAACTATCCGCACCACCGTGATCGGCTGCTCACCGCGCTCGGGTTGCCACTGGACGCACCGTTCGATCTCGTTGTCGCGCACATGGCGATGAGCCGCGCGGCCGACATCGAGGATCATGCCGCCGCGCACGGGGCGATCGCGGTGCGGGTGCGGACCGAGCAGGAGTGGCTGGCGAGCGCCGAGGGGTGGGCCGCCACGATGGGGCCGTTGGTCGCGATCGACCGGCGGGCCGATCGCGGGGAGCCCGGATTGCCGGTCGGTGCCGCGCCATTTCAGCCGTTGCGTGGGTTGCGGGTGCTCGATTTGACGCGGGTGATAGCCGGGCCGGTGGCGACGCGGACGCTGGCGTTGCTCGGCGCCGATGTGCTGCGGGTGGATCCGCCACACCTGCCGGAAATCTCTTGGCAGTACGCGGATACCGGGCAGGGCAAGCGGTCGACGCTGGTGGATCTGTGGGCGCAACTGCCGCTGGTCCGGGATCTGCTGGCTTCGGCCGATGTGCTGGTTACCGGGTATCGGCCGGGTTCGCTGGAACGCGCGGGTCTCACCGCCGCGATGCGGCCCGGGATGGTGCACGGCCGGGTGAGCGCTTGGGGCGAGGCCGGACCGTGGGCCGAGCGGCGTGGTTTCGACAGCATTGTGCAAGCGGCGTCGGGGATTTCGATCGCCGAGGGCGCGCCGTCGGTGCCGAGCGCGCTGCCCGCGCAAGCGCTCGACCATGCCTCCGGTTACCTGCTCGCCGCGGGCGTTATCGATGCGCTGGCCGCTCGCGCGTCCGACGGCATCGGCCGTGACGTGCGAGTCTCCTTGGCGCGCACCGCCTCCTGGCTCCTGGCCGCCCCTGACCGCACCCCCCGTCACCCACCCGCCGCCCTGCCCGATCCCACCGAGGTCATGTCGCACGGCGACGTCATCACCGCCACCCCCGCCATCGCCGAATACCCCGCCTACACCTGGCCCGCTCCCACCTACGGCGGTGATCGCCCCGCCTGGCCTTTGAAGACCCATTGATCGCCGCGCACACAGGTGAGCCGCGGGCCTGGCGAACGGTGCGCGCGGAACCGATGCGAGACCGGCGGTTAGTCTCGTTGGGTGCGGCAGAAGATCATGATGGATGTCGATACCGGGGTCGACGATTCTCTTGCGCTGCTCTACCTGCTGGCGTCGCCGGAGGCGGAGATCGTCGGGATCGCGTCGACGGCCGGGAATGTGCCCGCGCCGCAGGTGGCGGCGAATAACCTCGCCTGGCTCGAGGTGTGCGGGGCGCCGGAGATCGAGGTCGCGCTCGGCGCCGCCGAGCCGCTGGCTATTCCGTTGCGCACCACCGAGGACACACATGGGCCGCAGGGGGTCGGGTATGCCGAGCTGCCGCTCTCGGCGCGCGTCCTTTCGCCGCGGTCGGCCGCGCAGCTGTGGGTCGATCTGGTGCGCGCGCATCCCGGCGAGATCGTCGGATTGTGTACCGGTCCGCTGACCAATCTGGCGCTGGCCGTCCGGCTCGAGCCCGCGCTGCCGACGCTGTTGCGCAGGCTGGTGATCATGGGCGGCGCGTTCAATCATCCCGGCAACACCACACCCACCAATGAGTGGAACGTGCACGTGGATCCGGAGGCCGCCAAGGAGGTCTTCGATGCCTTCTCCGCCGCGCCGCCGGATCGCAGGCCGATCGTCTGCGCGCTCGACATCACCGAGACCATCGAGATGCGGCCGAAGCACCTGTCGCTGCTGGCCGAACGCGCGGGCAGCGTTCCGGTGGAGACGGTTTCGGAGACCGATCCGCCCGAGGCCAGGTCGGCGGCGAGCAATCCGATTGTCCGGCATGCTACCGACGCGGTGCGGTTCTACTTCGACTTCCACCGGCTCTACGATCTCGGCTACCTCGCGCACATGCACGATCCGTTCGCGGCGGCGGTGGCGCTCGACCCGGCCCTGGCCGTCACGCGTCCGGCGACGGTCGACGTCGAGCTGACCGGAACCTTGACGCGCGCGACGACCGTGGCCGACTGGGCTGGCATGTGGGGCCGAGAACCCAACGCGGACATCGTGATCGGTACCGATCAGCAGCTGTTCTTCGACCGGCTGATCACCAGGATCGGCGACTTCGCGCGGACGGTGTACCCGCCGAATGTGTGAGACAGGAGAAGCCGTGCTCGGCGACAAGGACGACGACGGCTATCTCACCGAGTTCCGCGACCGGCTCGGACTGCCCGGAATCATCGATGTGCACACACATTTCATGCCGGAGCCGGTGATGCGGAAGGTGTGGGCCTACTTCGACTCGGCCGGTCCGCTCACCGCCCGCGCCTGGCCCATCGCGTACCGGGCGGACGAGCAGGTCAGGTTGAAGACGTTGCGCGGCTTCGGTGTTCGTGCCTTCAGCGCCCTCGTCTACCCGCACAAGCCGGAGATGGCGGCGTGGCTGAACGAATGGACCGCCGAATTCGCCGCGCGCACACCTGATTGCCTGCACACCGCCACGTTCTATCCCGAGCCGGACGCCGGAAGCTATGTGGCTGCCGCGATTCAGCGCGGCGCCCAGCTGTTCAAGGTGCACATCCAGGTCGGCGGCTTCGATCCCGGCGATCCGCTGCTCGACCCCGCCTGGGGGCTGGTTCAGGACGCGGGCATTCCGGTGGTTATCCACTGCGGATCCGGGCCCGTAGCGGGCGAATTCACCGGTCCGGCGCCCATTGCCGCACTGCTGCGGCGCTTTCCCCGCCTGCGGTTGATCGTCGCGCACATGGGCGCACCCGAGTACACCGAATTCTTCGACCTGGCCGAGCGATACCCGGATATCCGATTCGACACCACCATGACGTTCACCGACTTCTTCGAGGAAGTCGATCCGTTCCCCGACGCGGAACGCGACAGGTTGCGTTTCCTCGGTGACCGCATCCTGTTCGGCAGCGACTTCCCGAACATCCCGTACACCTACGGGCACGCCGTCTCCGCACTGGAACGTCTCGAGCTCGGCGACGAATGGTTGCGCAAGGTCTGCTACCACAATGCGGCGGATCTGTTCGGTATCGAGTAGGCCTGCTGGTATTCACGCCGCCGCGACGGTGAACCTGGCGCGGCGATGCGCGGGGCGCTCGGCCTCGTCGAGCAGGGCGACGGCGAAGTCCTCCATCGAGATGGCCGATTCGCCGTCCGGGCCTTCGAGCAGTTCATCGACGCCGGTCTGGTAGGTGCCGGTGCGCTCCCCTGGTTCCAGCAACGCAGGCGGGCTCAGATAGGTCCAGTCCGCCACGGTTTCGGCTCGGTACAGTGCCAGCTGGTCGGCGCACGCCTGCGCGATCGATCGCAATTCCGTGGGAAAGCCGGGTGTTTCGTGCAGCGTCACGCCATCGGTGCCCGGCACCAGAAGCGTCGACGCACCGCCGACTGCCAACAGGCGAACACCATTGTGCGCCAGCACTTTCAATAGGACTGACGTCATCTCGGGCAGTTCGTGTTCCTGACCGGTCGCGGGCCGGGTCGCGGTGATCACGAGATCTTGTCCGGCGCTTAACGATACGACGTCATCGAGATTCATCGCATCACCGATCCTGACCTCGGCCGCGGCCGGCACGGTGGCCGCACCGGCCGGGTTCCGCAGCGCGGCGACGACCTCATGGCCGCGCGATAACGCCTCCGCCACCACCCGGCTGCCCACCTGACCTGTCGCGCCGAACACCGTGATGCGCATGATTCGTCCTCCTCCGTGCTGTTTTCGATCGCTTAGCTCTAAGTAACTTACCTTAGCGCTGAGTAATTCCCGAATGAGATACCTCACCGTTGAGATATTCGCTAGAGTGCGGGGGTGACCGATCACGTCGACCACGTTCTCGCGCAATGGCAGGACCAGCGCCCCGACCTGGACGTCTCCCCCATGGCCGTGCTCGGGCGGCTGTCCAGACTGACGCAACTCAGCGGCGCCGAACTGCGCAAGACCTTCGCCGCGCACGGCCTCGACGCCGCGTCCTTCGACGTGCTGGCCACGCTGCGGCGCAGCGAACCGCCGCACAGCCTGACCCCCACCGAGCTGATGCGTTCGGCGATGGTCACCTCCGGCGCGATCACCCAGCGCCTGGATCGCCTCGAAGAACGCGGCCTGGTGCGCCGGTCCCGCAGCGAATCCGATGGTCGCGGCATCCACGTCGCCCTCACCGACGCCGGGCATCAGCTCATCGATGCCGCACTACCCGATCATGTCGCCACCGAGGAACGCCTGCTCAGTCCACTCACCCCGAAACAGCGCGCCGCACTGGCCGACACGTTGCGTACGTTGCTCGAATCCCTGGGCGACGCAACCTGATCCGCCGCCGCGCGAGGCGCAGGAAATCGTTAGCTGTGCGGCGCGCGCCGGGCCGATCGGTGCGCGGACGGTCCGCTCAGGCGGCGGGCAGTGCGGCGACCAGGCCGCGGATGTAGTTGACGCGCTGCTCGGTGTCGAACACCTGCGCGCGGTCGGCGATCTTGACCTGGGTCGCGTAGTAGAAGCCGGGCCCCTGCACGCTGACCTGCACGAAGCCCTGGATCTTGTCCTCCTTGACGGCCAGGAACAACAGGCCGAGCAGGCAGAAGACCATCAGGAGCACCGCGAGCACGATCGCGTACGACGGGATGCGCTGGTTGACGCTGGTCTGGTTGGTGACAATCCATGTGGTACCGGCCAGCGGATGCTGCCCAGAGGGCGTCATGACCTGGGTCGCCGTGCACCCGATGTCTCCGACGGTCACCAAAACGGGCAGCGGGGTGAACGAATTCCACTGCGGCGGAGGCGGTTCCGGCCCGGAAATCCACTGCGGCCGAACCATTCCCGGTTCGGACGGTCGGGCGATCGCTTCATCGGACATCGCAGGCACCTCCTTCGCCCTGCGGAGGGCCGGATCCCCCCGCATCACGTCGGCTGGCGAGTCCTCGTCGCCGCGTCATCGCCAGCTGAGGAACCTTCCAATCTACTACTCGTCAATATGGCTCGACAACTAGCAGATCTTCCGCAAATATCCATCGGACGCGATGTCTACGCAGGTAGATGGACCTACCGAGGCGGTGGGCAGGCCACCGCCTCGACAGGTCAGCGACCGATCAGCTCTCGGTGCGATCCCAATGGAACGGACAGTGCGTCCCGCCGAGTCCGATCGTGGTAGCCCGATCGAACCGGAACCCGTGCTTCGCCGGATCGATGGCGCCGATCCAGTTCGCGTCGAACTCACACATCACCGGCGTCAGCTCGGCCGCCGAATGCGCAACCAGCACTTCATGATAGAAGCAGCGCACGATATCGAGGTGGTAGCTGTCGGCACTGTCCACGGTGCGCGCGAAGCCGAATCCGGCGCCGAAGGCGTACTTCTCGCGGGTCTTCGACACCGCGACCAGCGCGGCGAACGGATCCGCTGCGGCATCGAGCATCGCCCTCGTGCCGGCCCGAACAGCCTCCCCCAGGGGTTCGACGAAAGCCGCCCGCAGCGCGGCGATGGTGACCTCCCGCCCGAGCCGAGGTCGCAACGCCCGGTAGGCGACCACCAAGGCGAGCGTCATTTCCAGGTTGTAGCGCGCGGGCTCGTCCACGCAACGCTCCGCATCAGCGGCGGCCAGCGCGGCGAGCGATGCACGCATACCGCTGAACAGATCATCGGGCAGGTCCGCGTCCCGCAGACTCCCCGCGAGATGGTCGAAGAAGGCCTCGACGATCGCCGTCGAGTCGCCCGCCACATCGGGCACGTAATCGTCTCCGGCAAGACCGAAACGGTCGGTGTTCATACTGCGTCCTTTCGAGACATCGCCGGTCTCGAACACAGCACAACCACACAGCGAAGAGTCGGCCGTGCCCGCCACCGACGAGCACGCCAACGCGCTCCACCGACCTACCTGGCGCTGACGATATTCCTGGATAGTCCCGCGGCTGCGGAACATTCGCAGCATCCCACGCCCGCGATGCCATGTCCAATAGTCCTGGTACCGAACTTCTTTCGGAGCGTGCACTCGATCGACATGGCGGATGGGCTTGTCGCGGCGACCGCGTTGACGCATGGCCTCGCCGTGGTCACCCGGAATGTGAAGCACTTCGAGGAGACCGGGGCCGCGATCATCAACCCCTTCGGGTGAGGGCTAGTGGGTGTCGAAGGCGCGGAGGAGTTCTTCGGCGGCGAGGGCGGCGGTGAGGGTTCCGTCGCGGACCTGGCTTTCCACTTGGGCGCGAATGGCTTTCACGGCGGGGTTGTCGGCTAGGCGGCGCAGCAGCTGGTCGTGCACCATGGTCCAGGTCCAGTCGACTTGCTGGCGGCGGCGTTTCTCGTCGAATTCGCCCGCGTCGGTGAGGACGCGGCGGTGTTCGAGGACGGTGGCCCAGAATTTGTCGAGGCCGACGCCTTCCAGTCCGCTCATGGTGAGCACCGGCGGGCGCCAGAGCGCGTCGTGCGGGTGGATCAGGCGCAGCGCGCCCGCGAGTTCGCGGGCGGCCGACTTGGCTTCCAGTTCGTGTTTGCCGTCGGCCTTGTTGACCGCGACCAGGTCGGCGAGTTCCAGCACACCTTTCTTGATGCCCTGCAACTGATCTCCGGTGCGAGCCAGCGTGAGGAAGCAGAAGACGTCGACCATATTGGCGACGGTGACCTCGGATTGGCCAACGCCGACGGTCTCCACCAGGATCACGTCGTACCCGGCGGCCTCGAGCAGCACGATAGTCTCGCGAGTCGCCTTGGCCACGCCACCGAGGGTGCCCGCGGTCGGCGACGGACGGATATAGGCGTTGCGCTCCAGCGACAGTCGCGCCATCCGGGTCTTGTCGCCGAGAATCGAACCGCCGGTCCGGGTGGACGACGGATCGACCGCGAGCACCGCGACCCGATGCCCCTTCCCGATCAAATCCATCCCGAGCGCATCGATGAACGTCGACTTGCCGACGCCCGGAACACCGGTGATGCCAACACGATTCGACACCACCGCGGTCTCGGAACTGTGCTTGTCCGGCGTCAGCCGCAGCAACAACTGCTGCGCCGAGTCCCGGTGGTCGGCACGCGTCGACTCCACGAGGGTGATCGCCCGCGCCAAGGCGGCCCGCTCCCCCGCCCGCACCGCCTTCGCCATCGCCTCCACATCGATCGCCGGACGCCCTGGCGGCCGAGGCCCACGGTCGACCTGCGAGACCGACTCCCGGCCACCATCAGCCCGACCGCTCCGCGCACTGGAATCCGACCGTGGACGACCTTCGACGGCCGAATCCGACTGAGTCGCATCGTCAATCGGCACATCTGGCCCCGCCTCGAGGCGACCGTCTGCCGCCGAGCCCGATCGAACCATATCGTCGGCATGCTCAGCCGAGGCACCGGCATCCGACCGAAGGCGCCCTTCAGCGTCCGCGTCCGACTGAAGAGGGCCTTCGGTCGAGGGGCCCGCGGCGTTGTGCTCGCTCATTCGCCCTCGGCGGAATCCTCGGCGCCGCTGCTGGTTTCCGAACCTAGCTCGGGGTGGCCGAGGTCGGCGGCGAGCTTCTTCAGCAGGTTGATCGCGGCGTCGGCGATGACCGTTCCCGGCGGGAAGATCGCCGCGGCACCGGCCTCGTAGAGGGCGTCGAAATCGCCGGGCGGGATGACGCCGCCGACGATCACCATGATGTCGGGTCGACCCGCGTCGGCCAGTGCCTGCCGCAGCGCGGGCACCAGCGTGAGGTGGCCGGCCGCCAGCGAGGACACGCCGACGACGTGCACGTCGTTGTCCGCCGCCTGCTGGGCCACCTCTTCCGGGGTCTGGAACAGCGGGCCCACGTCGACGTCGAAGCCGAGGTCGGCGAAGGCGGTGGCGATCACCTTCTGGCCGCGGTCGTGCCCGTCCTGCCCCATTTTCGCGACGAGGATACGCGGGCGACGACCTTCCGCCTCGGCGAACTCCTCGACGAGCTCGCTCGCCTTGGTGATGTTGCTGACCTTCCCTGCCTCGTCGCGGTACACACCGGAGAGGGTACGGATCTCGGCCTGATGCCTGCCGTAAACCTTCTCCAGCGCGTCGGAGATCTCACCGACGGTCGCCTTGGCGCGCGCGGCGTCGATGGCGAGGGCCAGCAGGTTGTTCTCCATGCCGCCCTCGGAAGAGGCTGCGGCACGGGTCAATTCGGCTAGCGCGCGTTCGACCTCGGCCGAATCACGGTCGGCCCGCAGCTGCCGCAGCTTCTCGATCTGCTCAGCGCGCACCCGCGAGTTCTCGACCTTGAGGACCTCGACCTGCTGGTCCTGTTCGGCCTGATACTTGTTGATACCGATCACCGGCTGCTGCCCGGTATCGATCCGTGCCTGCGTGCGCGCGGCGGCCTCCTCGATACGCAGCTTCGGAATGCCCTCGCCGATCGCCTGCGCCATCCCGCCGTGGGCTTCCACCTCGGCGATGTGCGCGCGAGCCCGATTGGCCAGCTGATGGGTCAGCCACTCGACGTAATACGAACCGCCCCAAGGATCTACGGGGCGGGTTGTCTTCGACTCCTGCTGGATGAGCAGCTGGGTATTGCGCGCGATGCGGGCGGAGAAGTCTGTCGGCAGCGCGAGCGCCTCATCCAACGCGTTGGTGTGCAGGGACTGGGTATGCCCCTGCGTCGCGGCCATCGCCTCGATGCAGGTGCGCGCGACGTTGTTATAGGCGTCCTGCGCGGTGAGCGACCAGCCGGAGGTCTGCGAATGAGTGCGCAGCGACAGCGATTTCGAGCTCTTCGGCTCGAACTTCGCGACCAGCTCGCTCCACAGCAGCCGCCCGGCGCGCAGCTTGGCGACCTCCATGAAGAAGTTCATGCCGATCGCCCAGAAGAACGACAGCCGCGGCGCGAACTTGTCCACCTCCATGCCCGCGTCGATACCGGCCCGGATGTACTCGACGCCGTCGGCGAGGGTGTAGGCCAGCTCCAGGTCGGCGGTCGCGCCCGCTTCCTGAATGTGGTAGCCGGAGATGGAGATCGAGTTGAACTTCGGCATCTTCGCGCTGGTGTAGGCGAAGATGTCGGAGATGATCCGCATCGAGGGCTTCGGCGGGTAGATGTAGGTGTTGCGGACCATGAACTCCTTCAGAATGTCGTTCTGAATGGTTCCGGCCAGCAGCTCCGGTCCGACGCCTTGCTCTTCTGCCGCAACGACATACAGCGCCAGGATCGGCAGCACCGCGCCGTTCATCGTCATCGAGACGCTGACCTGGTCGAGCGGGATGTGATCGAACAGCTGGCGCATGTCGAGGATGGAATCGATGGCGACACCGGCCATGCCGACGTCACCCTGCACGCGCGGATGGTCGGAGTCGTAGCCGCGGTGGGTGGCCAGGTCGAAGGCGACCGAAAGGCCCTTCTGCCCAGCCTGAAGATTGCGGCGGTAGAAGGCATTCGAGTCGGCGGCGGTGGAGAACCCAGCGTACTGGCGGATGGTCCACGGCTGGTTGACATACATCGTCGGGTACGGGCCGCGCACGAACGGCGCGACACCGGGCACGCTGTCGAGCGGATAGCCCTCGGCCACAACGCCATCCCGATCGGCCTTGGTGAACACCGGTGGCACGTCGATGCCCTCGGGTGTCGACCACACCAGCTGCTCGGGGGCGTAGTTGTTGGCCTTCGCTGCCTCGCCGATGTAGGCATCGACCTGCGCGGAGTCCACCTCTGCAGGCTCCGGCGCGTGCTCGGTGAGCGGCACCTCGGCGAAACTGCCGATCACGTGCTTGATTTCACCCTGTTTGCGCATATGACTCAGTGTCATCAGGCTCCCACTTTCTCCAGCAGGGCGGACAACGCGGCGACCGCATCGATCTTCGCCGCGAGATATCCGTCCGGACGCTGCGCGTCCTCGAGCTCGGCGACCGCCTTGGCGGCACCGGCCAGCAACACCGTCTCCACTCCGGCGGCACGCAACTGCGCTACCGCCGCACCGGCTTCCACGCCGTAACGCTTGTCCGAACCACACAGCACCGCGATCGGCGCACCGGATTCGGTTGCCGCCGTGGCGATCGCGCCTACCTCGAGTGGTCCGGGATTGATGGATTCGATACCACCCGAGGCCAGCAGGTTCGCGATGAAGGTCACTCGAACGTTGTGTTCGGCGACCGAACCGAGCGGCACCAGTAGCGCTTTCGGCCGCGCGCCGTGCTCGGCCAGGTAGGCGTCGGACCGGTTGCGCAGCGCCTCGAACGTGGCACCGTAACGAGCCACCCGATCATCGAGGCGCGCCGCCTCGGACAGCGGCTGCTCGGCCAGGTTCGGGAACTCGTTGACCCCGGTGACGGACGTCTTGCGGTGCGCGACATCGGAATCCCGAGCCGACTTGGTCTCCGCGATGCGCCCGGCAAGGAGTCCGGAATCCAGCGCGGCGAGATAGCCACCGGCCGCCTCGATTTCCTGCATGAACGCCCAGGCCTTCGCGGCCAGCGCGCCGGTCAGGTCCTCGACATACCAGGAGCCAGCACCCGGGTCCTGCACGAAGCCGAGGTGGGATTCCTCGAGCAGCAGCAGCTGCGTGTTGCGCGCCATCCGGTCCGCGAACGACTTCGAGACGCCGAGCTCACCGGCGGGCAGTGCCGAGTCGAAGGTCAGCACGGTGACCGCGTCCGCCCCGCCGACACCGGCGCCGAACGCCGCGAGGGTGGTGCGCAGCAGGTTCACCCACGGGTCGCGCTGGGTCATCATGGCCGCGGAGGTCACCGCGTGCTGCGGCGCGCCACCGAAATTCGGTGCGCCGCAGGCATGCGCGACGCGGGCCCAGAGTTGGCGGGCGGCACGGAATTTGGCGATCGTGGCGAATTGATCGTCGGTGGCGGCGAACCGGAAGGTCAGCTGCTCCAACGCGTCCGCGATGTCCAGGCCCTCGGTGAGGGCGCGCAGGTAGGCCAGGCCCGCAGCGACGGCGGCACCGAGTTCCTGGGCGTCGGAGGCGCCCGCGTTGTGGAATACGGTGCCGTCCACGGTGATCGCGCGCACCGCCTCGGCGCGCGCGACCGCGGCGGCGGCCACGGTCACCGTGTCCGCGAGTTCGATGTCGGCGGTTCCGGCGAACCCGCTGGTGAGCGGTGCCGCGCCGAGGCAGACCTGAATGTCCTTGCGGGAGGCCGCGTCATAGCCGTCGAGCACGGTGTACAGGTGCGCGGCCGCGTCGGCCGTCGCGGTGCCCGCGTCCAGGGTCAGCGGCGCGAGATCGAACAGCAGACCGGACAGCGCGGCGGGCAGCTCGGCCGCTGGCACGCCGCGCTCGCCGACGCCGAGCCATACGGCGCTGATGCCGTTGCCGAGACCAGCCATGATCTCCCGGTTGACCGCGGCGGCATCGGGCCCACCGAAGTGGGCGCTCACGTGCCAGCCGCGGTGCACGTCGCGGGTGCCATCACTGCCCCGGACGAACGGATACGCGCCCGGCAGCGGCTGCTCGGGCAGCTCGTCCCGCCGGGTGTACAGCGGGGCGATGGTGAGCCCGTCGTAGGTCGTCTCATCGAGCAGGTGCTCTGGTTCCTCCGGCAGTTCGGCGATCTCGACCCGCCGGACCTTCGCCAGCACCCCGGCCACGCCCTTGCGCCACGCGGCGAACTGCGGCACCGGATCCACGCCCGTGGGCGCCGATCCCGGTCCGGGCTCTGAAGCAATCGGCATAGCTTGCTTTCCTCTTCCACTCGACTGCAGGCGCACCCGTGATTGTGTGCCGAAACCGCCGTATTCGCCCAGTTCAGCGAGTACTTTGGTTAACGAGCATTCGTCCCGTTTCCTCTGATGCTAGCGGCAACACTGCAACGCGTTGTCCCCTAGTACCACTACCACCCGGTAATCTGGCCCCGGTGACCAGGCTGATCCGTGACCCGCGTGTGCTCGCGTTGATCGTGGGTGTCGTCGCGTTGTTCGTGGCGGCGATGCTGGTCCCGCTGCCCAGTCCGCGCCAGATCCAAGACTGGGCAACCTCCGTCGGGCCGATCTTTCCGGTGCTGTTCCTCGTGGTGCACGCGCTCGTGACGGTCGCGCCGATTCCGCGGACGGTGTTCACGGTGAGTGCCGGGCTGCTGTTCGGTCCGGTGCTCGGCATCGCGCTCGCCGTCGGCGCGACGACGATCAGTGCCGCGCTTGCCATCCTGGTGGTGCGCGCGCTCGATCGCGAGCAGGTCGCGTCCCGCCTGACTCATCCCGCCGTGCGCGCCGTCGACGATCGACTGCGGCGTCGCGGGTGGCTGGCCGTCGGGTCACTGCGGCTGATCGCCGCGGTCCCCTTCTCGGTGATCAACTACTGCTGCGGCCTGTCCTCGATCCGCTTCTGGCCGTACATGATCGCCACCCTCCTCGGCGTTCTCCCCGGCACCATCGGGACCGTCATCCTCGGCGACGCCCTCACCGGCACCACCCACCCCGCGTTGATCGTCTTCTCGGCCGTCCTGATCGCCGTCGGAGTGATCGGCCTGGTGGTCGACGCGCGCTGGAACACCGACGCCGTCCCGCGCACCGAGGAACCCGCGACCGTCGCCAAATAGCCTCAGTCCACGGTCAGTTCGATGGGGACGGCGATGACGTCGACCATCGCCCCGTTGCGCAGGACGGTAACCGGGAGCTGCACGCCGATGGCGTCGGCGAACAGTTGACGTTGAATGCCTTGGGCGTCACGGACTTCGGCGCGGGCGACGCTGAGTACCAGGTCGCCGCGGCGCAGGCCGGCCGCTTCGGCTGGGCCGCCGCGCACCACTTCCATGATGCGGACACCGGCGGCTTGGCCGGTGCGGGCGGCGACGGTGGCGGGCAGCGGGGCGGGCATGCCGACCAGGCCGAGGTAGGCGCGGCGGACGCGGCCGTCGGTGTGCAGGGTGCCGATGATGCGGCGGGTGGTTGCGTTGATCGGGATCGCAAGGCCGAGGCCGATACCCGCGACGGCGGTATTGATGCCGACTACCCGGCCCGCCGAATCCGAAAGGGCGCCACCGGAATTGCCGGGGTTCAGGGCGGCGTCGGTTTGGATCACGTCCTCGATTACTCGTCCGGCGCGGCGGGAGGCGACCGGTACGGCTCGGCCAAGGGCGCTCACCACACCCGCGGTCACCGAACCGGCAAGGCCGAGCGGGCTGCCGACGGCGACGACCAGTTGCCCGACGACGAGCTCGTCCGCGTCACCGAGGATGACCGCCCCCGGCGCGCCGCCACGGGAGCGCAGCACCGCAAGATCCGACAGCGGATCGACGCCCACAACGTCGAACTCGGCTTCCACCCCATCGGCGAACACCACCTCGCCACCGCTGGCCGACCCCACGACATGCGCGTTCGTCAGCAGAAAACCGTCGTCGGTGAACACAACCGCCGACCCACTACCCCGCCTGGTTCGCACGCTGGCCACATGCGGCGTGACCGACGCGGCAACCCTGGTCACCGTGCGCGAATAGGCATCCATCGCAGCGTCATCGTCCACGCCGACCACCACCCCTGACTACCCGTCCAAACCAACCCCTCCAGCATGCCCGCCCACCGCCCACCCCGCACCGTCTTCACCAGAGCCACAACCAATCAACGCCCCGCGCACCCGACGCGACTTGATGTACGCATCATGCTCTTGACGCTTCCTGCAACGAGCGTCAAGAGCATGATGCGTAGGTCAAGTGTGCCTGGGTTTGCGTTAGGCGGCGGGGCTCACGGTGGCGCCTTCGAAGAATTCTGATTCGGTCATGTTCAGGCGGGTGGTGATGAGGTCCAGGGCTAGGCGGAGGACTTCTTGGGGGGTGGGGGCTACGACCTGGGATTGTTCTAGGCGGGTGGTGCCGCATTCGACGCGGACGCGGCAGCGCCAGCCTGAGCCGGTGGGATAGGGCTGGGGGCGGCCGATCGCGACGCTCATTCGGACGCCGTCCCGGAGGAATTCGTTGGTGGCCAGCAGGTCGTCGGCGGGGGTGATGATCATGGTCATGTCACGCACGACCCGGTACAAGCAATGTTGCAGCTACAAGTCGGTTCCTCATCGGACACTCCCGGTAATACTCAACAGGCAGGGCACTTACGACTATCCGTTCGCTATGAACGTAGCCCGACACGCGCAACTCCGCAACATTTGAGCAAACATTTAGTCACGAGGCGGTCGCCCCGGGTTCATCTCGGCGGGCCAGGCCAGCCGGTCTGCGCTGGCGACGAGGTCGGGGTGGCACTCGCAGACCACCCGCGAAGTCGGCCGACCCGTCCGGTAACTGTGCGCTCGGACACGCACCCCTCCGCCTGTGCTCAGCATCACCACGGAAAGTCCTGCCGCTCAACGGCTTTCCCGTCCGATTTCACCGCCGCGTTACACATTCGGCAGCGGAACGGAAATGTTCGAGCCGGACGCTGTGCGCATGCGTCCGATGCGTTCTCGACATCGTGTACATGTGCTGGCGTGTGAGGTGTGCGGCCGCTTGCCGCACCCGCGCCGGGCACGATTGACGCTGGCCAAACTGGCCGCGGTATTTCCGGTCGAACTGGCGCTGCACGCGCTCGTCGTCCACTTGGACCCGCCCTATTTGGTCACCGTTGCCCTGCTGACGATCAGCACGACGACGCTCATCATCTGGGTCGTCGAGCCCTCGGCAACGCGCATGCTCGGCGCGTGGCTGCACGGCCCCGAGCTGCGCAGCCGCGACGACGTCGACCGCGCCCCTGCCCTGTGGCGCATTCGCGTCCGTGTCGACGATCGCCCCGGCCGGCTCGAGGCGCTCGCCAGACACCTGGCTCGCCGCGGTGCCAATATCCTGAATGTCCATGTGCACCAACTCGAATCGGGCGTGCTCAACGAGCTGGTCATCGCCGCGCCCGCGGGCATCACCTCGGACACCCTGTCGTCGGCGGTCGTGCACGCGGGCGGATCCGCGGTCCGCATCTGGCCCGCCTCGGCATTCGCCCTGATCGACGGCCAGACCAAGGCGCTCGGCATCGCGACCCGCGTCGCCTCCGACCCGGACGAACTCCCGCTCGCCATCGCCGAACTGCTCGGCGCCCGCTACCTGACCCCCGGCACCTTCGCCCACCGCGACCTCACGTTCGACGGGACCACCCTGGTCGTGCCGTGGCAGCCGGACCACCCACTCCTCTTCGTCCGCCCCGACGAACCTTTCACCCCGGCCGAGAACGCCCGCGCGCACCGATTGACCGACCTGGCACGCAGCGTTACCAGACACGGCTGACGAACAGTCGCAACAGAATTCCGTCTACCTGCGTCAATTCCGACACCTCTTGCCCTATCCGTCTGAGACGGTATCGTACTAGTAGTACCGCATACTGACGGTACCGAGCTCAATGAGGTGCGAGATGACCGAGCAAGGTGTGCGAACGAAGGGCCGCACGGGCAGCGGATACCCGAGGGCGAGGCGAATCAGATTCCGCTTCGGCGAGCCGGTGCCCATGTCGAAGTACTACGCGGGCGGCGACATGGTGTTCAGCCATTTCATCGCCGGACTGTCCGCGGGGTTCCCGCCCGGCGAGGAATCGTTCATCCGATCGGTGCGCCGCTTCGCCGACCAGATCACCGATCCGGTGCTCAAGAAGCGGGTCGCCGGTTTCATCGGCCAGGAGGCGATGCACGGCCAGGAACACCGGCGCCTGAACGAGAAGCTGATCGAGCTTGGCTACGCCATCGAATGGCTGGACGCGCCTGCGGCCGTCGAACGGCAGAAGCGTTTCGAACAGCGCATCCCCGCGCGGCTGCACCTGGCGGCCACCGCGGCGGCCGAGCACTACACGGCGGTGCTGGCCGAACGCGTGCTGTCCAGCCCGGAGATCCAGGCGCTGGCCGGTGACGAAGAAGTGCGGAACCTGTTGAACTGGCATGCTTTCGAGGAACTCGAGCACAAGTCGGTCGCGTTCGACGTGTACCGCGCGGTCGGCGGCACGGAGACGATGCGCATCCTCACGATGGCGACGCTGGTCGCGCTCACGCTCCCGCTCACGGCCGTCACGCTCACCGCGTCGCTCAGCCGCGACCCGGACGCGCGGCGTTACCCGCTGAGCCTGGCCAGGGAAGCCGTCACGCTGTTCCGCGGGCCGGTGTTCCGCGGCATCGGCCGCGAGCTGGTGCTGTATCTGCGGCCCAACTTCCATCCCGACGACATCGACTCGCGAGAGTTGCTGGAGCGCTGGCAGAAAGAGCTTTTCGGTACCGAAGGTGCCCTCGTCGATCACCTGAAGTAACTGATCCCCGCCCGAACAACCCTGGAATCAACGGAGATTCACATGACCACCAGCGTGCAGAAATCCGGCGGCTACCCGAAGGTGCGCCGGATGAAATTCCGCTTCGGCGACCCGGAACCGATGACCAAGTATTACGCGGGCGACGACATCGTGCTCAGCCACTTGGTCGCGTTGCTCTCGGCCGCCTTCCCACCCGGCGAGGAATCGTTCATCCGATCGGTGCGCCGCTTCGCCGACCAGATCACCGATCCGGTGCTCAAGAAACGGGTCGCGGCGTTCATCGGCCAGGAGGCCGTCCACGGCCAGCAGCACGGCAGCTTGAACGAGCAGCTGTTCGCGCTCGGCTATCCGCTGCCGCGATTCGTGAGCAGGCAGGGTGAACTCGTGCGCCGGGCCGAACGGCTGGCGCCACCCGCCGCCCATCTCGCCATCACGGCCGCTGCCGAGCACTACACCGCCGTGCTGGCGGCCCGGGTGCTGTCCAGTCCCGAAATCCAGACCCTGGCAGGCGATCCCGAGGTGCGCAACCTGCTCAATTGGCACGCGCTCGAAGAGCTCGAACACAAATCGGTGACCTTCGACGTCTATCGATCGGTCGACGGCCCGGAGTGGCTGCGGATCGCGATCATGGCGGTGATGTATCTCTTCACGATTCCTGTGGTCGGGCTCGGGGTATTCGCCTCGATCATCGCCGATCCCCCTGCCTGGCAGCCGATCACGGTCGCCAGGCAGTCCTACCGGCTGATTCGCGGACCGATCGTGCGCGGCCTGCTCAGCGAGATCCAGGTGTACCTGAAGCCGGGATTCCACCCGGACCAGGTGGACACCGCGGCCCTGCTCCAGCGGTGGCAGACCGAATTGTTCGGCGCCCAAGGCGCGCTCGTGGATCGCGTCCGATGAGCGCGGCGCAACCCGGCCATGGCGCGCCGGCGAGTGGCAACAGCGCGCGGCCGCACGAGGTGATCGTGATCGGCGCAGGGTTCGGCGGCATCGGCGCCGCTATCGCACTGCAACGCAAAGGCATTCACGACTTCGTCATCGTGGACAAGTGGGATCGCGTCGGTGGCACCTGGCACGCGAACACCTACCCCGGTGTCGCCGTTGACATCCCGTCGTTCATCTACAGCTTCTCCTATGAACAGCGCGGTGACTGGTCGCGAATCTTCGCGCCCGGCACCGAGCTGCGCGATTACGCCGAGGGCATGGTCGACAAGTACGGCCTGCGGCCGAAACTGCGGTTGAACACGACGGTCGTCTCGGCGGTGTACGACGCCGAGAACAGCCTGTGGCTGTTGGGCACCGATGGCGGCCGCACGCTCACCGCGCGCTATGTCGTGATGGCGATCGGCGGGCTGGAACGACCGAAGATGCCCGATATTCCGGGCCTGCAAGACTTCAAGGGCACCCTGATGCACACGGCGCTGTGGGACGACGACGTCGCGCTGACGGGCAAGCGGGTCGCGGTGATCGGGACGGGAGCGACCGCATTGCAGCTGGTGCCCGCCATCGTGGACGAGGTGGCGCACCTGAATGTGTTTCAGCGGACGCCGATCTGGGTGTTCCCGAAATCCGACGCGGCCGTAGGGCCGATCGGCCGCGCGGTGCTCGAGCGGCCCTGGGTGCGGTCCGGCATCCGGATGCTTGGCACCCTCGCGACCGAGATCGGCATGGGCGGCATGGTGGTCGGTCCCACCTGGCTCAGCGACGCGGGCCGTCGGCTGGCGGAGATCCCGGCGCGACGGTGGATGCGGGGCCAGGTGCACGATCCGGTCATCCGCGAGAAGTTGATTCCGGCCTACGGGCTCGGGTGCAAGCGGCCCTCGATGTCGAACGATTACTTGTCGACATTCAATCGGCCGGATGTCAGCCTGATCACCGAGCCGATCGGCTGCATCGGCGAGCACGACATCACCACCGAGGACGGGGTGCGGCATCCGGTCGATGTGCTGATCTGCGCTACCGGATTCAAGCTGTGGGAAAAGGATTCGATACCGCCGTTCCCGGTGACCGGCCGCGACGGGCTCGATCTCGGAGAGTTCTGGGACCGCAACAGATTCCAGGCCTATCACGGCGTCTCGGTGCCAGGGTTCCCGAATATGTTCACCATCACCGGGCCCTACGGTTTCGTGCTCGGTTCCTACATCTGGATGATCGAGGCCACCGCCGCGCACCTGAGCCGGGCCATCGCCGAGACCAAGCGGCGCGGCGCGACCGTGTGCGAGATCAGCCAGCACGCGCACGACGAGTACTTCGCCAAATGCCTGCGCCGCCAGGAGAAGAACTTCCTGTTCACCTCCGCCTGCGACGGATCGAACACCTATTACATCAACAGTCACGGCGATTCACCGTTCCGTCCCTCCACGCACGGCGAGATGTACTGGCAGAACCGGCATTTCGATCTCGACGACTACCACTACCGCCAGCCCGTGCCCGCACTGCGGACCGGCGCGATCCTCGAGGAATCCGTATGAAACTCACCAACATTCACCCCGAACTGGTGGTGGTGACCGGTGCGGGCAGCGGCATCGGCCGGGCCATCGCGATCCGGTTCGCGATGGCGGGAGCGCACGTAGTGGTCTCCGACCTTGATCTGGATTCCGCCCTGGCGACCGAGGCGATGATCCACGCACGCGGTCACCGGGCCGCCGCGGCTCGGCTCGACGTCACCGACTCGAGCGCGTGGGAAGCGTTCGGCCGGGACGTGCTCGCGGACTACGGCGTGCCGGATGTGCTGGTCAACAATGCCGGCATGCTGGTCAGCGGCGCCTTCGTGGATCTAACACCGGCCGACTGGGATCGCCAGCTCAGCGTCAACCTGCTCGGAGTGGTGCACGGCTGCCGGGTGTTCGGGCAGCAGATGATCGACGACGGCAAGCGGGGCCACATCGTGAATATCGCGTCGGCGGCGGCCTTTACGCCGACGCCGGTGATGTCGGCGTATTCGGTGTCCAAGGCCGGGGTGAAGATGCTCACCGAGTGCCTGCGACTCGAGTTCGGGCCCAAGGGAATCGGGGTCAGCGCGATCTGTCCCGGGGTGATCAACACCAATATCGGCGAGCATGCCGTCACCGTCGGCGTCGATCAAGAGTTGATCGCACGCGGCAAGGAACTGGCGCGGCGAGTGCAGGACGCCGCGGCGAAACTGCCGTTCTCGCCGATGAGTCCGGATCTGGTGGCACGGGCGGCACAGCGCGCGGTGCGTTACGACCTTGCCGTCGTGCCGGTGCGGGCCGAGGCGTGGCTTGGCTACTTCATGTTGCGGATCGCGCCGGGCGTGAATCGACGGATCACCCAGCCGTTCGATGTCGAGCGAATCGAACGGCTCGGTCGCCGGGTGCTCCGGCTGATCGATCCGGTGTCGGCCACTCCCGCAGCGGCGCAGCCTGTTTCAGTACCGGTCGAGGCGCCGAGGTAGCCCGATGACCGCGGACAACGGCGTGCGCGGGCATGTGCTGAAGGTCGGGGCGGTGATCGAGGAGACCGACGATGCCCGCACGTTGGTATTCGAGGTGCCCGATGAGCTCACCGAGCGTTTCCGGTACCGTCCCGGCCAGTTCCTCACCCTGCGGGTGCCCAGCGCGCGTACCGGCTCGGTGGCCAGGTGCTATTCGCTGTGCAGCAGCCCGCACTGTGATGATCGGATCGCGGTGACGGTCAAGCGGATCGCGGACGGTTATGCCTCGAACCTGATCTGTGACACCGTCGCGGTCGGTGACCTGATCACGGTGCTGGAGCCGTCCGGTACGTTCGGGCCGCGCGATCTGGGCACCGATGTGCTGCTGTGTGCTGCGGGCAGCGGCATCACGCCGGTCCTGTCGATCATCAAATCCATGATGTCCGGCGGCGGGAATGTCGTTGTGCTGTATGCCAACCGGGATCGGCGGTCGGTGATCTTCGCGGACACCATCGACGATTTGACACGCCGCTACGCCGGTCGGTTGCAGGTGTTGCACTGGCTCGAATCGGAGCGTGGGCTACCCACCGCGGATGCGGTCGCGGAACTGGTGCGACCGTATTCCGACCGTGACTGGTTTCTGTGCGGGCCTGCGGGATTCATGACGGTGGCCGGTGCCGCGGCTACCGCACTGCGGGTGCCGACATCCCGCATCCACACCGAGGAATACCGGTCTCTGCAGTCGAATCCGTTCGAAACCGTCAACGAACGTCTGCCCGCCGCAACACCACTCGGCGACGCGGCCGTTGTCGAAGTGGACATCGACGGCGAAACCCATGTCCTGGACTGGCCCAAACACACTCCCCTACTGGATGTATTGCTGGACAACGGAATCGACGCCCCTTACGTCTGCCGTGAATCCGCCTGCGGCACCTGCGTCTGCTCGGTGAAACAGGGACGCACCCGGATGCGGCAGAACGAGGCACTCATCGATGACGAGCTCGCCCTCGGCCTGACCCTCGCCTGCCAAACCCTCCCGGAGTCACCCCGGGTGCACATCGCCTTCGACCAGTGATTACTCCGGCTCGAACGCCAGGTGCGCCGGTTTCCGCACGTCGAGCGGCAGATTGTTGAGCTCGGCGACCCCGTCGAGCATGTTCCTGGCGATAATGCTCACATGCTGGGCGAACCGCTCGGTCGACATCACCTCGGCCCTGGCCCGGTTCGCGCCGAGCCACCAGTCGGTGGCCGAGCCGACCGCGCCGAAGATGGCGTAGGCGGTCAACTCCAGGCTGCCGGTGTCGACGTTCTGCCCTTCGAGCCGCTCCTCGACCATCTGCGCCGCAAGCAGCGCCGACCGCTGCGCCACCTCGATGGCGCGTTCTGGTTGCTCGGCCTGCTGCGCCAGCCTGCTGTGCACCAGAAAGCGGAACACATCGGGCTGCTCCTCCACCACGGCGACATACTCCGCGATGGCGGTGCGAATCAGCTCGGCCACCGAATCGGTGGTCAGACTGATCTTCGCAAGCACCCGCTCCCACAGCATGTTCTGCACCCGCTCGAGGATCGACAGGTACAGATCGGTCTTGTCCGCGAAATGCCGGTACAGCTTGGGCTTGGCGCAGCCCGCGGCGCGCGCGATGTCGTCCATGCTCACGTCGGGCCCGTGCTCGGCGAGCGCACGGAAGGCGGCGTCGACGAATTCGCCGCGCACCTGCTCCCGATGCGCGCGCCATCGTTCGGTCCTGGCATCCGGACGCGGCGCGTCGGGCGAGCTGCTACCGGCGGCCGTCATAGTTGTCATGATATTGAATGCCGACCTCGGCAACGCCGTTCGGGCCGCTCCTCGCTCAGCGCAGCCAGCCCTTTCGTTTGATATAGGCGAGCGGGATCACGGCGGCCACCAGGGTCATCAGGGTGGTGGCCAGAAACCCGTGCTGCCATTCCAGTTCGGGCATCCAGGTGAAATTCATGCCGTAGAAGGTGGCGATCAGGGTGGGTGGCAGGAAGACCGCGGTGATGATGGTGAACACCTTGACGATCTGATTCTGTTTGACGTCGAGCCAGGTCATCACCGACTGCTGCAGGTAGCGGACCTTGTCGTGCTCGAAGCCCGCGTGCTGTTTCACCCCGTCGATGTCGGCGATCAGGATGGCGAGCAGGCTCTCCATCTCGGCGCTGCGCACGGTGATATCGGCCATCAGATGTCTTGCGGCACGGGCCAATTGGAGCTGGGTCTCCTGGGTGCGCGAGACGATCTCCTCGGCCGCGTTCATTCGCGACATGGTGCCGCGCATGTCGGCGACGCCGATCTCGCGGCCGCGCTGGTCGTAGCCGTTGGTGGCCATCTCGATCTCGTCGTTCATCGCCTCCAGCGCGTCGCTTGCGTAGTAGATAACCCGCTCCGATGCCTCGTTCAGCGCCCAGAGCAGCGCGTACATCACGCCGTGCGCGGAACCGGTGAGGGTCGGGGTGCGGCGCATCTTCGCGATCGCCTTGTCGAACGGGATGAAGTGCTCCTCCGGCTGCAACGTCACCAGGAATTCGGCGCCGAGGGCGAAGACGATGGTTTCCCGTTCGATGGCGTCGCCGCGCTTGTAGTTGGCCACGACCGGCAGGTAGAGGAAGTTGTCGGTCTCCCAGACCCGGTCACGGGCGGCGGCGAAGTCGACGCCGAGCCGCTCGCGCAGCACCGCGGCGGTGTCGGCGTCGGCGGCCGCCAGCGGGATCCAATGTTGTTGCAGGACTTCGGTGTCGAACCGGTCGGCGGGCACGGCGCCGGTGAGTGCACGCATCGCTACTGACCGTGGGACGAGTGCGCGGGCGAGACCGACGACGAGCCGACCGGGGCCTGATGATGGGCGTAATGCATAGTCAGCAGTCCCGCGCTGATCAAAAGGTAGAGACCGATCGTGAACCAGATCGACTGGCGCTCCAGATTCGGTGCGCGGTGCGGTGTTTCGGCCCTCTTGAACATGATCGCCATGGCGGAACTCCAATGTTTCGTAGGTCTGGTGGTGACAGCGCCCGCTACCGCGCGGGCCGAACGTTCGGGCGCAGCGCGCGGCCGCGCCCGAAGATCGGTGCGGCTGCACGGATTTCGCAAGCGCTCTGTACGGCCGCCAAGGGACGGTCGCACCGACTTACCCGCACCGACGCCGCGTGCGCAAGCCCTTCGGGTCGAACGATGTTGACAATTGGTGCCGCGTCAGGCGATGGGACGGCCGCTCAGCTCGGCCACGCATCGCGCGGGCAGATCAACGACGAACCGGCACAACCCGTTTCGCTAAGGCGGTCCGGCTAGAGACGTCGATACTGTCAACCGGCATCAGCCGCTCACCCCGCTTCGTTGGTTGTTCAGCTACGCAGAATTGCGCACCCATTATTAGAAACCCGCCGCCGTGCGTTCGTCAATCAGTTGCGCAAGTATTCGACTGCGTGCCACGCTACGGACACGCGGCCTCGCGCATTCGCTCCGCGAGCGCTCCCAGCGGCCTGGCGAATTCGCTCGCCAGCGCTCCCGGTTGGAGGCGGACGTGACCGAGCACAGCGAACCGGGCCCCCTCCCGGCGGCTCAACTACAGGACGCGGCAGCGGTTTTCGGCATGCTCGCGGCCACCGCCCGGCTGCAGATCCTGTGGCTGCTCGGTCAAGGCGAGCGCGATGTCGGCACACTGGCCACCGATATCGGCCAAACCGTGCCCGCGGTCAGCCAGCACCTCGCCAAACTGAAACTGGCCGGTCTGGTCCACATGCGCAAAGAGGGTCGGCGCAATGTCTACACGATCGCCGATCCCGGCATCGGCGACATCGTCCGGCTCGCCTTCCGGCATCACCGGCTACACGGCGGGCAGCTGCCTGAGGGCCTGGGCGACTGAACGGCCTGGCCGACTGAGAGCAAGATCGCGCCTGCTCAGGTCGCGTGTCGGCGGATCGCTGGGTAGCGTGGCCTGGTCTGACCCGTTGATGATCCAGAAAGGGAGCGGTGATGAACCCGTTCTCTGTCCGTAATGCCGGACTTGCCGTTATCGCCCTGGCCGGATTGGTGACGGGATGTAGCACCGCAAGCACGCCGGACGCCGCCCCCGCGGCGCCCGCGAACCCGTTCGCCGACTGTGCGCCGCTGACCAACCAGCAGATCAGCGACGCCGTCCACGCGGACAGCCTTACCACGCACCACACGCCGCAGGTCTGCTACTGGGAGGCCCAGGTCGGCGACGGCGACGCGACCGTCAGCTTCACCTACTCCGCGCAGGACTCGCTGCAGCAGCTGTGGGACCGCGCCAGATCCGACGGCTTCCAGACCGAGCACATGGTGATCACCAAGCACGCCCTCGGCACGGTCACCGCGACCGCCTTCTACATCCGCAACCCGCACGACACCAGCGACTGCGCCGTCACCGCCGCCGCCAACGGCGCCATCACCTGGCGCGTCCAGAAGCGTTCGCACACAACAGCACTCGACCCCTGCGCGGCCGCACTGGACCTGGCGACCATGATGGTCGACCTGTCCCCCTAGCCCTCAGAACAGGAAATAGCGCTGGGCCATCGGGAGTTCGGTGGCCGGCTGTTCGGTCCAGACCTCGCCGTCGATGCGGACGGTGAAGGTGTCGGGGTCGACTTCGATGCGCGGCATGGCGTCGTTGTGCGGCATGTCGGTCTTCTTGCGGTCGCGAACGTTCTTGACGGGGGCCAGTTTCCGGTTGATCCGCAGCCGATCGGCGAGGCCGTCGTCGATGGCCTGCTCGGCGACGAAGTGCAGCGAGGTGGCGGCCGCGACCAGCGGGGCCGCGCCGAACATGGGGCGGGGCAGCACCGGTTGCGGGGTGGGGATGGACGCATTGGCGTCGCCCATCGCGGCCCAGGCGATGGCGCCGCCCTTGAGCACCGCGTGCGGGCGGACACCGAAGAAGGCGGGCTCCCACAGCACCAGGTCGGCGAGCTTACCGACCTCGACCGAACCGATCTCGTGGTCGAGGCCGTGCGCGACGGCCGGGCAGATGGTGTATTTCGCGATGTAGCGCCGCACCCTGGCGTTGTCGGCGGCGCCGTCGCCGGGCAGCGCGCCGCGCCGGCGCTTCATCACGTGCGCGGTCTGCCAGGTGCGCATGACCACCTCGCCGATGCGGCCCATGGCCTGGGAGTCGCTGCCGATCATCGAGATCGCGCCGAGGTCGTGCAGCAGGTCCTCGGCCGCGATGGTGGACGGGCGGATCCGGCTCTCCGCGAACGCGAGGTCCTCCGGGATGGCCGCGCTGAGGTGGTGGCACACCATGAGCATGTCGAGGTGCTCGTCGAGGGTGTTGACGGTGTGCGGGCGGGTCGGGTTGGTCGAACTGGGCAGCACGTTGAGATGTGCTGCGACAGTGATGATGTCGGGCGCGTGGCCGCCGCCCGCGCCCTCGGTATGATAGGCGTGGATGCCGCGGCCCGCGATGGCGCCGAGGGTGTCCTCGACAAAACCGGCCTCGTTCAACGTGTCCGAGTGCAGCGCCACCTGGACGCCCGCCGCGTCGGCGACGGTGAGGCAGGCGTCGATCGCCGCCGGGGTGGAACCCCAATCCTCGTGCAGCTTGAAACCCGCCGCGCCAGCACGCAATTGCTCCCACATCGACTCGGCGCTGACCGTGTTGCCTTTGCCGAGCAGCACGATGTTCATCGGCCAGCCGTCGGTGGCCTCCAGCATCCGGGCCAGGTGCCAGGAGCCCGGCGTGACGGTGGTCGCCTTGCTGCCCTCGGCGGGGCCGGTGCCGCCGCCGATCAGGGTGGTGATGCCGCCGCCGAGGGCCTCGTCCATCAGCTGCGGGCAGATGAAGTGCACGTGACAGTCGATGGCGCCCGCGGTGAGGATGCGGCCGTTGCCCGCGATGATCTCGGTGGACGGGCCGACCACCAGGTCGGGATGTATCCCGTTCATGGTGTCCGGGTTGCCCGCCTTGCCGATGGCGCAGATGCGGCCGTCGCGAATGCCGATGTCGGCCTTGATGATTCCCCAGTGGTCGATGATCACCGCGCCGGTGATCACGGTGTCGGGGGCGCCGTCGGCGCGGGTCGCGCGGGACTGGCCCATCGATTCGCGCAGTACCTTGCCGCCGCCGAAGACCGCCTCGTCGCCCGCGAGTCCCGGTCCGCCGCTGCGGTCTTCGGTGATCTCGACGAAGAGGTCGGTGTCGGCCAGCCGGATTCGGTCACCGGTCGTCGGTCCGAACAGTTCCGCGTAACGGGCGCGGCTCAACTCAGCCATGGTGTCCCTCCGGGTCGGCCGCGCACCACTTCTGTCGTCCCGCACCGAAATTCGCATGCGATTTCAGGTGCGGGAAATCGGGAATGGTGCGGCTGTGCTTGGTCACTGCGTTTCGTCCAGGTGGCCGGGTGGGGGCAGGGTGATGCCGTAGACCTCGCGGGTGCCGCCTAGCGGTACCAGTGAAACGCGTTGGCCCAGGCCGGGTTCGAAGCGGACCGCGGTACCGGCGGGGATATCGAGGCGGTGGCCGTGCGCGGCGGCACGGTCGAAGCGCAGCGCGGCATTGGACTGGGGGAAATGCACGTGGCTGCCGACCTGGACGGGACGATCGCCGGTGTTGACGACGTCGATTTCGATCCGCCGCGCACCCGCGTTGAGCTCGATAGTGCCCTCGGCACAGAGGTATTCACCGGGAATCATGCCGCGCACGTCCGCTCGAGGACGGCACGCACCCAGTCGAAGCGATCTCTCATCCGCTCCCCCTAGCCGATCGGATGGTGGACGGTGACCAGCTTGGTGCCATCCGGGAAGGTGGCCTCGATCTGGACGTCATGGATCATCTCCGGCACGCCCTCCATCACGTCGGCGCGCGCGAGAACCGTTCGCCCGGAAGACATCAGCTCGGCGACCGAGCGCCCGTCCCGAGCGCCCTCCAGCACGTGGTCGCTGATCAGCGCCACGGCCTCCGGGTGGTTGAGCTTGAGCCCGCGCGCCTGCCTGCGCCGGGCCAGCTCGGCCGCGTAGCTCAGCAGCAGCCGTTCCTGCTCATGCGGCGACAGTCGCATCCGGGCTCCTCACCGGGTCAGGTTTGATGGGTGACGGTCATTCTGGCACGCCCGTTCCGGCGATGCGGAACGAGCGGGCTGTCAGGGTCAGTCCCTGGTGGGCAGATTCTGCAGGCGAACCTGGCCGCGCGCGACCGCCCGATTTTCCTCGTCGGTGATCACCACCTGCCACAGCTGCTGCAACCTGCCCCGATGGATCGGCGTCGCCTCGCCGAGGAGATTGCCGTCGCGGACCGCGCGCAGGAAGTCGGTGTTGTTGTTCACCCCGACCACCGTCCCCCTGGCGCCGTACCAGATGCCGCCCGCGACGCTGGCAAGCGTTTCGATGACGGTGCTGTACACGCCACCGTTCTGGATGCCTGCGGGCTGGTATAGGTGCGGCTTGACGGTCCACTCACCGCGCACCCGATCCGCGGTCGTTTCGGTGTAGCGCAGGCCGATCAGGTCGGTGAACGTGCCTTCGCTGACCTTCGTCATCTGCTCCGGCGTGATGGTCACGAGCCAATCCGCCGCCCGGGTCTCCTGATCTGTCATGCGGTCCACTTTTGCACAGTGGCCGGGACCCGATTACCGCTGGCTCGACGCGGCCGGGCGCGTGTTGTGCCGCAGGAAGGTAAAGCGATGGGCTCCACGGCTAGACGTGGAGCCCATCGCGGCAATGGATCGGGGGTCACCGCAGCCCTCGGGACTCTCGACCAATCCTAACGCCGGTTATTACTATAGGTCAGGCTTACCTAACTTAGCAAGGCCGTCGCGCGGCGGACCGGTAATCCACGCTGCTCGAGCGCCGCCAAGAGCCCTTGACCACGGCGCGTGCCGACCACCGCGTCGGTGCCCGCCAGGTCGGGCACGTAGGTGGACGCGCCCGCGATGGATTCGCCGACCAGCAGCCAGAATCGGCGTGCGCTCAGCCCCGAGTAGCGGGCCATGCTGGACTGGATCAGCGTCAGCGAGGGCTCGCAGCGATGCGCGAGCCAGACGTACATCGCGCCCTCGCACGGCAGGCTCACCGCACCGGACTCGTCGGCCAGCGGGTCGCCGTCGAGCACGCGAATGGTGGTGTCGCCCAGGCCGGCCCAGTCGATGCCGCCGTCGTTGTCGGTGTGGATCCACAGGTTCTCCAGGCCCGGATCCCAGGCCCGCCCCTCGGCCACCAGCAGCGCGATCACCCGGCCGACCACCGCGTGGATCAACGCGGTGGCCACCACCTCCGCGGCCACGTCGGCGCGAATCATCTCCGCGGCATGCCTGCGATACATCCGTTCGATGCGGCCCTCGCGGACCCCGTCGGCGAGCCGCCACCATCGACGCTTGCCCTGCTCGACCATCGCCGCCACCGCGTACACACGCGGATGCTCAGGTTGCAGCGCACGCAACCTGTCACATGTGCGATCGAACGCCATGTGGGCATGGCGCGGCGGGCAGGTGGTCATGAGCTCGGGCATTGAACCTCCTCGAGGATTGGCCATAGCGGTGCACACCGCAAGATAGGTTAGGCTTACCAGACCAATCGGTTCTCTGCTACAACGAATCTCAGGAGTATTTCGTCACCGTGACCATGCTCGGCAACTCCCGGCGGCGTCGCCTCTCCGGCCTGCTCGCGCTGATGGTGCTACTCCTGCTGACCGTGCTCGCCAGTGTCGCGATCGGTACCAGGTCGCTGGCGCCGGGCACCGTCTACGACGCCGTGCGGCACGCGATCGCCTGCCAGGGCGGGCCGTTCAGCTGCGCGGCCGGATCCACCGCCGAGGAGATCGTACGTGGACTTCGGCTACCTCGCACGGCGCTGGGGCTGGTCACCGGAGTCGCGCTTGGCATAGCGGGCGCGCTGATCCAGGGCTACACGCGCAATCCGCTCGCCGACGCGGGACTGCTCGGCTTGAACGCGGGCGCGGCATTCCTTGCGGCACTGAGCATTTACCTGTTCGCGTTCAGCGCGCCGGAGCAGTACATCTGGTTCGCGTTCGCGGGCGCGTTGATCGCGGGCGTGGTGGTGTTCGGGGCGTCGGCGATCGGCGGCGGCAGGGCGAGTCCGCTGAGCCTGGTGCTGGCCGGCGCGGCAGTCACCGCATTTTTGCAGGCGATGACGAATGCCATTGTGCTGCTGGACCCGGCGTCGCTGGACACCTACCGGTTCTGGGTCGTCGGCACGGTCGCGGGCCGCGATGCCGCAGTGTTCTGGCAGGTACTGCCATTCCTGGCGTTCGGGGTGCTGCTCGCGCTCATCGCCTCGCCCGGGTTGAATCTGCTGAGCCTGGGTGACGACGTGGCGCGCGGGCTCGGGGTGAACATCGGACGCAGTCGCGCGCTCGGCCTGGCCGCGATCGTGCTGCTGTCCGGTGCGTCGACCGCGGCCGTCGGGCCGATCGCGTTCCTCGGACTGGTGGTGCCGCATCTCGCGCGCGTGATCACCGGGCCGGACTATCGCTGGCTGGTCCCGTATTCCGGCTTGATCGGCGGGTTACTGCTGCTGATCGCCGACATCATCGGCCGCGTCGTGGCCCGTCCCGGCGAACTGCAGGTTGGCCTGATGCTGGCCGTGGTCGGTGCGCCGTTCTTCATCGCGTTCGTCCGTCGCCCGAAGCTGGTGAGCCTGTGACCGTTTCGCTGAAGACCGACGGCGTTCGCCCCGCGCTGCGGATCGGGCCCGCCTCGGTGGTATTCCGGCCGGTAATGGTGACGATCGTGATCGCCTTGGTCGCGCTGTTGCTGCTGTGCTTTTGCCTGGACGTCGCCACCGGCGAATCGCAAATCCCGCTCGGCCGGGTGATCGACGTGCTGACCGGCGGCGGAACGCGCTCACAGCGGTTCATCGTGCTCGACTCCCGGCTGCCGAGGGCGCTCACCGCGGTGGTGGTCGGCGCGGCGCTCGGACTCTCGGGAGCGATCACCCAGTCCATCCTGCACAACCCGCTCGCCGCGCCGGACATGCTCGGCATCACCTCCGGTGCCGGCCTCGGCGCGGTCGCGGTGGTCGTCGGCGCAGGCGGGACCACCGGCGTGCTCGCGACGTTCGGCGCACCGCTGGCCGCGCTGGCGGGTGGTCTGCTCACGGCCGCGGCGATCTATCTTTTGGCTTGGGGACGCAGCCCCACCGGGGATCGCGGTGTCACCGGTTTGCGGCTGGTCCTGATCGGCGTCGGCTTGAACGCGATGCTGGTCGCCGGCATCAGCTGGCTGCTCACCCGGGCCACGCTGCTCGACGCTCAGCGAGCGCAGTTGTGGCTCAACGGATCGCTCAACAACGCCAGTCGATCCGGTTTGCTGCCCGCAACATTCGCGCTGGCCGTCGTGGTGCTGGTCGCGCTCGGTTCGGCGCGCACGCTGGCCGCGCTGCGGCTCGGCGCCGACACCACCCGCTCGCTCGGCGTGCGGATCCAGAGCCAGCAGGCGATCTTGATCGGCGCGGCGGTGGTTGGGGCCTCGGTGGCGACCGCGGCCGTCGGCCCGGTGGGTTTCGTCGCGCTGGCGGCGCCGCAGATCGCGCGGCGACTGCTGCGCACCCCCGGCGAACCGTTGATCGGGTCGGCCCTCGTCGGTGCCATCCTGGTCGTCGGGGCGGATGTCGCGTCGCGCACGGTGTTTCCGGCGGATCTGCCGGTCGGCATCGTCACCGCGGCGTTCGGCGGACCGTTCCTGCTCTACCTGCTCGTGCGAATGAATCGGAAGGCGACACTGTCATGACCGCAACCAACGCGGAGCCGACGCGGCTCGCCGCCGACGACGTCACGCTCGCCTACGGGGACCGGGTCATCATCGACGGACTCACCCTCGACATCGCGCCCGGCGTGATCACCACCGTGATCGGCCCGAACGGCTGCGGTAAGTCCACGCTGCTGCGCTCGCTCGGCCGGCTGCTGCGCCCGCAGCAGGGCCGAGTGTTGTTGGACGGCAAGGCTATTTCGACGATGAAGACCAAGGACGTGGCCAGGGTGATCGGCATGCTGCCGCAGTCGCCGGTCGCGCCGGAGGGGCTCACCGTCGCCGATCTCGTCGCGCGCGGGCGTCATCCACATCAGACCTGGTTCCGGCAGTGGTCGGCCGGCGACGAGGACGAGGTGCTGGACGCGCTCGCGCAGACCGGGATCGCCGACCTGGCCGACCGCGCGCTCGATGAACTGTCCGGCGGCCAACGCCAGCGCGCCTGGATCTCCATGGCACTGGCGCAGGGCACCGACATCCTGCTGCTCGACGAGCCGACCACCTACCTCGACCTCGCGCACGCGGTGGACGTGCTCGACCTGGTCGACCGGCTGCACGCCGAGCTCGGCCGCACCGTGGTGATGGTCCTGCACGACCTCAATCTGGCGATCCGCTACAGCGACGAACTGATCGTCATGCGCGAGGGACGCATTGTCGCGCAGGGCCGTCCCGCCGACATCGTCACCGTCGAGCTGCTGCGCGAGGTTTTCGACCTCGACGCCTCGGTTCTGGAGGATCCGGTGTCCGGCAGGCCGATGGTGGTTCCCATCGGAACGCGGCACGTTGTCGGCAAAGCAGGCGGGCCCGTCATGCCCGAATCCACCGCCGTATGACAAATGACACACCAGCTATTCCATAGTTACGACACCCTGTAGTACGCATGCGCGTCGTTGAGTCCGTAAAATCAGGGAATGGCAGGACTTGGTGAACTCGAGAAAGCGGTCATGGACCAGTTGTGGTCGACCGATGAACCGCAGACAGTCCGGCAGGTGCACGAGGCATTGGCCGCACGCCGCGAGCTCGCGTACACCACGGTGATGACAGTGCTGCAACGACTCGCGAAGAAGAACCTCGTGGTCCAGCAGCGCGACGACCGTGCTCATCGCTACGCGCCGGTGCACACCCGGGACGAATTGGTCGCCAGCCTCATGGTGGACGCACTACAACAGGCCGACGCCGCGGGCAGCCGCGCCGCCGCGCTGGTGCACTTCGTAGAACAGGTCGGCAAGGATGAGGCTGACGCGCTACGGGAGGCACTCGCTAAGCTCGAAGGAACCGAGGACACACCGCCCCCGCAGTAGACTCCTCGCGACCTTGCCCCCAACGCAGTGAGCTGAGTCGATGAACGCAACCGCGCCGGTATTCGCCGGACTCGCATTGCTTCTCGCGGGGCCCGCCCCGGCCCTGCTCAGCCGGGCGACCTGGACATACCGGACGCCCCGCGCCGCACTCGTGCTCTGGCAGGCCATTGCGCTCGCGGCTGTGCTCAGCGCGTTCGGGTCCGGTCTGGCCATCGCCGCCGAACTGCTGGTGCCTGGCCTCGACGGTCGGCCGACCACACAACCCACCCGCGAAATCGACGCGCTCGGGCTACCGCTGTGGTCGGCGTATGTCTTCGTGTTCGCGCTGACGCTGCTGGTCGGGGCGCGGCTCTGTTATGCGATCGTCCGGGTCGGGGTGCATACCCGGCGGCGACGCGCCAGGCATCGGATGCTGGTCGACCTGCTCGATCAGAGCGGGCCGCGTCGTCGCGCCTCCGACATCCGGGTGCTCGCCGCGACCGAGCCGATCGCCTACTGCCTACCCGGCCTGCGGCAGCGCGTGGTGATCAGCGAGGGCACGCTGACCAACCTCGACGACGCCGAGATCACCGCGATCGTCAGCCACGAACGCTCGCACCTGCGGGCCAGGCACGACCTCGTGCTCGAGGCGTTTACCGCTGTGCACGAAGCCTTTCCGCGATTCGTGCGAAGCAAGGCCGCGCTCGGCTCGGTGAAACTGCTCATCGAATTGCTCGCCGACGATTCCGCCGTAAAGGTGACCGGGCCCAAGCCCCTGGCGCGCGCGCTGGTCGCCTGCTCGAAATCCACCGCGCCACAGGGTGCGCTCGCCGCGGGCGGGCCGACCACCCTGATTCGCATCCAACGCCTCACCGGGCAGATCGGTGACGTTCGGGTCGCCAGCGCCGCCTACCTCGGCTCGGCCGCCATCCTTGTCGTTCCGACGATGGCCGTCGCGGTGCCGTGGCTGGTTGAGCTGGGCCGACTCTTCCGCGGCTAGACAGTCGTAGGACGTATCCTGAACACTTGGCCTGCCACCGGTCGGCCACATAGCCTTTTTCGCGCTGCACCGAACCGGTCGCCGCCCCGATCCATCGCACAGCGCGTTTCGCGAGCCCGAGCGCGCCGTCTTACGAAAGGCACACACCACCCGTGACCCCCTCGACCCCCGTCGCCGCTGCGCCCGTGACCTTCATGGACCTCGGCCTGCCCGCCGTGCTCGTGCAAGCACTGCGGAACGACGGCATCGAGGCACCGTTCCCGATTCAGGCGGCTACGGTGCCGGATGCCCTCGCGGGTAAGGACGTGCTCGGGCGCGGGCCCACCGGATCCGGGAAGACCCTGGCTTTCGGCCTGCCGATGCTGACCAGGCTGGCCAGCGGCGCGACGAAGCCCGGCCGGCCAAGGGGTTTGGTGCTGGTGCCCACTCGCGAACTGGCCGCGCAGATCGAACGCGCACTGGACACGCCCGCGCTCGCGGTCGGTCTGCGAGTCGCGTCCGTGGTCGGTGGCGCGCCCATTCGGCGGCAGGCCGAGCGGCTCGCGCGTGGCGTCGACCTGCTGATCGCCACGCCCGGACGACTCGCCGACCTGATCGCGCAGGGGTCGGCGGCGCTGGGCGATGTGCAGATCACCGCGCTGGACGAGGCCGATCACATGGCCGACATGGGGTTCCTGCCGCAGGTCACCAAGTTGCTCGATCAGACGCCGAAAGATGGTCAGCGGCTGCTGTTCTCGGCCACGCTCGACGGCGAGGTGGACAAGCTCGTCAAGCGCTACCTGCGCTCCCCCGTCACCCATTCCACCGCACCCGTGTCCGCGTCGGTCACGACGATGACGCACCACCTGCTCTTCGTGCGCGACAAAATGGCGAAGCGGACCGTAGCCGCCGAGATCGCCGCGCGCGACGGGCTCACCATCATGTTCGTGCGCACCAAGCACGGTGCCGACCGGTTGGCAAAGCAGTTGCGCGGCGCGGGAATCGCGACGGGCGCGCTGCACGGCGGCAAGGCGCAGAACAACCGGACGCGCACGCTGGCAGCGTTCGCCGATGGGTCGATTCCGGTGCTGGTCACCACCGATGTCGCGGCGCGCGGTATTCACGTGGACAACATTTCCCTTGTGGTGCATGTCGATCCGCCCGCGGAGTCCAAGGCGTACCTGCACCGCGCCGGACGGACCGCGCGGGCCGGTGAGGACGGCGTGGTCGTCACGCTGGTGATGGACGAGGAGCGGCGCGAGGTCGAGGCGATGACGCGCAAGGCGGGCGTCGAGATCGTCGGTGTCGACGTGCGTCCGGGGGATCGCCGGTTGATCGAGATCACCGGGGCCCGGCAGCCATCGGGGATACCGGTCGCGGCGCCGGCACCGCCGCAACAGCCGGTGGCGGAAGGCGGTTCGAAGTCGGCGACCGGTCGGCGGCGTGGTGGATCGGGGCGGCGGACCACGGAGACACGCGGGGGCGGTGCTCCGGTGCGGGCCGAGGCTTCGGCGAGTGAACTTCGTAAGGATGGGTCCGTCAAGGGATCGTCGCGTGATTCGGGCTCGTCGAGTCGGTCTGCGGCGGGTGGGCGCGGAGCGGGTTCGGCGAAGGGCGGGACGGCGTCCGGTGGTGCGCAGAGAGGCGGCGCGGCGAACGGCGGCGCTCGCGGGTCGGGTGCCGCAAAGGGCGGGACGGGCACCATTCGCGGGTCGCGCACGGCGACGGGCGGGTCGGGTACGGGCGCTCGCGGGTCCGGCGCTGCGGCAGGCTCCGGAGGTACTCGTGGCTCGGGCGGCTCGAGCCGCAACGCCGGTGGTGCTTCGGGGTTCTCCGGGCGCTCAACCGGTTCCACCTCCGGTTTCACAGGGCGCTCGAGCGGCTCGACCGGCGGCGACACGCCCGGGAGTGCCCGTCGACGCGCCGTCCGCCCGGAGCGCGCGCCGGGGACCCGCAATCGTGGGGCAAACTGACGGCCGTGTCCGATCATCCAGTGGGCGCTATTGCCTGCGCGCTGCTGGCAGCGCTGTTCTTCGCGGTGGCGGCGGTCGCGCAACAACGCGCGGCGGCCGCGGTCCCCGAGGGTGATTCGCTCGTCCGCGCGCTGCTCCGCAACCCACGCTGGTGGGCAGGAATCGTCGGCGATATCGGCGGATACGCGATGCAGGTCGCCGCGCTCGCCCTCGGCGCGGTCCTCCTGGTTCAGCCGATCTTGGTGAGCGCGTTGGTATTCGCGCTTCCCCTTGCCGCCAGACTCAACGGCCGCAGCATCACCGCCCGCACCTGGGCAACGGCACTCGCACTCACCGCGGCACTTGTCTGCTTCCTGCTCGTCGGCAATCCGTCCGAGGGCAATACCACTGCGCCACTTCGTGATTGGCTACTCCCCCTGATCATCCTGGTCGCTCTCATCGGCGCGGCCACGATCATCGGCATCAGCAGCGCCGATCCCGGCCGCCGCGCCCTGCTCCTTGGCACCGCAAGCGGTTCGCTCTATGGACTGGCCGCCGCCCTCACCTCCTACGTCACCTCCCTGTTCGACCACGGCATCGGCGAAGTACTCGGCAGCTGGCAAACCTGGGCCCTGGTCGTCGCCGGAATCACCGGCGTCTACCTGCAACAGCGAGCATTTCAAGCGGGCCCGCTCTCGGCATCACTACCCGCCGTCACCATCGCCGAGCCCCTCGCCGCAGCCTTCATCGGCGTAACCGTCCTCGACGAACGCTTCCGCACCAACAGCTTCGGCTTAGCAATAACCGCCCTCGCCGTAATCATCATGTGCGCCACCACAATCCGCCTGTCCCGAGCCCAAGTCGCCACCTGACTCCGTCGCGCACTTCCCCCACGCGCCGTACACAAATCAGCTGACAAATAACTGCGCAGCAGGAGAATTGGTGCGCGGCAAACCAGGCTCTGCGCGAAAAGTCGTCGGTACTGCTGGCGGCCGCCGACCCCATGGTTCGGGCTGACGCGCATCTTCTCGTCGGCCGCGCACGAATTCGCTGACAGGTTCGTGCGCGGCACGCATACCTGCACGCGACAGGCAAAATCGTGCGCGGCGGGGATGACGTGCGCGGCGGGGGGTTCACTATGAACGCTTCGGTGCGTTTCGGGCGGTGACGGTGGGCCGGTTGACCCCGTCACCGCAGCCAGCGGCGGCCCGGACCGCTGTGAAGTTCGTCTCCGCTGAGTGCTAGAGAATTGCGCGGTACCGGGCGGACTTGGTTATCATCGGTTAAGTGCAGTTTCTCCCTGGCCATCAGCCGCCGTATGACCTGACCTACGACGACCTCTTCCTCGTCCCTAACCGGACGGATGTCGCCTCGAGGTTCGACGTCGACCTCTCCACCGTCGACGGGTCCGGCACCACCATTCCCATCGTCGTGGCCAATATGACCGCGGTCGCGGGCCGCCGGATGGCCGAGACGGTCGCCCGTCGTGGTGGCCTCGTGGTGCTCCCGCAGGATCTGCCGATCAGCGCGGCCGCCGACACCATCGCGTTCGTCAAGAGCCGCTCGCTCACCGCCGACACCCCGGTCATCCTCGGCCCGGAGCACTCGGTGTCCGAGGCCGTCGCCCTGATGCACAAGCGCGCGCACGGTGCCGTTGTGGTGGTGGATGACGGCGGCAGGCCGATCGGTGTGGTCACCGAGGCGTCGTGCACCGATGTCGACCGGTTCGCCCGGCTGCGTGACGTCGCGATCACCGATTTCGTGCAGGCTCCGGCCAGCACCTCGCCGCGCGACATCTTCGAACTGCTCGAGGCCAAGCACACCAAGCTGGCGGTGCTCACCGCCGAGGACGGCACGCTGGCCGGCGTGATGACCCGCACCGGGTCGGTCCGCGCCGGGATCTACCAGCCTGCCGTCGACAATCAGAACCAGCTGCGCGTCGCCGCGGCCGTCGGCATCAACGGCGACGTGGTGGCCAAGGCCAAGGCCCTCGCCGACGCGGGTGCCGACGTCCTGGTCATGGACACCGCGCACGGCCACCAGGCCAAGATGCTCGAATCCCTCAGCGCCGTCCGCGATCTCGGACTCGGTCTGCCGCTCGTCGCGGGCAATGTGGTGTCCGCGCAGGGCACCCGCGACCTGGCCGCCGCGGGCGCCGACATCATCAAGGTCGGCGTCGGCCCCGGCGCCATGTGCACCACCCGGATGATGACCGGCGTCGGTCGCCCGCAGTTCTCGGCGGTCGCCGAATGCGCCGCCGCGGCCAAGGAACTCGGCGTGCACATCTGGGCCGACGGCGGCGTGCGGCACCCGCGCGACGTCGCACTCGCGCTGGCCGCCGGTGCGTCCAACGTGATGATCGGCTCCTGGTTCGCCGGCACCTACGAATCCCCCGGCGACCTGCGCACCGACCGCGACGGCAACGCCTACAAAGAGAGCTTCGGCATGGCGTCCAAGCGCGCCGTCGCGGCCCGCACCGCCACCGACAGCGCCTTCGACCGGGCCCGCAAGGCCCTGTTCGAGGAGGGCATCTCCAGCTCGCGCATGCGGCTCGATCCAGAACGCCCCGGCGTCGAGGACCTCATCGACCACATCTGCTCCGGCGTGCGCAGCGCGTGCACCTACGCGGGTGCGCGCAGCCTGGCCGAGCTGCACGACAAGGCCGTGCTCGGCGTGCAGTCGGCCGCCGGTTTCGCCGAGGGTCGCCCGCTGCCCAGCGGTTGGTGATCTGTAACCAGTTGCGGCACTGGTGTGTTCGCGGCACTCCGACGGGCACGCCCCCGCCTCGGTCACTCGGCAGTGCTCGGTGCGCCATCCCCCGCACTGAAGGCGGCGAGCCACTGCGGCCTCGCGCGCGGTGATCGTATTCCGACACGCCCGCGACGGCACGACCACCGGCCCACGCGACTCGACGCGTGGGCCGGTAACATAGGGGTTGCCGGTCTCCGGCCCAACATCTTCGGCTTGCGAAAGGATCCAGTTGTCACCCGCGTCCGAGGGCGCAGCACAGGAGGGCTCCTCTACCGAGCCGGGTGACAAACCCGGCGTCCTCCTTCCCCCAGCCCCACATCCCACCGGCCAGTTCCCAGTACCGTTCGGCGGGTGCTGACGATGTCCGTCACACTCACGGTGCTCAGCCTGCTGGGATTCGTCGCACTCACGGCAGGCACCGCCCTCTTCGTCGCCGCCGAATTCTCCCTCACCGCGCTGGAACGCAGCACCGTAGAAGCGCACGCGCGCGACGGTGACGTCCGCGCCAGAATGGTGCGGCAAGCGCATCGGACGCTGTCGTTCCAGCTGTCCGGCGCCCAGCTCGGCATCACCATCACCACCCTGATCACCGGTTACATCGCCGAGCCTGTGCTGGCTCGGCTGCTGGATCCGCTGTTCAGTGGCCTCGGGCTCAGCGACGGCGCCGCGCAGGGCATCTCGCTGGCCCTCGCCCTGGTGCTGGCCACGTCGCTGTCGATGATCTACGGCGAGTTGGTGCCGAAGAACATCGCCATCGCCAAGCCGCTGGCGACCGCGCGCACCACGGCCCCCCCGATGGTCGCCTTCTCGGTCATCTTCAAGTGGCTGATCCACTTCCTCAACAACACCGCCAACTGGGTCGTCCGCAGGCTCGGTGTCGAACCGGCCGAGGAGCTGCGTTCCGCGCGGTCACCGCAGGAACTCGGGTCGCTGGTGCGCACGTCCGCGCTGCGCGGCTCGCTCGACCAGCGCACCGCCCTGGTGATCGATCGGTCGCTACAGTTCGGCGAGCGCAGTGCCGAGGAACTGATGACCCCGCGGGTGAAGATCGAGGCGCTCGACAAGCTCGACACCATCGCCGACCTGATCGACGCCGCCCGGCGCACCGGCTACTCCCGGTTCCCGGTGATCGACGGCGACCTCGACAACACCCTCGGCGTGGTGCACATCAAACAGGCGTTCACCCATCCCGTGAACGTGCGCCGCACCATCCCGCTGCAGATGCTGGCCCATCCGGTGCCGATCGTGCCCGCCAGCCTGGACGGCGACGAGGTACTCGAGCGAATCCGGGCCGACGGCATGCAGGTCGCGCTGGTCGTCGACGAATACGGCGGCACCGCGGGCATCGTCACCATGGAGGACATCATCGAGGAGATCCTCGGCGACGTCCGCGACGAGCACGACGAGGAAGAGCTCGACGTGCGCCGGGTCTCGGACGGCTGGGACTGCTCCGGCCTGCTGCGCATCGACGAGGTCTCCAGGGCCACCGGATACGACGCTCCCGAGGGCGAATACGAGACACTCGGTGGCCTCGTGCTCACCCGCCTTGGTCGCATCCCGGTGGCAGGCGATGAGGTCGTCCTGCCGAATCCTCGCTCGCAGCAATGGTCTTCGAACGAACAACCGAGCACCGGCGGCTGGATCGCGCGGGTGGAGCGGATGGACGGACGCCGGATCGACCGGGTGCGCCTGATCCCGGTCGCCCCCGACGATCTCGCGTTCCGCCAGCTGCAGGCCGAACCCGAGCAGGAGCACAGCCATGGGTGACCTCTTCGGCGTGCTGCTCACCGTGGTGTTGCTGCTGAGCAACGCGTTCTTCGTCGCCGCCGAGTTCGCGCTGATCTCGGCTCGCCGCGACCGCCTCGAGGCACTGGCCGCGCAGGGAAAGCGCAACGCCGACCTGGTGATTCGCGCGGGCGAGAACCTGTCGATGATGCTGGCCGCCGCACAGCTCGGCATCACCATCTGCTCGATCCTGCTCGGCCGGGTCGCCGAACCCGCGGTGGCGCACCTGCTGGCGGGGCCGTTCGATGTCCTCGGCATGCCCGAACAGCTGCTGCATCCGGTGTCGTTCGCGCTCGCGCTCGCCATCGTGGTGATCCTGCACATCCTGTTCGGTGAGATGATCCCGAAGAACATCGCGCTGGCCGGGCCGGAACGCAGTGCGCTGCTGCTTGTTCCGGTGCACCTGATGTGGTTGCGACTGGCTCGCCCGCTCATCGCCCTCTACAACCTGGCCGCGAACCTCACGCTGCGACTGCTGCGGATCGAGCCGAAGGACGAACTGCAGGCCACCGTCTCCTCGGTGGAACTCGCTGAGATGATCGGCGAGTCGCGTTCGGAGGGCCTGCTCGACGAGGAGGAACACCGCAGGCTCACCCAGGCGCTCGGCACCAGCGAACGCGTGGTCGCCGACGTGATGGTGTCGCTGGACACCACCAGGACGGTTCCGTTGCGCGGCAACGGAACTACCCTCGGCGACATCGAAACCGCCGTCGCCGAAACGGGTTTCTCCCGCTACCCGGTGCAGGCCAGCGACGGCTCGCTGGTCGGCTACCTGCACGTCAAGGACGTGCTGGACAAGGTCGCCGACGAGAGCGCCGGACCGGGAACCCCCATCCCGCGCACCGACATTCGCCCGCTGCCGACGGTGAGCATGCACACCCCGCTGTACGAAGCGCTCGCCAGGCTGCGCCGCACCAACAGTCACCTGGGCCGGGTCGTGGACACCCGCGGCAACACCACGGGCATTGTGGCGCTGGAAGATCTGGTGGAAGAGTTCGTCGGCACGGTCCGCGACGGGACACACCGGATCATCGAATGAGCGTGCGGGGGAACCGGCTGCCCGTGAGCGGGCGAAAGGTGGCGGTGCTCGCCGAAGAGCAGTGGCGCGCACAGGCGGCGGGCCACGTTGTTCGGGTGGATCGGCTGGTCGGTCCGTATGTCCAACGGCGGGCGGCGGGTTCGTCGCATCCGGTGATCGACTTTTTGTTCACCTACTACGGGCACAAGCCCGCTCAGTTGCGGCGCTGGCATCCGGGGTTCGGCGTCGGGATGGCTGGTGCCCGCGAATACGACGGGGCGCGCGGGTACCACCGGATCTCGTCCGGTGCGGATCCTGGTCCACACCAGCAGTCCACCGTCGCCTTCGCAGCGGACCCCGCCTACCTGGCGCGCCGCCGCGACACCATCGAGTTCATCGCGAAACTGTTGCGCGCCACCGCGGCACGGCCCGCGCAGCTGTCCTGCTTCGGGTTGCACGAATGGGCGATGGTGTACCGGACCGAGGACGTTCGGCATCAGCAGGTGCCGCTACGTCTGGGCCGGTCGGGCACCGACGAGGTCGTCGAGTCGATGTCGCTGCGCTGCACCCATTTCGACGCGTTCCGCTTCTTCACCCCCGAAGCGGTCGGCCGCAATATCGAGCCGCTGACCCGAGACGATCAGGTCAGCCGGGAACAACCCGGCTGCCTGCACGCGAATATGGACCTCTACAAGTGGGGTTTCAAACTGGTTCCGCTGATCTCGTCGGCGCTGGTCCTCGACTGCTTCGAGCTGGCCTGTGCCGCACGCGAACTCGATATGCGAGCCAGCCCCTACGATCTGTCCGAGTACGGGTACGAACCGGTGCGGATCGAAACACCCTCCGGACGCGCGGAATACGTGCGGACCCAGTCCGCGCTAGCCGAACGCTCGGCGCGGTTACGCCGAATTCTATTGGCCGCCTGCGATGAGCTCCTCGCCTACGACCTGGCGCCACTACCCATCAATTAACCAGCGCGACAACCAGCCACTTTGCCGGATTTCCGCGAAACCCGCCACATATGTTAACGGCAGTTACTACCATTCAGTCAGTTCCCTCAGCTGTCCCAGTCAGCCGAGGGATGACGGATCATGACTGATGAAGGTTGGGGAACCGCCGATGCGCTCACTGACGAGCTTGCGCCGTTTCAAACCGCTGGCCCTGGTCACGGTCGGCCTCGCCGCCGTGCTGATGCTGCCGAGCAGCGCATCGGCGGATCTACAGTCCGACCTCCAGAATGCCGTCCAGGAATTCCTGGACGTCGGCCGCACCGCGGTCCCCCGGGCCGAGTGCGGGCCAGGCTCGGCGCCGGAGAACGGCATGCAGGGCGACGTCACCGCCGCCGACCGGGACAGTGGCCGCAGCACCCAGGGCTACCGCTGCAATATGTCGTTCGTCGGCGGCTTCGCCGGACGCGGCGCGGGCATCACCTCCACCAGCTTCGAGCACTGCTCCTACCTGGGCTCCTTCTTCCCCGGCGACCTGATCAGCGAGGGCCGTGGCGTGCAGGTCCTCGACGTGTCGGACCCGGCCAACCCGCGACCGACCGTCACCCTCACCGAACCCGCCATGCTCGCGGGCACCTGGGAGAGCCTGAAGGTCAACACCGCGCGCAAGCTGCTGGTCGGCACCGGGGTTCCGGTCGGCACCGGCGTCGGCTACCTGTCGGTTTACGACATCTCCGACTGCGCGCATCCACGACTGCTCAATCCCGGTCCCGGCACGAATATGCTGATGCCCCTGCCGATTACGACACACGAGGGCGGCTTCTCGCCCGACGGGAACACCTATTGGGCCTCGGGCATCGCGCCCGGTTTCGTCAGCGCCGTCGATCTCACCGACCCGGCCAACCCGCACGTCGTGTGGCAAGGCCTGACGGGCATCGAGGCGCACGGCTTCGGCGTCAGCGCGGACGGCAACCGGATGTATCTGTCCGCGCTCGGCGGTTTCACCGTGCTCGACATCAGCGCGGTGCAGCGGCGCGACCCGAACCCGCAGGTGCTGCACATCGGACGGGTCTTCTGGACCGACGGCTGGGCCACCCAGCACAGCATCCCGGTGACCTACGACGGCAAGCCCTACCTCTACACCGTCGACGAAGGTGGTTCCGGCGGTGTGAAACTCATCGATATCGCCGACGACACCCACCCGAAGGTCGCCGCGAAGATCAAGCTGGAAATCAACCTGCCGCAGAACATCGACAGCAATATCGGTTCGTCCATGGGCGGTTCGGCCTTCGCCTATGAATCGCACTACTGCACCGCCGACCGCAGGGACAATCCGACGGCGCTCGCGTGCGGCTGGATCTCTTCCGGCATCAGGGTTTTCGACGTGCGTGACCCGTTCGATATCCATGAGATCGCGTACTACAACCCGCCCGCCCGCACGGGTCAGAACCTCAGCCTGTGGAATTCGCCGCACGCGCTCGCGTCGATCATCGGCGTGCCGTTGATGAGCACGCCGCCGGTGATTCGCTCGGTGCTGGAGGGACAGTTCAATCCGTTGGACGCGCTCACCCCGCGCACCGGCAGGCTCGCCTTCGGCGACGTCTCCACCGACTGGTGCCTCTCGCCGCCGGAATGGCGTGGCTCGCAACTGTATGTCACCTGCTCCGACAACGGATTCATGGTGCTGCAACTCGACAACGACGTGTATTCGCCGCCGGCGGACCAAGAATCGATCGTCGGGTCCTGACGATGCCACCCTGGATGCGCGGCGCCGCACTCGCCTCGCTGGCCTTCGCCCTGCTCGTGCTCGGCGCGGCGCTGCGCCCACTCGTGCTGCCGGAAACACACACGTCCACACCGATTCTCAGCTCGGTCGAGATCGGCTTCGTGCAGGACATGACCGCACACCACCAGCAGGCGCTGATCATGGTGCAGCGCCTCGACCGCTCTGTCGATCCGGTCATCGTGCGCCTGGCCGATCAGCTCGACGACACCCAGCGCCTCGAGATCGGCACCATGCTCGGCTGGTTGCGACTGGCCAACGCCTCTCCGGTGCCGACGCGCCCGATGGCCTGGATGCACACGGATGAGGCTCTGCCACATCAGCATTCGACGCCGGTCGCGATGCCGGATCAGAAGAACGACAGCCTGATGCCGGGAATGGCGACGATGGCCGAACTCGACGCGCTCGCCGCCGCGCACGGCCGCGACGCCGAAATCCTGTTCCTGCAGCTCATGTTCCGGCACCATCAGGGCGGGATCGCGATGGCCCAGGCCGCCGACGAACTGCTACCTTCCGGACCGGTGAAGGAGACGGCGCGTTCGATGATCCACGCGCAAGGGCAAGAGGCGGGGCTGATGGGCGTGCTGCTCACTCAACGCGGCGCGGCACCGCTACCCTGAAACCTCAACCGGTGACGTGCAATCCGAAGCCGCTCGCGTCCGCCGATTCCCGGCCGGGTTCCAGTCGCAGGCTGCGGTCGTAATCGCCGCCGCCCTGCGGTCGATACCGGATCGGCTCGATCCTTTCCAGATCCGAAAGGCGTTCGCGCAGGTCGTCGGCGACCTCATCGAAGCGTTCGGAGTCGAGCCTGATCGTGCCGTGCACCAGAAACGGCGGCAGCACGTCCATGCCCGGGTAGTAGAGGATGCCGTGCTGGATCGGGAACAGCAGGTCCTCGACCGGGCCGTTGACGCCGCGATCGGAGTACGACGGTGCCTTGCCGCCGATCGAGACCACCAGCATGGCTCGACGGCCCGCGAGCACCCCCGCGCCGTATCGCGGTATCGCGTCCCCGCCTGCCCCGTAAGCGAATCCGCAGGTGAGAACCCGATCAACCCACCCCTTCATGATCGCGGGCATGCTGAACCACCACAGCGGAAAGTGCAGCAGAACGGTGTCGGCCCACAGCAGCTTCTCCTGCTCGGCGCGGATGTCGGGGCTGAGCGTCCCCTCGCGATAGGCCTCGCCGGAGGCCAACATGAAATTCGACTCCTCGACCGCACCGAAGTCATCGATATCCGCGTGCGCCTTCCACCCCATCGCATACAGATCCGTGATCTGCACCTGATGCCCGTCGGCCCGCAACTGTTCCACCGCAACATCTTTCAACGCTCCGGTCAGTGAGTCGGGCTTCGGGTGCGCGTACACGACAAGTACGTTCATTCCAGCTTTCGTCACACACCATGCCAACACGTCACCACCCAGCAACATTCCACCCCACCCGCCACCATGCGCTCTGCCGACATTTCCGGTCGAACTCGCGCTGTGCCCGCTTGCCGTCCACTGCAACCCACCCTGTCTACTCGCCGTGGCATTGATGACGACCCTCATCATCGAGGTCGCCGCCCCCTCAGCAACGCACATACTCGGCGCTTCGCCGGGCAACCCACGGCACCAGCCCAGGGAGTTTGTGCCTCCCGGAATGCGCGGCAGTGACGTCGTGTTGCCGACAACGAGGGTCGCCAGGGATGGCCGACCGACGATAGGGAGGCTCGGCATTGTCCGATAAAACGTTCGCGGAGCAGCACATTGTGGTCACCGGTGGCGGCACCGGAATCGGGCGGGCGGCAGCATTGGCGTTCGCGGAACAGGGCGCGGCCAGCGTGACCATCACCGGTCGGCGCAGCGAACCGCTCGATGAGGTCGCCGCGCTGCACCCGGCGGTGATCCCGGTGGTCGCCGACGTCGCCACCGAAGCGGGCACCGACGCCATCGCCGCGTCCGTCCAAGCGAGCGGCGGCACCCTCGACGTACTCGTCCACAACGCCGGGGTCTTCGGCATCACGCCACTCGACGACCTTGACCCGGCCGACGTCCGCCGCCAATTCGAAGTCAACGTCTTCGGCCCAATCTTGTTGACCGCCAAACTACTTCCGCACCTCCGCTCCCCCGGCGGCAACATAGTCGTAGTCTCCAGCATCTCCGCCCGCCTAGCCGCCCCTCACCAATCCGCATACGCGGCAAGCAAAGCCGCCATCGACAGCTTCATCCGAAGCGCCGCAGTAGAACTCGGCCCCAAGGGTATCCGCGTAAACGGCGTAGCCCCCGGCAACGTCCAAACCCCCATCCTCACCACCAGCGGCCTCTCCCCCGAAAAAATAACCCAATGGCGCACCGACTACGCCGCCAAAGCCCCCGCCGCCCGCATAGGCCACCCCTCCGACATAACCCCCTGGATAACCCACCTAGCCACCCCCACCAACTCCTGGGTAACCGGCGAAATCATCACCATAGACGGCGGCATGCTAGCCACCTAGCCCCAAGCACACTTGACGTAGATTTCCTGCTCTTGACGCACGTTGCAGCAAGAACACACAACGCACGTCAAGTGGGGGCGCTGGTTGTGGAGAAAGCGGCGGGGTGGTGTTAGGGGCGGGCGCCGCCTCGAGGACGACGGCCGGGAGTCGACGCGGGGGCGGTCTGACTGGGGTCGAGATGCTGTCGGCGGGTCCGGCCTGCTCGGCTGGATGTTGTTGCCGCTCAGGACTCTTCGGTGAAGCGGTACCAGTTTTCGTGGAAGGGTTGGTATCCGATGCCGGAGGTTGGGGTGCCGATGTAGGGCGGGGCGGCGTCGGGGAAGTAGGCGAATCCGCGGGGCGAATTCGATTCGCCGCCTTGGGTGTAGAAGAGGCAGCCGCCGTCTCGGCGGGTGATGTAGGTGATGGTGTAGATGCCGAGGCGAGTGCGGTGGCCGGGGTTCGCGCAGTCGGCGGCTTGGTTTTGCAGGATGTTGCGGGAGACTTTCCAGCCGGTGGTTTCGGGGACGTTTTGCCAGACGAGGACGACGAAGACGCCGATCACGATGGGGCCGATGAGGCTGTAGAAGAAGGAGTGGTAGCGGAACAGGCCGAGCAGGGCGAAAAGCAGCGCGATCGCGCCGAGCACACCGATGGCCACCCACAGGATGACCTGGATCGGGAAGGTGCCCTCGGCCGCCAACTGCCAGAATAATCCTAGGCAGCACAACACGATCAGGGCAGTCAGCAGGCCCATCCAAAGAACGAACCAACCTGGGGTGCGGCGCGTAGTACCGGCGGTTCTCACGGTGGTCAACATACGGGGGACATACCCCGATCGACAGCGAAAACCCCTAACTCGACTGGGATCAGGACGCGGAGTCGGACAACACGGTAGTCATAGACGCCACCCGCGCTGGAAAGTGCGACAAGCCCGGCGAATACACGAACGCCCCGGCCGGAAGGCCAGGGCGTTCGCACACTTCATCGCGGCATTACAGCGGCGGAAACCCGGACGACCCGGTGGCCATCCAATTCCAGAACATCGCCGCACGATTGGCGAGCAACGCGACAACGTCTAGGACAACGCTTCCCATAAATCTTCCTCACATCCGACAATCTCCAGTGCAGCGCCCAGGGTAGTCGATCGGCATTCCATCGACCTCGGCGCGGACAACTTATCCCCCTGACTCACTCCTGCTGACCAGCGGATTCTCTGCCACCTAACGCATTTCGCCGCACGGGTGCCGCCCGCCGACGCAAGATCGGCTCGGCTGTCAGCCGATGATTCTGGATGACGGCGCGCTCGGAGGTAGGTGCGGTCGATCGCTAACCGGCGAGGGTGTGGGGGGATTTCATGACGCTGTTCCACCACGACTCCAGCTGGCTGGGTTCGGGCCAGTGCACCACTGCCGTGTCCGCCGGATCGGTGGTGGCCGTGGACTTCTGGCGGGTTGTCCGAGCCCGGGAATCGTGAGTCGGACGGCTGGTGAGGTCGGGCGTTGTCACGAAGATCTCCGATCTTTACTACGTGACCGAGCGCCATGTCCGCGCTGCTTGCAGGGCATCGACGCCGGTCGAGCGGGCGGGTCGAGGTGATCAGTAAGCGAGGCAGTAGTAGTCGTCATCGCCGGGCGGTGGGAGCCACACCTGGTCGATGCGATCGGCGAACCCGGTAGGTGCGGGTTCGGCCAAGTGGTGCGTGGCGGCCGACCCGGCATCGCGGTCGTCCGCGAGCATGCGCCGTCCGGCACGGTCGAGGTCGCTGCCGGCCGGGATGGTTGTCATGGCGGTGTCCTCCCTCACATGTCGAGGCCTGCGAAGACCGGGTGGGCCTGGGGCTCACCCGCCGACGGAAAGAATCCGACGAACAGTTCTTATTCTAACCGATCAGATAACCTATGCCAATCGGCATAGATATCGTCGCCCGGGCACCCGGCTACATCGCAGCCTCGGAAGGGGCCTCCGACTCGTCGTTCGTCCCCAACGCTTGCGCTAGGTCGTCGAACACATTGAGGACAGTGCCGAGTCCGGTCACCTCGATCGGCCGCCGCACCGGCGGCGAAGCCACGACACGCAACCCGCCCCCGGTTGCCGAAGTCCCGGCCAGCAACACGCTCAGCCCGGCAGAACCGAAGAACCGCACTCCGGACAGATCAACCACCAGCAGAGACTGCCCGTCACCCAGGGCGTTGTCGATCGCGTTCCGCAGGAGCGGCGCCGATGCCGCATCCACCTCGCCGTCGACCGTCAGCACCGCGACGGAGTCGACCTGGCGCAAATATGCCCGCACTGCACGGGCATCCTTGGAGTAGTCGCAAGTCATGCGCAATACATCCCTATTCCTAGCCGCGGCCAGATCGAACCCCTGCGCTTTTAGAGGCCGACCGTCGCGCCGATCAACAATATTCGATGCACCGGCGATCCGCCCGGCCAACCCACGCAATCGACCCCGATCGTCGCGGAGCATCCGAATCTGACGCGGCAGGCGCTGGTCCAGGCAACGACGGTTGCGGCACCCCGCCAGCGCGGCACGCTCACCCCCCTCGACAACCAAACTGTCTGAGCCGCAGGGTTTCAGACGGCAGCAGTGGGTAGACCTTTAACGGTGCACTGTTGCGCCGATCAATCCGAATGTGTCGATTCAAGGATGAGATCCCCATGAGTACACCCGAAACCGCTACATTGCTGGCGCAATTGCGTGCCGTTCGCGATCTGACCAACACCGAGATCCAGATCGCCGAGACTCGAATCGCTCAGGCCAGGACCGAGGCCGTGCGTCGCGAGCTGTCCGAAAACGCGGACAACGCCCGCGCAAGGGCCGAGGCCATCGAGTCGGCTGTCCGCGAGCTCGGCGCCGTTCCCGCGCTGGTCGGCCCGCTCCTCGGGCGGGCCGCCGCCGCGGTCAAGGCGGTGGGTGAGCAGGCCCAGCCCTTCGATGAAGCCCTGCTCGGCGATCTCACGCTCGAGCATCAGCTGCTCGATCGGGCCCGCTACATCAAGGCACTGGCGACTACCGCCCAGCGCCCCGAGGTGGTGGACCTGGCCGAGCGGTTGATCACCGCGCACTCGGCGACCGTGGCCTGGCTGACCACCGTACTGGCCGAGGAGGCGCTCGGCGGCCCGGCGGCCTTGCGCCACACGCCATTTCAGACGGCGACCGGGACGGTGGTCAAGCTCGCCACCATCCCGGTGTCCTGGACCGCGCGTGGCCTGGATCGCGCATTCGACGTGTTCCGCGCCGCGCCGCCCGCGCTCGGCGAGTTGCTCGACCGGGGCGCCCAGCTCGGCGGTGTCGCCGTCAAGACGCTCACCGAGTCCCGCGACGCGGCCCTCGAGCGCGCCGAGCAGGTCACCCGCCGCGAAGGGGCAGGCAGCGCCGCCGACGCCTTGCATTCCTTCCGAAGCGCCACCGGCGTCCTCGAGTCGAGGGAGTTGCCGATCGACGACTACGACGAGCTGAACGTCGCTTCGGCGGTGGCCGAGATCAAGGAGTTGACCGATCCCGGCGAGGTGCGCGCGATCCTCGCCTATGAGGAAGGGAACAAGAACCGGCATGGCGTCGTCTCGGCCGCCCAGACCAGGCTCGCGGCGATCGCCCAGGAAGTGACCGGACTCAATTGATCGAAAGGCGTTCGGCGCGCGGTCCGCGCGCCGAACGCCGCACCTCGTGCGCATCGCTACTGCATCATTTGTTGCACGACTTCGCCGTGGCCGACGCCGCGGACCTGTTCCGTGCGGCGGAGCAACGTTAAGCCCGCACACGAAGCGACTCCCGACGAACGAGCCGAATAACCAAGCGACTCAACAGTCCCCGAGTTCGGCCCACATGGTCTTGCCATCGCCGTGATAGTCGACACCCCAGCACGCGGCCAACCGCTCGACCAGGAGCAGCCCGCGACCACCCGTGTGATCGGGCCTGCGGACCTGCGGCCGCACGGGCGAGGCGTCGTCGACTTCCACCCGGAACCGGGCGGTGCCGGTCATCAGCAACCGGCAGGCGCCCGCGGGGCGAGCGTGCCGCAGTGCGTTGCAGGCCAATTCGTCACACACCTGCACCGCGTCCTCGACCAGCACGCCGGGACAACCCGCCAGCAGGCGCCGCGCCGCCGCCCGGACCTCCCGCAAACCCACTGTCTCGAGGTCGAACTCCAGCTTGTCCACGTGCGCCGGACTTCCTGTAACAGCGTTCACCGTCACCCTCCGTTCGCTCGCCGAATACCGCCTTGCCGCAGACACATCCGCTTACTGGCGGAATACCCTTGCCCGCCTGGGAAAAACGGTGAGCTGTCAATTCGCTCGATACCGGGCGACAGCGTCCGCCCGAACTCGGGGACCATCGCGAAACCTTTGTGATGTGGGGCGGTTCGGCCCGCCGAGGACGGGCCGAACCACGGGAATCAGTTCTGGGCGGGGCGGTCTACCTCGCCGCGCCACGCACCGGTCTCCTGACCGTCGCGATTCTCGATAAACGTCTTGAATCGCTGCATATCACCCTTCACCCGGTGATCGAGGATGCCGAGCTTGTCCGCGACGTTCTCCACGAAACCGTCCGGATCGATATCCAGCTGGGCGGTTACCCGGGTGGTGTCGTTGTCGAGCCGGTGAAAGGTGATCACCCCGGCGTGCGTAGGACCGGTGTCCGACGCCCAGGCGACCCGTTCGTCGGGGTTCTGTTCGGTGATCGTCGCGTCGAATTCCTTCTGCACGCCGGCGATATTGATCTTCCAGTGGGTGTGGGTGTCATCGATCTGGCGGATCTCCTCGACCCCCTGCATGAATCGGGGGAACGACTCGAACTGGGTCCACTGGTTGTAGACCGTGGAGACGGTGGCTTTCACATCGACGGATTCGGTAATGGTGCTCATCAGGCAACTCCCATGCATCGGATTGTCGGCCGGTGAACGATCCAGCTGATCATTCGTGCGGCGGCGCTGAATCTGCTCGCCGCCGCTGCGGGCGCGTGGCCGGGGTCTTGGACCACTGCGGCCCGAGTTGTGCGGTGTTGCGGCCGTGGACGTCACGTGCATACCCGCCGATGCCGCGACAAAACGATGAGAAAACGATGCAAGTCCCGAGAGTCGTTGGACAGGCGCGCAGCTGTTTGTTTTCCACGTGGAAGGGCATAGCCGGTCCGGCAGGCGGAACCGGATACGCCGAGTTCGGTGCGCGTTCGCGACCGCCAATGAGAACCTTTGTGCCCATTCATCACAGGAGGTGTCAGCACATGCCCGGATCCACCCGCCCGTCGAAGGCCGCACCGCAACCCCTTGCCCCCGGCGTACCTGCCGTCGAGGCGGCGCCGGTCGCCGAGCCGACCAAGCCCCGCGAGCCGTTGCCGCCGAAACCCGACCAGGCCGCTCCCCGGCCGAGCACCCCCACCGGCGCGCCGGTCGACGCGCCGGTCGAGGCGATGGGGCAGCAAGGCGCCTTCCTGACCACAGCGCAGGGTGCGCGACTGACCGACACCGATCATTCGTTGAAGGCGGGCCCACGCGGGCCAGTGCTGCTGCAAGATCACCATCTGCGCGAGAAGATCACCCACTTCGATCACGAGCGCATCCCCGAGCGGGTCGTGCACGCCAGGGGCGCGGCGGCGCACGGAGTGTTCACCGCCAACGGTGCCGCGGCGAAGATCTGTTGCGCCTCGCTATTCGAAAACGGCAAGGAGACACCCGTTTTCGTGCGCTTCTCCACGGTGCTCGGGTCCCGCGGTTCGGCCGACACGGTACGCGACACCCGCGGCTTCGCGACCAAGTTCTACACCGACGAGGGTGTTTTCGACCTGGTCGGCAACAACATCCCGGTGTTCTTCATCCAGGACGGCATCAAGTTCCCCGACATCATCCATGCGGCGAAACCGCATCCGGACCGCGAGATCCCGCAGGCACAGAGCGCCCACGACACGTTCTGGGATTTCGTCACGCTGCATACCGAGGCCACCGCGCACACCCTGTGGAACATGTCCGACCGTGGGATCCCGCGCTCGTATCGCATGATGGAGGGCTTCGGGGTCCACACCTTCCGCCTGATCAACGCCAAGGGCAAGGCCGTCCTGGTGAAGTTCCATTGGAAGCCGAAACTCGGGGTGCACTCCTTGCTGTGGGAAGAGGCCCAGATCACCGCGGGCGTCGATCCGGACATGCACCGCCGCGATCTCGCCGACGCCATCGAATCCGGCGCCTTTCCGCAATGGGATCTGGGCGTGCAGGTGTTTCCCGACAACGAGGAGCAGACCTTCGAGGGAATCGACCTGCTCGACCCCACCAAACTCGTGCCGGAAGAGCTGGCGCCGGTGCAGGTCATCGGCACGATGACGCTGAACGCCAACCCGTCCAACTACTTCGCGCAGACCGAACAGGTCGCATTTCACCCGGGCCATCTCGTGCGCGGTATCGACCACACCGACGACCCGCTGCTGCAAGGTCGCCTGTTCTCGTATCTCGACACCCAGATCTCGCGCCTCGGCGGCCCCAACTTCGCGCAGCTCCCGATCAACCGGCCGCACGTCGGCACCAATGACATGTTCCGCGACGGAATGCACCAGACCGCAGTGCATTCCGGCGTCGCGCCCTACCGCCCCAACAGTCTCGACGGGGGCTGCCCGTTCCTGGCAGGCAACAAGGACGCCGCGCTGATCGAATATCCAGAGGCGGTCGCGGGAAGGAAGGTTCGCGAAGCACCCGAGAGTTTCGACGACCACTTCAGCTCGGCGCGGATGTTCTACGCCAGCCTGACACCGGTCGAGCAAGCACACGTCGCCAAGGCCTACACCTTCGAATTGGGCAAATGCTACGAGAAGGCGATCAAGCAGCGAGCGGTGACCGTGCTGCGCCAGATCGATGAGCAGCTTGCCCAGACCGTGGCGGCGGGGCTCGGCCTGCCACTGCCGGGAAAGGCAGGCAAAAAGATCAAGGTGGCCGTCTCGCCCGCGCTCTCCCAGATCGGTGGCAGGTGGCCGAGCGACGGCCGGATCATCGGCATTTTCGCCGACTCCGGCACCGACCTCGCTGACCTGTCCGCCACGCTCGTCACCATCGCAGGCCAGTCGATGACGCCGTTGGTCATCGCCCCGCACGGTGGTGAACTCGAGCAGGGCAAACAGCAGGTAGTGGTGTCGCGAACCCTCGACACCGCCCGCTCCGTCGAATTCGACGCGCTCATGATCGCGAGCACCGTCGGCGACCCTCGGCTGGCCCTGCTCGTGCAGGAAGCGCACCGCCACCTCAAGGGCATCGCCTACACCCCGGCCGGTGCCGACGCCGTACGCGCCGCCGGGATCACGGACGGCTCGGCCGGCGTCGAAGCGGCCGACAGCGTCGCCACCGCCTTCGATGCCCTGTCCGCCCTTTTGCCGGAGCATCGAGTGTGGGCAAGGGCCGCCGAATACGGCGACTGATCCGGTGGATGCGGGCAAGGTCTCAGGAGTTCACCGCGTCGAACGCCCGCGCTGGGGTACGCCGACGCTATGACTACCTCCCACGTCACCGAGATCGGTACCTTGCCCGCACCACGTGGTGAGCTGTCCGCAGGGGTCATCGATGTGTTGTCCCGAGCTCCCGGCAGCGCCCCGCCGCCATTGCCCGACCTCGATCCCTACGGCGAGGACTTCCAGCTGGCTCTGCACACCTGCTATGAGCTGCATTACCACGGCTACGACGCGGTCGACGATGGCTGGGAGTGGGATCCGGGATTGCTCGCGTTGCGTGCGGCCATGGAGCAGCACTATCTGCGCGCGTTGCACGACGACGTCGCGGGCGGAACCGACCTGCACGCCGAGCTCGAGCAATTGCTCGCGGTCCCGGCCGAGGAAACCGGACTCAGTGTGTTCCTGCGTGACGAGGGCGAATTGTGGCAGCTGCGTGAGTATTTCGTGCATCGGTCGATTTACCATCACAAAGAAGCCGATCCGTACGCGTGGGTGATTCCCCGGTTGCGTGGTCAAGCCAAAGCATCGCTGGTCGCGGTGGAATTCGACGAGTTCGGCGGCGGGCGCGGCGAGCGCGTGCATGCCCAGCTCTACGCCGACCTGCTGGCCGGTGCCGGGCTGCATCCCGGCTACCTGCACTATCTCGATATCGTGCCCGCGCCGATGCTCGCGCTGGTCGACATGATGTCGTTGTTCGGCCTGCATCGCGCCCTGCGGGGCGCGCTGGTCGGGCACTTCGCCACCGTCGAGATCACCTCCCCGCCCGGCGCCGCCCGGATGGCCCAGGCACTGGGCCGCTGGGACGCCGACCCGGCCTGCGCGCTGTTCTATCACGAACATGTCGAAGCCGACGCGGTGCACGAGCAGGTGATGCGCGCCGTGATCGACGATCTGCTGGCTCGCGAACCCGACCTGCGGGCATCCGTCGTCTTCGGAATTCAGGTGACCAACCTGCTCGAGGACCGTTTCGCTGATCATGTGCTCGGCCGATGGCACGCGGACAGCACCTCACTGCTGACATCTCTCGGCGACCGTGATTAGACCTCGAACATCAGGGCATTTCCGCCAAGTGATGTTGATCCGCACCCCAAACGTTTACCGACCCCAGTCGGACACCTGGCTGCTCGCGGAGGCGCTGGCCGAAGCGGCGCTCCCCCGCGGCGGCCGGGCAGTGGATATCTGTTCCGGCACCGGCGCACTTGCGGTGCACGCAGGGCTGTCCGGGGCGAGCTCGGTCACCGCGGTCGATATCTCGCGCGCGGCCGCCACCGCCACCTGGCTCAACTGCCGCCTGCACGGCATCAAAGCCGAAATACTCTGCGGTGACTTCGAAAAGGCCCTGTCCCACCGCCGATTCGACGTATTGCTCGCCAACCCGCCCTATGTGCCCGCGCACCACCGAGAGCCGGTGCGGGGACGCACCCGGGCCTGGCATGCCGGCCATGACGGCAGGTCGATTCTCGACCGGCTCTGCGCCCTGACGCCCACGCTGCTCGCCGCGAACGGCACCGCGCTGATCGTGCACTCCACCGTCTCCGACCCGGACCTGACCATTTCCCAACTGCGCGACGGCGGCCTGAAAGCCGCCGCGGTCGCCCGCGCGACCATCCCCTTCGGACCGGTGATGCGCCGGTGCGCGAACCACCTGCTCGCGTCGGGGCTGATCCAGACCGGGCAGGAGTACGAGGAATTGGTGGTGATCCGTGCCGACAAGACCCGAAAATGACCGGCGGCGAATAACATTCACCGACGACGGGCCCGCGCTCATCGAAGGCCCGGTCGAAGTGATTCGCGCGGACGGCACCCGAATGAACTGCGACCGATTCCAGGTCGCCTTGTGCCTGTGCAAACGCTCGAAAAACTACCCACTCTGCGATACCAGCCACCGTCGACGCAGGCGCGGCACCGAATGATCCGCTGCCGTTTCAGCTTCGAGGCAGAGCTTCTGGGTATTGACACCGCATGACTGTCGGGTTGAAGCGAGCGGTGACCACTCCCCTGCTGTATTTCTTCATTCTCGGGGACATTCTCGGAGCCGGGGTGTACGTACTGGTCGGATCGATCGCCCGCGAATCGGGTGGCGCGGTCTGGCTGCCGTTACTCGTCGCCCTCGGGCTGGCCACGCTCACCGCCGGTTCTTATGCCGAGCTGGCCACCAAATATCCGCGGGCGGGCGGCTCGGCGCACTACGTCACCACCGCGTTCGGTCCCGCGGCGGGCTCCTTCATCGGTTTCTGCATGCTCGCCGCGGGGATCGTCTCGGTAGGCGCGCTGACCAGGGCCTTTGCCGGGGATTATCTGCAGGAGCTGGTCTCGTTGCCGACCCTTGTGGTCATCGTTGTCTTCCTGGTGTTGCTCGCCGCGCTCAACATCCGCGGCATCAAGGAGTCCCTCGGCGCCAACGTGGCGGCCACACTGGTGGAACTCAGTGGCTTGGTCCTGATCATCGGCCTCGGCGCGTGGGTGATACTGCGCGGCGACGCCGACCTGGATCGGCTCACCCAGGTGGGCACCGCGGAGCACGGCGCGGTCGGGGCGGTGCTGGCCGGCACGGTATTGGCGTTCTACTCGTTCGTCGGCTTCGAGACCTCGGTGAACCTGGCCGAGGAGGTCAAAAATCCACGGCGGTCCTATCCGATCGCACTGTTCGGCGCGCTGCTCACCGCCGGAACGGCGTATGTGCTGATCGGTGTGGTCGCCAGTGCCTGCGTACCCACCGAGCAATTGACCGGGTCCAGCGGGCCGCTATTGGAGGTCGTCCGGGTCGCCGGCGCAGTACCGGAATGGCTGTTCAGCGTGATCGCGTTGGTCGCCGTGGCCAACGGTGCGCTGCTCACCGGCATCATGTCCTCGCGGTTGGCCTACGGCATGGCCAACGACGGCCTGCTGCCGCCGGTCCTCAGCCGAATCCTGCCCCGCAGGCAAACACCATGGGTGGCGATCCTCACGACCTCCACCCTGTCGCTGATCCTGGCGCTGACCGGACAAGTCGACTCGCTGGCCGCCACCTTGGTGCTGTTGCTCCTATTCGTCTTCACCGCCGTCAACGCGGCCGTGCTCGTGCTGCGCCGCGAAGCGGGCGAACCCGGCCACTTCCGGATCCCGACCGTCGTGCCCTGGCTCGGCTTGGCTTCCTGTCTCTTCCTGTTCACCCGGATCGAAGGCGAAGTCTGGCTGCGCGGACTCATTTTGGTCGCCTTGGGCGGCGTGCTCGCGGTCGTGAACGCAGCGCGTGCGCGGCGGGAGAGCCCGGTCGAAGTCGGTTGAGTCAGGCCTCCGGCGGCGGTATCGACCCGAACCCCTTACGCCGCAGCGGCATCGGCGAATCGTGACTATTCGTAGGCGGGGTAAGCCCCCTCGCTCAGCAGCCGTGCGAGATGAGCGGCGTTGCGCGCCATGGCTTTTGTCGCCGAGGTGATCCGATCCGGCACCGGGTCGAGGTCTCGATAGTCGGTGCCGCCCATGGCTTCCCCGTTCCAGTAAGTGCATCCTTGGGCGGGAACGGAGAATCCGATGTCGTTGAGGGCCTGGAAGAGGTCGCCGACGATCTTGTGCGCTCCGTCCTCGTTACCGACCACCGCGGCGATGCCGACCTTGCCGACCATGGAAGGCCTTCCCGCGTCATCGGTTTCGGACAATTCAGCGTCCAGCCGTTCGAGCACCCGCTGGGCGACCGAAGACATGTGCCCCACCCACGTCGGCGTCGAGACCAGCAGAATGTCCGCGGCGAGAATGCGTGCCCTGATCGCGGGCCACTGGTCGCCGGAACCTTCGTCGGCGCGGACCCCGGGGTGCACGTCGTAGTCCACCACGCGCAGGATCTCACCCTTGATATCGCTCTCGGCCAGCGCGTCCAGCGCGTGCCGGGCAATGAGTTCGCTACTGGATTCCGCAGGCGACTTCTGCAACGTGCACACCAACGCGAGGGCGGTCGGATTTGTCATGGTATTCGGTCTCCTGACTTGGGCGATCGGGGAAATACGCTGCTCAGAGAATTGGGCGACCACCGGTGACGGCAATTCGCGCGCCCGAGATGTAGCTGCCGTCATCCGAGGCCAGCAGTACGTAGGCCGGGGCGAGCTCGGCGGGCTGGCCCGCGCGCCCGAGGGGCGTGTCGTCGCCGAACTGGCTCACCTTCTCCGCCGGCATCGTCGACGGAATCAGCGGCGTCCAGATCGGTCCGGGTGCGACGCTGTTGACTCGGATGCCCTTATCCCCCAACAGTTGAGCGAGACTCGCCGAGAAGTTGGCGATGGCCGCCTTGGTGGCCGCGTACGGCGCCAAGGTCGGCGAGGGCATGTCCGAATTCACCGACGAGCTGCCGATGATCGATGCGCCGGACGCCATGTGTGGCAAGGCCGCCTTCACCAGATAGAAGTAGGCGCCGACGTTGACCTTGAACGTGTAGTCGAATTCTTCGTCCGAGATCTCCTCGAGCGTCTCGTGCGTCATTTGGTAGGCGGCGTTGCTGACCAGTACATCGATGCGGCCGAATTCCGCGACGGCCCGAGCCACCACCTCCCGGCAGTGGCCGGGATCGGAGATATCGCCGGGGACCAGCACCGCTTTACGACCGGCTTGCTGCACGAGCTCGGCGACCTCCTTGGCATCCCCGTCCTCATTGAGATAGGAAATCAATACGTCGGCGCCTTCACGCGCGAACGCGATGGCGACCGCACGGCCGATACCGCTGTCGGCCCCGGTGATCACCGTTGCCTTACCGGTCAATTTCCCACTACCCCGGTAACTGGTCTCGCCGCAATCCGGCGGGGGCGACATCCGCGACTGCACGCCCGGAACTTTCTGTTGCTGTTCGGGAAAACCCATGGTCGATCTCCTCCTGACGGCAGACAACTTCTACTCCCGCATCGCCTACCCGGTGATCGCCACTCCAACCAGGCCAGGGTTTGTACTTCCCATTGTTGGCTATCCGTCCCCATGTCGAGTCGGTACAACAAACCGCTGGCTCCCGCCGAGCCGCCACGGGCATAGCGCGAACACATCCGCACAGCAAACGGTTGGACAGTTTGGCGATCCCGGCAGGTGGGATGGCGCACCTGGATCAACCTCGCGGCAAACGAGCCACACGATCGTTCGGAAAGGGGTGCGAAGCCATGCGGATCCTCGAAGACAAGCGGCCCACTATCGACACCGGTGCTCCGTGTAAGTCCGATGTCGTGCTCGCTGAATCGTTGCCGGGATGACCTCCGTCGCCGGCGCGCGACCGCACGCGCGCACTACGACACTGCGGGTCGCGTCGGTCCCCGCGTCGCACGTATACGTCCGGCATCTGTCGCCCGTCGACGGCGGCGACGGCGTGGTGCGGCTCCCCGACCCGCGACCGGCCGACGGCCGCACCGTTCCGGGCGGCTGGTGGCCACCGGTCATGCTCGATCCACAGTGGATCCGCCGCAATCACCGCGGCTTCGATGTGTTCCACGTGCACTTCGGCTTCGACTCGGTCGAGACCGAGGTGCTCGCCGACATCGTCGGCGAATTGCGCGATCACGGCAAGCCGCTGATCTACACCGCGCACGACCTCCGCAACCCGCACCAGCCCGATCCGCGCGGCCATCGCGAACAGCTGGACGTGCTCATTCCGGCCGCCGACGAGATCATCACGCTCACCCCTACCGCGGCGGCGCAAATCGAGCGGCAATGGGGGCGGCGACCGGACGTGCTGCGCCATCCGCACGTCGTGCGGCAGGAACTCATCGAGCTGCCCCGGCCCGCTCAGCCCTTCGTGCTCGGCGTGCACGCGAAAAGCCTTCGCGCCAATATGGATCCGCTGCCGATCCTGGACGTGCTCGCCGACACCATCGCCACGCTGCCCGGCGCGGTGCTGCGCGTCGACCTGCACGACGAACTCTTCGAGCCGGGCAACCACTGGTACGACCCGGCCGCGGGCGCGGCCCTCGTCGATGTCGGCCGCCGCACCGGAGTCGAGGTACGGATCCACGAATACTTCACCGATGACCAACTGTGGCAGTATCTTTCGTCGCTGAGCGCCTCTTTGCTGCCGTACCGTTTCGGCACCCATTCGGGGTGGCTGGAAGCCTGCTACGACCTCGGCACCGCGGTCATCGCGCCGAGCTGCGGCTGCTATGCCGAGCAACGGCCTTGTGCGGTCTTCGATTTCGACGAGGCACAGTTCGACGCCCGTTCGCTGGAGCGCGCGGTGCGCGCGGTGTACGAGGGCAGCGCCGACCGTGCCGACTGGCCCGCACGCCGGGCCGAGCGTACCGAGTTGGCCGCCGCGCACCGCGCGATCTATGAACAGGCACTGGCCCGATGACGGCGGCCAGCGGTCTATCCGTCGCCCTGCTCGCCTCCAACCGGCATCCGATCAAGCAACCCTTCGCCGGAGGGCTCGAAGCGCACGTGTGGCACCTGGCCCGGGCCTTGCAGGCGCGCGGTCACCGGGTGACCCTGTTCGCCGCCGACGGCAGCGATGGCGCGGCCGCGGATTCGGCGTTGCGCGTGCGCGCGTTCAGCCCGAGTGCCGCCGCGGCCGCCGATTCATCGATGCCGCCGAGACAGTTTCTCGCCGACCATCACGCCTATCTGACGGTGATGACCGACCTCAGCGCGATCGGGCCGACGTCGTTCGATGTCATCCACAATCACAGCCTGCACTATCTGCCGGTCGCGATGGCCCCGACGCTGGGCGTCCCGATGCTGACCACCTTGCATACGCCGCCGACACCCTGGCTGGAATCGGCACTCGATGTCAGCAAAGGGCTCGGCTCGGCTTTCGTCGCCGTCAGCAAGCACACCGCGCAAGCGTGGCGCGAGGTCGTGCGGTCCGTCGGCGTCGTGCCCAACGGGATCGACCTGCGCGCGTGGCCGATGGGTCGCGGCGGCGCCGACCTGGTGTGGTTCGGCAGGCTGACCCCGGAGAAGGGTGCCCACCTCGCGATCGCCGCGGCGCGCCGGGCCGGGCGGCGGCTGCACCTGGCCGGCCCGATCAGCGATGTTCGATATTTCCGCGACACCATCGAGCCCGGCCTCGATGAAAACACTTGCTATCACGGCCATCTCGACCAGGCCTCGCTCGCCCGTCTGGTCGGATCGTGCGCGGCCGCGCTCGTCACCCCGCTGTGGGATGAGCCGTACGGCCTGGTCGTCGCCGAGGCGCTCGCCTGCGGCACCCCGGTCGTCGCGTTCGAGCGCGGCGGCATTCCGGAGATAGTGGATTCGGACTGCGGCAGGCTCGTCGCGCCCGGCGACGTCGACGCCATGGCCGCGGGCGCGGCACAGGCCGCGACGCTCGCGCGCGCCGACGCACGCGACCGAGCCGAAGCATCGTGCGGCATCACCGCCATGGTCGACACCTACCTGCAGCACTACTACCAACTCATCGCCACCCCGGCGTACGGCGACACCCGTGAGGGGGCAGCATGATCGGCTACTACATCCATCACCACGGCGCCGGCCATCACATCCGGGCTCGCACCATCTGCGCCGAACTCGGGGCGCCCGTCACCGCCCTCACGTCCCTGCCGATCGACGACTCGACCTTCGCTCGGACCGTCGTGCTACCAGCGGACGACGCGGCAGCCGACGTGCTGGACCCCACCGCCGCCGACCGCCTGCACTGGGTTCCCAAAGGTGATGCGGGACTGCGTGATCGGATGACCACCATCTCGGACTGGATCGCCGCCGAACGGCCCGCCGCCATCGTGGTCGACGTGTCTGTCGAAGTCGCGCTGCTGGCCAGGTTGCACGGCGTGCCCGTGATCACCATGGCCCTGCCCGGCACCCGCACCGACGCCGCGCACAACCTGGTGCACGACATCGCCGATGCGCTGCTGGCCGCTTGGCCACGAGCGCTCTACGACCCGCCCTGGCTGCAGGCCTACGCGGACAAAACCCATTACCTCGGCGGCGTCAGCCGGTTCGCGGCGCGGCAACCGACCGCGCGGCGCGCGCACCCGGCGCGGCCGACCGTGCTGGTCCTCGCCGGTGCGGGCGGGAGCCGCTTCACCGCCGCCGACGTTCGCGAATGCGCCGTCCGCCATCCGCGATATCGCTGGCGCACAGCAGGCTTGGGTGACTGGATAGACGATCTCTGGCCGCGCCTTTGCGCCGCCGACGTGGTCATCGCGCACGCGGGGCAGGGTGCGGTCGCCGATATCGCGGCCGCCGCCAAACCTACGGTGCTCATTCCGGCGGACCGGCCGTTCGGTGAACAGCACGCCACCGCAACAGCTCTCGCCGACGCGGGCCTCGCGGTCACGGCCGACGCGTGGCCCGCGGTGCACGAGTGGCCCGCGCTGATCGAATCCGCGCTGCACCTGGACGCGCGACGTTGGCGCGAGTGGCGCACGCACGGTGCCGCGGCCCGAGCGGCCGCCGTCATCGAACAGGTGGCCTATGCCGGTTCCCGACCCGTACCGGTCGCGTGAAAACCGCGGTCATCACCCTCGCGTCGGGCCGAATCAACCACCTGCGCAACCAATTTTGCGGCCTCGCCCGGACTACCACGACGCCGGATCAGCACGTCGTGGTCGCCATGGGTGATCCCGAAGTCCTCGACCTCACCCGGCGGCACGCCGCGCACGGCGTCTGGATGGACGCGCGTCCAGCGCGACTGCCGCTGGCGCAAGCCCGCAACCTGGGTGCCGGGACCGCGATCGGTGGCGGCGCCGAACTCCTCGTCTTCCTCGACATCGACTGCATCCCCGACCCCTGCCTGATCGACCGCTACCAGGCCGCCGCGACCGCCGAATCGCTACTGCTGTGCGGGCCGGTGACCTATCTGCCGCCCGCTCCGCCCGGCGGCTACGACCTTTCGACGCTGCGTCGTCAGCGGGCCCCGCACCCGGCGCGGCCGGATCCGCCGCCGGAAACGCACACCGACAGCACCGATTTCGACCTCTTCTGGTCGCTGTCGTTCGCCGTCACCGCCGACACCTGGCGCCGCATCGGCGGCTTCTGCACCCGATATCACGGCTACGGCGGCGAGGACACCGACTTCGCCTACAAGGCCGCCGCCGTTGGCGCACGCCTGCGCTGGGTCGGCGGCGCGGACGCCTATCACCAGCACCACCCCGTCTCCGACCCGCCGATCGAGCACCTCGCCGACATCCTCACCAACGCAACAACATTCCATCGCCGCTGGGGTCGCTGGCCGATGCGCGGCTGGCTCGACGATTTCGCCGCGGCCGGGCACATCAGCTACGACCACACGGCTCAGCGGTGGGACCTGGTCCGCGCCCCGCGATAGCTGGTTATCTTCGCGCGGCAGTCGGGAAGACCTCGTAAACCGCTGCCGCAGAGCCACCTACAGTCGCCGCGATGGCGGGGTCTAGCGGCGCCGAGGCCGCAGTGGTCGGCGCCGCCGAGGGCCCGACGCCGCGTTCGAGCCGCCGCGCGCGGGCCGCGCTGGTCTTGAAGATCGGTTGCTTCGACGCCGGATCCCACTGCGTCGGAGTGAGTTCGTTGGCCGCCCGATGGTGGCCGGTGCCATCGGCGTCCCAATAGCCGTAGTGGAACGGGACGAACAGTACGCCCCGGCGGATTCCGCTCAGCCGCGCCTTGGCGTGCAAGCTGCCGCGCCGCGACGACACCTCGACGAGGTCGCCTTCGCCAATGCCGAGTTCGTCCGCGTCGTGACGGGATATCTCCACCCACACTTCAGGAGCGGCGGCCTCGAGCTGCGGCGCGCGGGCGGTCTTGGTGCGGGTGTGGAAATGATAGAGAGTGCGCCCGGTGATCAACGCCAGCGGGAACTCGGCGCCCGGATGTTCCTGGGCCGGATGGTATTCGGCCGCCTTGATGATCGCTTTCGCGTCCGGATTCAGTGCACGGTATTCCTCGGCGTCCAGTGGTGTGCCCGTGACAACGTCTTTGCCGTAGGTCTCGCAGTAGTCCGGCGCACTCCAGAACCTCCCGTCCGCGTACAGACGCTCGGTTCCTTCGGGATGCGCTGTCGTGCAGGGCCATTGAATACCCGATCCGCCGCGCAGCAGGTCGTAGGTCAGCCCGGTGTAGTCACACGGCCGCCCCGCCGAACATTTCTTCCATGCTTCGAACGCCGACTCCGGATCGTGCCAGGCCGGCAACGGGTCGCCATCCTTGTCCCGGAATTCCATTCGGCGTGCGTAGTCCAGCAGGATGTCGAGGTCGGATCTGGCCTCCCCCGGCGGTTCGATGGCCTTGTCGGACAGGTGAACTGTGCGATCGGCGTTGGTGAACGTCCCGGTCTTCTCGCCCCAGGCCGCCGCGGGCAAGACCACATCCGCCAGCTCCGCCGTTTCGGTCAGGAAGATGTCCTGCACCACCAGGAACAGGCTCTCCTTGGCGAGAATCGCACGTACCCTGGCTAATTCGGGCAGCGACACCGCCGGATTGGTCGCGCTGACCCACAGCATCCCGAGGCTGCCGTCCTCGGCTTTGCCGAAGATCTTCATCGCGTGGGTCGGTGGTTCGTCGTGGGCCAGGTGCGCACGATCGACGTTCCACAGCTCGGCCAGCTCGGCGACGTGAGCATCGTTGGCCCAGTTGCGAAAACCGGCGAGATCGCCGTCTGCGCCGCACTCGCGGGTGTTCTGCGCGGTCGGCTGGCCGTTCATCTGCAGCAGCCCGCATCCAGGCCTGCCGAGCATCCCACGCACCAGATGAATGTTGTTGACCTGCACCGAGGCCGCCGTCGCCTGATGAGACTGATAGAACCCTTGCAGCACCGTGGACAGCAGACGCTGTGCGGTACCGAGTATCTGGGCCGCCTCGCGCAGCGCCGCCGCTTCGACGCCACAGATCCGCGCCACCGCCTCCGGCGGGTAATCCGCCACGCACGAGCGCAATTCAGCGAACCCGACCGTATGCGCGGCGATGTAGTCGTCATCGATCCAGTGGTTGGCGAGGAGCTCGTGCAGCAGCCCGTTCATCAGCGCCACGTTCGTGCCCGGCAAGGGCGCGAGATGCACCGTCGCGTGGGCGGCGACCGGCGTCGGCCGCGGATCCACACAGATCAGGCGCGGCGGGTTCGGTCCGGCGAGCCGGTCCAGGATTCGCGACCAGAGCACGGTTTGGGTTTCGGCGACGTTGTGGCCGTACAACGCGATCACGTCGGCGTGGTCCACGTCGGAGTAGGAGCCAGGCTGGCCGTCACTGCCGAAGGACTCCTTCAGCGCTTCGGCCGCGGTCGCCGTGCACAGTCGAGTATTGCCGTCTATGTGATTGGTGCCGATACCGCCGCGCGCGATCACGCCCAACGTGTAGTACTCCTCGAGGAACAACTGTCCGGAGGTATAGAAGCCGATCGCCTCGGCCCCGCGTTCGGCCAGTAGTGCAGTGCTCCGCCGCACGATCTCGTCCATCGCGGTGTCCCAATCGGTTTCCACCAGTTCGCCATCCCGGCGGATCAGCGGACGGGTGAGGCGATCGGGTGCGGCGTTCGCCTGCCAGCCGAACAGATCCTTCGGGCCCAATCGACCGCGATTCACCCGATCGGCCACCCGGCCACGAACCCCCACGATCGCGCCGTCCTTGACCGCGATATCCAAGCCGTCACCGTTGGAATGCAGTACCGATGCCGACTGGACCCACCGCACCGAATCGGGGTCCACACCGTCAGCGAGATACATGTCCAGACGGGCAGGCCAACTGTCACCCGCACCGTACGGCGTGCGCTTACCCCAAGGCTCCGCAATCCGATCCCGTCTCTCCATACCGGCCGCATACCCGACCCGCGATCTAGCAATCGTTTACGTCAGACCAGATCGGATGTGCCCAACCCGCACTCCACCGTTTCGGCTGACGACATCGACGGGTGAGGCAGTGGCGCTCCGTCGGATTACGTGACAGGCATGACGGATAACGTAGCGGCGCCCAAGGGTGCCGCTGACAATCCACCGGTCCCGGTTGGCCAGCACGGCGACTCCAGCTGATCGAGGGAAAATCACGCGGCCCGCGATTCCGCTGACCGCGGACGGTAGGAACGAAACCGGGCCGGCCCCGAAGGACCGGCCCGGTATTTGTCGCGATACTCAGGCGAGGTCGAACCGATCGCTGTTGACCACCTTGACCCAGGCGGCAACGAAGTCGTTCACGAACCTCGCGCCCGCGTCCTGCTGCGCGTAGACCTCGGCGATGGCACGCAATTGCGAATGAGCCCCGAAGATAAGGTCATTGGCGGTGGCGGTCCAGGTGGCCTTACCGGACCGATCGAAACCCTGGTAGACGTTCTCCGCCGACTCGGACGCCTTCCACTCGGTGTTCTGGTCGAGCAGGTTGACGAAGAAGTCATTGGTCAACGTGCCGGGCCGGTCGGTGAAGACGCCGTGCTCGGTGCCGCCATGATTGGCGCCGAGGGCACGCAGGCCGCCGATCAGTACCGTCAACTCCGGAGCCGTCACATCGAGCAGGTACGCCCGCTCGAGCAGCAGGCGCTCCAGCGGCGCCTTCTCGCCGGCCCGCACATAGTTGCGGAACCCGTCGGCCCGCGGCTCGAGTACCGCGAACGACTCCACATCGGTGTTCTCCTGCGAGGCGTCGGTGCGTCCGGGCGCGAACGGCACCGTGACATCGTGCCCGGCGTCCTTGGCCGCCTTCTCGACCGCCGCGGATCCCGCGAGGATGATCAAGTCCGCCAACGACACCTTCTTGCCGCCGCCTGCCGAGCTGTTGAAGTCCTGCTGGATCTGCTCCAGGACCGGCAGCACCTTGGCGAGTTCGGCGGGTTCGTTGACCTCCCAGCTCTTTTGGGGCTCGAGCCGGATCCGGGCACCGTTGGCCCCGCCACGCTTGTCGGTGCTGCGGAAGCTCGACGCGGCCGACCACGCGGTCTTGACCAGCTGCGAGATCGACAAGCCGGACTCGAGCACCTTGCTCTTGAGGGCCGCGGTGTCCTGTTCGTCGATCAGTTCATGATCGACGGCGGGAACCGGGTCCTGCCACAGCTGCGGTTCGGGAACCCACGGACCGAGATAGCGGCTGACCGGACCCATGTCGCGGTGCAGCAACTTGTACCAGGCCTTGGCGAACGCCACGGACAGTTCTTCGGGATGATCCAGCCAGCGGCGGGTGATCTCGCGGTAGATCGGGTCCTCGCGCAGCGCGAGGTCCGAGGTCAGCATGGTGGGTACCCGGCCGGGGCCGCCGAACGGATCCGGGATGGTGCCCGCGCCCGCGCCGTCCTTCGGCTGCCACTGCCACGCACCGGCGGGGCTCTTGGTCAGCTCCCACTCGTAGCCGTACAGGTTCTGCAGGAAGCCGTTGCTCCACTGCGTCGGGGTGGCGGTCCAGACGACCTCGAGACCGCTGGTGATGGCGTCCTTGCCCTTGCCCGTGCCGTGGCCGCTCTTCCAGCCGAGACCCTGCTGCTCGATGGGCGCGGCCTCGGGCTCGGCGCCGACCAGATCGGCGTCACCCGCGCCGTGGGTCTTGCCGAAGCTGTGGCCGCCGACGATCAGCGCGGCCGTCTCCTCGTCGTTCATCGCCATGCGGCCGAACGTCTCTCGGATGTCCCGCGCGGACGCGACCGGATCCGGCCTGCCGTTCGGTCCTTCCGGATTCACATAGATCAAGCCCATCTGGACGGCGCCGAGCGAGCCGGACAGTTCGCGGTCACCGCTGTAGCGTTCGTCGCCGAGCCAGGTGTCCTCTGGACCCCAGAAGACCTCTTCCGGCTCCCAGATGTCGGGGCGGCCGAAGCCGAAGCCGAAGGTCTGGAACCCCATGGAGTCGAGGGCTACGTTGCCGGCGAACACCAGTAGGTCGGCCCAGGAGATCTTGTTGCCGTACTTCTGCTTGACCGGCCACAGCAGGCGGCGCGCCTTGTCCAGGTTGGCGTTGTCCGGCCAGCTGTTGAGCGGTGCGAAGCGCTGCGCGCCCTGACCGCCGCCGCCGCGTCCGTCGGCGATCCGGTAGGTGCCCGCCGCGTGCCAGCTCATCCGGATGAACAGGCCGCCGTAGTTTCCGTAGTCGGCGGGCCACCAGTCCTGCGAATTGGTCAGGACCGCCGCCACGTCGGCCTTCAGCGCGTCGACGTCGAGCTTGCGGAACTCCGCGGCGTAGTCGAAGTCGGCGCCGAGCGGGTTCGACTTGGACGAATGAGCATGCAGGACCGAGACATCGATCTGCTCGGGCCACCAGTCTTTGTTGGTGCGGGGGCGATGGTCGGTCTGCGGTGTCGGAGACGGGATCGCCGGATTCTCACTCTCGCTTGCGCTTCGAGTGTCGGTGTCGGGAGTGGGTGGGCGGCTGTCGGATGGCACGGCATTCCTTCCTACATGGGTGGTGCGGGCTGTGGTCAGGGAGTGGTGGGGGCGGCAGGTGCTGCCGCGCAGGCGGGGCAAAAACCCCAGTAGATGACCTCGGCCTCGTCGATCGTGAAGCCGCTGTCGTCGGACGCGGACAAGCACGGGGCTTCGCCGACCGCGCAATCCACGTCGGCGATCACGCCACACGCGCGGCATACGACATGGTGGTGATTGTCGCCGACCCGCGTCTCGTAGCGGGATACCGAGCCGGACGGCTGGATGCAGCGGAGCAGGCCGGCGGCGGTGAGGGTGTGCAACGAGTCGTACACCGCCTGATGCGACACCGCCGACAGGCGGGCTCGCACGGCGTGGATGATCGAATCCGTGTCAGCGTGCGGGTTTTCGTGCACGGCGCTGAGCACCGCGACACGCGGCGCGGTGACGCGCAGTGAAACCCCCCGGAGCATCTGCTGGAATTCCGTGGCCGTGGGCACGCACGAAAGTCTTGTCCGTGTTCTGGAATGAGTCAAGCATGTGCCACACGTTCGATGATCGGCGTTGCCCAACGAATAACTATGGGTGTGCGGGGTAGGGCTATCGCATGGAAATACTCGTGATCATCGCCCTGGTGGTACTCGTGGTGGCGGTCTTGGTGTCCCGCAAACGGTGGGGCAAACGGCGCGGCACGTCGCTATCCACCGGCAACCCTTCGGCCAACGAAGGCAACGACAAGATCTGATCGACTCTGACGTGCACGCCTGGCCCATGAGGACGATCACACGACTTTCCCATGGCCCCCGGGTTGCCACCGAGCGCGGTGGGTAGCGCGTAACTGCGGCTGATCGGGATTCATCGATCCGGTGAGCACCGCGTCCGAAGCCGACGCGGGCAGGTCACCTGTCCACGAAGGCCAACAAGCGAGGAGCATCATGGTTTCCCACGACGTCATCGCCCAGCTACGCCAAGACATCACCACCGCCGCCGACTCCGGAGACGAGCCGACGGCCGATCGCCTGCGCGATGAACTGAGCGCGGCGATGGACGCGATCGACAACACCGATCCTGGCCCCGGAAACGACCCCGGCGCGGCACCTGATCTCGCGGGTACCGGTGCCGCACCGCAACCACCCGACGGGGTTCGCCGCGCGGCCGGCGACCTCGGTCCCGGTAGCTATGACGGGAGTGATGATTTGGCCGCGAACATCCCCGGGTCTATCCCCGAGGACGTACAGGAACCGCCGGACTGAGTTACCCGGCCCATCGGTACGGAGCCGCCCGGCGGGTGGCTCCGTACGCGGCTTGGCGGGTCACTCAGTTTCGGCCGAGTGCGCGGGCCAATTCGGCCTTCGTCATTTTCGAACGGCCGTCGATGTTCTTCTTTTTCGCTTCGTTGTAGAGCTGGTCCCGAGTCGGGCCCTTCGGCTTGTTCGTGCCCGACCGCTGGCCACCGCGTTGCTGCGGCGATTTGTCTTGCACCGATGAGCGGCTGGCGGTCTTGGTCTGCCCGGCCTGGGCTCGGTTCTTGTTCACCGTGCGCGCGGCGATCTCCTTCGCCCGCTTGGTGGACGCGCCCTGATCCTTCTCCGAATCCTTGATGTGCTCGTACTGCCGATCCTGTTTCGCTGTCCATTCTTTCGGCATGTCGATCACCTCCTTGACCACGAATACCCTGGCGAACTCATCACAATCTTCCCCGTCGCGGTTCCCGAAACGCCTGGATATCCGTGCCGGCACCTGGTTTCGCCGCCCTCGACCCGGGTACCCGTCGTCGGAATCGGACGCACCGGCGTGACAGCGGACGTCAGCGCGGTTCGGCCCAGCCATCAGAGGTAGCCATCGACTATCGGAAGAAGGTCTGCGATGCGGCGAGATGCCGGCCCAAAGGTTCGGTTGCGCACCTCGGCGACTTTGGCAGTCACCTTGTCGGTGCCCGGCTATCGTGAATTCGCGTTCGGCGCGGAGGCCGTTCATGTCCCGGCGTTCGATGGTGCGCACCTCATCGAGCCGGGCCACCACCAACTGGAGATGCCACTCGGCATCGGAGTACTCACCGTGCGAGCCGGTGGACGCCAGTGGCTGGCGGCGTTGCATGGTGGAACCGTGCGAGTGCGAGACGACGAGGTCCGGCTAATGGCCGACGCCTTGGAGTTCGCCGATCGCATCGACGTGACCAGGGCCCGCGCAGCGCAGTCCGACGCGGCGCAGCGGCTGACGACCGACCGCGAAAATGCCGACGCCCGAGCCGCATTGCAACGCGCCAACCTTCGACTAGCGGTCGCCGCCCGCGTCCACTCCTGAGCGGACCGAGATCGGAAGTCGTTCATAGTCGCGAATCCGTCTGCGGCGCAGGCACGTTCATCGCCTTGCGCGGTGCTCGAACAACATTGGAACTGCTTCGGCCGGGTCGTAATCAGCACACGCTGCGCACCGCGTCGATGAACATCTGGTGGAGCTCGGCCGAGGTCGACGCGCGCCCCATTCGCTCGGCCGGAGACCCCTGTTGCTCCTGCAGCAGGCGGCGCATCAGCTCCTCGCCCTCGTCGCCGGCGAGGTGCGCGTACCGTTGCGGGTCGTCGCCGATCCGGATGGCTTGGTCGATCACCCACGCGCGCAACGCAATCGCGGGTTCGCGGACCTGCAGCGTCGCCAACGCGTGGGCGCCTGCGTAGATGACACCGAGCAAGTCGAAGGGGTTGCCTCGATCCGCGAAGACCGCCCACGCGCGTTCGATGGCGAGCAGGGCCGTCCTGGCCAGGGCCGGGTCCGGGTCGGCGCGCAGCAGATTGCGCGCCAGCACCACGTCGGCGGTTCCCTGAACCCAGGTGAACCCGCATTTCGCGGCGTATTCCCGCGCCGCGCCGAGCATCGCCTCACCGTCGGCCTGTTTGCGCTCCAGCAGCAGTGTGCTGCCTTCGCAGAGCATCGCACTCGCCTTCATCCAGGGATCGACAGACCTATCGGCGCTCTCGGCCTTGAACCAATCAATGGTGGCTCGCGCGAGCCGCGCATCCCGGAGCACCAAGGCGCCGCCGACTCGCCTCAGCAGCGCGACGAGCAGCACCCGGCCCGCTTCATCACCGGCCGGATCGTCGCCCAACTCGACGATGGCCATATCGGCGAAGCGAACAGCCTCGGCTGAGTACCCGCGTTCGAAACAGATGGACGACAGTGCGATCAGTCCCCGAGCCCGTGCCACGACGGCCGAACTCGGGCATGCTGTCAGCGCGGTCTCGAGCAAGTGCTTTCCGCCAGGCAACGCATCGACACCCATCTCGACCCATTCGACCGAGGAAGCGGTCCACATTGCCGCGATCGGGTCGTGCTCGATGTCGTATTCGATGCCTGCGCGGATATTGGGCAGCTCGGCGCTCAAGCCCGGGAACGCCGCGCCGACCCGCAGAAACGGCCCCTCCGCGACGAACCCGGCGATCAGGCGGCGCACCCAGGCGGCGTGTGCGGCCTCGGTGGCGGCCGGGTCCTGGTCGATGTCGTGGCAGTAACGCCGGACGGTCTCCAGCATGCGATATCGGGTCGGCCGAGTTGTCACGTCGGCACCGATCACCGAGCAGTCGACCAGTGCGGCAAGCACCGCGAGGACGGCACGATCGCGGTGCTCCGGTGGCTGCACCGCCATCGCGGCCTGCCAGGTGAACCCGCCCTCGAATGGCCACAGCCGCAACAGGAATGCCCGATCCGCGGGCGCGAGCCGGTCGACGCTCCAGCTGATCGCGGCGGTCAAACTCGCGTGCGGCGAGATCGATCCGAGCGGAGTGGCGCCGAGGACGTCGAGACGGTCGCGTAAATGCGTGCGGATGTCGCGCGGCCCGAACGCTCGTGCGCGCGAGGCCGCGAGTTCGATCGCCAACGGGAGACCATCGAGCAAGCCGCAGATTTCGCGGATCGCGTCGAGCTCGACCGGCGCGAGGTCGCACCGTGCGCGATTGGACCGCACCCGATCGAGGAACAGTTCGACCGCCGCGCCATCGCCGCCGTGCTCGTCGACTATCGGTAGGGGGTCGAGGGACATGATGTGTTCGCCGTCGACGCCGAGCACGCGCCGGCTGGTGGTCAGGATGCGTAGCCCGGGACAGCCGTTCAACAAGGGCAGGACCAGCTGCGCCGCGGCGTCGACGACGTGCTCGCAGTTGTCGAAAATCATTAGGCCCGTGCGGTTTTCCAGCACCCTGCGCAGCTGCGCCGTTGGTGCGTCATCGAGGTGGACCACCCCGACGGCCTCCGCCGTTGCAGCGACGACCGCCTCGGCGGTGCGTACGTCGGCCAATCGCACGAACCACACCTCGCGATCGGAGTTCGCGGCGTGCTCCACCGCGAGCCGGGTCTTGCCGACGCCCGCCGGGCCCAGCAGGGTCACCATCCGGCTTTCCGCCACCGACTCGGCGAGCCGTTGCAGCTCACGCGATCGGCCGATCAACGTCGACAGCGGCTTGGTGACCGCCGGGGGTACGGACTCGGACCGCGCTGGTGGTGGTTTCGGCGATCCGACGGCCAGCAGGCGCGGTTCATGAGCCAGCATGTGCTGTTCCAGCGAGCGCAGCACCGGCCCCGGCTCGATGCCTAGTTCGTTGATGAGCAATTCCCGCACGCGACGCAGCTCGGCCAGCGCTTGACTTTGTCGCCCACTGCGATAAAGGCCCAGCGCCAGCAACTCCCACCGCCGCTCCCGATAGGGCGCCTCGGTGACCGCCTCGCTCAACGACGCGACCGCGCCTGCGATATCACCGCAAGCCAACCGCGCCGCCTGCAGCTCCTCGACGGCGACCTCACGAAGTTCGGCAAGCTTGGCCCTTGCACCCGCCAGTGCCACCGAATCGCCGAGTTCGAACCACGGATCGCCGCGCCACAATGTCAGTGCCGACTCCAAGGTCGGTACCGCCGAGGCCGCGTCGTCCTCGGCCAGCTGGCGCAAACCCGTCTCCACCGCGGCGACGAATTGACCGCGGTCGGTCCAGTCCGGCGGGATCACCAGCGCGTAACCGGCGGTCGTGCGTTCCAGGTATCGCCGCCCGATCGGACCGAGCGCGAGGCGAAGCCGGGAGATGACGACACTCAACGCTTTGGCCATGTGCTGGGGCTGGTCGTCTCCCCACACCAGTTCGGCCAGTCGGCTGTCGCTGACCGGTGCGCCGTCACCGAATGACAGGGCCGCCAGCATACGACGACCCGTGGGACCGCCCAGATCCACGACGGTACCGTCGATCCCGACTACCACCGGGCCGAGGATCCGGCAGGACAGCACATCGTCAGGATATCGGTGCCGCGACATCGGGATGCGGATACCGCTGAGGGATCCACGGATCGGGATGCCCGGCGATCTACTGACACCACTGCAACGTCGTTGAACTACGTGCGTCCAGCGCGCCCTAGGTCATGTCGGTCTACAGCAATATCGGCGACCGCATCGCTCGAGCGGAAGCTTCTTCGATCCCGCCGCCGTCGACCCCGGATTCGGTGTCAGCGGCAGCAGCCTTCCGCGACACCGCCCAGGTCCGCGTGCACCGAGGAGTAGTCGAATCGGCTCAACGGTAGCGCGGCCTCTGGGTCGATCGTCGAGATATGTTGCAGGACAACCCCTTCGCGTAACGACCAGGGGCTAACCTCGAGCATATCGATACCGAAGTCGGCCATGGTGGCTTCGGCGACCATGGCGCCGGCGAGGACTTGACGGGCCCGCGTCCGGGACACACCGCGCAGATCGGCGCGACGTTGAGCAGACATGCGCGCCAGCCGGCGCACGGTCGCCTGGACCTCGGTGTGGTGCAGGCCGCGGCGGACGAACGGTCCGTCCCGCTGCGGAGCCGCCCCCGATAGCCGGGCCAGCTGTTTGAAAGTCTTCGAACTGCCGATCACCCGGTGCGGTTCGCCCTCCCACAACAAGCGGTCACGAACCTCCTTGAGGCATTCGCGAATATGCCTGCGCAGCGCCTTGAATTCGCTGTGCGAGGGCGGGTCACCAGTCAGGAAGGTGCGGGTCAATCGGCCTGCGCCCAGCGGCAGGGACAGGGCGAGGTTCGGTTCGGCGTCACGCCCCAAGGCCAGTTCCATCGAGCCACCACCGATGTCGAGCAGCAGTACCGTCCCGGCGCGCCAGCCGTACCACCGGCGTACGGCAAGATAGGTGAGCCGCGCTTCCTGCACTCCGGTCAAGAATTCCGGGCGAATCCCGGCGGCCTTCTCGATGGCATCCAGCACCGATTCCCGATTCGGCGCGTCCCGAATCGCGGCCGTGACGAAGGCGTAGAAGCTGTCGATTTCATAACGCCTGGCCGCGTCCAAGACACGTACGATGGCACCGGCCACCCGCTCGGTGCCAGCTTCGCTGATCATGCCCGAGACGTCGATGTCCTCGCCGAGCAGTACCGGCTCCTTCAGCGCTCGGATCGGCAGCGGGGGCGCGCCCGGCGAGGCGTCCACCACCTGGAATTGCGCCGAATTCGAACCGACATCCATTACGCCGAGTCGCATGTCCATCACCTCCAGATCAGACCGGGGCGGACCCGGACTGGAAGCGAGATAGCCACGCTGCCGAAACGCAAACCGGCATCGTCGCGGGTGACCGTCGGTGGGCGATCAGCTGTCGGCGGGCTCGGCAGTGATCGACCCCGACCTGTCGGGTACCGGCGCGGGCTCTTCCACAGTCCGTCAGCCTGGGGTAAAGCGCGGCGAACACCACATGCACCGGCGTCGACGTCGATACCATCGAACGACAGTCACTGCAGCGGAACAGCCGCCGTTCAGGGGGCGATCATGGCCGAACTCCACCAGCACGTGCCCGCTTCGGTCGCCGCGCCGCGAAAGGTCTCGACGCTGGGGGACGCCGCATCCAGTCGTTTCGCGCCTGTCTGGATAAACCTATCGATCCGCTCGAACATGAAGCGTCCCAACCATACTCGCCGCAAGCCTGCGTTCTGGGTAGGCCACACGAGCCAACAGGCACTGGAATAGCCGAGCGAGAGATGAGTAGCCGAATTGGTCGCCAGAGTCGATAGTTTCCAGCAACGCCACCGCTGGTCGGGGTTTGCGCTGGCAGTGATCTATAAGTTCGTCGACGATCAGGGTGGGTACCTTGCCGCGCTGATCACCTACTACGCGTTCGTATCGCTGTTTCCGCTGCTGCTGATTCTGACGACCGTACTCGGCGTGCTCCTCGAGGCCGACCCGCATCTTCAGCAGCGCATCCTCGACTCGGCGTTGAGCCAGTTCCCGGTGATCGGCGGCCAGATCAGCCGCCCGGAGCGGCTCAGCGGCGGCACCGGGGGTCTGATCACCGGAATCGCCGTTGCGGCATTCGGTGGTCTCGGCGTATCGGTAGCGGTGCAAAACGCGATGAATGTCACCTGGGGGGTGCCGGTCAACCACCGTCCGAATCCGTTCATGGTCCGGGTGCGCGGGCTGATCGGACTGCTCATCCTCGGTCCCCTGATCCTCGGATCGACGGTGTTGTCACAGATCGGCGCCGCGTGGCAGATCGGCTTCGGGTTCGCCTGGCTGCTGGTGCTCGCCTCGGTCATGTTCAACGCGGGGTTATTCGCGATGGCGTTCAAATGGGCCACCGTGCGCGCCTTGAGCTGGCGGCAGGTCGCGCCCGGCGCAGTGGTCGCCGCCGTCGCATGGCAGTTGCTGCAGCGTTTCGGCGCGCTCTATGTGGGCCGGGTAGTGAACCAATCCTCGGACACCAACGGCGTATTCGCGGTGGTGCTCGGTCTCCTCGGCTTTCTCTACCTGGCCTCGTTTTCCGTCGTGTTGTGTGTGGAGATCAACGTCGTGCGGGTCGACAAGCTCTATCCCCGGGCACTGCTGTCGCCGTTCACCGAGAATGTCAACCTCACCACCGGGGACCGACGCACCTACACCGACCAGGCACAGGCCCAGCGCAACAAAGACTTCGAGGACATCACCGTCACCTTCGACCAGCCTCCCGAGCAGTGAGTCCGCAACGGGCGATCTCTCGATGGAACGGAGAATTACGAGTCCGGCTGCCCGTTGTGCCCCGACGCAGTGCGACGAGGCTCGGTGTCGAGACTCGCCGAGCGTATCCGGGTTCGCATGCTGACCGCACGACGCGCCCCGCCGGTAGCGACGATATCGCCCAATACCAGCCCCGCGCCGATCGCCAACGTGGTGAGTACCGAAATCGCGAACGAAACCCCTGATCCTGGTGCATGTCCGATGAACTGCAGCAGCGAATGGGCAACCGTCAGCGACGGCAGTAGTGCTCCACAGAATGCCGGCACAACTATGGACGCCGGAGAAATGCGCAGACGCGCCGCCGTCCAGGTACTGACCGCGCCGAGCATCGCCGCGCCGAGCATCAAAGACAACTGCAGATTGATATGTGCATGTGCACACAACTGCACAACAATCTGGGTGAATATCGCGGCCGCCATGGAAATCGGCACCACCCGCGCGGTGGCTCCCTGGGCGAAGGCATTCGCCGCGGCAGCGATCGCCGAGGCGAATAGCGCCCACCATAGCGTCAGGCCGGTCAACTGGATCGCCGAAGGAACAACCTCGAGGTGCGCCCACCGGGTCGAAATCAGGCCAATCTGAATACCCGTGACCATGCCGAGTACCACCAGGCCGATACCGAGGCCGCGGATCAAGGCCAGGCTCCGAAATCCAGAAATCGCGTCCTGCGCCGTCGCGACGATCGACGGATGTGGCAGGAGCAGCACCACGCACGCGGCGACCATACTTGCCGCCTCGCCCGGATCGAACTGGCTGTAAGCCATCGCCAGGCTGCCTGCCATCGTCGCCAGCGCCATCTGCACGACGGCGACGAAAAACGCCGGAAGATAACGTCTGCCGAGCACCTTGCCGACATACATCAGCACGACCATCAGCACAAACGCGCCAGCGGCCGACCAGTAGGTTCCGCCTGCCTGCAGTGCGACGACAACGCCGAGAACTCCCATGGCGCTGGCGACGACTCGAGGCGGCCATCGCGGAGCCGACCGAATCTCCTCGACCAATCGCTGGCTGGCCTGAGTCATATCGGTTTCGTGGCCGACAATATCGTCGACAACCCCGTACACATTATTGAGCCGATGCAGGTCGGCGCCCGCGTCACGCACAACCCGCAATCCGGTGATGGTCGGCTCATTGGGCACGGCATACACCATATGGATCGATGAGCCGGGAAAGTCGAGTTCCACGGCGGCCAGATTCCAGGTCGCCGACACCGCCACGATTGCCACCTCGACGCTTCGCGCATCAGCTCCCGACGACAACATCACCTCCCCCAGATCCAGGCAAAAGTCGATGACCTGCCGGGCCGAATATTCTTCCCCGGTCGCGGTGGGTGAGGGCGAGACACCCGAATAGATGCTCCCGCGCAGCAGCAACGCGATATCGCGCCGCTGCTCGGCCGTCATCACCCGTGGCCGACGCCGCCGGCCGTCATCCGGGTGCTTGGCGATCGATTTGCCCGGGCGCCGCCCCGGCGCTGTCGCGCGTGCCGAGCCGCGATCGTCGTCCTCGACGCGGTCGGCTGGTTTAAGAAAGCGTCCGATACGGATGCGCCCCATACCGGCCTACTCGGCCCGTCCGTAAGCCGCGCGCCCGCGCATCGATGCGTCGACTGCGCGACGGCAGCACACGCCTGCGCGAATTTCCGGATGAACATCAATAGTGCTGGGCATGATCTCCAATCCACGCCTGGACGGATGCAATGGCGAAACCAGCGACGATGCCGCGAGAATACCCGGCCGCTCGAGCCGATATTCGACAGCAGTGGCCCACGCGTGTACACCGCCACCCAAGCATTACCGTCGAATTGCCCCTCTGCAATGGAGCTACCTCGAACTGTGACGACAGTAACCGTCAGAAGATCCGCGCGCTTCCCCTCATCTCGCGGAGGCCGGACCATAGAGGCAGCATCAACCGCGAACGCCGGTCCCCAAGGGGCGAAAGGTGGACAAGGTGACACTCGATCGTGGGCAGATCACCAGATTCATCGAGGACGGTTTCGTCCGCGTCGAGGCGGTTTTCTCGCGGGTGATCGCGCAACAGTGCCTGGAGATCATGTGGCTCGACACCGGATGTGACCCCGACGATCCGGCCGGCTGGAAAACGCCGATGATCCGATTGCCCGGCTACGACACCGAGCCGTTCCGTACAGCGGCCCAGATGCCGGTGCTGGAACAGGCTTTCGACCAATTGGTCGGGCCCGGCCGGTGGGCGCGCAGATCCGGCATCGGTGCCATCGCGGTTCGCTTTCCGCACGCTGATCCGCCGAGCGATGACTATTGGCACTTCGAGGGCAGCTACCTACCCGAGGGATGGACAGGTCACTCGTTTACCAATTACCGCTCCCGCGCTCGCGCCCTGTTCATGTTTGTGCTGTTCACCGACGTCACCGACCTCGACGCACCCACCCGAATCCGCGTCGGCTCCCATCTGGCCGTGCCTCCTCGCCTGTTCCGCTATGGCGACGAGGGCATCGACGCCACCCGGATCGGTGAAACCGGAGTCCTCGAGGCGACCGCTGAACTGCCGGTCACCCAAGCCACCGGCGCCGCCGGCGATGTCTACCTGTGTCACCCGTTCCTGATCCACGCCGCCCAGGCACACCGGGGAACCACGCCGCGCTTCATGGGGACCCCCACCCTGGAACCGGTCGTGCCACTGGAACTCGATCGCGCCGACGGCGCTTACTCGCCCGTCGAGGAGGCCATCAGACTAGGGCTCGGCGGCAGTCATGGCTGGTAGCACGGCGTTCGTGACAGGCGCTCAGATCTCGACGGCGGGATGGAGGCGGTCGAGGGTCCAGATTCGTTGCCGGTGCACGGCGAACGTCGTGCACCCGAGGGACACCAGCAGGAAGGCGAGCAGAATCGCGATGTCGCGCAACAGATTGCCGGTGAGTCCGCCGGAGACGGTGACTCGCAGGCCGTCGACGAGATAGGTCATCGGCAAGAGCGGGTGCAGCATGCGGAACGGCGCGGGTGTCGTTTCGACCGGATAGAGGCCGCCGCACGAGGTCAGTTGCAGAATCAGCAACACCAGCGAAAGACCCTCTCCGACAACGCCGAACGCGACCCGCAGGAAATGGTCGATCGCGACGAACGCCGCGGCCGCGAGGATCATCAATCCGGCCGTCCATATCGGGTGCACGGGATTGAGCCGCAACCCGACCTGGACGACGCCGTAGAGGATGAGTCCGCCGGCAACGGCAATCCCGGCCACCGGAAGCCAGCCCGCGACGGCCACGGTCAGCGGGCTGATCCGGCTGGCAACGGCACGCTGGTTGAGCGGTTGGATGAACAGGTACGCCAGCAGTCCGAGGACCCACAGCGCGATCGCGAAGAAGAACGGCGTCAAACCGCGCCCGTACAGCCCGGCCGGGTTGAGATTGTGGCTGACGATGCCGACGGGCGAGCCGAGCACGTCGGCCGCGGCGGCGGTCTGTTCGGGACTGGTATCGGGAATCTTGACCAAGGCCGTGTCGACGGCGTCAGCGACTTTGCTTGCGCCGGAATGCAATTGGTCGGCACCGGTCTGCAATGTCCGACTGCTGGCTTGCAACGACGCGAGGCTGTTGGTGATCTGCACGGCACCACCGGAGACGACCGTGGCACCCGCGGTGAGCGCGTGTAGTGGCGCCGCGGCGGCACGCAGATTCTGCTGCACGACATCGACATTGCCCGCGAGCTGGCCTGCCTTGTCGCTGGCCTGAACAGCGGCGTCATGGGCCTGCCCGGCCGTGTCCGACGCGTTGCCCGCGGTCGTCGCGATCGTCTGCGCATGGTCGAGCGCTTGCCGAAATACCGGGTCGGCCAATAATTCCGGATGCGCGACCGCGAGTTGGCGCAGCTCGGTATTGCCCTGGTCGGCCAGCTGGCGCACCAGATCGACACCGCCCCTGACGAGTTCGAGCGACTGCGCGGCGGCGCCGGTCGCGTTCGACAACGCACCAGCCGCCGTCGGCAGCGTCGCGGTGCCGGTGTCGACGAGCTGATTCACCGCGGCGTCCACCTCGTTGCTCGCCTGCGCGAGTTGCTGTACGCCGTCAGTGATTTGGGCTGCTCCGGCGGTCGACCCGGCCAGCCCCGCGGCCAGCGCGGTGGTGCCTTGCTGCGCGAGCACCGACGAGTCGACCAGGCCGTGCACGCCGGTCGCCGCGACGTCGAGTTGTTGTTTGACCAGGGTGAGGTCGCCGTAGATGGCTTTGGCGTAGGCCGCGTGCGCGGCACTGTTCACCTGGTTCTGCAGTTCGGAGCGCGCGACGTCGGCGACCACACCGACGATGAAGTTGTTGGCATCGTTGAGAGTGATTCCGAGAGTGGCCCGTTCGGGGATCGGCTGCTGGGCGCTGATCAGTTTCCGACTGAAATCCGGCGGGACGGTGATGGTGAAGTAGAACCGTCCGCGCACGAGCCCGTCCCGGGCCTGGTGCCGATCGACGAAGTGCCACTGGAACTTCGGGGTGGCGCGCAGTTGCTGCTCGAACTGTTTGCCCGCGTCGACGACCTGACCGTTCGCGGTAACCGGCTGATCCTCCACGACCACGGCGACCGGAATCTGGTCGGTCTTACCGTAGGGATCCCAGTTCGACCACAGATACAGCGACCCGTACAACAGCGGTACCAGCGCGAGTGCCACCGGAACTAGCCTGCGCAGCAGCGGACCGCGGAATCGCCGGAATTCGAGCAGCGCCAGACGTAGTGCCTTCACACGGTCTCCTGGAGGTCGGGCAACTCGGCATCGCGGGGGTGGGCGAGGGTGATCACGGTGACGTCGTCCAGCGGTGGCGGCTCCGACGCGGCGGCGATCACGGTGCAGCCGTGTTCGGCCAAGGCGCGCAAGCACTCCCAGACCCACCGCGCCTCGCCGCTCGTGCAGCCCTCGCCGACGTCGTCGACGACCACCGCGCCCGGCTGCTGCGCGGCCGCCAACGCCACGGCGAGCACCACCTGTTCGCCCGATGTCAGGTCGCCTATCAGCAACTGCGCGGCGGGCACCTGCGCACCCATCGCGGCGTAGGACGCGGCCAAGGCCGCCTCGGTGAACCGCGGTCCCCCGATCAGCGCGCGCTCGTCGATCACCTCGCCGACCCGAAGCCGCGGGTCGAGCGCGCAGCCGGGATCGAGGCGCGCGACCGCGACGAGATCCAGGATCGCGCGCGGCTGTTCGTCGTAACGCCGACCGCCGACGAGAAGACGACCGGTCACCAGCCGCAAGCGGCCCGCCAGCGCCCACAGCAGTGACGTGCGGCCCGAGCCCGCCGACCCGACCACCACGGCGAGTGCACCGGCGGCGATCTCCAGGTCGACGTTCTCGAAGGCGCACCCCGCCGACCCGCGCGCAGCGAGGTTGCCGGCAACGACGTCAACACCCACCCATGTCACCCGACCGAGCATAGAGACCGTTCCGTACGTCGAGCGGCAACGCCGCACCCCGGGCGATTCCAAAGTCCGCACCGCGATTGGCCGGCGCCCTGCGTGCCGCGGGAGTGTCCGCCGGTCGCCTGGTGGCGATCCATGCCGCGAACAGTCCAGAGGTCATCGCGGTGCGTATGGCGACCCACTTGCTCGGGGCATGCAGTGCGGTGTTCCCCACGCACGCCACCGATGAGCTCCTCTCGTTCACCGCGGCGGACCTGCTGGTCACCGCACCCCGCCTGGCCAGGGCCGGCGCCTACAGTCTCGGTCCGGCACCCGGCTGCGTCGATCTGCTCGCCAAGGCCGCGACTATGCCCGCCACACCCATCCACGGCCAGGCCTCGCCCGACGATCTGTGCTTCATCGTGTTCAGCGGCGGCACCACCGGCACGCCGAAAGGCAGCTGCCACTCCTACACAGATCACAGCTCGTTCGTCGGGGCGGTGCGCGACCCGCGACCGCGTCCGCACCCGCCGCCGCCCGCCGCATCGCGTTGAAACGACTGGGCCCGATCCTCTGCCACGGCTACGGCAGCAGCGAAACCGGGCTCGTCGCCACCCTCGACCCAGCCGAATACACACCCGAACTGGCCGACACCGCCGGAAAACCGTTGCCCGACAGCCGCATACGCTTCACCAACCCGGATGGGACACCGAGCGGCCCCGGTGACATCGCTGTCGCCGGGCCAGGCGTCGCCGTCGGCTACTGGCGCCGCCCCGACCTCGACACGACCATCGTCGACGGTTGGCTCAATACCGGCGACGTCGGATTTCTCGACGACCACGGCTACCTCCACATCCTGGGCCGCCGCCGCGACATGATCGACGGCGTATTCCCCGTCCAGGCCGAAAATATGCTCTACCAAAACGCCAATGTCCGCCTCGCGGCCGCCTTTCCGCGCACCGACCACTTCGCCACCCTTGTCGTGCCCGAACCCGGCGCCACCGTGGACCCAACAAGACTGGCCGCCAACACATCTGCCGCTCTCGGCGTTCGGCTCACCGTCACCCTTACCGACCACATCCCGCTGACCGAACAGGGCAAACCCGACCAGCAGGCCATCTAGCCGAGCTCCGCGGGATCTTTGGTCTTCGGGGGCAACACAATTCGGGTCCTGCGCCGCAGGTCATCTGAGGGCGATGGTGCCAGCGCTGTGCTATCGAATCCGAACGGAGCATGATTCCAAGATATTTGCGCATAACATTCTTTGGCTGCGCTAGCCGATAGCCCGAATATTCCCAGCTGAGATATCCCTTTTCCCCAGTCTCGTCGCCAGTCGAGTTGACCGCCGGTATGTGGTTCTACTTGGTAATGATACTTACACATAAACGGGCGGGCCGAAATACCGCCTTCGCGTTAATTGCCGTCGGGGCAATGGTGTTCGCGTCCGGCCCTGGCGCCAGCGGCCAGCCTCCGGCCAGTCCCTCCGCACCGTCGAGTTCTGACCTGTCCGCCGTGCCGAAGGTGGTGACGACCGATCAACAGGGTGCCGTCCAGCAGGTGGTGCCCAAGGATCCGGTCGCGGTTCCGGCCGGAACGCCCGCCGAAGCCCATGCCGCGGCGCAGGCGCACGCGGCCGGCGTTCAGAAGGCCCTCAGCGGAAATGGCTCTACCGCAGGCAATCTGGTCGTGGAGTCAGTGTTCCAGGTCGGTACGGGATCCACGGTCCGGTTGCGTCAGGAGATCGACAAGGTGCCGGTGTTCGGCGCGTCGGCGGCAGAGTCGCTGGCCGCCGATGGCTCGCTCATCTCGGTGACCGGCTCGTTGTCGAAGAAGTCGGAAGGCAAGTTCGCCACGACAACACCGCCGGCCGCGGTGCAGGCGACCGCGCTGAAAAAGGTCGCCGAACAGAGCAAGTCGGCGCCGGATCGGCTGAAAGTCGCTGCAACCAAGGCCTACTGGTACGACGCGAAGCTGGCCGCGAAGGACCAGGCGCAGAGCGCGGCGGTCCCAGCCTTCAAGGTCGATATCAACGGTGCCAGCGCGGAAAAGAAGGGTGAGCCCGCGACCTGGGTCGTGTTCGTCGACGCAGGCAACACCGCCAAGGTGCTCGACAGTTGGAGCGAGACCAAACACCTCAACCGGGTCGTGTGCGACAACGAGAGCAGGCAGATCGACCCCGACCAAGCCGAATGTGGCACCGCCGATATCCAACCCACCAGAACCGAAGGCAATCCCCCCGTAGGTGTGCAAGATGTCGACCAGGTCTACGACTATCTAGGCAACACCGAAGGGTTCTACGCGAAATACACCCAGGTACCGAACCTTACCGAGCTGATCGGCGACGACACCGGTGATGGGTACGGAAAAGCGTTGCGCGCCACCGTCCGTCTGTGCACCTACGATGAGTGCCCGTACCAGAACGCCTTCTGGTCCGGCAGCTACATGGCCTACGGCTCGGGTGTGACCACCGAGGACATCACCGGACATGAACTCACCCACGGCGTGACGCAGAACACGAACGGTCTGGTCTATCGCGGCGAGCCGGGTGCGATCAACGAGTCCATGTCGGATGTCTTCGGCGAGTTCGTTTTTCTGACCGATACCGCCAATCCGTGCAACACCGCGGCCAACCGGTGGAAGCTCGGCGCCTGCAGTTCCTTGGGTGTGATCCGCGATATGCAGAACCCGAAGGCGTACCGCAATCCCGATACCTACAAAGGTCAGTACTGGTATGCCGGTAGCGGCGACAGCGGCGGCGTCCACACCAACAGCGGCGTAGGCAACCGGACCGCGTCGATCATGGTCGATGGTGGCACCCTCAATGGCGTGACCGTCTCCGCGCTCGGCATCGAGAAGGTCGCCGCGCTGTACTGGACCACGCAGACCCTGCTGTCGTCCAACTCCAATTACGGCGCATTGTCCAGCGCACTGAAAAACGCGTGCAACACCAATGTTCGTAACAACACCGCGGGCACCACGGCCGCCGACTGCGTCCAGGTGGCCAATGCCACCAAGGCGACCAAGCTGCCGCAACTGGCGACCCGCACCTAACCCCAACCACCGATACAACCGGACAGCTCACCGGGCTCGGTATGGTCCCGGTGGGCCGCCCATTACTTGGGTAGCTGTCGCAGCGGCACTCACACCGACCGGAACACGTTTCAGGGTTTTCTGGCCACCGCGCAGAAGGCGCCGATCTCTCGCACGGCGCCGACTTCGGTGTCGGCGGGTCGCCACCGGGAGATCGAGACAAAACCGGGTTCGACCATCTCGAGGCCGTCGAAGTAGCCGGCCACCTCCGCACGGGTGCGGGGGTGATAAGGCGCTCCCCCGCTTTTGGTGTATTCCTCGCACAGATCCACATAGCCTTGGTCGTCGGTGGTGCCGTCGTAGCAGATGAGGTAGCTGCCCGAGGGGACGGCATCCATCACGGTGGCCACGATCCGGCGCGCGTCATCGTAGGTCGCGACGTGACCGAGTACGCCCATGAACATCACCGCGACGGGCTTGTCGAAGTTCAAGATGTTGTTCGCGTCGGCGATGATGCGGTCGGGGTCGGTGAAGTCGGCGTCGATGTAGGTGGTCACACCCTCGCGGGTGGTGTTGACCAGCAGGGCCCGGGCATGGGTCAACACCAGGGGGTCATTATCGACGTAGACGACCTTGGACTCCGGGGCGGCGCCTTGGGCGACCTCGTGGGTGTTCTGCATGGTCGGCAGGCCGGTGCCGATATCGAGGAACTGGCGCAGCCCCTCTTCGCGGGCGACGTAGCGCACAGCGCGGATCAGGAACTGACGTGACTGTTGGGCCATCGTGGTGATGTCGGGATAAATCTGGGCACTGGCGTCACCGACGACCCGGTCGATGTCGTAGTTCTCCTTACCGCCCATCCAGTAGTTCCAGATCCGTGCCGAATGCGGAATATCGGTACGGATCACGTGCGTGCGATCATCAGCCATCAGCATGGACTCCTCGGCGAAAGTGAAACAGCGGCACCCGGGCAGAGACCGTGTCGCGTGACCGGGAGTGTCCCGATCTGTGTTGTGACGCTACAAGATTCACCTATCGGACAAGCCGCGAACGCTGTTACTACGCACTCACCACGACGCGGCAGCGGGTGTGTGCCAGTTGCTGTCGTCGAGGAGTTGCCCGTCCTCACAGGTGCCGGGCCGCATAGCGCGGGAGAGGGCAGGCAACACCTGATCGAGTCGCCTACCCCGCGCTCAACACCTGGGACCGTATGGTGTCGACCGGCTTTCGTTCCCGAGATGGCCGGCGACCGCGGTAACGTCGCCACCGGCCCCGATTGCCTATTCGGCGAATTGTGTTCTTCGAGAACGGTGTCGGGTATAGATTGCAGTACGGGTGGAGGGCTATCGAGTACTGATTCTCGACGCGTGAACGGGAGGGCAGGGGTGGTCGGTCATGGATGAGATTGTGGTGACGTGTTCGTTTCCCGGTGTGGACCTCGCGACCGCCGACGACCTCTGCGCTGATCTCAGCGGATAGTCTCGGCGAAGCCGTGCCGGAAGCCGCGACCACGCGGACTCGCGACAATGAGCTGCACCAGGATCTGGGGACGATTCTGACGATCGTGTTGACTTCGCCGACCGCGGCGCTGTTGATCCGCGAGCTGTCCAGATGGGCGGCCCGCCGCTACGACGCGACCGTGCATCTGAGCCGTACCGACACCGGCGAAAGCGTGGACATGACAGGACCGTTGACGGCCAGGCACGAGCGCATGCTGCAGCAGTTCCTCGCCGGCGACGATCGGGCGTGACACGAACAGCGGCGTGCACGACACGGACAAAACCGTTGCGATCATCTGCGGGGCGAGCAGCTGGCCGCGAATGGAACGGTTCACGCCCGCCAAGGCTTTCCGCAAAACCGCGTTGGGGCTCAAGGACTATCTGACCAGCGGGACCGGCCTGCGGCTGGCCGAAGACAACGTGCTCGACCTGTTCGACAGCGACTGCTCCGCGGTCGAGCATTTCGATCGGATCGAGGCGTTCCTGCACGGGCACATGCGGCGAACGCGCAGCAGGCACGGTCGAGGCATGCTCGTGCTTGTCACCTATATCGGGCACGGCGCGTTCTTCGAGGTACAGCGGTTCTATTGCCTGCTGCTGCGCGACACCCACGAGCCCGCGCCGGTGGAGACCAGCCTGCGGGTCTCCGCGTTGTCTCGCACGCTGAAGAACACCGCGCCCAAGAGCGCCCGCATCGTCATCCTCGACTCGTGTTTCGCGGCGCACGCAGTCAACGACTTCCAAAGCGACGTCCAACAGGTCGCGGACGCGAAGGTGGAAGAGGTCGTCGAGCAGGAGGTGGTGCTCGACGAGGCGTACCAAGCCGCCACCGCCGAGATCGACGAGGCCCTCAACCAGGAGGTAGCGCGCGAGGACGGTTTCGGATCCGGTGGTGTGGCGTTGCTGCGCGCGTCCAGTTCCAAGGATCCCGCCCAACTGGCCAGCCAAGATTCCTTCACTCTGTTCGGCAGGGCGCTGCTCGACGTGCTGTGCAGCGGTGATCCGCAGCAGCCCGGACCGATGAGCCTGCGCCAGATCTGCCGCCTCATCATCAAACGACTGCAGCCGATAAAACACGCGCCGCAGCCACAGGTGCATACGCCCGAACAAAACGGGCGAGACCTCGCCGACGAGCCGCTGTTCCCGAACCTCGGCGCCGGACCGCTGAAACCGTTGCGGCCCGGCATGTCCGGGCGCAGGAAGCGGCTGATCGCCGTCGCGGGCGGGCTGGTCGTGGCGACGATGCTCGGCGTCGGCGTTACCGTCGGCGCGACGATCATCGAGAACCGCGCGGATTTCCTTCGCGCACACTGCGGTACCGACATCGCATCGCTGCACACCGCGGGCGACGAATGCATCGGACTGACCGACGGCTCGTTCGACCTGTTCCAGCCGCCCGACCGGGACCAACGCATCGAGGACCGAATCAGGTTGGTGGAAAATACGATTCGGGATCAGAATGAAACAGCCGAGCAGCGGCACCGCGACCATCCCGAGCGCCCCTACGTCACGCTGATCGATCTCGAGGCACTCACCGCGCCCGCGGGCGGCACCGCCGCCGGGTTGACCGCCGAACGCGAAAGCCTGGAAGGTCTAGCCGTCGCGCAGAACCGCCAACTCCACGCCCCCGGCGCCACCGCACCGATCGTGCGTGTCCTGATCGGCAACGCAGGACGCAATATGCACTCCGGTCCTGAGATTGCCGCGCAGGTGACCGAGGCCGCCCGCGACGACCCGACCATTGTCGGGGTGATCGGCTTGAACCTGAGCAACGCGGCCACCAAGAACACCGTCGCCGAACTCAACGACGCGCACATCCCGACGGTCGCGACGACGTTGTCGTTCGACTATCTCGCCGACTGGATTCCGCTGTTCGTTCAGGTAGCACCGCAGGATCGCAGCGAGGCAGCGACCGCGGCGGGCTTCGCCGCTCAACTGCCGATGCCGAAGACGGTCCGCATCTACTACTCCGGCGACCCGAACGACCTCTACAGCGCCAATCTGCGCGATGACGCGACCTATTGGTTCAAGCAATTCAAGTTCACCGTGCAGGCAACAGCGTTCACTCCAGCAGACCAAGGCACGGAATCGCAGCGGCCCGAACCTGGCGACCGGCTGATCGGCGACGCGGGCGCGGCGGGCGCCGAAACCTGCTCCGGCAGCGGTGCCGCCTTCTTCGCCGCCCGCGGCGTACCCGACTTCGGCACCTTCCTCGACGGAGCGTCGAGGTGCGGCGGCAACAACAACACGGTCATCATCGGCGACGATGACGTGACCAGGCATGTAGCCGATACCGCAGCCAGGCATCGAACCGCTGACGTGCCTTACTATTTCATCTCCTTCGCACCGGCTCCGCTCACCGACTCCGAACCAGGCGCGACCCCGACGTTTTATGCCGAGCTCGCGAACCTGTTCCCCTTCGAGAACGAGGACGAGCGCTCCCTGGACAGCCACGCCGCACTGACCTACGACGCCATGCAGGTGTATATCGCGGCGGTGGAACAGCTGCGCCGCAACGGTTCCCACGAGGTCGGCTTGGTCGAGCTGTCCAGGGAGATCACCAAGATCGGCACCGTGAACGGCGTAACCGGAACGTTGGACTACGGCGGAAGCGTGCGACCGAATGTGCCCAAACACAAGCAGATCTCCGTGCTGCGCGTCGAAAACGGAAACGTGATCCCCAAGATCCAAGCCTATTGCGGTGAATTCCCCAGCCGCACACAGCCACCCGACGACTGGTGCCCAGACGATGCCGACCAGAACCCACCGACACCTCCCAAGTAACGCGGCCTACTGCCCGTGCTGGGATGCCGTCTCGACACGCGACCTACGGCCAGAAGCTAGCCGACGCTCAGCGGCGGCTGGCCGAGCTGCAGTTCTGAACACCTTCCTCAATACCCTGCCCGCTCCGATGACCAGCCGCCGACAGGCAGGCTGGTCATCGGCCGCAGAGCGCACGGTAACTCGTGACAGTTCACCAACAGCTTCGGGTCGCAAGCGGTGACGAGGTATCCCGGTAAGTGGTGTCACATGACGTATACAGCTGAGGGCCAACGTGTTAGGACCGAAGCCACAGAATAACGGTTTCGTAACGGCCGGTTCGGGGTACTAGATCGACATGCCCACCAGGTGGCGCGAGCCGCCCAAGTGGGACCCGCGCATTCGTGCCCGGCAACCGTCGACCCGGAGGAAGTGCTCAGTGCAATACGAGGAGTTCGTGCTCCCGGTATCGGGTTTGCAGGTGCAATGGCGAGCAGACGATGAGCATTTCCGGATTCGATCGCCCGCCTACCGCGGCGGTGGCCCTCGGATAGCTTCCGACCACCTGCCGTGGCGCCCCTGGTCTGGCCGCAACGATATGGCCGTCGGTACGGCGGGTCCGATCGCAGGCCAACCCGCCGCGATGTGGTGGGCGGTGTGGGGCGAGTACACCGGCGACGATGTCCTGGTCACCCTCGAAGACCTGAGCCACCCCGCGGTAATCATCTTCCACAAATTGTGGATGGCCGAATGGCGCGGGAAGGAGCAGAAGGCGATCGTGGTCGCCGCAGGCCGACAAGCCGAGGTCCACTTCACCCCACCGGTCGGCCGTCAGGTCGACGGGATCCGTAACTGGCGCAACGTCGAGACGCCGAGCGGATTCCACGACATCCCGCGACTGCGGGCTCGATGACACATGACCAAACGGCACTGGGGCTGGTCGAGCAGGGTGTGTAGCAGGCGCTACCAAACCCCGGCGTGCACGCACCGGCCCGGCAGTACCACCGAGCCGATGGTGAGGGCTTGGTGGGTGTATGGTTTCGCCACGCTAACCCGCTAGGGCAAAGTGACGCCAGAGGCGAGTCGACTCACCGGACCGCAGGATTCGATTCAGCCACGAGTCAGCACCACCTCGCCAGGATCCTTGATCGACGTCCTGTCCGAGAACGAGCTGCGCGCCGAAGATGAACTCGCAGAACGTGTCCGGGCCCAAGTCCGCCGCCATCTCACCGGGCCACGCCAAGGTGCGTGGCAGTCAGTCGCTGCGGAACCAACGGTCCACCTGAGAGGTAAGGGCGCGGGCCGCGGCGATGGGGGCGTTGTGCGTCGCGCGGGGGATGTCGGCCCGTGCCGAGCCTGGTATCGCCACGGCGATCGCGTCACAGATCGCGCGAAAGTAGGGCGGACTGGCAGCACCGGCCGCGAGGATCGTCGGTGCGGTGATGGCGGTGTAGCGTGCGGCATCGGTGTTGGCGACGGCGGCGCGGGCCTCGGCGAGCACCGAAGGCAGCAGTTGTTCGAATTGCCTGCCGATCGGAGTGCGGAAGAATATGCGCGCCAAGACTTTCTGGGCAGCGATCGGAAGTCGCGAAAGCGCACCGGCGGCTCCCTGTCCGCGGCTCAGCAGCGTCATCGCCAGCGCGGTGTCGTGTGCGACCAGCGCCTCGGCCATCGGTTCGATGAAGTCCGTCGGAAATAGTCCGCCCGCCGCGCATGCCGGGTCATATACCGCGAGGCCGTCGAGCGACAGTGCGCGCGCTGCTTCGAGAGCGACGAACCCGCCATAACTGTGGCCGAATACCTTGCGCGCGCCAGTGGCAGTCAGTACTGCGGTGAGGTCTGCGATGTCCCCGTCGAGCCCAACACCCGGTGCACCGTCACGTCCGCCGCGATCGTAGAGGTGCACGGAGATGCCGTCGGCCAGGCGCCGCGCGAAGCGCCGGTAATTCATTGCGGTGACACCACTTCCGTGCACCACCACAAAACCTGAGCCGCTCCCGAAACTGTCGACGGTAAAGCGGCGGCCAGTAGCTGACACTACAGTGCGGGTATCCATCGATCGCCTCCTCAGCAGCCGGGTCCTGGCGGTGTTCACACCCCCATCTTTTAATAGCACATCCATGCTATATTCAATTGGCGGGGTTGACAACAATGTCATCAGCAATGGAGAACCGGCATGACCGATGCGACGCGACGGCTACTGATCAGCTTCATCCTCTGGGACATCGGGCTGACCGTGCTGCCCTACTTCGCGTTCCGCCTCGCCGGACTGGATGAGACCCGCTCCCTCTGTGCGGCACGGCCGTGGCCAGCGCGCGGCTCGCCTACGTAGTCGTCCGGCATCGCCGGATCGACGGCCTTGCGGTCTTCATGATCGGCATCCTGTTGCTCGGACTGCTGTCCGCCGTCGCGGTCGGCGATGTCCGCTTGCTTGCCGCAAGGGATTCGGTGACGACGATTTTCGTCGGCGGTACCTTTCTCGTCACGACATTGTTCCGCCGACCGGTCCTGTATCTCGTCTCCCGGAGGTTCCGTGCTCCCGACCCGGAATCACGACGCCGCTGGGACGCGGTGTGGGACACCGAGCCCGGGTTCCGGCGCATGTACATGATCGCGTCGGCGACGTGGGGAACAGCGCTGCTCGCCGAGGCGATCGTCCGGATCGTCGCGGTCTACGTACTGCCTCTGGACATGGTCGTCGCGCTGTCCTCGCCGGTCCAGCTCGGCCTGATCGCACTGCTCGCGGCCTGGTCGATCGGGCTGCGCCGACGCCCCGGACACCGGCAGTGGAAATACCGGCTCGACCGGGAGTTACCAGCGCGGAATCGACTCGGCGTCCGGTCGGCCGATCCGGCGACCCGGCAACGCTGAGCCGAGTTGCCTGGCAATCGGGTCCGTTTCGACGCAGCACCTCGCGCTAACGTGGCTGTCGAGTCAAGCTCGCGAGATGCAGACGCAGAATCGCAAGCATGGTTTCGGGGTCGCGGCGATCTGGATCGACCACCGCGGCGATGGACAGCCCGTCGAGCAGTGCCGCGAGACGGTCGGTTTCGAGGACGAGGTCGCCGACGCTGGCCCGCAAGGCGCCCGCATCCGACATCGCCGACAAGACCTGACGACTCAATGCGCGCACCCCAGCCGCAGGCTGCCCGGCGAGTTCTGCCAGCTCGGGCCGCGATCGCGCGGCGGTGGTGAAGGCGAGCCATACCGACGACTCTTCGAGTCGAGCGGCGTCCAGCGGCAGTACTTCGGCGAGGATATCCGCAGCGTAGCTGCCCGTGCGAGCGGTCCGGCCGTCGGACAGATCGGCTAGATGCCGTTGCACCCGCGCCAGTACGCGGCTGTTGAGTTCGGCCAGCGCGAAAGTCAGCAACTCGGGGTGGCTGGCGAAGTAGTGGCGCACCGACCCGATGACCAAACCCGCTTCCTCGGCGACACGACGCAGCGTGGCGTTCTCGACGCCCTCCCGGGCCACTACTCGGAAAACGGCATCCGCCACCGCCTTCTTGCGTTCGGTTGCGTCCACGATCTTCGGCATGAGGTGCGATCCTACGTCCCGGGTCCGTGACATCGCGCGATCGGTGGCAATCGACCCACCTTGTTCGAAATCCGCTATTGGCCGGTGTAACTGCTGAATGTCCAGACCTGACCTTCGCGATCCGCGCAGCAATACTCACGCACCCCGGCCGCGGCATCATGAATCGGATTCAGAATGGTCGCGCCAGCGGCGTGCGCCCGAGCCCGATGTTCGTCGAGCTCACTGTCCGGCACCCAGATGCACACCCCGTGGCTGGTGCCGCCCAGCACGAGCGGGCTCTGCATACCGTACCGGTCGCCGTCGCGACTTCGGCTGATGAAAATCAGGTCGTTGCCGGCCCGGATTTCCGCATGCTCGACTTCGCCATCCGCACCGGCTACGACACAGTGTTCCTCGAAACCGAATGCCACGGAAAGGAACTCGAGCGCCGCCCGAGGGCGCAGATACTTCACATCAGGAAATACCGTCTGCCGCGGAGTTTCTCCGGACAGGCACCGCAGATCAGCTTCGCCGGGCTGCCCACGCCAGCACCCCCGAGCAGACTGCACGCACGCCGCGTCCGCCAGCGCGGCGCTCATCTTCCCGGGCTCACAGCCCATTCGGTGGATAGCAAGGGCAAGCAGGGTCTGGATAGGTACCACTGCCCCAGCAGTGGATGCCCCATCCGCAGGTAATGGCATAGACATGCTATATAAACTAGCTTAAGCGTGCTATAAAAACAAGAAAGTCTTCGACGACCGATCGGATTGACAAGCATGACCGTACAAACCCCGACCGACACAGCCTCCGTCGACAGCATCATCGACGCCCTCTACGACACGGTCTCCGGACCGGCGGGCAGCCGCGATTTCGACCGCCTACGCGCCCTGTTCCTACCCGACGCCCGCCTCATCCCCGCCGAGCCGGTCGCCGACAACCACACCGCAGGACAGGCACTGGACAGCGCCGCCTTCATCGCCGCCGTCACACCGAAGCTATCGACCCAGCCCTGCTACGAAGTCGAAATCGCCCGCCGCACTGAGCGATTCGGACCGATCGCGCACGCATGGAGCACTTACGAGTCCCGCGAGTCCGCCGACGGCGAGCCATTCGTGCGCGGCATCAACAGCATTCAACTGCTACACAAAGACGGGCGCTGGTGGGTAGTCACCATATTCTGGTCCAAAGAGACCGAGCACCAACAAATACCCACGCGATACTCGCACCGATCCCCCGCCGCCCAGAACTAGTCGAAGACATGGCCACCGACTCACCCACCGACGATGGAACACCCTTCGTCATCGTGGGAGTGGCCTTCGGCGCTCTCGCCGTCTCATCGTCGTCGGTGTTCATCGCACTGTCGAAGGCGCCGCCGGAAGTTTCGACGTTCTATCGAAGTGCCCTTGCGTTACCCGTACTGGCCGCCTTCGCGACGCTGGAAGGCCGCCGCAACGGTTGGCTTACGCTGCGCGACTGGGGCTCAGCCGTGCTGTGCGGCATGTTCTTCGCCGCGGACATGCTGTGGTGGGGTGCCGCGATCATTGAAGCTGGCGCGGGCTTGTCCACCGTCCTCGTCAATGTGCAAGTTGTTGTCGTGCCGCTAATCGCCTATCTCGTCGACCGCGAACGTCCCAGTCGGCGTTTACTTTTCGCCCTCCCCGCGATGATCGGCGGCTTGGTAGCGGCCAGCGGTATCGTGGGGCAGGGAGCCACCGGTCCGCGACCGATCATCGGTGCTGTACATGCCATCGCGGCCGGAATCTGCTACTCCGGCTTTCTGTTCCTGCTACGTCGCGCAGGCGCAACCCGCCGAACCCGACAGACCTACGTCGTATCAGTAGCAATCCCCGCCATCACCGCCTTGATAGCGGCCACATCGCGCGCCTTCCCCGGACCACTTCAGGTCGACCGGGCCACCCTGGGCTGGCTCGCCCTCACCGCGCTCACCGGACAGGCGCTCGGATGGCTCCTGTTCGCCATCTTCGCACCGAAACTCTCCAGCGCCGCCGGCGCGGCAGTACTGCTCGTAACACCGGTGGGCTCACTACTCCTCGGCGCGGCAATCCTCGATGAACGACCCTCGCCCATACAACTGATCGGATGCGTCATCGTTCTCATCGCCGGCTACGAAGTCGCGGCACACCCTCGATCCCCCGCACGGCACGCATAAGGGTGGCGCCCGGCGAATCGCCTCACCTGGACGCCGCCCCAGCTTCGCCCATTGTCATCGCGCCTATGCGGCGCCCACACGGCCGACACTGGCGGTCTTCCTCCAGGCGCTGGATGTGGAGGCGCCCGCCGGGCGCCGATGGCCGCGGACCGCACTGCACATCCCAGGAACGTAGTGTTTGCGGCGGGACGCGAGGCCGAGATCCAGTTCGCACCCGTCATCCTGCGTCCGCCGACTGGGAATGGTGGCTTCGGTTCCTCCGCGGATTGCAGTCACGTCGAGACGCCGGTGGCGTTCCACACGACACCCGACTTGGGACCTCCTGGACCAGAAACTCCCCGCGAGGAGGTTTCGCTGACCATCGAGTCGCCATCCGATCACCAGGCTCGCTCATGGAATCCTTTCGAACGAGGTTCGCAGTTGTCGTCGCATAAGGTCTGCTGTCGTTGTTCCACTTCCAGTCGTGCCAAGTGCGCTTTTGCAAGGCTGGATATCGTGTCGGGCCCGGGTTCGGCGGAGTTCTGATATCGCTGCTTAACCTCCTCGACTTTCTCTTGGTAATCTTGGAGCAGTCGTTTGGCTGCTGCAGCCGCACTGATGCTGAACCGCCTTTCGGTCAGCTCGCGCACGGTCCCGGGCTTGATGTGAACCGAGAAATCCCGCAAGCCGGTGGTGGAGATAGTGATTCGATGATCGCTCGATACGCCGACCGCCTCGATTTCGTCTCGTTCGGCGAAGAAGTTTATATCTGCCGAATCAACGGCATCGATGATCAGGTCAGTGTCCTCGATCGCCCGACGGTACTGCCGCTGCCACTGGACCCACAGCAGCTTCGCAATACTGGTCAGCGTCCGCTCCAGTATCGCTTCATCGACAAAGGCATAAGCGCCTTCCTCGAAAAACAGTGCAAAATCGGTCCGCCGAGTAAATTCGGCTTCGACTTCCGTCCCTGGCGCACGCACACGTATCCGAATATTGTCCAGTCTTTCGGCCAAATCCTGCATAGTCCTTCTCCTACCCCGGGCGTCCCATACCGTTGTTGCCGGTGAGGTCGCGATCGCCCATCCCCGCCAGCTGCGGACGAGCGGAGGCGAGTAGGTCTTTCCGCCCCTTCACCGCCCCGATCAGCACCTGCACCTTGTCGGCCATCTGCTGCGTCTCTACCTCATGAATGTGGTTGGTAAGGTCGCCGACAGCCTGCTTCATCGATGTGATGATCGAGTCGGCTGTGGTCCCCGATCCTGAATTGCTAGCGGCGACGCCCGCACTACCCAGGGATGCGGCCGCGCCGATCGCAACGATCGGTGCCGTAGCACCTCCGGTCGCGATGGTGATAATCGCTGAAGCGACCGTGCCTACCGCGGAAAGCACGGAGAACTCGAACGTCCACTGATTCTTACCGCAGCTCCAGGCGTTGTCCAGCGCGTGTATCGTCGTCTCCGCGATCTTGTCGATGTCTGTGCGCGCTTTGCTCCACATCTCCTGGTGAGCCTGAAGGACACCTTTCATGGTCGACAGTGCCGTGAACTGGTTTCCGGAGATCGTTTTGAAGGTGTCGAGGAAGTTGGCCTTGAATTTCATCGCGGCCTCACCCGTCCAGTCTTGTAGATAGCCGCTGTCGGTCGTTATTTTGTCCAGGTGCGTCCCGGCGAATGCCACATCCTGGCTTAGTTTGGTGATCGGGGTTGATTGAGTCATCACCTTTTGCATAGCTGCGGTCAGGTCGGCGATCAGGGGGTCATATTTCGCCGGATCGGGCATCTTGGAAAACGGCTCGAACAATGGTTCGACGAATGCACAGGCCTGTCTGAACGGCTCCCGAGAGACGTTGCCCCCGCCTGCCGTCGCATGCTTGCCGGAGTACTCCCGCCACGCCAGATCGGCAGCCTTCTCTTTGATGTCGTGTGCATGTTGCATGAGCTGCTCGAAAGTCATGGCCGACTGCCCGTCTCTGGGTCGTCGTGCACGCGACGGTTCATCTCGGCAGCCGCCTCCCTATCGGTTCCCGCGAAATACCGCGCTGCCTTGTCCAGCGCCACTGCGGTATCGTCCAGATTTACTCTGGTTTCCTTCAGAAATCCCGCTATGGTGTCGTGCAGATCGAGATAGGCCCGGTACACCGGCCCGAGCGAGTCACCACCGAATTGCTCTGGCCGCCGCATCACTTGCGCTATCTCGCCCCGGACTCGGTCACAGCCGCCGATCGCCGCGCTGTAGTCTCCGGAAATCGTCGGGAAATCCGCTTTCGCTACTTTCTCCAATTCGTACAGATCAACACCGAACCGCTGACCTCGATGGACCACGTCCCCACCCTCTCCCCTTATTCGGCCTCGTCGGTCGAGACCTCGATTATTCGTCCAGTCGGCCAGGCCGATCCGAATCGAATCGGAACAGGACTCGGCAGTCTTTTTCCCGAACATTTGATGAACACAGACTACTCGGCCCCTTGCAAAAGATTCTAAAACTTCACTTGAATCGCCTGGTCAGGAGCTCTCCGCCGAGCGGCGGCGCGGTCGACGAAAGTTAGTGCCGGGCGTCGACTTGCGCCGTCACAACAACGGCCGCTCGACACGAGGCAATGGTGCGGAGATCGCGATGTCGAGCTGGATGAGGGGAAGGTGCCCGCAGGATAGGGGCTATGTCCCCAATCAAGTAGCGCCGATCCGTCTTTCGGCCGCCTCGGGGACACCGAGATCGGTAAATATCCTGCGCGCCTGCTGACGATGATGACGGACGGCGGGGTGGTCTCCCAGGACGCGAGCGGCGTCGGCGATGCCGTTGTGGGCATGGGCTTGCTGGTCGCGGGCTCCGGCTCGGTCGGCGAGGGTGAGGGCATCGCGGTAATGAGGGATGGCGTGTTCCGGTTCACCGGTGGCGAGAGCCAGTTGGCCCAGGCCTATCAAGGCTTCGGCTTCGTTGTGGCGGCTGCCGGTCTCGCGGGCGATGTCCAACGCCTCATGGAGGTGAATGCCTGCCTCCTCGAAGCGTCCCATTCCTCGATACGTCGCCCCGAGCCCGCATAGCGCGTAGCACTCGAGATGGCGGGCGCCGCCGTGAGCGATCTCCAGCGCCGTACGCAGATGCGGAAGGGCCTCGTCGAATCGTCCCTGTTGTTCGTATACGGTGCCGATGGCGTGAATCACCCGCCCATACAGATCGCTGATGCCGGCGTCGCGGGCCAGCAGTTCCGCTCGGCGGAGTTGATCCAAGGCCGCCTCGTACCGTCCCTGCCGCCGATGGATCATCGCAAGGCCATGTCGGGCGTCTGCTTCGAGTTCGCCGACGCCGATCTCGTCTGCCACTTCCAGCGCCTGCTGGAAGTGGCCGAGAGCTTGCGAGAAACGCCCGAGCAGTACGCCGGTCAGTCCGCACCCATGTAGCGCGTGGCCTTCGAGCCGGCGCAGCCCCTCGGCACGGCACAAGCTCAGACCTTCCTGGTAGGCCTCGAAGGCCTGTTCGTAGCGACCGGATCGCCAGTGCAGCAGTCCGAGGACGATCAGCGTATGGCCCGCGAGGGCGTGGTTTCCGGTGACGCGGTCGGCGGCGAGGGCGCGGGTATGCAGGGTCAAGGCACTGTCGTGATGACCGCGAGTATCCAGGAAACGCCACAAGATGGGGGACAGCTGGCCCGCGTGGGTGGCTAAACCGTGGTCGGCCGCGTACGAAGCTACGGCGAGCAGATTGGCCCGCTCCGTTTCCAACCAAGCCAGTGCGGCGGCCTCGGATTCCGGAACGTGGATCATGCAGTCGGCCGGCCTGACGAGCTGGATCGGTGGCTGTCTCGGATCCATCGACTGGTTGGCGGCATGGGCGGTGTGGAGATAGAACTCGACCAGCCGGCGCAGCGCCGCGTGCCGCACTGCCGCGGATTGTTCGGAGTGTGCTTGTTCGGTGGCATATAGGCGCAGCAGGTCATGCATGCGATAGCGTCCCGGCTCCGGTTCGTAAAGGAGAGAGGCGGTTTCGAGTTGCCGCAACAGCGTGCGCGCCTGTTGTTGGCGCAGGCCGGTGAGGTTCGCGGCGGCAGCCAGACCGATGTCCGCCCCGGGGGCAAGACCGAGGAGTCCGAAAGCGCGGGCCGCATCTGGTGGAAGGGCACGGTAGGACCAGGAGAACACCGCGCGCAGTCCGACGGGGAGTTCACCACTGTCCAGGGCGTCCAGCCGGGTGACGGCCTCCCGGACTTCGGCGGCGAGATCTGCCAGGAGCATGGTGGGGTGGCTCGCGGCGCGGGCGGCCGTGATGCCAAGTGCGAGTGGGAGTCCCGCGCAGTGGCGGAGCAGATCGGTCACGGCATCGGGTTCCGCGGCCAGCCGGTCGCGGCCGAGGTGGTGGGTCAGCAGTTGATTCGCCTGGGGGTCGGCGAGGACATCCAGCACGACTGGACGGGCACCGTAACCGGCGATCAGGGCGGGCATGGCATTGCGGCTGGTGATAATCACCGTGCTCTCGGAGCTACCGGGCAGCAGCGGCGTGACCTGCGCGGTGTCGATCGCATTGTCCAGCAGGACGACCATGCGTTTGTCAGCAATCAGGCTGCGGTACAGCGCAGTTCGGCCGTCGAGATCCTGAGGGATCTTGCCAGGCTCGACGCCGAGCGCGTCCAGGAAACCGCGAACCGCGGTCGTCGGTTCCATCGGAGAGCTCGTCGGATCGAAACCACGCAGGTTCACGAACAGTTGGCCATCGGGAAACCGATGCGTATTCCGGTGCGCCCAGTACAACGCGAGCCAGGTCTTGCCGATCCCGCCGGCACCGCCGATCGCTGAGATCACCGCCGTGCCGGGGTGGTCGGCCATGGTCTCGGTGAGGGCGGCCAGTTCGCGCTCTCGGCCTGCGAACAACCGAGGCATGGCAGGCAACTGCCGCGGCTCGGCCGCCTCGGAAACCGCACGAGCATGCGCCGACCTGACGGGGATCGCCAATTCCGAATCAGCAGAAAGGATTTGCCGGTGTAACCGCTGTAGGGCCGGGCCGGGGTCGGTACCGAGCTCCTCCGCCAGACAACGACGGATCTGCCGGTAGTGCTGCAGCGCGTCGGCTTGCCGTCCGCTGCGATACAACGCCAGCATCAACTGGCCGGCAACCCGTTCGTCAAGCGGTTTCTGGGCGGTTCGCGCGGTCAGGTCGGCCAACAGGTGGGTGTGCCGGCCCGAGTGTAACTGCTGGTCGATGTAATCGAGTTCGGCAGCCGAACGCTCGATCGCCAACGTCGCGCGAATTCCGTTGACCCAGGGCGTATCCAAAGAACCAAAGGCTTCACCGCGCCACAATCCGAGTGCCTCGGCGAAGAGGTCCAGTGCCTTCTGGTCGTCGCTGGCGTGGGCGCGAGCGATCAGGTGACGGAATCGATGCAGGTCTACCGCCGCCGCATCCACGCAAAGCCGGTAGGCGCCGGAGCGGTGCAGGATCTCGGTGGGTGCGAGGCATCGACGCAGCCGGGCGATGTAGGTGTGTAGCGTTCCGGACGCCCGGGGTGAGGCGTGCTCGCCCCAGATCCGATCTATGAGTTGATCGACGGTCACCAACGTGTTGGCATCGACCAGCAAAGCCGTCAGTACGCACTGCTGCCGAGCATGCCCGACATCAATCGGTTCACCATCGCGAAATGCCTCGATACCACCTAGCAGGCGGAAGTCGACCCCCACCACTCTCCTTGTCACCAGCGTCACCGCCAGCCATGAGCAGCGGCCTGACCAGGCGATTCACGCAGAATTTCAGCATTGCTTCAGCAAAGTCTAGCAGTGTTATGGTCGTCGGAACCTTTCCAAGGAGAAATAACCTGCAGCCGAAATGGCGCTGAAAAGAGACCGACTGTTTTGCAAGGAGCAGCGAGCCAGGGCCCGGAGGGGAGCCCTGGGTCAGCTGCCCGATTACAAATCCGACTGCCCGTCGCCCTTTGTGGCACCCCTGTCAGGGCTCGGTGTCGAGGCTCGCCGAGCGAACACGAGTCCGCATGCAGACCATATGACGCGCCCCGCCGGTTGCTATTGTATTTCCCAATACCAGGCCCGCGCCAACTGCTAGCGTGGTGAGCACAGAAAGAGCAAAAGAAACTTCTGATCTTGGCGAATGCCCAATGAACGTCAGTAATGAATGGGCGACCCCGAGCGACGGCAATGGAGCGCCGCAGAATGCCGGAACGACTATCGATGCCGGAGAGACGTAGCATCCGAGTACATTTCACCCCTACATCGGCCTGCTGGATGAACTTGGTCGAGGTCTGGTTCGGCATCATCGAGCGCCGAGCACCACTAGGTGCGTCGTAGTCTCCAGGGCGTCTCGGGTTTCGGAGAGAATGGCCGAATCGGTAAATGCTTCCGCGGTCAGCCCGCGGTACTCGATGCCAATCCATCCGTTATCGTTGACTTGGATACGGTCGTGCCATTCATTGATGCCTTCTTGAATCTACAGCTCGAGAACTGACGGCCGGCGCGTATTTCGACACGAGCATCCGCTTGAGAACTTTTCCGCTGGGGCCGATCGGGAGAGCATCAGCAAACTCGACCCGGCGGGGGTATTTGTATTCGGCTAGCCGCTTTTTTCCCCATTGAATGATCTCTTCATCCGAACCAGAGGTAACGTCCTCCGGCCGGACAGGCACAACGATCGCCCAGACATCCTCGCCGAGCACGCGGTGCGGAACACCGATAACCGCAACCTGCGCTACGGCCGGATGCCCGACGAGGATTTCCTCGATTTCGCGTGGATAGACGTTATAGCCGCCGCGCAGAATCAAGTCCTTCTTCCTGCCCACGACCGAGAGATAGCCGTCACCATCCAGTTTGCCGAGGTCACCGGTAAGGAACCATCCATCGATCAAAACATCAGCAGTGATATCCGGGCAACCGAAATATCCGGCCATGACGGTCGGACCGCACACCACGATCTCGCCCACCTCGCCGACAGGCAGGAGATCGATTCCGTCCCCATTCGGCCGAGCTATACCGACAGTGATGTCATTGATCGGAACACCGACTGTTCCGGATCGAAAGGGCAGGCCGGGATAGTGATATGCAACGCTACAAGAGGTCTCGGTCAACCCGTACCCCTCGTACACAGGACATCCGAACGCGCTTCGGACCTCGTCGAGGGTCTTGGCCGGAAGCGCCGATCCCCCGCTGTACATGCGGTCAAGCCGAGGAACCTGTTCTCCGTCGGCCACCGCATCGAGCAACTTGAAATACATTGTCGGCACGCCCATGAACACCGTGCATCGGTGTTTCGTCATCAGCGCGAGCGCATCCCGCCCGGAGAACCTCGGCATCATGACAATGGATATACCAGCGCGGAAGCCAGTCAGCATGACGCAAATCTGACCGAAGCTGGGCGCTAGCGGCAAACACCCGAGCAATACGTCGTCACTCCGGAACGCGTACGGAGTAGTCACCATCTTCTCGACGTTGTACAAAATATTTCGGTGGGTGAGCATCACCCCTTTCGGCTTGCCCGTCGTACCGGACGTGTAGAACAGGACCGCGACATCGTCGGGTTTCCGCACTGCGAAATCGTCGATCGGCGCTGCACCCTGTGCCGCATCTGCCAGGTCGATAGTGCCCGCGGGGCCCTGGCCGACGGTGAGTAGCACCGTGCCGACCGGCTCCGCCGCCTCTCTCGCCTGGGTGACCAATGAGGTAGCGCACACCAAGAAATGAACGTCAGCGTCTGTCAATACTTGATATATCTCGGACGCGGTCGACATGACGTTCAGCGGGATCACGACAGCCCCGGCCGCCAGCGCGCCGAAGTACACGACGGGAAACTGAGGGTTGTCGACCAGGAGCATAGCGACTCGGTCGCCGGGCCGTACTCCGTTGGCGCGCAATACTGCGGCATAGCGGCGCGCCTGGTCCCACAGCCACCCGTAGGTGAAATGCTCCGACTCGTAGATCAGGGCAGAGTGGTTGGGCCGCCGCGCCGCCGTGTCGGCCAGCACGCCGGCGACTGACATGGTCATTGCGCCAGAAGTCCGTCCTGCACGGCGGTGCGATCGCCGCCACCGCGGAGCCCGGACGTGAACCCGTCTCTGGCACTCGCGGTCGGGATGTTCAGTTCCTTCCAGATTCCGTGAAGAGCGTGGGCGAAGGCCTCGATATCATTCTGATCGTGCACTGCGGACGGAGCGATCCGCAGGACCTCCTCACCCTCGGGCACGCTGGGAGAATTGATAGCCTGAACGTAGATCCCATGCCGATCGAGCAGCAGCCGAGAAGCCCGCTTACATATATCGTCATCACCGACGAGGGCCGAAATGATATGGGAGTCCGACGAAATGAACGGGATGTTCGCTTTGGCCAGAAGGCTGTGCAGCAGCCGCGCATTCTCCGAGAGAATCTTTCGCTCGACATCGCTGGACCGCAAGTACTGAACCGACGCCAGGGCACTGGCCGCGACTGCCGGCGGCAGCGAAGTGGTGAAGACGAACGAGCGCGCATAGGTACGGACCGCGTCCACGAGGGCCGCCGGTCCCGCGATGTAGCCGCCGACCGTTCCGAAACCCTTTGCCAGGGTACCCATCACGACCGTGAACCGATCGGCGATGCCTTCCCGCGCGGCAATACCGGCGCCCTGCGGGCCGTACATGCCGACCGCGTGGACCTCGTCGATGAAGGTCGTGGCGCCATACTTGTCCGCAATATCGGCAATCTCGGCGAGCGGCGCAACGTCACCCGACATCGAATACACCGTTTCCACGACGATAAGCTTCGGACAGTCGGCGGGCGCGGCCGCGATCAATTCTTCCAGGTGCGCGAGGTCGTTGTGCCGAAAGACGTGCTTCTTCGCACCGCTGTGCCGGAGACCGTCGATGATCGAGGCGTGGTTCTTCGCATCAGAAAATACCTCGGTACCTTTCGGCGTCCCCGCCAATACGGAAAGTGCGCCTTCGTTGGCCGTGTATCCCGACACGAAAAGAAGCGCGGCTTCTTTGCCGTGCAGATCCGCCAGTTCACTTTCCAGAAGTACGTGATAGCGGTTGGTTCCACCTATATTCCTGGAACCTCCGGAGCCTACACCGTGGATATCAACCACAGCATGAGTAGCCGCGACCACCTGGCGATTCTGCCCCATCCCAAGGTAGTCGTTGCTGCACCAGACGCTGACTTCCGAGTCGACTCCATCGTGCCGTACTGTGGCCATGGGGAAACGGCCGGAACTTCGGCTGATCTCATAGAACGTACGCTTGCTTTTAGCAAGATCCTTCGCCGTGTCACCATTCAGATATGATGCCAGATGAACGTTCATTTACTTACCTTCTCGAGGTGGAGGTTTGATTGACATATGAATGTAATGACAGATGCTACAAATACTTCGACCGCAGGGCTACTTTGTCGACCTTGCCGTTGCTGTTCAACGGCAAGATTTTCAGGATACTTATCTTTTCCGGCATGTGAATCTCGGTCAGCCTCTCAGCAATTCTCATGCGAATATCTGCCACTACAACATCTGCCGGATCGCACTCGATTGCGGCATGGATATGCTCGCTACCATCCTCGTCTCGTACGCCGTATACTGCGGCATTCCGGACACCCGGACAGGAGGTAATTTCCGCCTCGACCACCAGTGGGTGAACCTTGACGCCGTCGACCTTGATGACGTCGGCCACGCGACCCGATAGAGTCAAATAACCTCGCTCGTCGAGGAAGCCGATATCTCCGGTGTGATACCAGCCGTCGCGAAGAGTTTGCGCAGTCAATTCCTGGCTTCCGTTATAACCGTCCATCAACTGAGGAGAGCGGACGCGGACCTCGCCGATTTCCCCTGCCGCTAATTGCGCGCCCGAATCCAAGCTGCAGATAACGACGTCCACCTCGGGCAGGGGCCTCCCGACAGTGGCCGACAACTCCGGGTTGCCGTGCTCCAGAGGGGTCAGGTTGGTGATTTGACCGCTCTCGCTCGTGCCGTACCCATAACACAAAGCAGTACTGAAAAGCCGAAAGGCCTGCGCAATTCTGGCGGGCGCCGCAGAGCTGCCGCCGTAGACAATACGCTTCAGCGAAGACAAGCCTGCAGCTTCCAAATCGTCACTGTTGCAGATTCCCCGCTCAGACAGATGGTCGATGAGTTGGAATACGTGCGTGGTCGCCATGAATGTCCAGGAGATATCCTCCGCCGCGGCGATGGCGTGCACGAATTTTTCGACATCGAAGTTCTCATGGAGATAGACCGTTCCACCCAACAGGAAGACCGCGTCCGCCATCGAAGCAACGCCGTGACTCAGCGGAGTGGACAGCAGGACCGACGCACAGTCGGATTCACGCCCGAGTCTCATCCATACACGCACAGCGGCATCCCACGCGCGGCCCGCCAAGCGGATGCCTTTAGGCCGTCCCGTGCTGCCACTCGTGAAGCTGACCATGGCTAACGCATCAGGATTCCACGGTACGACCCCAGGGAAATCAGCGACATCGGCCCGGACCACCTTGCTACGTCCCCCGTTTCGAAGTCGCACCACCGGAACCCCGCTACCGCCAGCGAGGTCTGTCGCGCGCTCCAAATTCTCGGCGTCGGTATATACGGACACAGCGTCTGTGCCGCGCAATATTTGGATCTGGTGCTCCAGTGGAAGGACCGTTGCCTTGGTACCGGGATTGATGGTTCGCAAATAGCACACCGCACCACCGAGTAGATGTGTCGCATACCGCACGGTGAGCATCTCAGGGCTGTTGGGTGCGACCAGAATTGCTACTACATCCCCCTTACCGACTCCGGCATCATGTAGTGCACGGAACGTTTCGGTCACGGACCGGACCAGATCACCGCCAGAGAAGGATCGGCCACGCCAATAAACGAAATTGCGATCCGGCGCGGCTGCGAGGAGTGAGAGGATCTCCGATACATAGCCCTGACTTGTACTCCACCAATGCTCGGGCCTGCTCATGGGGCCTTCCTTCCACTTCGCCATCTATTCGGACCGGGCATTTTCTCCCCCGGTCGATGGGTTCGACCCTGACGCGGGTGTATTACGACCGACTTACTCGGCGTGCAAGTAGTCGGTCGACCTGAACTGCTGCTTTATGCCCCGGAACCTTGGGCCAGGCTGTCCGACTCCCGTGGTGTACTTTCGGCGTATCCAGGTCGGCGGGAGTGCCTCGCGGGTGCGTGCGGGTTATCACGACACGTGACGGCTCGTTGTGCTCACTCGCACGATCGCGAGGAGAGAAATCATGCGCAGGTGTCCGATGTCAATAACCGTTAACCCGATCCGGGTGGTCCGGCGCGGCGCGGGAGCCCCGATACCAGGCCCGGCTGTTCGGACCGTTCCGAGTGGTTTCTGCTGAATCCCGGCGAGCGGGGTATCAGCATGCAGTTTTATGGGGAGTGAGATTGTGAATTCCGATCATGCATCGTCGGGGTGCTTACCAAACACGAAATACCGCCGCTTCGATATCCGGATTTCCGGGCATACCTATCCGGCCCGTTCCGCGCTTTCCGTGGCAGTTGTCGGCTCGTGTCTGTACCAAACGACGCGAGAAGCCGCTCATGCTGCTCGAGATTTTTCTGCTGAACCAGGGCAGGCCGCTGGCGATGATCCGGAGCGGGCAGCCGGGAACTCCCCCGTCGCGATGCACAGTCCGCGCCGCATGCTGGAACCCGAGCTCGGCCCACGATCGCCGTCCACGTTCATCCGGCGTACCGGTTCCTGCTTCTACCACTTCGAGGCCGAGGCCAGGTGTTGGACCGACATCGCCGAGGTCGAGCGCCTGTTTCGGCAGGCTCGTTGCCACGACCGCCGCGGCGGTCGGGATCTTGCCTGCTTCTTAATACAGCCGGGTCGCCGCATACGCGGTCCGTCAGTTTCTCGGGGGCGGCGTGTCGCAGTCGATCTAGTTCTAACGTGTCGGTGCAGCTCCCGAACAGCTGCGACGGTCATTCCGATTCTCCACGGCGCTCTTGCGGTTGAACTACAATAGATGTAGTGTGCACTGCACATATTATAGTATTGCCCGTCGAGACCATCGCGGTCGCGTGTTGTCAGCGACCACATACCCGAATTCTCGTGAGGAGAGCGAATGGCTACCACATCCCAATCCACCGCACTCGAGATCGCGCTCACGTACCACCGGGCCTGGACGAGCGGCGATGTCGACAGCGCCATGGCCCATGTTGCCGACGATGTCGTCTGCCATGCACCAGGTAACGAAATCCGAGGCAAGGCCGCCTACCAGAATTTCCTGAACGGATTCGCTCCCAGGCTGACCGGGTTGACCGATATCGCCGCGTTCGGCGACGAGGACCATGTCGTCCTGTTCTATTGCCCGCATACGGCCGCGACGAGCACCGCGCCCGCCGCGGAACACATGACGATTCGCGACGGGCTGATCGTCACCAATGACCTGGTCTTCGATCGTCCCTCTTTCGGCCCGCCGTCAGGTAGGTGACCGGCCCGGGGCCGCCCGGCATCGAAGAGGTTCATCCGAGCAGCACAGTCAGCGACAAAGCGGGTCGGCCTGCGCCGGGTCCGCCGACGAGAGGGAGGTGTTGACCTGTGGCCCACGACAAGGAACTGGCGGACCGCATCCGGGAAGCGTTGGCAACGCAATCTGCGGTTCGTGAGGTGAAGATGTTCGGTGGTCTGGCGTTCATGGTCAACGACAAACTGGTTGTCAGCGCGGGTAACGGCAGCCTGTTGGTCCGGGTCGATCCCCAACAAGCCGACGAGCTGCTCGCACTGGAGGGCGCGCGGCGAGCGGAGATGGGGACCGGCCGGACGATGGGCAAAAGCTGGGTCGCGGTGTCGGGCGAGGCAATCGATACCGATGACGGGTTCGACTTTTGGCTCAACACCGCGCTCGACTACAACGGTAGAGAGGCGGCGAATCGAAGCGGCGCCGCTAAACGCAGGGGGCGGCGATGAGCGCATTCGACGGTTTCCCGCCACAACTCTTCACCTTCTTCGAGGGGCTGGAGAAAGATAATTCGAAGGAGTACTGGACGGCTCACAAGTCGATATGGGACAAGTCCGTCCGAGAGCCGATGCTGGCGCTGTTCGCCGAACTCGACGATGAATTTCCCGCCCTGCGGCTGTTTCGGCCCAATCGAGATTTGCGCTTCAGCACGGACAAATCACCGTACAAACTGTGGGTGGGGGGCGTCAGCGATTCCGGCGGTGGCGGCGCCAGTTATTACTTGCGTGTGCAGGCATCGGGACTGGCGACCGGCTGTGGAGCCATGGCGATGGCGCCCGATCAGCTGGTCCGCTTTCGTGCGTCGATAGACGACGACTCGAGTGGCCGCAGGTTCGCGGACCTGACCACCGAGCTGGCGGCCAGGTCGCTGCCGGTGACCTGCGGTGCGGAGCCACCGCTGAAAATGGTGCCGCGCGGCTACCCGAAGGACCATCCGCGCGCGGAATATCTGCGCTGGAAGGGTGCGGTTGTCATCACGGAATGCCGCAGGTCGGACTGGATGCACACGCCGCTGGCGCTGGACCGGATTCGTGACATCTGGCGTGCGGCGCAGCCGCTCGAACAGTGGATCGCCGCCCACGTAGGACCAACCGGCACGCAACCCCGAAAGCGGGCAGGCTCGGCGCGCTGACGCGGGAGCCGGCTACAACCGCGAGGCCTGCGCCAGCGGGGATTCCACCGCCAGCCGGGGTTCCAAGCTGAGGCCGTTGATGAGGCCCAGCGCGGCGATTCGGTCCCCGCTGATCACCAGGCCGCGGCGCTCGGCCTCGTCGAGCGTGAGACCGCCGTGCGCCAGCCCGGCGAGAACCGCGGGCGGTGCGGAGATCGTCGCCGTAGGCCGATCCGGAAGATCGAGTGTTGCCGCCACCGAATCGCCGGTGAGACGCAGCGCGATCCGATTGCCGCCGAGCTCCAGCACGAAATCGCCGCGCAGATCCAGGTGCTTGGCTTCCAGCGAGCGCGCGTTGCATTCGAACTGGCGCAGCATCAATTCTGGCGAGAAATCATCCGTCCCAGCTGATTCCATCAGTCCAGCACCGAATCGTCCCAGGGCGCTCAGGATTTCGATAACCGCGTCCCGCACGTGCGGCTCGAGTACGTAAACACTCGCCGACGCCGGTGCCGGAAGCTGCCGGTGCGACACCATTTTCCTCTCCTCGAGCTGCCGCAGGCGTTGGGTCAGCAGGTTCGGCGAGATGCCGGGGTTGACCGACTGCAGGTCGAGGAAACGTAAGGGAGCGTGGGCCAGGTCGCGCAGTATGAGCAGCGTCCACCGGTCGCCAAGGACGTCAAGCGCCCCCGCGATCGCACAGCGTTGGCCGTAGCTCTTCACAGTTGTTTTCGACACGGTTCCACCTTCCTCTCCAATGCGCCGACCGTAGGTACCGGAAAGTCGGACCTTGCGCGATAGCTACTGACATTATATCGTATGCTACAGAAATTGTAGTAGCGACTATAGTGTTTCACACCACTGTGCACCACAACCGGAACCCGGAGACAAGATGTCGTCGACCTCAATCACAGCGCCGGTCGTACACAAAGGATGGACCCTCGGCCTCGCCTCGCTCGGCACGTTCATCACTGCACTCGACACCCTCGTCGTCGCGAACGCCCTGCCCGCATTGCGGCAGGGACTGCATGCCGACCTCGCCGACCTGGAATGGATCGTCAACGCCTACAGCCTGTCGTTCGCCTGTCTACTGCTGACCGGCGCGGCGCTCGGTGACCGGTTCGGACGCAAACGGATGTTCGTGATCGGCATCTTCGCCTTCACCGCCGCATCCGCCGTGGCCGCGCTGTCGCCGAGCATCGGTTTGCTCATCGCCGCCCGCAGTATTCAAGGCGGCGCCGCAGCGATCGTCATGCCGATGACCCTGACCCTGATCAGCGAGGCGTTTCCGGCCGAGAAGCGCGGTACCGCAATTGGAGTGTGGGGCGGGGTCGCCGGGCTGGCGGTGTCGGTCGGGCCCGTGATCGGCGGTGCGATCATCGATGCCTGGAGCTGGCACTGGATCTTCTGGATCAACGTCCCGGTCGGGCTCATCCTCATCCCGCTGGCTATCGCGAAACTCACCGAATCCCACGGCCCCCGATCACAGCTCGATATTCCCGGTCTACTCCTGGCCGCGGTCGGGTTCCTGGGGGTTATCTGGGGTCTGGTTCGCTCCACCAGTGTCGGGTGGTCCGCCCCGGAAACGATCGGCGCTCTGGTCGTCGGCGGCCTGTTCATCGTGCTGTTCGTAGTCTGGGAGCGCAGCACCCGGACACCGATGCTCGCCCCGAGTCTGTTCCGCGCGCCTGGTTTCACCGCCGCCAACGGCGTCAGTTTCTTCATGTACGCCGCGCTGTTCGGGGTCATCTTCCTGATCATGCAGTTCCTGCAGAACGCGCTCGAATATTCGCCGATCGCCGCCGGGCTGCGCACCCTGCCGTGGACCGGGGCTCCGATGCTCGTCGCACCGATCGCCGGCGCACTCGCGGATCGATTCGGTAACAAACCGTTCATGATCGCCGGCCTGGCAATCCAAGCGGTCGGACTGGGCTGGCTGGCTGCGATCGCCCAGCCCGACATGGGCTACCTGCAGATGGGCTTTGCGCTCGGCGTCGCCGGCATCGGGATTTCGCTGTGCTTCCCGACCGTCGCCAACGCCGTCGTCGGGAGCGTGCCGCCCGGAGAGATCGGGATGGCATCCGGCGCCAACAACTCCATCCGGCAACTCGGCGGTGTGTTCGGTGTCGCTGTCCTCGCCACCGTCTTCGCCCACCCCGACGTCTACACTTCGCCGACTGTGTTCGTCGAACGCTTCAGCGACGCGGTCTGGATTGGCGCCGCCTTCTCCGCCATCGGCATAATCCCCGCCATCTGCATGCCGATGCGCAAGAAGGCGCGACAAAGGGCACCGGAGCCGGAAATGATGCCCACCCCCGCTGCCCTGGACGAAGGTCGGGGCCTGCGGAACTGAGCCGGTCCTACCCGATAGTGGTTGGAATTACTCGGCAACCTCGCTGAAGTGCTGGAACGACTCGAATCTTGGGCGTGATGAAAGTGCGACCCCCGAATTCGCCACGAATCCCCGCGGAAACCACGCCGATTCGGCGCGCCCCACCTCCCCGGCTGCGCTCGAACAGCAACCGCGGGCCGGCTATACCCGGCACGAGAGCGCACTCATGCCGCATGGCGCGCGTTGGTCGACCGTCCAAATCGGTCGGGTATCGGGCGACGTCGGCCCGCTACGAGCAACGTATCCGCCGCCTACTCGCTGGCAATAACGAGATGCGCAAACTGGTGCAAGACAAACTGACCCAGCGCTACAGGCCCGAACAGATCACCGGCTGGCTGAGGCTGACCTACCCGAACACCCCGGAGATGCAGGTGTCGCCCGAAACCATCTACAAATCCTTAAATCTGCAAGGCGGTGGCGCGCTGCGCCCCGAACTGGCGGTATGCCTGCGCACCGGTCGTGCCGCCGTGACAACCGACTTGCTCTCCCAGCAACTGGGCAGAGCGCCGGACAACCGCGTGCAAGCGACGATTCTTGTTGCGGCGCAAGTCGATTCAGGGGGCGCGGCCCGGCCATGGGCTGACCAGAAATTGACCATCGCCACTCGCAACGCCCGGCCCGGCCCGCAGTTGCGGGTCCGTGCTACCGCTGAGTTCCCGACGAGCGTCGTTCATCGCCGTCGCGGCCAGCCCGTTGGTGGGATCCAATCGAAGCAACTGGTGGCAATATTCGAAGGTTTCGTCGAGTTCGCGGCAAGCGCTGTGCAGCCGAATCAAGCGTGTCAGCGCCTCGGTGTACATGCCCTCGTAGCGCCTGCGGTACGGCTGGAGCCACGGGTTGTACGGGTCGTCCTCGAGGAATCTGCGGACAGCATAGGCGGAGACCCGGCTGTAGTAGAAGCTGGCGCGACAGGTGTCGCCACGTTTGTCGTCGGCGCGGGCGCGTTTGAAAAGGCGCTCGACCTCACTGGTGTCGGTCCACCACGTCGCGCCGGTCTCGAAACGATAGAAGTTGGCGTCGGTTCGCCGGACGAACGAGGACTCCGCTCGTGGACCGAGATCGGGCTCGAGCATGCGTCGCAGGCTGTGCATGGTGACATGGAAATTTCGGGCAGCCTTGTCCCGCGGGGTGGCGGGGAAGCAGAGTTCTATGAGCTCGTCCATCGCCATCGGCCTGCCCCGACTCAACAGGAAGAGCTTGAGGAGCATGAGCGGCTTCTCGCGGCGCTTGGCGTCGCGATCTAGCGGTTGTTCACCGCGGAATACGCGGAACGGCCCGAATAGGTACGCGCGAAAGATCGGGTCGGGAATCTCCGGCATCTGCGCTTGCGCTGCGCAGATGGGAAGGTTGGACCCGGGCAACAGGGTGCTCAATTGGTAACCCCCCGGTTAGTAAGATTTTGATCAATAGCTCGACTTACGCGCCACAATAGTAAATGGCATTAACTGAAGTTGTCAACCATAAGTTCCGTGCTATGCTTACACTCGTCAACCGCAGTGCACGTGTCCTCTTGATGGGCCGACATCCGAATGCCGGAGAGGGGGTCAGTGGCCACATCGGAATCGCGAAGGGCGGGGCTCGGCCGCCCTTCCAGCAGGCGCGAGCGCCTGCGGCAAGCCACGCTCGAGGAGATCGTCGACGTGTCTCGAGCGCTGCTTCGGGACGGGCGCGGGCTGACCCTCGGTGCGGTAGCCACGCAGATGGGATTGACGGCGCCGGCGCTCTACCGCTATGTCGATAGCGCCGCCGCACTCAATGACCTGGTAGCCGACGGAATTTTGGTCAATGTCGTCGCCGAGATGCGCCGTGCCGCCGAGAGTTACGGCAACGATGATCCAGCCGCACAGATGGTCGCGGCAGCGACCACGTTCCGCGAGTGGGCGCTCGCCAACACAGCCGAGTTCCAATTGGCGTACGGCATCAACGGTCACTCCCTCGGCCGCAACAGGATTAGCAGCGAAACCGAAGCCCACCCCATCGCGGTGGGCGCGTTCGGTGTGTCGACCAACGGTGTCCGCATGTTCGCGGACTTCTTCGCCGAGATCTTCGTTCGAATGTGGAGCAAGCACCCCTTCCCCGTCCCGGCGCGGGAGGAACTCGACGACGCATTCCTGGCGATTCACGACAAAGCCGCGTTGGACGCGGCATCGGATCTGAACGCGCTGTTCGGCGACGACGCCATGGGCGCCCGCTGGCTCTTCGAACTGGCCTGGGCCAAGCTGTACGGGATCATCACGCTGGAGGTGTTCGGGCACGTCCATCCGAAGCTGGTGGAGGCAAGGACAATGTTCACGGCCATCATTCGGGAGATCGGCGGCGGTGTCGGGCTGGCCGGGGAGGCCGAGCGGCTCGCCGATGTGAGCCGGCAGGTCCGAGACAATCATCGGATGTTGATCGCCGGCAGTTAGTCCATCCCGATCGGGCCGATGCGCGATCAACCGAGTAGTCGGATCCTGCGTCGAAGCTCCAACAGATCTTTGCCGGGGGCGGTCCCCAAGTCGTGTTCGATGGTCCAGACGAACCGATCGAGCTCCGTGCTCGCGCGCGTGACGTTGCCCTCGCGCAGATTGACCTCCGCGATCGCCCGCATCGCCAGCTCCGAGTAGGGATCGTTCTCCAGCAAAGCCGAAGCACACGAAATTACCTCATAGTTGAGCCCCTCGTGGAGATAGAGATCAAGCAGCTCGCGCAGCACCGCGTCATACCTGCGCCCATGACTGGTCCGGAACGGGTCGAACGCGTCATCGTAGATGTCTTCAGGAAGGAACGTTTGCTCGTAGTAGCTGATCACCTGCTGGTAGAGCACGATCGCCGCGGCCCGGTCGCGGTTGCGGCGAGCCGACCTCGCGGCCTGCCACAGCCGCTCGGTTTCCAGGACGTCGAGCCACCAGCAGCCGGCAGGTTCGAACCAATACCGGCCGTGGCGATCAGTGCGGATGAAGGTCGAGGCCTGCTGACGGGCGAGGTCCGGCTCGAGGATCTGGCGAAGGCAGTGCAGCGTCACGTGCAGCCGATTGGTGCAGTCCTTGCTGCGCCGACCGGGCCACAGCAGATCGCAGAGGTCCGTGCCACCGGACGACTCACCGGGATTGAGCAGCAACCATTTGAGCAGCTTCCGCGCACTGGCCCGCGGCCAGGTCGGCTCGCCGAGCGGTTCGTCGTCGCGCGTCACTCTGAACGGGCCGAACAGCCAGGCCCGATACTCACTACGGACACCCGACCCGTTCGAATCTCTGATAGCGGGCACGCCGTCGGTGTCACGAATTGACATGGTCGATCAACCCCCGTGGTTGCGCAAGACGATTCGCTGGCGACCGCACGATCAACAAACTGATGCCGTGAGCTGAGACGCCGCCAGCAGTAGGAAGCGCGACCCCTTTGTTATACCGGATATTCGCCGTCGCGTCCGGCCCCAATTCCGCGGGGCACCTGTACAGTCCCCTCGCCAGCGCGCTGAAGTGCCACTCGACTGGTAGGACCAGAGGCCGCGACGGATCACTTTTCGACAAGCGGCGGCCGGTGCGACCAGTCGGTGCACCGTGTCGTCTTGTCGCACTTGCGCGCAGAGTAAGCCCGTTGTAACCCGCCCCGGCAAGAGTCATCCGTGATCACCGGGAGGATACGCATGAAAATGACTGCGACACATCAGCGAATCGCGGCGCTGTCCGGACAGCAACGGAATGTCCTCGCCCAATCCCTTCGGGAACTGTTGGAACGCGATTCGGCGGACCATGACCATTACGACGTCGCCATTATCGGCGGTGGCGTTGCGGGACTTACTCTTGCCATACAGCTCCATAAGGCTCGCCCCGATACCCGCATAACGGTGATCGAGCGGCAAGCGCATCCGGTCCGGGAAACAACGCACAAGGTCGGCGAATCGACGGTCGAGATCGCGGCCCACTATTTGCGTGACATTATCGGCCTCGAAGATCATCTGTCGACGCAGCAGATCCGTAAATTCGGGCTGCGAATGTTCTTCAGCAACGACGGCAACACCGATATCGCAGAGCGCGTCGAACTCGGCAGCTCACAGTTTCCGCCGCTGTGCACCTATCAGTTGGATCGCGGCCGTCTGGAAAACGAGCTCGGCGAACGGTGCCGCGCCGCGGGGATCGAATTCAACCCCGGGTGCAAGGTGCTGCGGGTCGACCTCGCCGACCACGCCGGTGCGCACCACATTCGACTACTCGACGACGGCGGTGAGCGCACCATCCAGGCGCGCTGGGTGGTCGACGCCACCGGTCGTGGCACCGTGCTTCAGCGAAAGTTGCAGCTGCGCAAGCCTGTCGAGCACGTCGCCAACGCCGCGTGGTTCCGGATCGCCCATCCGATCGACATAGGGACCTGGACAGCTGACTCGGCGTGGCAGGGACGGATCGTGGAGGGCGATCGGGCGTTGTCGACGAACCATCTGATGGGGTCCGGGTATTGGGTATGGCTGATCGCCCTGGCTTCGGGTTCGATCAGCATAGGCATCGTCGCGGAAGACGCCGCGCACTCGTTCAGCGAATTCAACACTTTCGATCGGGCACTGGAGTGGTTGCGCAACCACGAGCCGCAATGCGCGGCCGCGATAGCGGAGCACGTGGACAAAGTGCAGGACTTTCGCGTAATGAAGAACTACTCCTACGGCTGTGATCAGGTGTATGCCGGCGACGCGCGATGGTGCCTCACCGGCGAATCCGGCGTATTTCTCGATCCGCTCTACTCGCCCGGCTTGGATTTGATTGCGATCAGCAACAGCCTAGTCGTCGATATCGTCGGCCGCGCACTAGACGGCGAGGACGTGACAACACGCGCCTCGATCCACGACTCGCTGTTTCGACAGCTCGCCGCGATGTGGCTTGCGATATACGAAAAGCAATACCGGTTGATGGGCAATGCGCAGGTGATGACCTCAAAAGTCATCTGGGACACTGCCTTCTACTGGGGCGTTTTCGGTCTGCTGTTCTTCCAGGACAAATTCCACAGTGTGGCAAATCATCCCCCGGTCGCGGCAGACCTCGGCCGCCTGACCGAGATCAGTAATCGCGTCCAGGCATTCTTCCGCGAATGGGAGACCATCGATGACAGCAAACTCGATGCGAGATTTGTCGATCTCTATTCCCCACTGAATTTCATGGTGCAGCTGCACACCGGCATGACCGACCAGCTCACCGACGCCGATTTCGAAAGACGATTCGCCGCCAACAGGCAACTGTTCGAGCAATTGGCCGGCCAATTGATCAGCACGGTCATAGACGCGTACGCGGGCCGGTATCACGAGGACGCGGTGATGGCGCAAATCCAGCGCTGGCAGCGCGACCCGTTGGTCGGGCAGCTGCTCGCGACCTTCCGTCGCGAGCGACACCGCTCCCCCACCAGCGAGGGCTGGATGACATTGCCGAACGCCGGATCCCGGCAACCCGATCCCGCCGGTGAACAGAACGGAGACAACACTCATGAACGACGCAGTGCAGCCACCTACGCATAGCGGGGAAACCGATCGCTTCGACGTCGCGATCCTCGGCGGCGGGATCGCGGGCCTGACGCTGGCGGTCCAGCTCAAACGTACCCGACCGGACCTCGAGGTCTTGGTGGTCGAGCGGCAGCGCCATCCGGTTCCCGAGGCCGCGCACAAAGTCGGCGAATCCAGCGTCGAGGTCCAGGCGCACTACCTGCGCGACGTGCTCGGCCTCGAAGAACATCTGAACCATCACCAGCTCCGCAAGTTCGGGTTGCGAATGTTCTTTCCCTACGCCGGGAACAACGACATCGCGCGGCGCGTCGAATATGGCCAGATCTCCGAGGCGCCGCTGCCTGCCTACCAGCTCGACCGCGGTCGCCTGGAGAACATGCTCGGCGAGCTCGTCGTCGATCTGGGCGTCAGCCTCCAGCAAGGTTGTAAAGTCCGCGACGTCGAGTTGCGCACCGACGACCGGGACCACTCGATCTATTTCCGCGTCGGCGACCACGATCGCCGTAGCGATGCCCGCTGGGTAGTGGACGCCACCGGACGGGCCGGATTGCTCAAACGCAGGCTCGGTCTGGCAAAACCACTGGACCATCACGCGAACGCGGCATGGTTTCGCATCGACCACCCGATCGACGTCCAGCAGTGGTCGGATGACCTGGCCTGGCAGGAACGAGTCAGCGGCGGGCAGCGGCGCCTGTCGACCAATCATCTGATGGGACCCGGCTACTGGGTATGGCTGATCCCGCTCGCATCGGGATTCACCAGCGTCGGCATCGTCGCCGACGCCGACGCCCACGCCTTCGAGGGATTCAACACTTTCGACCGTGCGCTCGACTGGCTGCGGGTGCACGAACCGCAATGCGCCGCCGACGTGCGGCGCCACCGCGACAAGGTGCGGGACTTCCGCGTGATGAAGGACTATGCCTACGGCTGCCGCCAGGTCTTCTCCGCGCAGCGATGGTGTTTGACGGGCGAAGCCGGAGTATCCATCGATCCGCTGTACTCATCTGGTGGCGACCTGATGGCGATCAGCAATGGTCTCATCACCGACCTGGTCGTCCGCGACCGCGACGGCCAGGACATCGAAGAACTCTCCGTTGCCCACAATCAGGTGTACCTGGTTCTGGCCGACATCTGGCTCGTCGCCTACGCCAAGCAGTACCGCATCATGGGCAACCCGCAGGTGATGGTCGCGAAGGTCATTTGGGACACCATCATCTACTGGGCGGTCCCCGGCCTGCTCTTCTTCCACGACAAGTTCCGTCGCCTCGGGGAAAGTCCGCGCGCCTACGTCAATCTGCAACGCACGTGGATCATCCATTCTCGGGTCCAGGAGTTTTTCCGTGAATGGCATGACGCCGCCGACATGTCGGCCGCAGACGCATTCGCCGATCCCTACTCGCTGCTGGACTTCATCGTCGATCTGCACAATGGCATGGCCGCCGGCTTGCCCGACGATGAACTCGAAGACCGGTTCGATGAAAACGTGCAGCTGCTCGAGCAGGTCGCCGGGCAATTGGTGAGCACAGTCATCGACGTGCTGAATGCTGCCGACGCCGGCGCCCCCGCCACGATCGAACAGATCGACAACTGGCTGGCCGATCCGCTGCTCATGGAATTCATAGCGGCCTTCCAGCTTCGGCAGCGGCACAACCCGATCGATAAGGCGTGGATCACCCTCGGCCGCCCGATCCCGAACAAGGTGGAGGCGGGCGCATGATCGGGATCGGTGACGTAGCCGAGGTTGTCGACGTGGCTGTCATAGGAGGCGGGATCGCCGGGCTGACGCTGGCATTGCAGTTACGCAGGAGCAGGCCGGACACCACGATCGTGGTGCTCGAACGTCAGGACCACCCGGTCCCGGAAACCACCCACAAGGTCGGCGAGTCCACCGTGGAGATCGCCGGTTACTACCTCCGTGAGGTGCTCGGGCTGCGACAGCATCTCGAGGACGAGCAGCTGAAAAAGTTCGGGCTGCGCATGTTCTTCAGCAACGGGCGCAACGACGATATCGCCGGCCGCGTCGAGCTCGGCCACTCGGTGCGGCCACCGGGCGCGGTCGGGACTTACCAGCTGGATCGAGGCCGGCTCGAGAACGCACTCGGTGACGTGTTGCTCGACAACGACGTCACGTTTGTTTCCGGAGCCAGGGTTCACCAAGTCGAGCTGGCCACCGACGACGGCCTCCATCTGATCCGCGTCGGAACCAAAGACGGCGATCTGTCGACGATCTCGGCCCGCTGGGTCGTCGACGCCACCGGCCGAGCCTGCCTGCTCAAACGGCGACTCGGACTCGGCAAACGGGTCGGCCACCACGCCAACGCAGCCTGGTTCCGGATCGGTCACCCCATCGACATCGACGACTGGTCCGACGATCCGCAATGGCGCCGCCGCATCGAGGAGGGCCGTCGCGAGTTGTCGACCAATCACCTGATGGGCGAGGGCTATTGGGTATGGCTGATCCGGCTCGCCTCAGGATCCATCAGCATCGGTGTCGTGGCAGACCCCGCTGTCCACCCATTCGCGAGCTTCAACACGTTCGAGCGGGCAATGCGGTGGCTGAACGAACACGAACCACAGTGCGCGGCGATCATCGAACAGCACCGCGACAAGCTGCAGGACTTCCGGGTCATGCGGGACTACGCCTACAGCTGCGAGCAAGTCTTTTCGCCGCAGCGCTGGTGCCTTGCCGGAGAGGCAGGGGTCTTCTTGGATCCCCTGTATTCGCCGGGTCTGGATCTCATCGCGATCAGCAACGGTCTCATCACCGATCTGGTCAGTCGCTCCCTCGACGGAGAGGACGTGGCCGAACTCGCCGCGATCCACAATCGGGTGTTCCTGCTGATCGCCGAGGGTTGGCTGCAGATCTACGAACAGCAGTATCCGCTCATGGGCAAGGCGCGGGTCATGCTCGTGAAAGTCATCTGGGACACGGCCGTGTACTGGGCCGTTCCCGGCCTGCTGTTCTTTCAGGATCAGATTCGTCAGCTCGCCGATAACCCAGAGATCGTCGTCGGCCTCGCCCGATTCAGCGTCGCCAGCAAGCAGGTGCAGCGGTTCCTGCGCGAATGGGGTGCGCTCGACAGCACCACGGAGCTCGACCCGTTCATTCGCTTCTACGACTTCGACTTCATGCCCCGCCTGCACGTGGGGATGACCGCGGACCTCGATGCCACCGGGTTCGCCGCCCAGTTCGCCGCCAACATTCGTTTCATCGAACAGCTTTCCGGACAACTGATCGCCGAAATCACCGCCGAGTTCGAAGCATCTGGTGATGCGGCGAAACAGCTCCGGGCACAGCAGTGGCGAAGCGACCCTGAACTCGCCGCACTTGTCGCGGTCCACGAACACGATCGGCACCTGCGCCTGATCAGCACGCGCTGGATCTCCCTCCGAAGTGACCGGCAACTTGCCGGAACAACGAGGGAGGGCGCATGACCGCCGGCCTGCGGCGCCACGAACGCGATCTGCACGAGCGGATCGCCCGGCTTCCCGAGGCCGCGCGCGCCGAACTGATGGAAAGGTTGCGCGGGGCCCAAGCGCCGCCACGCGAGTCGTGGTGGGTGTGTCATCGCCGACGTCCGGCGGCGACCTGCCGTCTGTTCTGCTTCTCCTACGCAGGCGGCGGTCCCTCGGTGTTCCGACCTTGGGCGGACGCCATGCCGCAGGACGTCGAGGTACGGACGGCCCAGCTGCCCGGACGCGCGGCGCGGGTGGCCGAACCTGCGTACCGCCGCATGGAGCCCCTCGTCCTCGAGCTACAGCGCGCTATCGAGCCCCATCTGGATATGCCGTTCGCGTTCTTCGGGCACAGCATGGGGGCGTTGATCGCGTTCGAACTGACCCGGCGACTTCGTGCCGCCGAGGCGCCGCTACCCACCACGCTGCTGCTGGCGGCGTTCCGGGCGCCGCAGCTGCCGAACCCGAACATCAAAATCCACCACCTGCCCGATGAGGTGCTCAAAACCGTTCTGTTGAAAGAAGGAACGCCGCGGCAGGTCGTCGACGACGACGCGCTCATGCGGGCCGCGCTGCCCACCCTGCGCGCCGATCTCGAGCTGTGCGACACCTACCGGTACAACGCAGAACCCCCGCTCGAAGTACCGATGTCGGTGTTCGGCGGCGACCAAGACGCGCGAGTGAGCGCGGCCGACCTCGGGCAGTGGCGCGCCCAGGCGGGAGCCACGTTCCGGCTCACCACGCTGCCCGGTTCCCACTTCTTTATCCACAGCGCCCAGGACCTCTTGCTGGCACAGGTATCTCGCGAGCTAGAGACCGTCCGAAGCCGCGGAAGGAAATTGTCATGACCAGTGAATCACCGCCGGAACCCATCGCGATCGTCGGAATAGGATGCAACTTTCCCGGCGGCGCCGTCGGCCCGAATGCCTACTGGGACATGCTGTGCTCCGGTGTCGATGCCACCCGCGAGCTGCCCCGAGACCGGTGGGAGATCGCGAAGTTCTACGACCCCGACCCCTCGAAGCTCGGCAAGATGACCACCTTTCGCGGCGGGTTCCTCGACCGGATCGATCAATTCGACGCACAGTTCTTCGGAATCGCGCCCCGCGAAGCCATCTGGCTCGATCCGCAGCAGCGTCTGTTGCTGCAGGCCGCGTGGGAGGCATTGGAAGATGCCGGTGAGGTCGTCGAACACCTCGCAGGCAGTGACGCCGGCGTGTTCATGGCCGGGTTCACGCTCGATTATCAGTTGCTGCAGAACTACGGAGTGCAGAGCCGCTACGAACTCCAGACCCACTCGGCCACCGGGATGATGATGACGATGCTGGCCAACCGGCTGTCGTACTCGTTCGACTTCCACGGGCCCAGTCTCACTGTCGACACTGCCTGCTCGGGCTCGTTGGTCGCGATTCATCTTGCCGCACAGAGTATTTGGAACCAGGAATGCGCGTTGGCGCTGGTCGGTGGGGTGAACGTCATGATCGCCCCGAACATGACCATCGCGGAGTCCAAGGGCGGGTTCTTGTCCCCGGACGGCCGCTGCAAGACCTTCGACGCCGCCGCGAACGGCTACGCACGCGGCGAAGGCGCCGGTGTCGTGGTACTCAAGCCGCTCAGTCACGCCCTTGCCGACCGGAACCCGATCTACGCGTTGATCCGCGGCACCGGCATCTCCCAGGACGGCCGCACCAACGGCATCACCGTCCCCAACGGACATGCTCAGGAATCCGCGATGCGGATCGCCTACCGTCGTGCCCACATCGCGCCGCACCAGGTGCAGTACGTGGAGGCACACGGAACCGGAACACCCATCGGAGACCCGATCGAGGCCGCCGCGCTTGGCCGAGTGATGTCCGAGGGCAGGCCGGCAGGCCAGCAGCTGGTGATCGGGTCGGTGAAGACCAACATCGGGCATCTGGAGGCTGCCGCGGGCGTGGCCGGCCTGATCAAAACAGCTCTTGCGTTGAAACACCGTCGGATTCCCGCGAATCTGCATCTGCGGGAACCGAACCCCGAAATCCCCTTTGACAAGCTGCAATTGCGGGTTCAGACCGAACTCGGGAACTGGCCGGCCGACTCCGGCGGCACCCGCTACGCCGGTGTCAACTCGTTCGGCTTCGGCGGTACCAACGCACACGTCGTGCTGCAGGAAGCGCCCGATGCGGCCGCGCCGACATCCCCGCGTCCGGATGCGGACACCGATCGTCGATACGTCATCCCGCTTTCCGCGCGTAGTCCCGACGCCCTCGCCGACACGGCGCTGGCGATGCGCGACTTCCTGGCCGACCGGCAACACTCGCTGCGTGACGTCGGTTATTCCAGTGCGCTGCGGCGCAGCCAGCACGATCACCGCTTGACGCTGGTGGCGGCTGACACCACCGAAGCGATACAGCGCCTCGACGCTTTCCTCGCCGACTCCGGCAGCCGGGACGTCGCGACCGGTCGGGCCCAGCTGACACATCGCCCCAAGCTGGCGTTCGTCTGTTCCGGGATGGGGCCGCAGTGGTGGGCGATGGGTCGGCAGCTGCTGCACACCGAGCCGGTCTTCCGTCAGGCGATCGAACGCTGCGATGCCGAGCTGCGCAAATACACCGGCTGGTCGCTGTTGGCGGAGCTGCTCGCCGATGAAGGCGAGTCCCGGATGACCGAAACGGAGGTGGCGCAGCCGGCCAACTTCGCGATCCAAGTGGGCCTCGCCGCGCTGTGGCGCTCGCTCGGCGTCGAGCCGGACGCGATCGTCGGGCACAGCACCGGAGAGGTCGCGGCGCAGTACCTGGCGGGTGTCCTTACTTTCGAAGATGCGATCAAGGTGAACTACCACCGCAGCAACCTCCAGCAGCGCACCACCGGAACCGGCCGCATGCTGGCCGTCGGGATGACTCCGGCGACGCTCGACCAAGCCGTCAGCGACGCGGGGCCGCTCGTTTCCGTTGCCGCCGTCAACAGCCAGAGCGCGGTCACCCTGTCCGGCGACGCCGCGATTCTCGAGGACATGGCGAACCAGCTGCGTGTCTTCGAGGTGTACCACCGTTTCCTCAACGTCAAGGTTCCGTACCACAGCCACTACATGGACCCGCTGCGTGCGGACCTCGAGGCGAGCTTGGCTGAGCTGCGGCCACGCCGTGCCGCAATCCCGCTCTACTCCACTGTCACCGGCTCCCGCATCGACGGCAGTGGTGCCGATGCCAGCTACTGGTGGCAGAACGTGCGTGCGACGGTGCTGTTCGCCGCCGCTGTCAGACAGATGATCGCCGACGGCTACACACATTTCGTCGAGCTGAGTCCGCATCCGGTGCTCGCGAGCCCGATCACCGAGTTACTCGACGAGCAGGAACAACCCGGTCTGGTCGTCGCTTCGCTGCGGCGGAAAGAACCCGATGACACTGTCCTTCTCGGCTCGCTCGGTGCGCTCTATTGCCATGGGCACGAAGTCGATTGGGCGGCGTTCTATGGGCACGACGCCGAGTTCGTTCGCCTCCCGAGCTACCCGTGGCAGTTCAAGTCCTACTGGAACGAATCTGTCGAGGCCCGCGAGGACCGTCACTACACCCAGGTGCACGCCCTGCTCGGACAGCGCGTCAACGCCGTCCACCACAGCTGGGAACGCGAGGTCAACGTCGAGCAACTCGCCTACCTGACCGACCACCGGGTCCAGCACAATGTGCTGCTGCCCGGCGCCGCGTTCGTCGAGATGGCACTGGCGGCGGCCAGGGAGGTCTACGGCGTTGGTCACTACACCGTGGAAAACTTGCAGCTCCGTAAAGCACTGGTGCTCGGCCAGTCTGCGGATTCGAGACTGCGCACGATCCTGAACGACGAGGACGGCAGTGTGGTGATCGCCAGTTTTCTGGCGAACCCGGCCGGTACCCGCGAATGGACTGTGCACGCCACCGCGCAGTTGTCCCAGCGCACACCCGACCGCGCCAACCACGACCTCGACGGTGCGCGCGCCCGCTGCGACGGGCGCATCGACCGCGACAGCTTCTACGCACGGTCCACACAGATGGGATTCCACTACGGACCCGCGTTCCAGTGCGTCGAGGAGGTCGACACCGGCACTTCGGTCGCGGTCGGCCGGGTGCGGATCCCCGCCGAGATCCGCGCGGACATCACCGGCTACCAATTCCACCCGTCCCTGGTCGACGCCGCCTTTCAGGTCACGCTAGCCGCGGCCACCGGCGACCCCGGCGAAGCCATCCCCTACCTGCCCGTGCGGATTGATCGGATCAGCGTCCTCGGCACGCCGGTAGCGGACATGTACGCGGTCGCCGAAATCACCCACGCCGACAGCGTCGACATCTGCAGTGATATCGCATTGTGCGATGCCGACGGCAACACCCTGGTCGAGATCAGCGGGTTCCGCGCCCGGTCGCTGGCCGCCGCGGCCGGGCTGACCACCGAGCAAATAGACCGAGGACTCTACGAGGTGCAATGGCAGGAGTTGCCCCCGGACGACTCCGCCGTCGACCCTGTCGACCTGGCCGAGGGCACCGCGGCGGGAATCTGGGTGTTGTTCGCCGACCAGGCCGGCGTCGGCGCGGATCTCGCCCGCCGACTACGGGAGTCCGAGCGTCGGGTAATCCTGGTTTCCCACGGCGCCGTCGACTCGATCAGCGCGGACGGTCCCGACGCTTACCTGATCAACCCCACCGTTGCCGAGCACTTTCACCAGCTGCTGCAACGTCTGCCCGAGGACGGGCAGGTCGCCGGGATCGTGCACCTGTGGAGTCTCGATTCGCGGTTCGGGCCCGACGATTCGCTAGCAGCGCTGCAGGACAGTCAGGACATCGGAGTGCTGTCGGTCCTGCATTCCATGCAGGCGTTGTCCGCCGCGGCGGCACAGCGAACGCGGGTATGGCTGGTGACCCACGGAGCCCAGGCAGTGGGCGAGCACCGGCGGCACATCGCGGTCGAACAGGCACCGATGTGGGGACTCGGCCGGGTGATCGGCCATCAAGAATTCGCGTCCCGCTGGGGCGGTCTCGTCGACCTCGACGCCGCCGCGACCACCGTCGAGCAGGCCCGCTGCTTGTTCGAGGAGATCTCGGCGGCACCCGGTGAGGATCAGATCGCGTTCCGTGACGGCAAGCGTTACGTGGCTCGACTCGTCGAAAGCGACAACCTCACGCCTGCGTTCCCGGTGCAGTTGCGCAGTGATGGCAGTTATCTGGTGACCGGCGGTCTCGGCGCGCTCGGCCTGCTCGTCGCACGCTATTTAGTGGAACACGGCGCGTGCCACATCGTTCTGATGGCGCGCACCCCGGTGCCGTCGCGTGATCGCTGGCGCGCCATCGGGTCCGATGATCCGCAACGCGCTCTGATCGACGAGTTGCTCGCGCTGGAAGCGAGCGGCGCCGACATCCAGCTCGCGGCAGTCGACGTCGCGGATGAACAGCAGTTGAGCAATTGGCTGGCCGAGCACCGAAGACTGGCCCACCCGCCTGTTCGAGGCGTCGTCCACACAGCCGGGGTGGTCGAGGACGAGCTATTGGTGCGCATGAGCGCTACCGCTTTGCAGCGGGTGCTGCGTCCGAAGCTGTTGGGCGGCTGGCTATTACACCGATTATTGCGTGACCAGCCCCTCGACTTCTTCGCCATGTTCGGCTCCACCGGCTCGGTGATCGCATCTCCCGGTCAGGGCAACTACGCTGCCGCGAACGCCTTCCTCGATGCGCTGGCCCACCACCGGCGCTCGGTCGGGCTGCCCGCGATCACCATCGGCTGGGGACCGTGGTCGGTCGGCATGGTCGACAAGCTGAATCTGGCGCAAATGTACGCGCAACGGGGCATCCAATTGATCAGTCCGCAGGCTGGGATGCGGATCCTCGGCCGCGTCCTGGCCCAGCGTCCGGCTCACCTGGTGGCCATCACCGTGGATTGGGCGATGGCACGGGAAGCCTCGGCGACCGCAGCGTTACCACCGCTGTTCGCCCAGCTCGGAACCCAAGCGAGCGACATACCGGCAGACCTCGGTGACGGTGAGCCGATCCGGGCCGCGCTCGGTCAGGCCTCCGACGCGCAGCGTCCGAGTGTCATGGCGGCATATCTGCATGAGGTCGCCGCCCTCGTACTCGGCCTGGCTGCTGCCGACTTCGGCGACGAGGACGCGCTCACCAGCCTCGGCATGGACTCGATGATGGCGATCCAGATGAAACGACGCGTCGATGCTGCCCTCGGGGTCGACCTGCCGGTACTCGATCTGCTGGAAGGCGCCACGATCGCGGGCCTAGCCGCCCGGACGCTGTCGGTCGTCGACTTTGCCGACACGGACGAGCCGCCCGAGGACACCGCACAGGCACCCGCTGACTCTGGACCGGATCCGGTCGACGAGCTGGCCGAACTACTCGCGCAGACCCCCGCGGCGGAATTGGCCAGGGTGCTCAGCGAGCTCGAAGCCGAATTACCCGATAGGAGCCCGACCCGATGAGTCGCACACTCAGTCCCCTGCGCCGCGCCGTCATGGGCGTCTCCGACAAAGAGGCGACGGCCTTCAGCCGCGGAAACAGCCCGGCCTGGGCACATTTGGAAGTGGCCGTCCGCGCGGCCGTCGGCGGTTACCACACGGTCCTCGACGGTAGCCGGTTCGACGAACTGGTGCCGCGGTTGGATCGGACACCATTGGAGCTACGCGGTTACGCCTACGAGGGCGCGGCGATGGGGCTGACCGGCCTCGACTGCTTCCTCCCCGGCAAATCCCGGTTCCGCGCCTTCATCCAGGGGCCGGGCGAGCCACATATCTATATGGCGCACATCGGTGCCGGCGAGGCGTTGGCCCGGTTGCGCCGCAAACCCGAGCCATTCCTGACGCGGCTGGACGACCCCGTCCTTCGGTGGCTCGTTCTGGACGGTTACGGCTTCCACGAGGGGTTCTTCAAAACCAAACGACACGTGGACGAGCAGCGTGTGCCCGCACACCTGTCGGCCTTCGGTCGCCGTGTTTTCGACCAAGGCGTCGGCCGCAGCATCTGGTTCACCCGCGGCGCCGACCCGGCGTCCATGGCGCGGGCCATCGCGGCGTTCCCCGCGGACCGACATGCCGACCTCTGGTTGGGCGTCGGGGTCGCGTGCGGCTACGTCGGCGGCGTCGACCGCGCGACCGTGCGAGATGTGCGAAAGCTGGCCGGCGAGAACGCGACACAGTTGGCCGTCGGCACCGCGTTCGTCGCCAAGGGGCGTCTCCGCGCGGGGAATCCGATGCCGCACACCGATCTGGCCTGCGACGTGCTCTGCGGCGGCAGCACCGGCGCCGGGGCCGCATCGATCGTCGACGACGTATGGCAGGACCTGCCCGACAGCCCGAACTCACCGGCCTACGACGCCCTCCAACAGCGTATTGCCGCACGTCTCATTAGCACTGCTCCGCCAACGGACGCTCTTACCGCCCGCGGCGAGTCGACGAACGGAAACCAGCCATGACACCGGTCGGAGCCATCCTCAAGCGGCGCTTCACGGTCGCCCCGTCCTCGCTTCCGGCACTGCCCGGCCCGGCCGACCCGACCGGCCAGCGGCTGCGGCAGGTGGTCCGCACCGTCGCCGAATGTTGTCAGCTCAGCCTGCTGCACAGTCGGCCGTCGGCCTTGATTCCGCGACTGGACGCCTACCCGGACGAACTGCGCGGCTTCGCCTACGAAGGTGCCGGTGTGGGTTTGGCTGCCCTCGACTACTGGTTCCGCTGGAAACAACGGACCCGTGACTTCGTCGCGGGACCGGCTGGTTCCTACGAGTACGCCATCTATCTCGGCGCGGGAATGGGGCTCGCGCGCATGGGCCGGGACCCAGAGCCCTTCCGTCGCCGACTCCGCGATGAGTTCAGCTGGGTTGTGTTGGACGGCTACGGATTTCACGAGGGGTTCTTCGCCTACCGCCATCACGTGCAAGAGCGCGCGGTACCGCGGCACCTGAGTGGATACGGGTTGCGGGCATTCGACCACGGCCTCGGTCGCAGTATCTGGTTTGCCGCCGGCGCCGACGTCAAGCGTGTCGTGACGATCATCGGTGCCTTTCCGGAGCACCGGCGCGGCGACCTCTGGGCCGGAATCGGTCTGGCGTGCGGCTACACCGGAGGTGTGGAACGAGCGACGATCGAGTCGCTGCGTGAACGGGCCGGCAGTTACCGCCCCCGGCTGGCCGAGGGCGCCGTCGTCGCCGCGCGTGCACGCCACCAGGTCGGAAATCCGGCGCCGCACAACGAGATCGCCTGCTCGGTCCTATGCGGAATCGACAGCGCGCAGGCCGCCGAGATCGCGGCCGACGCCCTCACCGACCTGCCCACCGATGACGTCGAACCTGCCTACGAAATCTGGCGGGAACGGCTGCGTGGCCAGTTCACCGACTGACCACACCGATATCGACCTCCAGAAAGGCAAGGCGACCGCGATGGCACCCACCCTCAGCACTGTTCTGCAGCCCATCCTGAAACTGTCGGCCGACAAGTTCCCGGAACTGGCCGCGCAGCGTTTCGGTGCCCAAGAGGATATGGACCGGACGTGGCAGGCATTCGAGCCAGTCGCTCGTACGCTGGTCGACACCTTCTACTTCACCCTGGACAACCCCGGTCACGACCGATTGGTGCCCGAGCTGGACGCCGTCGACGAAGAGCTGCGTGGGATCGCGTACGAGGGCGCGGGAATGGGGCTGATGCTGCTCGACACTCTGCTGCCGTACAAGAAACGCCTCCCCCAATTCGTGCACGGCCCCGCAGCGCCTTACCGCTGCCTGGTGTACATCGGCGCCGGGTTGGTCCTGCCCCGCGTACCAACGAACCCACACCGTTTCCTCGCCCGGCAAGATCCTTTCCTGCGGTGGCTGGTCATGGACGGGTACGGGTTCTACGCGGGATTCTTCTCCTGGCAGCACACTGTCGAACAGCAACGAATACCTGCCCGACTGCGCGGATACGCACGCCGCGGCTTCGACCAGGGGCTCGGCCGGAGTCTCTGGTTCTCGACGGGCGCCAACGTCGCCCGGATCATCGACACGATCGATGTCTTCCCGCAGGAACGGCGCGGTGACCTTTGGAGCGGGATCGGCTTGGCTTGCGCCTACGCGGCGGGCGTGCTGGATCGCGAGGCCATCGGCGTCCTCGTGGATGCCTCGGCCCGCTACCGACCGCACCTAGCCGCCGGCGCCGCGGTCGCGTCGGTCTTCCGGGCGCAGTCGGGTCTAACCGCACCACACACCGACCTCGCCTGTGACGTGATCTGGGCAACCGACGCGTCGGAAGTTGCCCGGATGGCGCTCGACCTGGCCGAAGATCTGCCGCGCGACAAGACCGAGCCCGCCTACGAACTGTGGCGTGACCAGATCCGCCGCGTCTGGCTGCGCGATTCCACCGCCATTACCACGGGACAGGAGCTGGACGCATGACTGCGATCGGAGTTACTCGCCGAATGCTTTTCGGCATTCCCTCTGCCAAGGCAGTGTTCAGTCGGCCAGGATTCGCCCCGGAGGCGTGGCAGCGTTTCGGGCCGGTCGCGCACTCGCTCATGACCGGCTACAACGCCACCCTCGAGGATGCTCGGATCCCCGCCATCCAACGACGCGTGGCGACTATCGAACCCGCGCTGCAAGGTTTCGCGTACGAAGGTGCCGGGATGGGGCTGGCCGCGCTCGACCTCGTATTTCCCTGGCGGAACCGGTTGGCGGAGTTCGTAGCTGGCCCCGGGGCAAGCCATATCTATCCGATCTACGTCGGGGTCGGCCTGGCCTACGCCCGGCTACGGCGCGCGCCGGAAGCCAGGTTGGCGCAGCTGGATCCCGTCCTCGGCTGGGTGACCGCCGACGGCTATGGCTTCCACGAGGCCTTCTTCCATCGCCGTCGATACGTCGACCGCCACCGTGTTCCGACGCATCTCACCGAATACGCCCGGCGTCTGTTCGATCAGGGGGTCGGGCGCGCACTGTGGTTCTCCAGCGGCGCTGTCGTCGCACGGGTTACCTTGTCGATCAACGGATTTCAGCCGGATCGGCACGCCGATCTGTGGAGCGGAGTCGGGCTCGCGGCCGCCTATGGCGGCGGAACCGGCGCTGCGGAGTTGCATGATCTGCTCGCGAAGGCCCAGCCCTATGCCGCCGTTCTGGCCCGCGGGGCGGCGATCGCCGCATGGGGACGGCACCAGGCCGGCAATGCGGCTCCACACACCGACCTCGCCTGTCAGATCTTCGCCGAGCGAAGCGCCGCGCAAGCCGCACTCGTTGTGGAGCAGGCGCGTCGCAATCTGTCGCCCCTCAGCGTCGAGCCCGCCCACGAGATCTGGCGGCAGCGCATCGATCACGAACTCAGCACCGAACCCGCCGAACAACCGGCACTGTGAACGCCGCCGCACCACCCCGCAGGGCGACCGCCGGACAAGGAAAGGACGCGCCATGTACGACGCGATAATAATCGGGGCACGCGTAGCAGGCGCGCCCACGGCAATGCTTTTGGCCCAGCAGGGATATCGGGTCCTGCTCCTGGACAAGGCGAGATTTCCCAGCGACACGGTGTCGACACACATGATCACCGTCGGAGGCAGCGCCCAGCTCAACCGCTGGGGACTGATCGAGCAGGTCGAGGCGACCAACTGCCCACCCGTCACCAACATCGTGCTCGACCTGTGTTTCGAACAGTACGGTCACTTCACCTTGACCGGCTTTCCAGATCCCGACGAGAACGGATTTGCCGCGATCTACGCACCCAAGCGCACTGTGCTCGACAAGCTCCTCGTCGACGCGGCCGCCGGGGCCGGCGCGGAGGTTCGGGAGCAGTTCGTGGTGACCGACATTCGCTCCGACGACGACCGGGTCGTCGGGATCCGCGGCCGTACCGCCGGCGGGGCCGTCGTCAGCGAGGACGCCCGGATCGTGATCGGCGCCGATGGCATGCGGTCGGTGTTGGCCACGGCCGTCGATGCGCCGGTTTACCACGCGGCTCCCCCGCTGGCATTCGGCTACTACACCTACTGGTCCGGTGTCGAACTGCAGGGCCTCGAGTTCTACACCCGCCCCGGAAGCACCGTCATCGCATTCCCGACCAACGACGATCAGGCCGCGGTCTTCATCGAACGACCCGAACGCGACTTCGCCGAGTTCAGGACCGACGTGCACGCCAATTACCTCGCAACCGTCGACGGAATCGCCCCTGATCTCGGGCAGCGGCTGTCCGGCGGAACGCTCGCACATCGTTTCATGGGTGCGGGCAGCCGCCCCAACTTCTTCCGGCGGCCCTATGGTCCAGGATGGGCATTGGTCGGCGACGCAGGCGCGCATAAGGACCCGATCACCGCACAGGGGATCACCGACGCGTTTCGGGACGCCGAGCTCCTGGCCGAAGCGGTCGACACCGCGTTCTCCGATCGGGAATCGCTCGATACCGCGATGGCCGGATACGAACGCAAACGAAACGAAGCTCTCAAACCGCTGTATGACTTCATTGTCAGCCATGCCGAGATGGAGCCTTTCGACCCTACCTTCCAGGAGGTACTGGCGGCCATGCGGGGAAACCAGGATGCGATCAATCGCTTTTTCGGCGTGATACAGAACACCGTTGCCTGGCACGATTTCTTTTCTCCGGCCAATCTTTCCGCTCTCCTCGGCATCGCCGCGTAATCCGAGGAGAAACACGGATGCCATTCGTGATAACCGAGCTCTGCATCGGGCACAAGGACTCTTCCTGCGTAGCGGCGTGCCCGGTCGACGCCATCCACCCCGGTCCGCAAGAGACGGACTTCGCCGACCACGACAGGTTGTATATCGACCCGACGGAATGTGTCGACTGCAGCGCTTGTGAGCCCGCCTGTCCATTCGACGCGATTTACCCCGATCATGAGGTACCCGAAGAATTGCAGTCGTCGGTAGGTGTCAATCGTGACTACTACGAAAACCGGTAACGGAGCGTAGTGCGCAAGCGGACTTGCAGCGCCGGTAATCCAGCAGTAAGTGTCATTTCATAAAGTGACTCACACAATATCTCACGACGCGCCCGACAGGAGCACCGGCGACCGATCTGCGATTCATACCGAAGTCGGCAGCCGGACCGGGCGCACCAATGGAAGGGAACCCGGCCATGTCCATGACAGTAGGAGAGTTGTTCGAAGCTTTGTCGACGCAACTGGATACCAAGGCCGCCGCCGGCCTCACCCGCACTCTGCAATGGAACATCACCGACGTCGATCCCGGAGTGTGGGCGTTCGAAATCGATAACGGCGAAGGGCGACTGATCCCCGGCGGGGTCACCGATCCGGACACCACATTCACCACGAGCAGTGACACTTGGATCGCTATCGCCGAAGGCCGGAAAGATGCCATGCGCGCATTCATGACGGGCAAATTGAAGGTCGAAGGCGACATGATGCTCGCGATGAAGGTGCCGAAACTTTTCAAGACCGGAGTCTGACCGAACTCGCACAGGTCGGCCCGCCATTCGCAATCCGAACAACCCAACCCTCTGGAGATGAGTACATTGCCACAACTGGCCGAAAGCGAAACCGATCAAGAGCGGGTCCGCCTCGAACGGGTCGCCGCCCTTACCGATCCCGCTACTATTCGCCACCTGGAACACATCGGCGTCACGCAAGGGTGGCGCTGCGCCGAGGTCGGGGCCGGTACCGGGTCGATCGCCCGCTGGCTGGCGGACCGAGTCGGCGACCACGGAAAGGTCGTCGCCGTGGACATCGAGACCGAGTTCATGGCAGGCATATCGGCCCCCAATCTAGAGATCCGCAAACAAGACATCACCACCACCGCTCTGGAGGCGGGCGGCTACGACCTCGTCCACGTCAAGATCCTGTTGATGCACCTGGACGAACGAGAACGAATCCTCGGCGAGCTCGTCGCAGCCCTGGCACCCGGCGGCTTCCTGCTGCTCGAGGAGGCCGACATTCGCAGCATCCAGCGTGTCGATCCGCCGTCGCCGCTGCTGACACGGGCCGCCAGCGCGCTGGAAAGCTTCTTCTACTTCGGCGGTGCCGACCCTGGATTCGGTATGAAGCTGTTGCCCGCGGTGCGGCGTACCGGGCTGAAGGTATTGGGCACCGACTGTCAGCTCACGGCAATCCAAGCGGGCACGCCCGACATCCAATCCATCACGCTGAGTTTGGCCAAGCTCGCACCCATGATCGTCAAGGCGGGTCTGATGGGACAGAACGAAGTCGACGCCGCTTTCGAACTCCTGGAACAGCCCTCCGACACCGTGATCTACACCCCTATCACCGTCTCCGTGTGGGCGCAACGCACGAACGACTGACCACGCGGACGAACAGTTTACGACGACCGGAATAAACCAGTCGGCGAATTACCGAAAGGAACTCACCATGCTCTACGCAGTAATAGCCCACGACGGAACCGGACCCGGCACATTCGAGCGTCGGATGGAGATCCGGCCCGACCATATGGCCAATGGAGAGAAGATGATGCGGGAGGGCTCATTCCTGTTCGGCGGCGCTATCCTCGATGGAACAGGCAAGATGTCCGGCGGAGTCTTGATCGTCGATTTCGAGAGCCGCGAGGAAATCGATCGGTGGCTCGAAAACGAGCCGTACATCATTCACAAGGTCTGGGATCGGGTCGAAGTGCACCCGTTCCTGGTGCCGCCGCAGTTTCTCAGCCTGCTGCCGAAATACGCGGAGCAAGCCATCAGCTGACAATTCAGCCGCAGCAACGTCCGCACGCCAGCGGAGGGGAGAGTTGATGAGAAGCCGCTTTTCGTGGCTCCCCTGGCTGATTGTCTACGTTACGCTCGCGGCTTTCGTCGCGGGGATTCTTGCGATCGGCTGGATTCACGCGTATCCATAAACAATGTCGGCGACAACGCAGGTCCGACGAACACAATAGTTTCAACCCAGCGAGGTTTTCGATGCCCTCATTACTCGAAGTCGCAACGCATTTCTTTTTGCAGGTCGCGTTCATTCTCGTGACTTGTCGCCTGTTGTGGCCGGTGTTCCGGCGGTTGGGGCAGGTTCAGGTGGTGGCGATCATGGCCGCCGGCTTCGTCTTGGGGCCATCGGTGTTGGGCGCGGTGTGGCCTGCGGGGCAGGAATGGCTGTTCCCGACGACGCTGAAGGTGGGCTCGGCGATGATCACCCATCCGAATCTGACCACCATTTATGTGGTGGGCCAGCTCGGCCTGGTGCTGTACATGTTCCTGGTGGGTGCCTCGTTCAAGCTCGAGATTCTGCGGTCGCACCTCGGTAAGGCCGGCGCCACCTCGTTCGCCGGTATCGGAGTCCCGCTGGCGCTGGGTGGGCTGGTCGGCTGGTGGATGGTCGGCCAAGGCGACTACTTCACCGACAAAGTCGGCAGTGTGCAGGGTGGGTTGTTCGTCGCCTCGGCGGTCGCCATCACCGCGTTTCCGATGCTGGCCTGGATCATTCACGCCTCGGGGTTGTTGAACACCCGGCTGGGCACAATGTCGCTGTCGTGCGCGGCTTTTGACGACGCCTGCGCCTGGGTGCTGCTGGCCACCGTCGTGGCCACCACCAAAGACAGCATGTCCGGTGCGTTCCTCGCGATCGGCGGCGGACTGGCCTATCTGGTGTTCATGACCGTCCTCGCGCGGCCCTTGCTGGCGCGACTGAACACCTGGAAACCGCTCGACGGTGACGGCGAACGCACCGGTGGTCTGCCGGTCACGCCGCTGGTGATCGTGCTGCTCGTGGTGTTGCTCGGCAGCTGGTTCACCGACTACGTCGGCATCTACTCGGTGTTCGGGGCCTTCGTGGCCGGGTGCGTGATGCCACGCGGGCAGTTCCTCGACACCATCCGCGATCGTTTCGAACCCTTGGTCGCCTACCTGCTGCTGCCCGGGTTCTTCATCTACTCCGGACTCAACACCAAACTCAGCCTGATCTTCGAGCCGAAGGTCCTGGCGGTCGCGGCCATCGTGATGGTGGTGTCCTTCGCGGGCAAGTTCGGCGCCATCGGGCTCGCGGCGCGTTGGCAGGGCATGAGCTGGCGCGAAGCCGGCGCGATGGGCTCACTTGCCAACGCCCGCGGATTGATGGAACTGATCCTGCTCAACATCGGCCTCACCGCCGGACTGATCACCGGCCAGCTCTACACAATCCTGGCACTGATGGCAATCGTGACCACCTTCGTGGCCACACCGGTCATGCGGCTATTCGAACGCAGCGGCTGGAAAAACGGCATCATCTTCGGACCCTCCGGCGAGGAACGCCGGACACCCGAGATCGAATTGTTGACTGATTGATGCGAATGCGCCGTACGTCGCCTCGAGGGTGTCGACCCGTGTCGACACATGTTCTAGATCATCTGAGATGCCGCTGAGCGCGCCCCTCAGTCCCGCCAAAATCGATTCGTTCAACTGCGTGAGATCGGTTACCACTCGCTCATCTGCTTTCCGAATCCCTATCGGGAAGGACCATTGGATGATGAGATCGACCGTGAGTCTCGATCACGATGTCGCGCAGCTGATCGAAAAGGCCGTCTGCAAACAAGGTCGGTCGAAGACACGCATCGTCAACGACGCCCTGCGCCGTGCGCTATCCAATTCTGCCGCGGTGCCGAACCGTGCCGATTCACCCGATGTCGCCCCTGAATCCGCCCCGCAGACGTCGTTCCGGCCGGTCGGCCAGTCCGAACACGCCGCGATCACCACGGCGTCAGCTCGCTACTTCGGCTTGCCCGAGCCCCCGCCGTTGCTCCGTGTAATGAAGGCGTCGATCGACTGACAAGCCGGGGTCGCTTATCGTGTGGGACGGCGTACGCGTCCGGTCAGCGATTCTGGTCTGTCGCCAGTTAACCAAATTCATTGCCCCGCTCCGACTTGCATGACTCAGATCCATTGGCGATGGCTGTCCGATCCCGTTGATCGTGCGGCAGGAGCGGGGGCGCTGACCCGCGGTGCCTCGAGTTGGTGGGACGACATCCGAAGCGTTTGCCTCGCTGTTCATGAGGCAGATCGTCGAAGCCGGCGAGTTGTTCTCTGTGGCAAGTGGTTCGGACTCGGCGCGGAGGATGGCTGCACAGCCGGTTTATGTGACCGTTTTGAGCGTGACGGACCGGTATTCGAGTTGATCTCCGCTAATTGAAGAGGCCCCGCACCGGGTGTCTCCGGTGCGGGGCCTCGCGCCGAAAAGAGCTGCTGGAGGCTACTTTTCAGCCACTGAACATCACCCTACTTGCAGGCCGCCTTCGCCTCGCGCCGACGCCGATGCAGGATCGGCTCGGTGTATCCGTTGGGCTGCTTGGTGCCTTCCAGGATCAGCTCCTTGGCCGCTTGGAAGGCGATGCTGCCCGCGAAGTCCGGCGCAAGCGGCCGATAGTTCGGGTCGCCCGCGTTCTGCCGATCCACCACCGGCGCCATCCGCTCCAGGCTCTGCACCACTTCGTCGGCGGAGACGATGCCGTGGCGCAGCCAGTTGGCCACCAGCTGGCTCGAAATGCGCAGGGTGGCACGGTCTTCCATCAACGCGACATCCTCGATGTCGGGCACCTTGGAGCAGCCGACACCCTGGTCGATCCAGCGCACCACGTAGCCGAGAATCGACTGCGCGCTGTTGTCCAGCTCCTGCTTCTTCTCCTCGGCAGTCCAGTTCGGGGTCGCGGCGAGGGGGATCTCCAGGATCTGGTCGACGGTGGCGCGGCGGCCGCCCTTCAGGATCTCCTGCTGCCGCTCCAGCACGTTGACCTGGTGGTAGTGCGTCGCGTGCAGGGTGGCGGCGGTCGGCGACGGCACCCACGCGGTGTTCGCGCCTGCCTTGGGGTGGCCGATCTTCTGCACCAGCATGTCGGCCATCAGATCCGGCATGGCCCACATGCCCTTGCCGATCTGCGCCTTGCCCGGCAGCCCGGTGGCCAGGCCGGTGTCGACGTTCCAGTCCTCGTAGGACTTGATCCACTGCTGGGCCTTCATGTCGGCCTTGCGGACCATCGGCCCGGCCTCCATCGAGGTGTGGATCTCGTCGCCGGTGCGGTCGAGGAAGCCGGTGTTGATGAACACCACACGCTCGGCGGCGGCCTGGATACAGGCCTTGAGGTTCACCGTGGTGCGGCGCTCCTCGTCCATGATGCCGACCTTAAGGGTGTTGCGCGGCACGCCGAGCACGTCCTCGATCCGGCCGAACAGCTCGCTGGTGAACGCGACCTCGTCCGGGCCGTGCATCTTCGGCTTCACGATGTAGACCGAGCCGGTGCGGCTGTTCTTCAATTCGGTGTCACCGCGCAGCGCGTGGGTGGCGATGAGCGAGGTGACGAGGCCGTCGAGGATGCCCTCGGGGATCTCGTTGCCATCGGAGTCGATGATCGCGTCGCTGGTCATCAGGTGACCGACATTGCGCACGAACAGCAGCGAACGACCGTGCAGCACAAGGTCACTGCCGTCGAGCGCGGTGTAGACGCGGTCCGGGTTCATGGTGCGGGTGAAGGTCTTGTCGCCCTTGCTCACCTTCTCGGTGAGATCGCCCTTCATCAGGCCGAGCCAGTTGTGGTAGCAGAGGACCTTGTCCTCGGCGTCCACCGCGGCGACCGAGTCCTCGAAGTCCATGATCGTGGTGATCGCGGACTCCAGCACCAGATCCTTGACGCCCGCGGTGTCGGTGCTGCCGACCGGCGAGGACGGGTCGATCTGGATCTCGATGTGTAAACCGTTGTGCTTCAACAGCACCGAGGTCGGCGACGCCGGATCACCGAGGTAGCCGACGAGCTGCGACGGATCGGCAAGGCCGATCTCGGTGCCGTCCTCCAGGCCGACCTCGAGCTCGCCATCGACGATCTTGTACGAGGTCGAGCCGATGTGCGAGCCGGTGATCAGCGTCGCGGCGTCGTCGAGGAAGTTACGCGCCCACTCGATGACCTTGTCGCCGCGAACCTTGTTGTAGCTCTTGCCCTTTTCCGCGCCGTTGGCCTCGGAGATGGCGTCGGTGCCGTAGAGCGCGTCGTAGAGCGAACCCCAGCGCGCGTTGGCGGCGTTGATCGCGAAGCGGGCGTTCATCACCGGCACCACGAGCTGCGGGCCCGCGGTGGTGGCGATCTCGGTGTCCACGTTCTGGGTGGATATCTGGAAATCGGCGGGCTCCGGACGGAGGTAGCCGATTTCGCCGAGGAAGCTCTTGTAGGCGGCCTTGTCGTAGTTGGCGCCGGGGTGTTCGGCATGCCAGGCATCGACCTTGCCCTGGATCTCGTCGCGCTCGGCGAGCAACGCGCGGTTGCGCGGCGCGAGATCGTTGATGACCTGCTCGGCTCCGGCCCAGAACGCGGCGGAATCTACGCCGGTTCCGGGGAGCGCCTCGTTCTCGATGAACTCGTGAAGAACGCTGGCCACCGCGAGCCCGCCGACCTGAATCCGCTCTGTCATCTACTGCCTCACTTCTGAGAAAGCCGGGTGGGAAAGACGCATCCATGTTACCCGTGGGTAGTGATACCACCGTGTAGCGGGTCGAACGCGGCGTCTCGCCGGGAAATTCCGGCGCGCCGATCGGGATGGGATGTATCGGACAGCGCGTCGCGGTGTGTCGGCGGTCGGCCTAACAACCCCTTGATTGTATCGCCGTGGGGATTTAATGTACTGATCGGAACATTTTCTGATCTGCAGGAGTGTGTGTGTCGCTCACGGACAAGGTCGTCGTAGTCACCGGTGGCAGCCGGGGACTCGGCAAGGAGATGGTGCTCGCGTTCGCCGCGGCGGGCGCGGACGTGGTTATCGCCAGCCGCAAACTCGACGGTTGCGTGGCGCTGGCAGACGAGGTGAAGAACACGCACGGCCGGCGCGCGCTGCCGGTGGAATGCAATGTCAGCGACTGGGCACAGTGTGACGCACTGGTGGAGACTGTGTACACGGAATTCGGCCGGGTCGATGTACTGGTGAACAACGCCGGTCTCTCGCCGCTGTACCCGAGCCTGGATCAGGTCTCGGAGGCCCTGTTCGACAAGGTGATCGGCGTGAATCTCAAAGGGCCGTTTAGGCTTTCGTCCCTAATCGGCACCAGGATGGCCGCCGACGGCGGCGGTTCGATCATCAACATCTCCTCGATCGAGGCGGTCCGCCCCGCGCCGTTCGCGCTGCCCTACGCGGCGGCGAAGGCCGGATTGAACACGCTCACCGTGGGTCTGGCGCAAACTTTCGGACCGACGGTGCGGGTCAACACGATTCAGTGCGGCGCCTTCGCCACCGACATCTCCAAGGCATGGACCGACGAAATGCGCACCCAGATCAGCAGTCTCAACGCACAACGCCGCGTCGGCACACCCGACGAGATCGTCGGCGCCGCGCTATTCTTCGCCACCGATGCCGCCGCCTTCTGCACCGGCGCCACTCTCGCACTGGACGGCGGCTGGCGATGAAAGCACTGACTTACCAAGGCCCGCGGCAGATCTCGTACTCCGACGTGCCCGACCCGATCCTCACCGCGCCGGACAGCGCGATCATCCGGGTAACCGCGAGCGGCATCTGCGGCAGCGACCTGCATATCTACGGCGGACACGGGTTCAGCGACAAGATCGGTTACAGCGTCGGGCACGAGGCTGTCGGCGAGATCGTCGAACTCGGCCCCGAGGTGCGCCGTCTCTCGATCGGCGACCGGGTGCTGGTGTCAGCGTCGGCCGGGTGCGATCGATGCGCGCAATGCCGGGTCGGCATCGTCGCGGCCTGCGAGCGGACTCCCGCGCCGATCGACGCCTGCTACGGCCTCGGCGGCTCGCTGCCCGGCGGCCAAGCCCAGCTGCTCGCCGTCCCGCACGCCGATGGAAACCTGATACGCCTACCCGACGGGGTCAGCGACGAAGCCGCGGTCGTGCTCACCGACAACGCCCCCACCGCCTGGTACGGCGCTCGACGCGCCCGCATCGCACCCGGCGAGACCGTGGTGGTGATCGGCCTCGGCCCGGTCGGCCTGATGGCGATCCAGTCGGCGTTCGCGATGGGGGCGGCGCGGGTGCTCGGCGTCGACCTGATCGCCGAACGACGTAAGCAGGCCGCCGTGCTCGGCGCCGAGCCGATCGAGGCGGACGACCCGAAGCTCGCGATTCGCGACATGCTCGGCGGCGGCGCGGATGTCGCGATCGAAGCGGTCGGCGCCGACGCCACCATCAAGTTGGCCATCAGCGCGGTCGGGCACCGCGGCCGAGTGAGCGTCATCGGCGTCAACCAGAACCGCGCGTACCCGTTCCATATGCCGCTGGCCCAGGTCAAGGAGCTCGAATTCCACATCGGGCTGTGCTCGATCCAATACGAGCTGCCGACCTTGCTGAAACTGACCGCGGCGGGCCGCTTGCGTCCGGAAGTCGTTGTCACCCATCCCCTCCCGATGTCCGACGGCGCGAACGCCTACCAGCTGTTCGCCGAGCGCGCGGACGGCGTGAGCAAGGTAGTGCTGGATCCGGCCCGATGAACACCCGCAGCGATGCACTGCGGGGCGACATCGCGCCCACCCGCAGGCGCGGCCGCCCGCCGGCCTCCGAATCCACGGCGGGTGACACCCGCGAGCGGATCGTGCGGGCCGCGGTGGACCTGTTCGCGGAGAAGGGATTCCACGGCACCGGCGTCGCGGAGATCGGCGACCGCGCCGACGTCCAGCGCGGCGCGCTGTATTACCACATCGGCTCCAAAGAGGAACTGCTCTGGCAGATCCTGCACGACTACATCCAGCTGATGCTGGTCGACGCCGAACAGATCGCGGCAAGCGCCGACGATCCGATCACCAAGCTGCGCAAGCTGATCCACAGCCACGTCGGCTTGATCATCGACCACCGCCGCGAGGTCGCCATCCAGCTGCGCGATGTCACCGCGCTGAGCGGCGAGCGCGGCGCGCAGCTGCAGCAACTGCGTGATCGCGTGCAACACTGCTGGCAGCGGGTGATCGACGCGGGCCACGCCGCCGGACTGCTGCGCACCGACGACCACGTGGTCACCAACAGCGTGCTCGGCATGCTGAACATGGTGACCTTCTGGTACCGACCGCACGGCGGGCACTCCCCCGCCGAGATCGCCGACATACTCGCGACCACGTTCCTCGACGGCGTGGTGACCACGACCGACAACCACACGAAAGGCTGACCATGGCTTGGGATTTCGAGACCGACCCGGACTTCCAGCAGAAGCTGGACTGGGCGGCGGAATTCGTCCGCACCGAGGTGGAGCCGCTCGACCTGCTCTACCCGAACCCGTACGACCGCACCGACAAAGAGGCGATGGCGCTGATGCGCCCGCTCAAAGAGCAGGTCAAGGAGCAGGGACTGTGGGCCTGCCACCTCGGTCCCGAGCTCGGCGGCCAGGGCTACGGGCAGATGAAGCTGGCCCTGCTCAACGAGGTACTCGGCACGTCGTTCTGGGCGCCGTCGGTATTCGGTTGCCAGGCACCGGATTCCGGCAATGCCGAGATTCTCGCGCATTACGGGACCGACGAGCAGAAGGCCGAGTATCTCGCGCCGCTGCTGGCCGGCGAGATCGGCTCCTGTTATGTGATGACCGAACCCACCGGCGGCTCGGACCCGACGACGTTCAAGACGCGCGCGGTCCGCGACGGCGACCACTGGGTGATCAACGGCGAGAAGTGGTTCAACTCCAACGCGCAGTTCGCCAGCTTCCACATCGTCATGGTGGTCACCAACCCCGATGTCAGTGCGTACCAGGGCATGTCGATGTTCATCGTGCCCGCCGACACCCCCGGCCTGGAGATCGTCAAGAACTTCCACGTGCACGGCTTCAGCGAGCACGAGGGACACCTGCGCTTCACCAACGTCCGGGTACCCGCCGACCACCTGCTCGGCGCCGAGGGCCAGGGCTTCATCGTCGCGCAGACCCGCCTCGGTGGCGGCCGCGTGCACCACGCCATGCGCACAGTCGCCTTGGTACGCAAGGCCTTCGACATGATGGCCGAACGCGTCGTCTCCCGCCCGATGCGCAAGGGCCCCCTGGCCGGCCTGCAGATGACCCAGGAACGCATCGCGGACAGCTGGATCGAAATGGAGCAGTTCCGCCTGCTCGTCCTGCGCACCGCATGGCGCATCGACAAAGAACAGGACTACCTCAAGGTGCGCAAGGACATCGCCGCCATCAAGGTAGCCATGCCCAAGGTCATGCACGACATCGCCCAGCGCGCCCTGCACCTGCACGGCGCCATCGGCGTCAGCACCGACCTCCCCTTCGTCGACATGATGAACTACGCCGAGGTAATGGCGATCGCCGACGGCCCCACCGAGGTCCACAAGATCACCCTCGCCAAGGAAGTCCTCAAGGACTACGCACCCGGCGACCCCGTCTACCCCAGCGGCTACCGCCCCGCCCTGCGCGAAAAGGCCCGCGAGCTCGTCGCGGAACGCCTCGAACACATCGTCGGCAACCTGTAGCCCAAGCGACAGATAGGTTCCGCTTCGCACACGTGCTGGTTAGCTCAAGGTTGAGTACGTGTGCGAAGACGGCGGTGGTGTTTGCTGCGGCCGTGAGGGTTTCGTACGCGGAGACTTCCGTGAAGGTGCACCCGTCCTATGTATTTCCCCGATAATGCTGGGCGCGTCGTGTGGCGTCCCCGACCTTCCCCTTACGGTCAGGCGCGCGATCTGATCTCCCAGCCTGGCTGGTTGGCTGTGGTGCTGTTCTCGAGACCTTCGGAGGACCAGTTACGTTCGCGATCGCAGGCTCCAGCGTCGTCAACTGACTACCGTTGCGCGCCAGGAACTTTACAAGAATTGACGTGAGTCAAAAGGTCGCTAAATGATCTCTATCAACGACCATTCGACTCACCTCAACACCCGCGAACGACCATTTCACTCACCTCGATGGCACGGCTCGCTCTGCTCAAAATCTCAAGAACAGCACTACAGCCAACCAGCCAGGTGAATCCCCCCGGTGAGTCCGGGGACTTCATCTTCTGTGAAGGATGGAGTCGTGTCGTCGAGGAAGAAGTATCCGGCCGAGCTGCGTGAGCGGG